>JAYZLL010000045.1:0-99863 GCA_036154315.1 Pseudomonadota bacterium
GGGGGTATCTCCTGTTGTTGTCAGGAGCCTAACAAACCACGGAGTGATGTCGATGGACTGGACAGCGCAGATCGACGGGTATTGCGAGCGCATCGGGTTCGGCTTCTGGGCGGAACCGATCAACGCCGTGACGAACATCGCTTTTCTGATCTCGGGCTTCCTGATCTGGCGCCGCGCGCACGGCAAAAACCTGCCGTTGGCCGAGGGGATGGCGATCGTGCTTTTCGCCATCGGGATCGGGTCTTTCCTGTTTCACACCTTCGCCACGCGCTGGGCGGCGGCGATGGACACGACCCCGATCCTGATCTTCGTCCTGCTCTTTACCTTTGCCGCGATCCGCGACCTGTTCAGACAGCCGCAGCTTTACGCGATGGCGGGGACGCTCGCGTTCTTTCCCTTCCTCGCGCTCGCAGGCCCGATCGCGAACCTCGCCCCGTGGCTTCAGGGGTCGAGCATGTATATCCCCGTGCTTCTCTGGATCGGGCTCTTTTCCCTAATGGCCTCGGGCCAGCTTGCGTGGGATTTCTGGACCGGCTTCGCGCTTCTGGCCCTGTCGATCACGTTCCGTAGCCTCGACGAACGGATCTGTTCTCAGGTCCCGGTCGGCACGCACTTCCTGTGGCACCTGCTGAACGCCTTCCTTCTGGGTTGGTTCGCCAGTTTCTACATCCGCCACATGCTTGCAGGGCGGGCCAGCGAGGGCTAAACCGCCACGGACGTTTACGGAGGCAGACATGTCGATCGACAAGGACACCGCGCGCAAGGTCGCGCATCTGGCCCGCATCCGGGTCGAGGATGACGCACTCCCCGCGCTGGCGGACGAATTCAACACCATCCTCGGCTTCATCGAACAGTTGAACGAGGTGAACGTAGACGGGATCGAACCGATGACCTCGGTGACGCCCCAGCGCCTCAAGCGGCGTGAGGACGTGGTGACCGACGGTAATCAGGCCGACAAGATCCTCTCGAACGCCCCCGATGCCCGCGAGGGCTTCTTTGCCGTGCCGAAGGTGGTGGAATAATGTCCGAACTGAACAAGCTGACCATCGCCGAGGCGCGCGACGCGCTGAACAAGGGCGACGTGACCTCCGTCGAACTGACCGAGGCCTGCCTTGGTGCCATCGACGCCGCGGGCGCGCTCAATGCCTTTGTCCACAAGACGCCTGAGATTGCGCTCGAGCGCGCCAAAGCCGCCGATGCGCGGCTGAAAGGCGGGGACGAGACCCCTGCGATGTGCGGTATCCCCGTCGGGATCAAGGACCTGTTCTGCACGCTGGGCGTCGACAGTCAGGCGGCCTCCGGCATCCTCGAAGGCTTCAAGCCGGAATACGAGTCGACCGTCAGCCAGAACCTGATCGACGCGGGCGCGGTCATGCTGGGCAAGCTCAATATGGACGAATTCGCGATGGGATCGTCCAATGAAACCAGCGTGTACGGCAATGCCGTGAACCCGTGGAAAGTGGACGACCGCCAACTCACGCCCGGCGGCTCGTCGGGGGGCTCGGCCTCTGCCGTGGCGGCCGACCTTTGCCTTGCCGCGACCGGCACCGACACCGGCGGTTCGATCCGCCAGCCCGCCGCGCTGACCGGCACCGTGGGCATCAAGCCGACCTATGGCCGCTGCTCGCGCTGGGGCATCATCGCGTTCGCCTCGTCGCTCGATCAGGCCGGGCCGATGACCAAGACCGTGCGCGACTCGGCGATCATGCTGGAGGCGATGTGCTCCCACGATGCCAAGGATTCGACCTCAGCCGACGTTCCGGTCCCGAATTTCGAAGCGATGCTCACGGGCGACATCAAGGGCAAGGTCATCGGTATCCCCAAGGAATACCGCATGGACGGCATGCCGGAAGAGGTCGAAAAGCTCTGGGCCGACGGCACCGCGATGCTCAAGGACGCGGGCGCCAAGATCATCGACATCTCGCTGCCCCATACGAAATACGCGCTGCCCGCCTATTACGTGATCGCCCCCGCCGAGGCCTCGTCGAACCTCGCCCGGTATGACGGCGTGCGCTATGGCCATCGCGCCAAGCTCGACCGGGGCGAAGGCATCAACGACATGTACGAAAAGTCGCGCGCCGAGGGCTTTGGCCACGAGGTGCAGCGCCGCGTCATGGTCGGCACCTATGTGCTGTCGGCGGGCTTCTACGACGCGTATTACAACCGCGCCCGCCGGGTGCGTGCGCTCATCAAGCGCGACTTCGACGAGGCATTCGCTCAGGGCGTCGACGCGATCCTGACCCCCGCGACCCCCGGCCCGGCCTTCGGTCTGGGCGAGATGTCCGAGGCCGATCCGGTCGAAATGTACCTGCAGGACGTGTTCACCGTGACCGTGAACCTCGCGGGCCTTCCGGGCATCTCGGTGCCCGCCGGGCTCGACAAGCAGGGCCTGCCGCTCGGCCTGCAACTCATCGGGCGTCCGTGGGAAGAGGGCGACTTGCTGAATGTCGCCTACGCCCTCGAAGGCGCGGCCGGTTTTGTTTCCAAGCCGGAAAAATGGTGGTAAACGGCCGGAAATCCCTCCGGAGACCCTGAAAATATGCGTTACGTCGCACCCCTTCTCTCTGTTCTCGTGCTGGCCTCCTGCGCCAGCCGGCTCCCTGACAGCGGAGCGCAGAGCGCGACCGGGGCGACGCTGCCCGGTGCCGCCTCGGTGTCGAGCCAGCCGCTCGACAGCGAAGGGGCCGCAATCGCGGCGGAAACCTCGCAGCTTCTGGGGCTGAGCACCGCGCAGCAGACGACCACCGGCGCACCGATGAGCGCCATGTCGTCCTCCGCCGGTGCGACCACGGTGGCGCCCGACACGGGCGGCGCCACGGTCGAAGCCGGGTCGGTCGCCAACACGGCCGTCATTTCGGACGAGCAGAACTTTCAGGCGGTGTCGGAACGGGAATCGATCCAGTCCGATGCCGAGCGTCTGGCCGAGAACCGCGCGCAATACGTGGTGATCCAGCCGACCGAAGTGCCCCAGCGCGAAGGCGGCAATGGCGCCTCAGTGGTCAAATACGCGCTCGCCACGACCAATGCGCGCGGCCAGCAGATGTACAGCCGGTCGGGCTTCAACGCCCAGAACCGCTTTGAACGCAACTGCGCCAAGTATTCGCACGGCGATCTGGCGCAGGAAGCCTTCCTCAACAACGGCGGCCCGAACCGCGACCCGCAGGGGCTCGACCCCGACGGCGACGGCTTCGCCTGCTACTGGGACCCCGCGCCGTTCCGCGCCGCCCGTCAGGGCGCGACGAGCGCTGCGGCGCAATTCGGCACCCCGGGGGCCGCAGGCAATACCGCGCAATAACGCGATCCAGTACCCGTCGCCCAACCACGGCGCACGGCGGAACGGGCTCACCCCCGAGCTTATCGTCATTCACTACACCGCGATGAAAAGCGTCAAAGCGGCGCTCGACCGCCTCTGTTCGCCCGAGCACGAGGTGTCGTGCCACTACCTCATCGGCCGGGACGGCACGCTCTGGCAGATGGTGGACGAAGACCGGCGCGCGTGGCACGCGGGCGCGGGCGATTGGGGCGGGCGGGGCGACGTGAACTCGCGCTCCATCGGGATCGAACTCGACAACACCGGGCGCCACCCGTTCCCCGAGCCGCAGATGGCCGTGCTCATCGCGCTGCTTGCCGACATCCGCGCCCGGTGGTCGATCCCGGCGCACGGCGTCATCGGCCATTCGGACTTCGCCCCCTCGCGCAAGGCCGACCCCGGCCGCCGCTTCGACTGGCGGCGACTGGCGCTCGAGGGCCACGCGATCTGGCCCGATCAGGCCGAAAAGGAGGGCGCCCCCACCGACGAGGGCTTTCTTACCGCCGCCGCGAGCTTCGGCTATCCGGTGGACGAGGGCCTCGACGCCGTGCTCGACGCGATGCGCCAACGCTTCCGCCCTTGGGCGCAGGGCCCCCTCGACGGCACCGACATGGCGATCGCCCAGACCCTCGCCCGCCGCTTCCCCGTTGACCGGACCGCCTCCACCGCCTAAGTCCAGCGCGCGCGGATGGCCGGACGGTCGCCGGTGGCGGGGGCAACTCCGCCGCGGGAGGAAAGTCCGGACTCCACAAGGCAACGGTGCCGGGTAACGCCCGGCCGGGGCAACCCGAGGGAAAGCGCCACAGAGAACAAACCGCTCCGCATGCCGGAGTGAGGCTGAAACGGTGGGGTAAGAGCCCACCGCGGGACGGGCAACCGGACCGGCACGGCAAGCCCCACCGGGAGCAATGCCGAATAGGGACCTCACGCCCCGCGTGGGCAGGGCCGCCTTGGCCCGGAGGTCCGGGTTGGCAGCTCGAGCGGTTCGGTAACGGACCGCCTAGAGGAATGATCGTCGGCGTCGGGGCAACCCGACGTTACAAAATCCGGCTTACAGGCCGTCCGCGCAAATCACCTATACTGACCGTGGCCCTTGCCCCCTCAGAGCGCCATTTCCAGCGTGGTGTGCTGCGTCCACGCGACAGGGACGCGCCACGGCAAATGCCGTGGTCGCGGGCGCGATCCTCGACCCGCGAAAGACAAGCGGGTGCCGGGTGCGAAAAGTGGTGGAAGGGTGGTTGACTCAGGCCGGGGTTTCTATAGAAGGCGGGCTTCAAGGATTTACCCGGGCGGCTTTGCTGCGCCCGATGAGGAGCTGGAAACATGGCGAAGCCGACGACGATCAAGATCCGCCTGAACTCGACCGCGGATACGGGCCACTTCTACGTGACCAAGAAAAACGCACGCACGATGACCGAAAAGATGACCGTACGCAAATACGATCCGGTCGCGCGCAAGCACGTCGAGTACAAAGAAGGCAAGATCAAGTAAGCCCTTCTTGAGCTAAGACGAAAAAACCGCGCGACCCACCGGGGCCGCGCGGTTTTTCTTTGTAACAAAGACTTTTCCGCCCGGACCCCGTTCCAACCAGAAGAACGAGAGGACCGACAGGATGATCCACCCTTGCGAACCTGAGACGGGGCCCAGACCCGGCTCGACCCTTCCGCCCTTCACGCTGCGCCGGGCGCACCCGGACGACGCGGCGGCGCTCACGCGCCTTCTGACGACGAGCTACCGGGTGCTGCTCGCCCCCGACTATGCGCCGAGCGTTCTCGCGCTCGCGGTGCCGAAGATCGGGCAGGCGCAGCCGGAACTCATGGCGTCGCCCGGCTACATGGTCGCCGAGACCGGCGGGGGCGATCTGATCGCCGCAGGCGGCTGGACATGGCGCGGACCTGCGGGCGGGGCCGCGCCGCTCGACTGGGGCCACATGCGCCATGTGGCGGTCCATCCCGACCACGCGGGCGCGGGCATCGGTGGGGTACTTCTCGACCACGTAATCGAAGATGCGCGCGCGGCTGGCGTGCGGGTGCTGTCGTGCCTCTCCACGCTCACGGCACGTGGGTTCTACGCCCATATGGGCTTTGCCGATCAGGGCGAGGTCGACCTTGCACTGGGCCCCGGTCTCAGCTTTCCGGCGGTCCAGATGCGGCGGGTGCTTTGAAAAAGGCGAAAGGCCGCGCGGGGTCCGCACGGCCTTTCGTTCGCATCGGGGCGAGATCAGGCTTTGGCGGCCTGCGTCTCTTCCAGACGACGTTTGTTCGCAGTGCGGCTCATGACAAGATACATAAGCGCCACGCCGGACAAGAAGGCGCCGACGCCGACAAGAGTGATGGTGGTCATAGTAATCCCTCGTTTACCAAGTTGCTCGTGATGTCGGGGTATTTGGAAAATGTGGCGGGAGTTGGTCGCCAAAGCGGTGCGATCCGGTCGATTGATGCCGTCCCATGCAAAAAGGGCCGGTCCCTGAGGACCGGCCCTTCGTATTCAGACGATCTGCCTGTTACTCGCGATTACCGAGGAACTGCAGCAGGAACATGAACAGGTTGATGAAGTCGAGGTAGAGGTTCAGCGCACCCATGATCGCCGACTTCGCCAGCCACTCGCTGTCCATCGCATGGGCGTGGGCGATGTAGTCGTTCTTGAGCTTCTGCGTGTCATAGGCGGTGAGGCCCGCAAAGATCAGAACACCGATGGCCGAGATCGCGAAATGCAGCGCGGGCGAGCCGAGGAAGATGTTCACGATCGACGCGAGGATCAGACCGATCAGACCCATGATGAGGAACGAACCCCAACCCGAGATGTCTTTCTTGGTCGTGTAACCCCAGAGCGACAGGCCCGCGAAGGCGATCGAGGTGATCAGGAACGTCTGTGCGATCGAGAAGCCGGTGAAGGCGATGAAGATCCACGAGATCGACACACCCATGACGGCGGCGAAGGCGTAGAAGAACAGCTGCGCGCCAGCGGCGGACAGACGGTTGATCGCGGCGCCGAAGGCAAAGACCATGACCAGCGGCAGGAACATCACGATCCAGCCGAGGATCGTCATCTGGAAGGTGATCGGGTCGCGAAGTGCGGCCTGCAGCGGTTCAGCCGTGCCGAACGCCCATGCCACCCCCGCGGTGAGCAACAGGCCGACGGACATCAGCCCGTAAACCTTGTTCATATGGGCGCGAAGGCCCTCGTCGATATGTGCCGCGCGGGCACCAACACCGGCGCGGACCGTTCTTTGTTCAGCCATTAGCTGCCTCCATGAAACCAAAATCCCACTCGGGCCAGAAAAAGCCCGAACTTCAGATGAATATTGGCAAGGACGGCAAGGTTTTCAAGCGTTTCCGGGGGCCAAATCGGCCCCCGTTCTGACAAGTCGGTGATCTTACCAGTGATGGCGGGACGGAAGCTCCCAGAACGGGCGGTTTGTTTCCGACCATGCCTGTTTTCGCGTCACGCCGATGTCGTCCAGCAGGTGTGCGTCCAGCTTCGCAAGCGCGCGGCGCTGGCGGCGGGTGGCGTGCATGGCGAGCAGGACATTCAAGAGAGATATCCTGCGGATGGGGGCAAAGCCGATACGGCGGCGGGCGATGGACATGACGGGCTTCCTTCTCGAAATGTGATGCTTTCTGGTCGTTTCATTACGATGCTTGATATCTGCCCCGGATTGGTGAATTATGGAAACGAATGATTTTGACGGCATCCATCAAGGATCGTGATATGGCCCGAAACCTCGACCTCACCGCTCTGCGCGCCTTCGTCACCGTGGCCGATGTCGGCGGTGTCACCCGCGCGGCCGGGCTTCTGCATCTCAGCCAGTCCGCCGTGTCGATGCAGCTCAAGCGGCTCGAGGAATCGATCGGCCAGCCGCTCTTTGACCGCTCGGGGCGTTCCATCGAACTGACGGGGGAGGGGGAGCAGCTCCTGTCCTACGCCCGCCGGATGCTCGACCTGAACGATCAGGTGCTCGGCAAGCTCACCGACAACGCGCTCGAGGGCGAGATCACGCTGGGCGTGCCCCATGACATTGTCATGCCCGCGCTGCCGCCGGTGCTGCAACGCTTCCATGCCGAGTTTCCGCGTATGAAGGTGACGCTGATCTCATCCTTCACTCGCGCGTTGAAGCAGGAATTCGTGCGCGGCGCCTGCGACATCATCCTGACGACCGAGGAACATGGCGAGGGCAACGGCGAAACGCTCTGCCATCTGCCTCTCACATGGGTCGGCGCCCCCGGCGGCAAGGCGTGGAAGCAGCGGCCCCTGCGCCTCGCATTCGAAGAACGCTGCAAATTCCGCCCCGGCGTCCAGTCGGCGCTCGATTCGGCGGGGATCCCGTGGGAAATGGCGGTGACGAGCGAGATGAGCCGCACCATCGACGCCAGTGTGGTGGCCGACCTCGCGGTCCATGCTCGTCTCGCAGGCACCCAGATGGACCCGCTCGAACCCATCGACCACGGCGGCGCACTGCCCGACCTGCCGGTGAACAACGTGAACCTCTACGTGGCCGAAAGCTGCCGGGGCGAAGCGCATGTGGCGCTGCTTCATATGCTCCGGCAGGCTTATTCGACGCTGGCTCAGCCGCGTCCCGTCGTGACCACGACCTTGCCGGTGGACTTGCGCGAACGCATGAGCTCATAAGCCTCGCCCGCCTGTTCCAGCGGCAGCGCGTGGCTCACATGCGGCTTGAGCTTGCCCTGATCGTACCAGTCGAGCAGCGTTTTCAGGCTGTCCTTCAGCACCTCCGGCTTGAACCGGTTATAACCGCCCCAGTAATAGCCCATGATGTTGAGGTTCTTGACCAGCAGGTGGTTCGCCGGAATCTGCGGCACGTCGCCCGAGGCAAAGCCAACGACCAGAATCCGCGCCTCCGGGTTGGTCGCGCGCATCGCGGCCCGGAACTGATCGCCACCCACCGGGTCATAGATCACATCCGCCCCGCCTGCCGCCTTGACCGCGTCGCGCAGATCGTCGGTCTCGCTGTCGATCAACACGTCAGCGCCCGCCGCCTTGCAGATCTCGAGCTTGTCCTTGCCGCGCGCGCAGGCGATCACCTTGGCACCCATGAGCTTGCCGATCTCGATCGCCGTCATGCCGACGCCCCCGGCGGCCCCGAGGACTAAGAGGTTCTCACCCGGCTGCAACCGCGCCCGATAATCCAGCCCGACATGCGACGTGCCATAGGCGATCTGGAACGCAGCCGCGTCGGTGAAGCTCATGGAATCCGGGATCGGCACGGCGGTCTGGGCCGGAAAGACCCCGAACTCGGCCAGCCCGCCTGATCCACCGGCAAGCAGCACCCGCGTCCCCGGCGTCAGCCCCTCGACGCCCGGTCCGACCTCCCGCACCGTGCCTGCGACCTCCATGCCCAGCGTTATGGGCAGCGGGGGCTTCTCCTGATACTCCCCCTTGGCCATCAGCAGGTCCCCGAAGTTCAACCCACAGGCTGAAATCTCAAGCAAGATTTCGCCGTTAACGGGAATTGGTGAATTTGTCTCCACTAACTCCGGATTTTTGTCGTATGATAGAACCTGATAGGCGCGCATGCTTTCCTCCTGTTTGGTCCAGACGCTAACGGCGGACAGGGCTCATGGCGAGGGCAACGCAGCGTGACATCGCGTGACGAGTTGAGCGGGCCTGTTCAGGCTGCCGGAAACGACGAAAACCTTTAAGAATCAGGCCCGATCCCGGGCTAAAACAACGCGCGAAACGCAGTTCGCATTTTGCAATACACGCATAGGGTGTAAAATTAGGGATAGAGCACTCACTTTTTCGAGTGCGAAGACGAGCAGAATTTCACATAACACTATGATAACAAAAACGTTTTATAGGACATTTAGCTCTGGCTAAAAAGACAGGTTGTGGTTGAATGGAAAAAGTAGCTTTCTAGGGGAGTTGCTGAGCGTGATTGTTGGGAGACGGCTTCGATGAAGCATCCTGTAGATGTGCATGTTGGTAAGAGGGTACGTCATCGCCGTTGGATGGTGGGTATGACGCAACAACAGCTTGCCGAAAAAGTTGGGATCAAATTTCAACAGATCCAGAAGTATGAGACCGGCATGAACCGGGTATCCGCGTCCCGCCTCTGGGATATTTCGGATGCGCTTTCGGTTCCCGTCAGCTTCTTCTTCGAAGGTCTGGAAGGCGGGGCAGAGCAGGACTCGGAACATGCGCTGCCCGACGACATCCTCGCAGACAAAGAGGCGCTCGAACTTGTGCGCAGCTATTATGCGATCCCCGAGAATCAACGCCGCCGTCTGTTCGAACTGGCGCGGGTTCTGTCGGACGCAGCCTGAAAGCCTTGACGCGCCGCAGGTCGCGTTTTACCGCCGAAGGGGTTCCTTTTCGGTGGGTATGACGTGATTTCTGTCGACGAACAAAAAGAACTTATCGCCACCGGCCACGCGATGGCCGAAGCCGCACGCGCGGCGATCCTGCCGTGGTTCCGCGACACCGGCCTCATCTCGGACAACAAACTCGACGACGGGTTCGACCCGGTGACCGAGGCTGACCGCGCCGCCGAAACCGCCATGCGCGCCGTGCTGGCCGATCGCCGCCCGAACGATGCGATCCACGGCGAAGAGTTTGGCCGCCAGCCGGGCACCTCCGGCCTCACATGGGTGCTCGATCCGATCGACGGCACCCGCGCCTTCATCTCCGGCACCCCAACATGGGGCGTGCTGATCGCGGTCGGGGGTGAGGCGGGGCCGGAGCTCGGCATTATCGACCAGCCCTATATCGGTGAACGCTTCGTGGGCGGCTTCGGTCTGGCCGAGATGACCGGCCCACAGGGTGCCCGCACCCTTGGCACCCGGTCCACCGCCGAGCTCGAAGCGGCGACGATCTTCACCACCTTCCCTGAGGTCGGGAACAAGGCCGAGCGCACCGCGTTTCACCGCCTCGCCAGCCACTGCAAACTGACCCGCTACGGCGTCGACTGCTACGCCTATGCGCTGCTCGCTGCCGGGCACATTGACCTCGTGGTCGAGGCGGGGCTGAACGCATACGACATTCAGGCCCCTATCGCATTGATCCAGGCATCAGGCGGCATCGTCACCGATTGGAAGGGCGGTCCCGCGCATCACGGCGGGCGCGCACTCGCCGCCGCAAACCCCGACATTCACGCCGCCGCCCTCGCGATCCTGTCCGAGGCCGACGGATGACCGACTTTACCATCCGCAACATCCGAACCGTGCTGACGATGGAAGATGCGGGGGCAGAGTTGTCCGACTGCGACATCCGCATCAAAGACGGCATGATCGCCGAGGTCGGCCCAGACCTCGTCCCCGAGGGCGACGTGATCGACGGCAAGGGCTGCCTCGTCACCCCCGGCCTCGTGAACACGCACCACCACCTGTACCAGTCCATGACCCGTGCCGTGCCCGGCGGACAGGACGCGCTCCTCTTCGGCTGGCTCCAGACGCTCTACCCGATCTGGTCGCGCTTCGGCCCCGAAGAGATGCGGGTGTCCGCACTCACCGGACTCGCGGAACTCGCGCTCTCCGGCTGCACGCTCACCTCGGATCACCTCTACCTCTACCCCAACGGCGCACGGCTCGACGACACCATCGACGCGGCGCGTGAGATCGGCCTGCGCTTTCACCCGACACGCGGCTCCATGTCCATCGGCGAAAGCGCGGGCGGCCTGCCGCCCGACAGCCTTGTCGAACGGGAAGAGGACATTCTGAACGACTGCATCCGCGTGATCGACGCCCACCACGACGCCTCGGAAGGTGCCATGATCCGCGTGGGGGTCGCCCCGTGTTCGCCCTTTTCGGTGAGCCGCGACCTCATGCGCGACGCGGCCATCCTCGCCCGCGACAAGGGCGTCATGCTCCACACCCACCTCGCCGAGAACGACGAAGACGTGGCCTATAGCCAAGAGATGTTCGGCTGCCGCCCCGGCCAATATGCCGAGGATCTGGGCTGGACCGGCGACGATGTCTGGCACGCCCACTGCGTCAAACTCGACGGGGCCGAAATCGACCTGTTCGCCCGATCCCGCACCGGCGTCGCCCATTGCCCCTGCTCGAACTGCCGCTTGGGGTCCGGCATCGCCCCGGTGCGTGCCATGCGCGACGCGGGCGTGCGCGTGGGGCTTGGCGTCGATGGATCGGCCTCCAACGACACCGGCAATCTGGTGGCCGAGGCGCGTCAGGCGCTGCTTCTGCAACGGGTCGCGCATGGGGCCGACAAGATGTCGGGGCGCGAGGCGCTCTGGATCGCCACACGGGGCGGGGCTGAGGTGCTGGGCCGTGACGACTGCGGCCAGATCGCCGTGGGCAAGCGCGCCGATATCGCCATGTGGGACATGACGGGAATTGATTCGGCCGGAAGCTGGGACCCCGCCGCCCTCCTGCTCGCAGGCCCCACCAAGGTCAAAAACCTGTTCGTCGAAGGGCGTCAGGTGGTGCGCGACGGTTTCGTCACCACAATTGATCTGCCACGGGTCATCGAGTCCCAGAACCGGCTCGCCGCAGGGCTATTTCGGTAATATAACGCTAAGTTAGTTTCCATAGATAACAGTTTGGTTTCCCTGCGCGTCATGCAATAGTGCGCGCGCAAGGGGATTGGGATGAGCTACGCGACTTTGGATCACCTCGTGGTTACGACGACCACGTTGGCCAACGGTGTGGATTACGTTGAACAGACGCTCGGCCTGTCGATGGACGGGGGCGGCGATCACGTTGCTATGGGCACCCACAACCGGCTCCTGTCGCTCGGGCCGGAGGATTATCTCGAGGTCATCGCGGCCAACCCCGATGCCACCTCGCCGGGCCGCCCGCGCTTTTTCGATCTCGACAATCGCACTGGCGGACCACGCCTCTCGAACTGGGTTCTACGCGTTCCCCATCTGGGTCAGGCGCTCGACATGGCGCCCAAGGGCACGGGCGAGGGCGTGGCGCTCGCGCGTGGGCCCTATTCGTGGCGCATGGCGGTCCCGGCCAACGGCAAGCTGCCCTTCGATGGCCTGTTTCCCAGTCTCATCCAGTGGGACAGCCCGCACCCTGCGCCTGTGATCCCCGAAAGCGGCGCACGGCTCGTCGCGCTCACCCTGTCGCACCCCGAGGCCGAGGGGCTGACCGCCGCGCTCGCCCCGTTCCTTGACGATCCTCGCGTCACGGTCGTGTCCGGCCCGGTCGGGATCGAGGCGCGCATCGCCACGGCCGGAAAAGAGGTCATTCTGACCTGAGTTCGCTCTGTCGTGGCCCCGGCATCTCGGTTTAAATACACCCATGTCACTCTGGACCCGCATCACCGACG
This sequence comes from Pseudomonadota bacterium, assembly GCA_036154315.1. Lineage (GTDB taxonomy): Bacteria > Pseudomonadota > Alphaproteobacteria > Rhodobacterales > Rhodobacteraceae > Maritimibacter. The sequence continues at coordinate 12,563 of JAYZLL010000045.1, forward strand.
CGCTCTCGGCGCTGACCTCGGGCGAAAGCCTGTCCGAGGTGTTCTCGCGCCTGCGCACCCCGCCGGAACGCTCGGCAGGCTTCGCCATCGCGGTTATCGCGCTCGGCGCCAAGATGGCCAAGGCGGACGGTCAGGTGACCCGCAATGAGGTCTCGGCCTTTCGCGAAGTTTTCACGATTCCGCCTGAGGAAGAGAACAACGCCGCGCGTGTGTTCAACCTCGCGCGTCAGGACGTTGCAGGTTTCGAACAATACGCCGAACGCATCGCGGGCATGTTCGGGCGTGCCGACCCGGCGCTCTGCGACCTGATGGAAGGGCTCTTTCACATCGCAATGGCCGATGGGCAGTACCACCCGAACGAGGATGCGTTCCTCGAACGGGTCGCGGGCATCTTCGGCATCGACGAGCGCCGGTTCCGGTCCCTGCGCGCGCGCTTTGTGCCCGATGCAGAGCCCGATCCTTACGAAATCCTCGGTGTCACACCCGAGACCCCGCTGGCCGACATCCGCAAAGCCTGGCGCGCCGAAGTCCGCGCCTCGCACCCCGACCAACTCGTCGCGCGCGGCGTGCCCGAAGAGGCGATGAAACTGGCCGAAAAGCAGCTCATCGCCGTCAACCGCGCTTGGGAAGAGATCAGCGCGGGCCACGCCTGATGGTCCGCATTGCGACCTACAACGTCGAATGGTTCGACGGCCTTTTCGATGACGAGGGCGGGCTTTTGGAGGATGGCGGCTGGTCCGGGCGCTACGACGTGACCCGCGCCGACCAGCTGACCGCGCTGGGGATCGTGTTCACCGCGTTGGACGCCGATGCGGTCATGATCATCGAGGCGCCCGACGACAACCGCACCCGCTCCACCACCCGCGCGCTCGAAACCTTCGCCAACGCCTATGGCCTGCGCGCGCGCAAGGCGCTCTTGGGCTTTCGCAACGCCACGCAGCAGGAAATCGCGCTGCTCTACAACCCCGACGTCTTCACCGCCCGCCACGCGCCCTTGGGCCACGAGACCGGCAAAAAGGGCACCCGCGACGCCCCGCGGTTTGACGGCGTGTTCCGCTTCGACCTCGACACCGACGCGACCCCCGACCTCGTCCGCTGGTCCAAGCCGCCGCTCGAAGCGGTGCTCACTTTACGCGAAACCGGGCGTGAGGTCCGGCTCATTGGGGTTCACGCGAAATCCAAGGCCCCGCATGGCGCGACCGACGAGCATGAGGTCATCCGCCTCGCCATCGAGAACCGTCGCAAGCAGATGGCCCAGTGCATCTGGCTGCGCCAGCGTGTGAACGACCATCTCGACGCGGGCGACAGCCTCATGGTGATGGGCGATTTCAACGACGGCCCCGGCCTTGATGAATATGAGAAACTCTTCGGGCGCTCCGGGGTCGAGATCGTGCTGGGCGAGGCCGGGCAGACCGAGCTTTACGACCCCCACGCCCGTCTTGCCGTCACCCGCCGGGTGGGCGCGATGCCGGTCACGGCGCGGTTCTGGATTCACTCGGAAAAGCGTTACCTTCAGGCGCTGCTCGATTACATCATGGTCTCGCCCGACCTGATAGAGCCGCGCCCCGACTGGCGCATCTGGCACCCGTTCGACGATCCGGTCTGCTACGAGACCGTCGAACTGCGCGAGGCGCTTCTGACCGCCTCCGACCACTTCCCGGTTTCCATCGACATCGACCTGTGACCTTGGCAGCGGGGCAGGCGGCCCCCATATCCTGTGCCATGAAACAGATCGCACCCCTTCTGCTCGCCGCTTTTGTCGCCGCCACGCCCGTCGCCGCTCAGGATGAGGGCGAGAACCGTGAGTTGCGCGAAGGGGCCGAGATGATGTCCGAGGCGTTCCGCCTCCTGCTCGACGGTTTTTCCAAGGAAATGGAGCCGATTGCCGAGGAATGGCGCGACTTCATGGAAAGCCTCGACGATCTTCGCAACTACGAGGCGCCCGAGCGGCTTCCGAACGGTGACATCATCATCCGCCGCAGCCCCGACGCGCCGGAATACGTGCCCGAGGCCGAGGGCACCGAGCTCTGATCCGCCTCAATCCTTGATCGTCACGAAGGGGGTTGCCCCCAGCGAGGACGCAAGGCTCTGGAACCGCGATTCCGCGACCTCCCCGAACAGACCCGCCGCCTCCGGCTTGATCGTCAGGTGCAATTCCTTGCGCTTCGGGCGCAGGGCCAGTGCGGCCACCTTGTGCGGCTCATTGACCGCGAACATCGCCCCGAACCGCATCGCCTTGCCGATGGTCTCGGCCCGCGCGATCTGATGGTCCGTGAGGATCGTGAACGTCTCTTCGAACCGGCACCCTTCGCGGCTGTTCTTGTAGCGATGCAAAAGCGCGAGCCCCAGGAACACGCGCTCCTCATGGTTCAGCCCGCCAAGGTTCGCGCGGGTGACGTTGTCGAAACAGACCTCATGCCGGTAATCCGGGTGCGCGCGCCACGTCACGTCGTGCAGCAGACAGGCCGCCTTGACCAGCCGCCGCCGCGCGTCCGGCTCATGCGCGACGAGCGGGCGGATAAAGGCGTAAAGCGACTTGCCGAACCCCGGCATCCGCGCGTCCTTCTGCTCGGAAAACCGGCAGGCTTCGATCAGCGGATCACGCTGGCGCAGGCGGTCGGGCATCTGCTCATAAAGCAGCCCTTCGCGAATGCCATAGGACGACACCGCGATCTCTTTGGGGCGAAACGTCGTGACCAGCCGCTTCAGCACCTCCGACGCGGTCGGCACCAGCGCCATCCGGGTCGATGACGTCCCGGTGTGGCCGCGCACCTCTTCCAGATCGACCTTGCCGATCCACTTGAGCGTCGAGGCCAGCGCCTTGGGCGCCATCCGGTATTCGTGCAGAACCGTCAGCGGATACTCGCGGCGATACATATCGAGCCGCGCGATGGCACGCCACGACCCACCGACGAGGTACAGGCGCTTGTGATCCGTCCCGATCTCTTCGGCGAGCCCCGCAAGCACCTCGGCGATATGCTGGCGCATCGCCTTCTTGCCGCCCTTCATGCCCTCAAGCTTGAGCGGACCCAGCCCCGACGACACCCGCCGCCCGACCTCACCGTTCTCGATCACGGCCAGTTCCATCGACGAGCCGCCGATATCGCACATCAGCCCGTTCGCATCGGGCCAACCCAGAAGGACACCCTGCGCCGACAACCGCGCCTCTTCGCGCCCGTCGATGACATGGATGTGCAGCCCGGTCTCACGCAGCAGTTCCTCGCGAAACTCCGGCCCATCCTCGGCATCGCGCACGGCGGCGGTGGCCACGGCGGTCAGGGGCGGCAGGTTCATACCCGCGGCCAGCAACTGGAACCGGCGAATGGCCTTGAGCGCGCGCACGCGCCCCTCGGGGTTCAGCCGCCCGGTCTGGTTGATCCCGGCCCCCAGACCGCACATGATCTTTTCGTTGTAGAAATAGGCGGGCGAGCGGGCCGCGCCGTCGAACACCACCAAGCGGACCGAGTTCGACCCGATGTCGACCACGCCCACGCGGCTCAGACTGCGGGCGGCGGGGTCCTCGAACAAGGGGCGCCCAAAGGGGCCCCAGTTCCGTTCTTCGCTGCCGTCCATCATGGTCTCCCCGGGTGGCTCGTGTCCGGTTATGGACCGCTCGCGCCCCGCGCGGCAACCCCGTTTCTGGGGTCTGAACGCGAGGCGTGGCGAATAGGTTTCCGACCTTAGTCGTGGCTGTGGGCCAGCTCCGGCACATCCGACGCCCCGGCACTGCCGCGACCCGAAAGCGACGGGTACTCCATGAAAAAGCGGTGGCAGTTGAACGGGGTGTCGTTGCCGGTCAGGTCCGGGCGCGCAAAGCTCCCGTCCGGCTGCATCACCCAGCTCTGGGCCACGTCGTGCATGTTCGCGGCCATGATCTGGCTCACGATCTGCGCTTTCACCGTGGGGTTCGTGGTCTCGACCAGCGTTTCGACGCGACGGTTCAGGTTGCGCCCCATCCAGTCGGCCGACGACATGAACACCCGGCATTTCTTCGACGGCAGCCCGTGGCCGTTGCCGAAACACACGATCCGGCTGTGTTCGAGGAACCGGCCCACGATGGACTTCACCCGGATATTCTCGGACAGGCCCGCGATGCCGGGCCGCAGCCCGCAGATGCCCCGGATGACGAGGCTGATCTTCACGCCCTTCTGGCTCGCCGCATAGAGCGCGTCGATCACGTCCTCTTCGACGAGCGAGTTCATCTTGGCCCAGATTTCCGCCGGACGCCCCGCCTGCGCATGCTCGCCCTCGGCCTCGATCATCTCGATCAGCTTGGCCTTGAGCGTGAGCGGCGAGATCGCCAGCTTTTCCAGCTTTTCGGGCTGGGCATAGCCGGACAGATAGTTGAACACCCGCGTCGCATCGCGCCCCAGCGCCTCGTCACAGGTAAAAAGGCTCAGGTCGGTGTAAATCCGCGCCGTGATCGGGTGATAGTTCCCGGTGCCGAAATGCGTATAGGTCACCAGATCGCTGCCCTCGCGCCGCACGACGGTCGAGATCTTGGCATGGGTCTTGTAGTTCATGAACCCATAGACGACATGCGCGCCCGCGCGTTCCAGCCGCCGCGACTGGCGGATGTTGGCTGCCTCGTCGAACCGGGCCTTGAGCTCGACTAAGGCCGTCACCGACTTGCCGTTCTCCGCCGCCTCGCACAGCGCCGACACGATCGGGCTGTCGCGGCTGGTACGGTAAAGCGTCTGCTTGATCGCCACCACGTTCGGGTCGAGCGCGGCTTGATTGAGAAACCGCACAACCGTGTCGAAGGTCTCATAGGGATGGTGCAGCAGCATGTCCTTCTGACGGATCGCGGCGAACATATCGCCGTCGTGATCCTGCACCCGCTCGGGGATGCGCGGCGTAAAGGACGGCCAGAGCAGGTCCGGGCGGTCATCGACCACCAGTTCCGACAGGTCCGAAATCCCGATCAGCCCGTCGACCTCGACCACCTCGTCGTCGGTCACATGCAACTCGCGCTTGATGAGCGTCACGAGTTCCGAGGGCGCATCGGCCGAGATCTTCATCCGCACAACTTCGCCCCGGCGGCGGCGTTTCAGCGCCGTCTCGAATTCCCGCACGAGGTCTTCGGCCTCTTCCTCGACCTCCAGATCGCTGTCGCGCAGCACCCGGAACGCACAATGCCCCTTGGCCACATAGCCGGGGAACAGGCTGGTCAGGTGGACCAGCAGCAACTCTTCGAGCGGCAGGAACCGCATCGCGCCGTCGCGGTTCGGCAGGCGAATGAATCGGTCGATCTGATGCGGGATCGGCAACAGCGCCTGAAGCTTGCGCTTGTCGCCCTTACGCTCCAGTTGCAGCGCCAGCGCAAAGCCGAGGTTCGGGATGAACGGGAACGGGTGCGCCGGGTCGATGGCCAGCGGCGACAGCACCGGAAACACCTGACGCAGAAACACGTCGTCGAGAAACGTCAGATCGTCCTGATCCAGCCCGCCGCGCGAGCATATGTGCATCCCGGCCCCGGCCATTTCCGCCGCGATCCCCTCGAACACTTCCTGCTGACGCCCCATCAGATTGCGCGCATCGGCGTTGATCATGACAAGCTGTTCGGCGGGCGGCAGACCGTCCGCGCCCGGCGTCGTGTGACCGGTATTGGCAAGCTCGCGCAGACCCGCCACGCGCACCGTGTAGAATTCGTCGAGGTTCGAGGCTGAAATCGACAGGAACCGCAGCCGTTCCAAAAGCGGCACGCGCAGGTTTTCGGCCTCTTCCAGCACCCGCCAGTTGAAGCCGAGCCAGCTCAGTTCACGGTTGAAAAAGCGGCGCGGACCATCGGTTTCGATGGGGTCCAGCGTCACGGGTTCGGGGAAAGCCGTCTCAAGGAAATCGGCCTGAATCGGAGTGTCTGTCATACGGGCGGTATCGGGCACTTACGTAACCTTTCTATGACGATTTATGCGCCCGCGTCGCCGTCCTTGTCCAGCAGCCGCGCGGCGAGCGCCCGTGTCACATCGCGTTTTTCTGCCAGTGCCACATCGTCGAGCCGTGCGACGAAATCGCGGGCAGCGGCGAGCGAGCGGGGCAGGCGGGGCGCAAGATAGGCGATAAGGTTCGGCGACACCGCAATCTGCCGGTCGTCGAACAGTTTCACCAGCACCGCCGAGACGAGCGCCTCGTCCGGCGTCTCCAGCGCGATCAGGCTGGTGGCTTCCATCCGGCTCGCCAGATCCGGCAGGTCGAGCCCCCAGCGCGACGGTGCCACGCGCGAGGTGAGGAGCAGCGATCCCCCCTCCGCCAGCACCAGATTGTGCAGGTGAAAAAGCGCGGCCTCGGCCTCCGGCTGGCCCGCGACCCGGTCCGCATCCTCGACCGCTACCGACCGACCGGCAAGCGCGCCTGTGTCCAGCGTGGCAAGCCTGCCTGCGCTCACGATCTCGGCCTCCGACAGGGTCGCCCAGACCTCCACCAGATGGCTCTTGCCCGACCCATCCGGCCCCGTCAGCACCATCTTGCCCGAGGGCCAGTCGCGCCAACGCTCCACCGCGGCCAGCGCCACGGCATTCGAGTCGGCGATAAAGAAATCCCCGCGATCCCGCGATGTCCGCACGGGCATGTCGAACGTCAACTGCTGGGCCATATCAGGCGTCTTTCTGATCTTCCGGCAGAAGCGCCCCTTCGGAAAGGCCCTTGTAAAGCCGCCCCTCCTTGTAGCGCTGGATCAGATAGCGGGTGATGACGCCAAGGGCAGCGGCCACGGGCACCGCCACCAGCATGCCTACAAAGCCAAAGACCGTGCCAAAGGCCGACAGGGCAAAGATCAGCCAGACCGGATGCAGGCCCACGGAGGTGCCCACAAGGTTCGGGGTCAGGATATTGCCCTCGAAGAACTGCCCGATCATGAAGATGCCCGCGACGATGGCGATGTGCCACCACTCGCCCCAGAACTGAAACAGCGCCAGCCCGATGGCCAGCGCGCCCCCGACCAGCGCCCCGATATAGGGGATGAAGGTCAGCGCACCGGCGACCGCGCCCACGATCAGCCCGAACTGAAGCCCGGCAAGCATCAGCGCGACGGCATAGAACGTGCCGAGGATCAGACAGACGGTGCCTTGCCCCCGGATGAACCCGGCCAGCGTCTTGTCGATGTCACGCGCAATCGACCGGATCGTCGGCGCATGATCGCGCGGCAAGAGATCGTCGATGGCCGCAACCATCCGGTCCCAGTCCCAGAGCAGGTAAAAGGTCACCACCGGCACGATCACGAACAACAGCGCGATGTTCACGATTCCCATCGCCGAGGACAGGAGCGCATTGACCAGCTCGCCGCCCTTCTCCTGCAACGTCGACCCGATCCCGTCGATCGACTGGCGCAGCACGCTGTCCTGATCCACCACATCGGGGAACTGCCGGATCAGAAAATCGCGCAGATTCTCGGCGATCTGCGGTGCGATGTTCACCAGCTGCCCGGCCTGCTGGACGAGTGACGGCACCACCAGCACGATCAACAGCACGAACACGATGACGGCGAGGAACGAGATGGTGATCGTCGCCCAGATCCGTTTGAACCCCCAGGCCTCCAGCTTGTCCGCGATGGGATCGAGGAAATAGGCGATCGCGCCCCCGATCAGGAACGGCATGATCACGTCGCCCAGAAACCAAAGCAGGACTAAAAAGACCACCGCCGCGATGGCCCAGTAGCGAAATTGCGTGCTCATTGGCAGTGACATGGGGGGTCCTTTGTTCGTTGCCACAGTCTTGGCGGGTTTGGCTCAGGGGATCAAGCCAAGAGGGCGGCTTGCCGTGCATCGCCCCGCCCGGTTAGGTGAGGGGATGGAGATCGTCCTCATCCACACCGGCGGCACCATCGGCATGGTGCCTTCCCCCGACGGGCTGGTGCCTGAACGCGGCCGGGTCGAGGCCGCGGTCGAGGCGCTGATGCCCACGGGCGCGACCCTCACGACCCACCTCTTCGATCCGCTTCTGGACAGTGCCGATGTCGGCCCTGATGACTGGAACCGGATGCTCGACCTGATCGACGCGCATCCCGGCGCGTCTATCCTCATCACCCACGGCACCGACACCATGTCCTTCACCGGCGCGGCCCTGGCGCAGGCGCTCGCGGGCCGCGATGTGCGGGTCATGCTCTGCGGCGCGATGGCCCCTTTGGGGGCGGGCGAGGGGGCGCGCGCGAACCTCACCCTTGCGGTCGCCACGCTTCTCGCCCCCGGCTGGTCCGGCGTGAAATGCGCCTTCGCGCAAAAGATCATGGAGGCAGGCGGCCTCATCAAACACGACACGCGCGGCGACGATGCCTTTCGCGCCGTCCCGCAGGACGCCGCACCTTTGCCCGACCTCGTCCGCTTCGACCCGGACCGCAAACTCGCCGTGCTGGCCCTGACGCCCGGACTGCCCGCCGCCGCGCTCTCCGGCGCGCTCGCCGCCCTTGATGGCGCGGTTCTGCGCGTCTTCGGCTCCGGCACGGTGATGCACGACCCCGACATCCACGCGGCGCTTGGCCGGGCCACAGCTCAAGGCAAACGCATCCGCGCCGTCAGCCAGTGCGAGGCAGGGGGCCTGACCCCCGGCCACTACGCCGCCGGTGCCGCGCTCTGGTCCGCCGGGATCGAGAACGGCGGGCGCGAAACGCCCGAGGCCGCGCTCGTGCGCCTGTGGTTGTCGAAGCCGGAAAATTAAAGGAGCGGACCTCGGTAAAGAGGCCCGCTCCAATGCCGGGGCGGGGACCCCGGCAGGGACAGTCATGGGACTGCTGATATGACGCGCGAGCCTGCCAAATGGTTCCCGGCTTTTTCCCACCCTCGCGACAGCGTGAGCGACCCGCCGCCACCAGACAAAAAAGGAGCGGATCTCGGGGAAGAGATCCGCTCCGGTGCCGGGGTTAGGGTGCCCCGGCAGGGACAGTCATGGGACGTATATGAGACGCGCAGACCCCACCAAAGGTTCCGAGCGCCCCATTTCGCCCGCGCGAGAGGTGGCCAGAATCCGCCGAACCTCAGATCTGGGCCGCTATGGCAGCCGTGTCGATCAGCGACCAGACCCGCCGGATTGTCCCGCCTTCGACCTCGTAAAACACGTTCTCGGAAAACTGCACGCGCCGCCCGTTCACCGGCAGATCGAACAGCATCCCCACCGGCGTCACGTCGAACTCCAGCCGCGCGGCCACCGTGGACGCATCGCAGACCAGAAGCGCGATCACGAACCGCAGGTCGGGGATCGCCGCCACATCCCGCTCCAGCATCGCGCGGTAGCCGTCCAGCCCGATCCGGGTGCCGTTATACTGGACGTCCTCATGAACGAAATCGCCCAATCGCGCCCAGTCGCGCGCGTTCAGACAGTCGATATAGCCGTGATACATCGGTTCCGTGGTCTTGGTCATGGCGGCGACAGTGCCCCGCGCGACGTGATAAGAAAACCCGACCCAGAATAGAAAAGGTGCGGACCTCGGGGAGAGGTCCGCACCTGATGCCGGGGTTAGGGGCCCCGGCGGGACAGTCATGGGACACCTACACTACGCACGGGGCGCGATGTTGGTTCCCATACCCCGGAAAAAAGTTTCCGGGTCTCACCTCGCCTCAGCAGGACGCGCCGCTCTCGCCCGGCATGATGACCGTGTCGATCACGTGGATCACGCCGTTGTCGGCGTCGATATCCGCGCTCACCACCGTGGCCTCGTTCCCGGCGCCATCCATCAGCATCACGCCGTCTTCCGACGCGGTCACGCACAGGGTCGCGCCATTCACGGTCTCGACCGCCGTGGTGCCCATTTCGATGTCACCGGACATGATCTCGCCCGCCACCACATGGTAGGTCAGGATACCGGTCAGGTCGTCCTTCATGTCAGGCTCGAGCAGGCTTTCCACCGTGCCCTCGGGCAGCACGTCGAAGGCCGCGTTGTTCGGCGCGAACACCGTGAACGGGCCTTCACCGTTCAGCGTTTCCACAAGACCTGCCGCATCGGCGGCGGCCACGAGGGTCGAGAAGTCTTCGTTGCCCGCAGCGATCTCGGCGATGGTTTCGGCATGGGCCGCACCAGCGGTGAGAACGGCGAGGGCAGCAGCAGTTGCGAAGCGTTTCATGACAGAAATCCTCCATGTTTGTCTGTCGTCATATGCCCGGGGTTACGCCGGGTCAGACGGACAGGATCATGGGGCTCACACGCCTGTCAGGCGGCGTGATGGACGTGTCAGGACATGCGTTCGAGGATCACATGGCTGTCCTCCACCGTATCCGTCTGGCCCTCCGGCCCGGTCACGGATCGCTCGATCAACCCGACCTCGATCTGACGCCACTCGCCACCCGACCGCATCACCGCCGCGCAATCTTCGTCAGGTGTCGGAAAGGCCGGATGATCGTGCCCCTCGGGCCGCCGCCAACGGGGCGCGGTGTTGTGCCCGGCCACGATGATGAGCCCACCGGGGGCAGTGGCACGCCCCGCAAGCTCAAGCACCTTGGCCCGGTCGAAGTCCATCGGGCTATGGAAAAACACCGCCGAGACGAGGTCGAACGCCCCCTCGGGAAAGCTCTCGGGCAGGGTATGCCGCTCAAGTTGCACGCGCTCGGCCAGCCCCGCTTCGGCCGCGCGCCCACCCGCGATATCGAGCGCCGCCTGCGACACGTCCACCCCGGTCACAGTCCAGCCCTTCCCAGCCAGCCACAGCGCATCGTCGCCCCGCGCGCAGCCAATATCCAAGGCCCGCCCGGGTGCGCGGTCCTCGGCATATTGCGCCAACACCCCGGTCGGCTTGCCATTGGTCGGCGTCGTCATCGCGCCATAGCGGTCTTCCCAAAAGGTTCTCAGGTCCTGTGTCTCGGTCATCTGCATCTCCGTCGCTTTCATGTGACTTCATATGTATCGTGAAATCGCCCAAGTCAACATCACGCAACCTCTTTTGTTACGTAAGCCGCCGCGCTATGGTCGGATCATGAGAACCGACAACCGCCTGTCGCGCGTCCTCCACGCGCTCTTGCACCTCGAACGCCATGACGGCCCCGCCACCTCGGACGAGATCGGGGCGATGCTGAACACCAATCCGGCAGTGGTGCGCCGCACGATGGGGGGCCTGCGTGAGGCGGGAATCGTGGTCTCGGTCAAAGGCCACGGCGGCGGCTGGACACTGGCCCGACCGCTCGAAGAGATCACGATGCTGACGATCTACGACGCGCTGGGCGAGCCCTCGCTTTTCGCGCTGGGCCAGTCCGACGACGCGCCGGGGTGCAGGTTGGAAAATGCCGCGAACGACGCGCTCGCAGGCGCGCTCGATGCGGCTCGCGCACGATTTCGCGAAGAACTGGAGCGTGTCAGCGTGGCCGACCTGCGCAACCAGACCGGGCCGGGCCCGTTCCGCATGCCGACCTGAAGGCGCTTACGCGGCGGGCTCGTTGATCCGGCTCGCAGCCTCGACCGCCAGCGGCTTCAGCCCGTCGCCCCCCGCCGCGACATAGTCGAGGTACTGGCGACGCATCCGGGGCTCCCAGAAATCGTTGATGTGATCGGCGAACCGATCCGCCTGATCCTCGCCCGGCTGGGTCTCAAAGAACGTGGCGATCTGGTTGGCCATCATGACCATTTTCTCAGGCGACATGGGCGGCTCCCGCTTTGATCCGATGCGGATGGGAATAAAGGTCGAAACTCTCGCCGCGCGCAAAGGCGGCAAGTGTGATCTGCGCGTCTTCGGCCAGACGCAGGGCATGGGCCGTCGGGGCCGAGGCCGCGACGATGACGGCACAGCCCGCCTGCGCGGTCTTCTGCACCATCTCGACCGAGATACGGCTGGTCAGCACCATCGCCCCCGTGGCCGGGTCGATCCCGGCACGGGCAAGCGCGCCGATGAGTTTGTCGAGCGCATTGTGCCGCCCCACATCCTCCCGCGCCATGACGATGCCCTGACCGGGGACCATGAAGCCCGCAGCATGCACCGCCCGCGTCAGATCATGAAGCGGCTGATGCCCCCGCAGATCATCCGTGGCCCGCGCCACCTCGTCACGGCTGAAACGCGGGTCGGCATCCACGGCGGGCAGGGGCGGCAGCGCGCCTTCCAGCGAGTCGATGCCACACAGCCCACAGCCTACGGGGCCCATCAGGGCGCGCTGGCGCGACCGCAACTGCTCAGACCGGTCATCGCGCAGAAGCATCCGCGCTTCGATGCCCCGCTCGAAGGTCAGCACCTCAAGCTCCTCGATATCGCCGGGCCGCGCGATCACCTTTTCGGTCAGCGCGAAGCCCACCGCGAAATCCTCCAGATCGGCGGGCGAGGCCATCATGACGGCCAGCGTCGTCCCGTCGAAGGTCATCGCCACAGGCGTTTCCTCCGGCAAGGTCCGGGTCACGGTGCGCGCCCCGGTGGACGAGACCGCAAGCCCCGGACGGGATTTCGCCGCGCCCGACATGATCACTCCGCCGCAGGCAGAATGCGCCGCGATTGCTCGGCCTGCTCGTTATAGCGCTCCTGCCAGTCGGTCGGCCCGTTGGACGGGCTGACCTGCACCGCCGTCACCTTGTATTCCGGGCAGTTCGTGGCCCAATCCGAGAAATCGGTGGTGATGACGTTGGCCTGGGTGTCGGGGTGGTGGAACGTTGTATAGACCACGCCGGTCGACACCCGATCGGTCAGCGTCGCGCGCAGCGTCGTCTCCCCGGACCGGCTGGCGAGTTTGACGAAATCGCCCTCCTTCACTCCGCGCACTTCGGCGTCGTGCGGGTGGATCTCCAGCACGTCTTCCTCATGCCAGGTCGAGTTCGCCGTGCGCCGCGTCTGCGCACCCACGTTATACTGGCTCAGAATACGCCCCGTGGTCAGAAGCAGCGGAAAGCGCGGCCCGGTCTTTTCGTCGGTCGCCACGTATTCCGTGATCATGAACCGACCCTTGCCGCGCTTGAACCCGTCGACATGCATCAGCGGCGTGCCCTCGGGCGCGCTGTCGTTGCACGGCCACTGGATCGACCCCAGCTCGTTGATCCGTTCATAGGTCACACCGGCAAACGACGGCGTGGTCGCCGCGATTTCGGCCATGATCTCACGGGGATGGGTGTAATCCCAATCCGCGCCCATCGCTTGGGCCAGAAGCTGCGTGACTTCCCAATCGGCATACCCCGCCTTGGGCGCCATCACGCGGCGCACCATGTTGATCCGCCGCTCGGCATTGGTGAAGGTCCCGTCTTTCTCGAGGAAGGACGAACCGGGCAGGAACACATGCGCGTAATTCGCGGTCTCATTGAGGAAAAGGTCGTGAACGATCACGCATTCCATCGCGGCCAGACCGGCGGCGACATGCTTCGTGTCCGGGTCCGACTGCAGAATGTCCTCACCCTGACAGTAGAGCCCCTTGAAGGTGCCATCCACGGCGGCGTCCAGCATGTTCGGGATACGCAGACCCGGCTCCGGGTCGATGGTCACACCCCAAGCGGCCTCGAACGTCTCGCGCACTTCGGGCAGCTTCACATGGCGATAGCCCGGCAACTCGTGCGGGAACGACCCCATGTCGCAGGACCCCTGCACGTTGTTCTGACCGCGCAGCGGGTTCACCCCCACACCGGGGCGCCCGATGTTGCCGGTGAGCATGGCGAGGTTCGCGATCCCCATGACGGTGGTGGAGCCCTGGCTGTGCTCGGTCACGCCCAGCCCGTAATAGATCGCGCCGTTCCCACCACGGGCAAAGGTGCGCGCCGCCGCCCGCAACTCCGCCGCAGGCACGCCGGTCAGCATCTCGGTCGCTTCCGGCGAATGACGCTCCTGACTCACGAAATCGGCGTATTCGAGGAACTCGTTCCAGTCGCAGCGTTCACGGATGAACGCCTCGTCCATCAGCCCCTCGGTGACGATCACATGGGCCAGCGCGGTGACCACGGCCACGTTTGTGCCGGGCTTCAGCGGCAGATGATGCGCCGCCTTGATATGCGCGGACTTCACCAGATCGATCCGGCGCGGATCGACGACGATCAGCTTGGCTCCCGCCCGCAGACGCTTTTTCAGACGCGAGGCGAACACCGGGTGCCCATCGGTCGGGTTGGCCCCGATCACGATCACCACGTCGGTCTGCTCGACACTGTCGAAATCCTGCGTCCCGGCGCTGGTGCCAAAGGCCTGACCCAGACCATAGCCGGTCGGGGAATGGCACACGCGGGCGCAGGTGTCGGTGTTGTTGTTCATGAACACGCCACGGGCGAGCTTCTGAACCAGATAGGTCTCCTCGTTCGTGCAGCGGCTCGAGGTGATGACACCCACCGACTTGCGCCCGTATTTCTCCTGAATGCCTTTCAGACGGGTCGCGGCAAAACGCAGCGCCTCGTCCCACGACACCTCCTGCCACGGCTCGTCCACGCTCTCGCGGATCATCGGGCTCAGGATGCGGTCCTTGTGCTCGCTGTAGCCATAGGCGAAGCGGCCCTTCACACAGCTATGCCCCCGGTTCGCCTTGCCGTTCTTGTACGGCACCATGCGCACCAGCTGGTCGCCATTGAGCTCGGCCTTGAACGAACAGCCCACACCGCAATAGGCGCAGGTGGTCACGACCGACCGGGTCGGCGTGCCAAGCTCGGCAACGCTCTTTTCCTGCAGCGTCGCGGTCGGGCAGGCCTGCACACAGGCGCCACAGGACACGCAGTCCGACGACAGGAAATCGTCCACCGCGCCGCCCGCCGACACGCGGCTGTCGAAGCCGCGCCCCTCGATGGTCAGCGCAAAGGTGCCCTGGACCTCTTCGCAGGCGCGCACGCAGCGCGAACAGACGATGCACTTGGCCGGATCATAGGTAAAATAGGGGTTCGACTCGTCCTTGGGGATGTAGCGGAAATTCCCGTCCCCCTCGCGCCGCTTGGCGTCAGCCATCGAAAGCGCCCCGGTCCCCGTGGGGTCGAAATGGTTGTCGCCCGGCTCATAGCGCACATCGCGCAGACCGACGGCCCCCGCCATGTCCTGCAACTCGCAATCGCCATTCGCCGAACAGGTCAGGCAGTCGAGCGGGTGGTCCGAGATGTAAAGCTCCATCACCCCCTTGCGGATCTTTTGTACCTTCGAGGACTGGGTATGCACCACCATCCCCTCGGCCACCGGCGTCGTACAACTCGCAGGCGTCCCGCGCCGCCCCTCGATCTCGACCACGCAGAGCCGGCAGGACCCAAAAGCCTCCACGCTGTCCGTCGCGCAAAGCTTCGGCACGGTGATCCCGGCCTCATAGGCCGCACGCATCACGCTCGTCCCCTCGGGCACGGTGATCGCGGCCCCGTCGATGGTCAGCGTCACGGGCGCACCGGTCTTGGCGGGCGTGCCCATGTCGGCGTCGTTCCAGGGAATGATGAAGTCCTTCATGGTCTCACCCTTTCTTCGCGGACAGCACATGCGCGACGATGGCATTCGCATGGCCGTGGCCCAGACCGTGCTCGGCTTTCAGCCAATTCACGATCTCCATATGTTTCATGTCGCCCTTCTCGGCGACCATCCCCAGCCAATGATCGATCGGCTGGCCATATTTCTTCTCGATCGACGGAAAATAGGACGCTGGCCCTTTCACGGTTTCGCTCATACGCCGCGCTCCTGTCTTTCCGGTCCGAAAGTATCCCGGGGGTGCGGGGGCAGCGCCCCCGCGCGGGTCGGCTGCTTCAGCAGACGAAACCGGATCATTCCGCCGCCTCGCGCACACCCTCGAAATCCTCGGGGAACAACGTCATTGCGGACATGACGGGGTAGGGGGTGAACCCGCCCAGCGCGCAGAGCGACCCGTCGGTCATGGTCTCGCACAGATCCGTCAGCAGCTCTTTTGCCGCCATGTCGCCCGCCGCGATCCGGTCGATGGTCTCGACCCCGCGCACCGCACCGATCCGGCAGGGGGTGCATTTGCCGCAGCTTTCCACCGCGCAGAACTCCATCGCGAAGCGTGCCATCCCCAGCATGTCGGCGGTGTCGTCGAACACCGTAAGGCCCGCGTGACCAATGAGGCCCCCGGCACCGTCGAACTCTTCATAGCCAAACGGCGTGTCGAACTGATGCGGCGCAAAGTAGGCCCCCAGCGGCCCGCCGACCTGCACCGCCTTCACGGCGCGGCCCGAGCGTGTGCCGCCCGCGATCTCGGTCACGATCTCCCCCAGCGGCAGACCAAAGGCGATCTCGTAAAGCCCGCCGTATTTCACGTTCCCTGCAATCTGGAGCGGGATGGTCCCCTTCGACCGGCCCAGCCCGAAATTGGCGTAATGCGCCGCGCCCTTCTCGAAGATCACCGGAATGGTGGCGAGCGAGATGACGTTGTTCACCACCGTCGGCTTGCCGAGGAAACCCTCGAGCGCCGGAAGTGGCGGCTTCGCCCGCACCACGCCGCGCTTACCTTCGAGACTGTTCAAAAGCGAGGTCTCCTCGCCGCAGACATAGGCCCCCGCGCCGACGCGGATTTCCATGTCGAAGGCCGGGCCTTTGCCCAACAGGCTCGCGCCCAACACGCCGTTTTCGCGGGCGACCTCGACGGCGGCTTTCATCACGCGGATCGCGTCGGGGTATTCTGAGCGTAGATAGACATAGCCCTTGGTCGCGCCGACGCCGACGCCTGCAATCGCCATCCCTTCGATCAGGCTGAAGGGATCGCCCTCCATAATCATCCGGTCGGCGAAGGTGCCACTGTCGCCCTCGTCGGCATTGCAGACGATGTATTTCTGATCGGCAGTCGCTTTGGCCACCGTCTCCCACTTGATGCCGGTGGGAAAGCCCGCGCCGCCGCGTCCGCGCAGGCCGCTCGCCTTGGCTTCCTCGACCACACCCAGACCGTCCATCCCGAGCGCGCGTTCGAGCCCGACTAGCCCCCCATGCGCGCGGTAGGCGTCCAGATCGAGCGGGTCGATCACGCCGCAGCGTTGAAACGTCAGCCGGGTCTGGCCGGCAAAGAACGGGATCTCCTCGGTCGGCCCATGACCCTCCAGCGTCCCTGCCACCAGCGCGGGCACATCCGCGACCGACACGGGGCCGAACGCATGGCGCACACCGTCCACCTCGACCTCGGCCAGCGGCTCCAGCCAGGTCATCCCGCGCGAGCCGACCCGCACCAGATCGACGTCATGCTTGGCGAGTTCGGCGGCGACCTCATCGGCCCCCAAAGCGCGGGCGACCGCGTCCTGCGACAGGTAAATCTTCATGCGCCCGCCTCCGAAATCACGCGTTCCAGCTTGGCCTCGTCCAGCGCGCCCACGACCTTGTCATCGACCATCGCGGCAGGGCCGTTGGCACAGAGGCCAAGACAATAGACAGGCTCGATCGTCACCGCGCCATTGGGGGTCGTGCCATGCCACGACGTGCCCAGCTTGGTCAGAACCGCCTCCGTCAGCGCGTTCACGCCCAGCGCCTGACAGGCCTCGGCCCGGCAGATTTTCACGATGTGCTTGCCCGCCGGCAGCGTGCGGAAGTCGTGGTAAAAGCTGATGACCCCATGCACCTCGGCCCGCCCGATGTTCAGCGCATCCGCAATCGGTTGCACCGCCGCTTCGGGCACATGGTCGAATGCCTCCATCATACCGTGAAGGATCGGCAGCAGCGGGCCTTCGAGATGGGAATGGGCCGCGATGACATCACGGATCGCGTCCTCAAGGGGCGCGGATGCTGGCGAGTGGGCTTGCATGGGTCCTCCGAAGTTGGCGGAAACTGTCACGCTTCGCGTGGCATATCAATATCGCTGATCCGTCAACCGATAGGAAAATTCTATCAATCGCCCAGACTGCGCGCCTCATCCAGAAGCGCCTGCAACACCGGCGTATGCGGTTCCTGAAACGGCGCCACCAGCCCGACCGAGGGGCCGGGCACGTCCGATCGGATCGGCACAACCGCCACGTCGCGCCCTTTCCCCAGTGTGGTGGCCATGTCCATCGGCAGCACGGTGGACCAGCCGCCTTGCTCCACATGGCTCACCAGCACGACCGTGGAGTTCGATTCCATCCGCGCCTCGGGCGTGAGCCCCGCCTCCATAAAGGCCCGGTTGATGATCCGCCGGTTCTGCATGTCCGGGGTCAGCAGACAAAAGGTCTGCGTCGTCAGATCGCGCCAGCCCACGCTCTCCTGCGCAGCCGCCGGATCGTCGGGGCCGCACACCAGCGCATAGGTCTCGCGATACAATTCCTGCGTCGTGACCCGCCCCAACGGCTCGTTGTCGAGGTAACTCAGCCCCACGTCCGCTTCGAGGTTTTCGAGCATATCCAGAATCTGCGTCGAGGCCCGCGACAGGATCGTAAAGGTCACGTTGGGATGCGCGTCCGAGAACCGCGCGGTCAGACGCGACGCCCATGTCAGCGCGGTCGGGATGACGGCGAGCCGCAGGTGCCCCGACAGACCCTCGCGCGTGAACCGCATCTCTTCGCGCAGCCGCCGGGCATCGCCCACGATCCGCCGCGCCCAGTCGAGCGCGCGCGCGCCCTCGGGCGTCAGCCCCCCGAACCGCGACCCGCGCTGCACGAGCTTGACCCCCAGTTCCGCCTCGAGCTGCTTGATCCCGGCCGACAGCGTCGGCTGTGTGATCCCCAGACTTTCGGCGGCCCGGCCAAAGTGCTGCTCCTTGGCGAGCGCGATGAACATTTCCAGCTTGTTCAGCATGTTGCGAAATTAGCATGGAACGAAGCGATATCCATAGGCATTGGCTATCATGTAAGGCAACCTGACCTTCCGTCACGCGCACAGGCACAGTAGGACTGAAGCCGAATCGTGATCCAAGCCCATCGTGCGGACCGTATGAGGCCCGGAGACAAGTTGATGACCACCCAGCCCCTGCGCCTTCTGGCCGTGATCCTTATGACCCTCGCCGCCGGGACCGCCAGCGCGCAGGATCGGTCGTGGTCCTTTCTCGGTTGGGCCAACCTGACGACGAATGACGGCACCGGCGACGGTCAGGACCGCTGGCAAAGCTTCTCGACCTCGACCTCGTTCCTGTTCGGCCCCAAGGGCACGCAATCTGCACCCTACGGCTTCGGCGATCTCGTCGAACTGCGGCTCGGGACGCAGATCATGTCGCCCGCCAACACCGTGACGCCCGCCCCCGGCGACCGCCGCGCAGCAGGCGTGGTGCGCGCCGCGCTCTTCACCCATTTTGCCCGTGGCGGCTGGGACGTGGCGCTCGGGGCAGGGGCCGAAGCGGTCGGCCCCGCCACCCGCGTCATCGCGCTTCAGGATGCGTTCCACCGCATCGGCAACTTCGACCGGTTCGCGCCCGGCGTGATTTCGAACCAATTGGGCAACCGGGTGCGCCCGATGGGGCATGCCGAGGTCGCTTATGCTATCTCGGTCGGCGATCAGGCGACCTTCCGCCCCTTCGCCGCCGCCCATGTGGGGCTTGAGACCTACGCCCGGATCGGCTTTGACCTGCTGCTCGGGCCGGGCTACCAGAACGGCGTCATCGCCCGCGACTATGTGAGCGGCCAGCCTTACCAGATCCTCAAGGGCGTGAACCAACCCGGCGTCTCGTTCCTCTTCGGGGCCGACGTCGCGCGGGTGTTCTCCTCGTCCTACCTGCCGCAGCCGACCTATGCCCTCACACCCACCCGCGCGCGCATCCGCGGTGGGCTTCTCGTCGATGGCGAGGTCTTCAGCGTGTTCTACGGGATGACCTATCTCACCCCTGAATTCCGCGCGCAGCCCGAGGGTCAGGTTGTCGGTTCCGTGCAAGTCCGGCTCAAGTTCTAAGGGCCTTAGACCCCCTCGAGGTTGAATTTTCACAAAACAGTTAACAGGCTCGTACAGGTATGTTATCCATACCTTATGTACGAAGCGGTCCGTTCAATGAGACCGCGAGTCATTGAGCAGAAGGCAGGCACACGGGCATGAGAACGGGCATATTGGGCTCGTTCGTCATCTCCTGGTCTCAGACAGAAGTGGACGGTCTCGCACAGGCACCGCGAGGCGCGCTCGGCGTTGGGGCAAGCTGGCGGTGGAGTGGTCAAGCCATGCGGGTCGACGGCCCGCAGGACGTGATCAAACTGGACCTCGGCGGGAGAGAGGCGGACTTACGACAACGCGCGGCGCGCAAGGTGCGCCGGTTCCTCACCTCCTGCGACGTGGCCGAAGCACCCACGCCGCTGGACGAGACGCTGTTCGATCTCGGCTTCGTCGTGACCGACGGGTTCACGAGCTGGCCGGTCATGCTGATCGGCGGCGCACCCGCGCAGGACACGCTCCTGATGTTCATGGACGGCCTGCCGCCGGTCGAACGTGACCTCTGGGTCGTGCAGGCCCGGATGGAAGCCGCCGAGATGAACCGACTCACCGACCAGCCCACCGGCGTCATCTGTTTCACGCCCGGCACCCGCATCCGCACCGGCGACGGCGACATGGCGATCGAGGAGATCGGCGAAGGCACCCGCATCCAGACCAAGGACAACGGGCTGCAAGAGGTGCTCTGGGTCGGCGAAAAACGCATCTCCGGCGCGCGGCTCTACGCGATGCCCGAGTTCCGGCCGATCCGCGTGCGTCAGGGCGCGCTGGGCCTCGACCGCCCGGACGGCGACCTCATGGTCTCGCCCGCGCACCGGATGCTGGTGAAGGGCCGCAAAGCACAGGCGCTTTTTGGCACGGACGAGGTGCTGGTGGCGGCCCGCGATCTGATCGACGACCGCATGATCGCGCGCGACCACACCGCAACGCAGGTGACCTACATCCACCTGCTCCTCGCCAGTCACGAGGTCGTCTTTGCCAACGGGCTCGAAACCGAAAGCTTCCTGCCGGAGGGCGAGGCGCTGGACGCGGTCGAGCACATCCAGCGCGAGCGTCTGATCGGCGCGATGCCCTCGCTCGGGGACGGAGGGCAGGGCTATTCCGCCCCGGCCCGGCGGATGCTCACGCAGGCCGAGGCGGCGATCATGGGCGCGGGTCTTTAGACCCGGCCCACCGCCTCAGCGCCGGTTCGGCTTTTCGCCGCCCACCCGCTTCACCATTTTCGAGAACCCTTTCTCCCGCGCCCGCCGCTCGGCGATGCTTTCCGAGTTGTGCATGTCCTCGGCGGCAAGCTTGCGCCAGCGCTCCAGCCGGTCAGGGTCCAGATCCCCCGCCTCAATCGCCGCCTTGATGGCGCAGCCCGGCTCGGTCTCATGGGCGCAGTCGCGGAATTTGCACTCTGTCGCCAGCGCCTCGATATCCGCGAACACGGCCGCGATCCCCTCGGCCACGTCGGACAGCTGGATCTCCCGCATCCCCGGCGTGTCGAGCACTACGGGGCCACCCGGCATCACGTGCAATTCCCGGTGCGTCGTCGTGTGCCGCCCCTTGGCGTCGTCCTCACGAATGCCCTGCGTCAGGATCATATCCCCGCCCGCCAGCGCATTGGTCAGCGTCGACTTGCCCACGCCGGACGAACCCAGAAACGCCACCGTTCGCCCCGGCTTGGTCCAGGCCGCCAGCTTGTCGCGCGGTTCCTCGCCCCGCGCATCCAAAGCGAGGGCAGGGGCCCGATCCGAAATCGCCGCGGCCTGCGCAACGAACGCGCTTACATCCTCGGCCATATCCGCCTTGGTCAGCAGAATCACCGGGTCGATCCCGGCCTCGAACGCCAGCGCCAGATACCGCTCCAGCCGCGCCACGTTGAAATCGGCATTGCACGACGTGACGATGAACACCGTCTCGATATTGGCCGCGATCAGCTGACTGCGCACCTCATGCCCGGCGGCGCGGCGCTGGATCAGGCTCTTACGGTCCAGAAGCCGGCTCGCTCCCGGCCGTTCGGCGTCATAGAGCAGCCAGTCGCCCACCGTCACCTCGGCATCGGGCGGCAGCACCGCCTCGATCCCGTCGCCGCGCACCGACAGGCCGCTGCGATGCACGGCGGTCACGCGCACCGGCGGATAGGTGGCCATGTCGTCCGCGTCGATCTGTGAGGAAAAGAAGGGCTGCCAGCCCAGAGACTGGAGCGGCGACAGGGCGGGGCGGGGCGCAGGCGCGCCACCGAGAGAGAACTTTGAATAGTCCCGTGTCATTGTCTTAGGATCTTTCGATACGAAAAATAGGGAAGGCTTCGCGCACCCCACCGGGGCCAGCCAGAACTGGCGGCTTCATCTTCGGCGGTCTGTGCACCGGGAGGCCCTTTGCCTCCCTGCCGGATCAAATCATCAACGCTCCATCGTATCGCATCCCACGATACCCGATCCGCGTAAAAGGTAAAGCATGCTGCGAAGCCGTTGACTCCTGCCCAAACACGGCTATAAGCCCGCCATTCGGCCCTTTCGGGGGCCGTATTTCATTGGTGTTGGTGGACCCCGCAAGGGGAAGCCTGTCAACCCGGGTCGCTGGTTCGCAAGACCCAGTCCGGGGAGAGGACAACGCCCTTTACAACGGCACGAGGCCCCCGGCCACCGCGCCCCACGGTTGAAACCGCTCCGCGATTTCGACCCGAAAAGTGGGAACCGGTTTTCGGATCAGGTCGAAATGCCACCTATAAAGGAGATCAGCCGTGACCAAACGCACGTCTGCCAAGTACAAAATCGACCGCCGCATGGGCGAAAACATCTGGGGCCGTCCGAAATCCCCGGTGAACCGCCGCGAATACGGCCCCGGCCAGCACGGTCAGCGCCGCAAAGGCAAAATGTCCGACTTCGGCCTTCAGCTCCGCGCCAAGCAGAAGCTCAAAGGCTACTACGGCGACATGACCGAAAAGCAGTTCCGCCGCATCTTCGCCGACGCAGAGCGTCTCAAGGGCGATACCGGTGAGAACCTGATCGGCCTGCTCGAGCGCCGCCTCGACGCCGTCGTCTACCGCGCGAAATTCGTGCCGACCATCTTCGCTGCCCGCCAGTTCGTGAACCACGCCCACGTCATGGTGAACGGCCAGCGCGTCAACATCCCGTCCTACCGTGTGAAGGAAGGCGATGTCATCGAGGTCCGCGAGAAGTCCAAGCAACTCGCCATCGTTCTCGAAGCCTCGCAGCTGCCCGAGCGTGACGTGCCCGACTACCTCGAAGTCGACCACTCCAAGATGAAGGCGACCTTCGTGCGCACCCCCGGTCTCTCGGACGTGCCCTACGCCGTTCAGATGGAACCGAACCTCGTCATCGAATTCTACGCTCAGAACTGATCTGAGCCGATCCAGATGCGAAGGGCCGCCCGCTTGGGCGGCCCTTTTTCGTTTCGGGGTGGCCGCAGGCTCGAATACTTAGGTATTGACCTAAATGACTTGCGGGGTTACTAAGGCATATGCCTAACCAAACCCCTTCCATCGAGGCCACCTTCGGCGCGCTCTCAGATCCGACCCGGCTTGCCGTGGTCGCCGCGCTCTGCAACGGGCCCTCCACCGTCTCGGACCTTGCCGCGCCTTTCGACATGGCCCTGCCGTCCTTCACGCAACACCTCGGTGTGCTTGAGAACGCGGGCCTGATCGTGTCGCGCCGGCAGGGGCGGGCGCGGGTGTGCGAGCTCAACCCCGGCGCGCTCCGGGCCGCCGAAGACCGGCTCGCCGCCTACCGCCTCGAATGGGAGGCGCGCCTCGACCGGTTCGAGACCCATCTTGCCAAAATGCAGAAAGAGACCCGTGATGACTGACACATCCTCCACCCCCGTCTCGGCCTGGGCCGACTGGCCGCTGGACCGCGAGGTGGTCGTCACCCGCGTCGTCGCCGCCGACATCGACACCGCCTTCCGCGCCTGGGCCGACCCCGAACAGATCGTCCAGTGGTTTGGGCCCGAAGGGCTCGACATCCGAACCCACGAGATCGACATCCGCACCGGCGGCGTCTGGCGCTTCGACATGGTGGGCGCGGACGTGACCTTTCCCAACCGGATGGAGTTTCTGCGGGTCGAAGCCCCGCGCCTGATCGAGGCCGTTCACGGCTCCGACGACCCGCAGGACCCGGACCGCTTCCGCCTGCTCGTGACCTTCGACGCGCAGGACAACGGCAAGACCGTCGTCACCCTGCGCCAGATGCACCCCTCGGCCGCGCGCCGCTCTGCCGTCATCGGCTTCGGCGCGGTGGAATACGGCGGCCAGACGCTGGACAAGCTCGCGCGCCATCTCGCCGCGGTCACCGGCACTGCCTAAAAAACCACGGCGGGCCTGTCGCCTGCGGCAGGCCGCCCGCGACCCGCTAGGCTTCCAGCGCCTTCTTGCGCCTGACCTCCAGCACGGTAAGCCAGATCACCGCGAGGTCGATGAGCGTCAGAACCACAAGCGTCACGCCCCCGACCGTGAACCATTCGGCCACCTGATAGATGACGAACCCGACCAGCACGGCAATGGCCGCGATATCCGCCCATGTGGCCCCATAGATCAGCGCCGCCACGATCCCCAGATGCAGCAGCCCGTGCGAGGCGAAGTAGACTTTGTAGAACGACAGGTCGCTGTGCTGCAGATTCCCCGTCAGCGTCAGCAGCTTGCGCGCGATGAAATCGTTCGGGTCCTCGGCCAGTTCGGCGGCGAACATCCAGCGGACAAGGCCGGGCAGGTGATCGCTCAGCCCCGCCACGAGGGCGAGGGCCGTGGCGATCTGGATCAGGCCAAGCCCACCCTTCGCAATCAGCGTCAGGATGAACAGTCTATGAGCAGTCAGATACCGGCGCTTGGCCATTGGCCCGAGCCTCCCCTTGCCGATGCGATTGCGCCCAGATAGGCGAGCCGGAGCCAAAAGAAAACGCTTTTGCCCCACAAAGCGCCCGGTTTGCGACCATCGCGCCGGGGTCGGCCCCTTCCCCCGTCCGGCCAGATTTGCCATATGGGGCCCAATCGCGCTTGAAGGAGACGCCCATGTCCCATCCCGTCTACGCCACCATCGACGGTCCCGTCATCATGATCGGCTTCGGTTCCATCGGGCAGGGGACGCTGCCGCTGATCGAGCGTCACTTCGACTTCGACAAGTCGAAGCTCACGATCATCGAACCGGGCGAAGCGAACGGCGCGACGGCGCGTGAGACGGGCTATGCCCATGTCGCCGCGACCCTGACACCGGACAATTACAAAGATGTTCTGGGCGACCTGTTCGAGGACGGTAAGGGGTTTGTCGTGAACCTGTCGGTCGACACATCGTCGCTCGACCTGATGAAATTCTGCCGCGAACATGGCGTCCTCTACATCGACACCGTGGTCGAGCCCTGGGCGGGCTTCTACTTCGACACCGAGGACAACGCCGCGCGCACCAACTACGCCCTGCGCCAGAAAGTGCGGGACGAAAAGGCCGCGAACCCCGGCGGCACCACCGCCGTCTCCTGCTGCGGCGCGAACCCCGGCATGGTCAGCTGGTTCGTGAAAGCCGCGCTCCTGCGACTGGCCGACGATCTGGGTGCCGAGGCCGACCCCAAGACACGCGCCGACTGGGCCGCGCTCATGTCCGATCTGGGCGTCAAAGGAGTCCACATCGCCGAGCGCGACACGCAGGTGCGCACCGAACCGCGCCAGCCCGGCCATTTCGTCAACACATGGTCGGTCGAGGGCTTCATCGCCGAGGGCTTCCAACCCGCCGAACTCGGCTGGGGCAGCTTCGAGCCGTGGTTCCCGCCCAACGGCCACCGCCAGAAAACCGGCTGCAAATCCGCGATCTGGCTCGAACAACCCGGCGCGAACACCCGCATCCGCACATGGTGCCCCACCCCCGGCCCGCAATTCGGCTTCCTCGTGACGCATAACGAGGCCGTGTCGATCGCCGATTACTACACCGTGGGCGTGGGCGACGAGCCGGAGTTCCGCCCCACCGTCCACTACGCCTACCATCCCTGCGACGACGCGGTCCTGTCGCTGCACGAAATGTTCGGCTCGGGTCAGGTGCAGGACGTGCATCACATCCTCGACGTGGACGAGATCGAGCCGGGCGGCATCGACGAGTTGGGCGTGCTCCTCTACGGCCACGCCAAGAACGCCATGTGGTTCGGCTCGCGCCTGTCGAACGAGGAAACCAAAGACCTCGCCCCCAAGCAGAACGCCACCGGGCTTCAGGTCTCCTCCGCCGTGCTCGCGGGCATGGTCTGGGCGCTCGAGAACCCCGAGGCGGGCATCGTCGAGACGGACGAGATGGATCACCGGCGTTGTCTCGAAGTGCAGATGCCATATCTTGGCCCGGTCGAGGCGCATTACACGGATTGGACTCCGCTGACCGATCGGCAGAGCCATTTCCCCGAAGAACTTGTCGAAAACGAACCTTGGGCCTTCGCCAACGTTCTCGAACGAATGGGTGCCTGACATGACGATCACGCAACAGGACGAGCTTGACGGGCTGAAAGAGATCGGCGCGATCTGTGCCCGCACCATGCGCGCGATGGCGGCGGCGCTCGAGCCGGGCATGACCACCCGCGAGCTGGACGAGATCGGGCGCGCCTTTCTAGACCGGCACGGCGCGGTCTCGGCCCCGCAGTTGGTCTATGACTTTCCCGGCGCGACCTGCATCAGCGTGAACGAGGAAATCGCCCACGGCATCCCCGGCGACCGCGTGATTGCGGCGGGCGATCTGGTGAACATCGACGTCTCGGCCTCCAAGAACGGCTTCTTCGCCGACACCGGCGCCACCTATCAGCTCGCACCCAAGTCGCGCGACATGGAACGACTGATGAAAGACGGGCACCGCGCCATGCAGATCGGCATCGCGCAGGTGGCCGATGGCAAACCCATCGCCGGGATCGGCAATGCCATCGGCAAATTCGCGTCGGATCGCGGCTATACGCTGATCCGCAATCTGGCGAGCCACGGGGTCGGGCGCTCGCTCCACGAATACCCCGAAGAGGTCGCGACATGGCCCACGCGCGGCGACCGTCGGCGGATCGAAAACGGCCTCGTCCTCACGGTCGAGCCGTTCCTGTCGCGCGGCGGCGAATGGGCCGAACAGGGCGACGACGGCTGGACGCTCTACAGCGAACCCGCCGCGCCCTGCGTGCAGTACGAACACACCATCGTCGCGACCAAACGCGGCGCGGTGGTCGTGACGCTGCCGCACTAGGGGCAGGGCGGCCCCGGCTGCCTGAGGCACGCAGCCCACAGTCGCACCTTTGTCTGACCCGCTGCCCCTGCGATGGGTCTGGCCCCGCGCCCCTTTGGTCGCTAAGACGGGGGCCTCAACCCCGGGGACCGAAATGACCAAGACACCCAAGCCGCAGCCAGGCATCATGGACATCAAGCTCTATGAAAGTGGCGCATCCAAGGTCGATGGCGTCGACAATGTCGTGAAACTTTCTTCGAACGAGAACCCGCTGGGCCCGTCCGAGAAAGCCATCGAAGCCTATGGGCGTTCCGGTCATTACTTGCACCGCTATCCGAACACCGATCACGCGAGCCTGCGCTTCGCCATCGGCGAGGTCCACGGGCTGGACCCCGAGCAGATCATCTGCGGCGTCGGATCGGACGAGATCATCACCTTCCTCTGTCAGGCCTACGCTGGCCCGCGCGATGAGGTGATCTACACCGAGCACGGCTTTTCGATGTACAAGATCTCGGCCCGTGCCGCAGGCGCGACCCCGGTCGAGGTGCCCGAGCGCGAGCGTGTCGTCGATGTCGACGCGATCCTGCGCGCCGTCACCGGCAAGACCAAGATCGTGTTCATCGCAAACCCCGCGAACCCGACCGGCACGATGGTCGGGCAAAAGGAACTCGCCCGTCTGGCGCGCGAACTGCCCGGCAATGTCGTGCTCGTGCTCGACGGGGCCTATGCCGAATATGTCGAAGGCTTCGACGGTGGCGCTTCGCTCGTCGACAAGCACCCGAACGTGGTGATGACCCGCACCTTCTCCAAGATCTACGGTCTGGGCGGCCTGCGCATCGGCTGGGGCTATGCCCAGAAAGACGTCATCGACGTGCTGAACCGCATCCGTGGCCCGTTCAACCTGTCCTCGACCCAGCTCGCGGTGGCCGAAGCCGCCGTGCGCGACCGGGCCCATGTCGACAGGTGCCGCACCGAGAACGCCCGCCTGCGCGCCTGGATGGCCGAGGCGCTGGCCGAACATGGCGTGCCCTCCGACACCTCCTGCGCGAACTTCGTGCTGGCGCGTTTCACCGACGAGAAAGAGGCCGACGCGGTCGACAACTATCTGAAAGCCAACGGGATCATCGTGCGCAAAGTGGCGGGCTACAAGCTGCCGCATTGCCTGCGCATCACCGTGGGCGACGAGCCGTCCTGCCGCCGGGTGGCGCACCTGATCGGCGAGTTTAAAGGAAGCGTTGCCGATGCCGGATAAGGCCCCGATCTACGACCGCGTCGCCCTGATCGGCCTCGGCCTCATCGCGGGCTCAATGGCCCATGCCATGCGGCGCGGCGGGTTGGCGGGCGAGATCGTCGGCACCGCCCGCTCGGCCGAGACCCGCGACGTGGCCCGCGAGATCGGCCTTGTCGACCGCGTCGTCGACACGGCGATCGAGGCTGTGGCCGACGCTGACCTCGTCGTGCTCGCCGTGCCCGTGGGCGCGATGGGCGCGGTGGCCGAAGAAATCGCGCCGCACCTCAAACCCGGCGCCACCGTCACCGACGTGGGCTCGGTCAAACGCGCCGTGATCGACGCGGTCGGCCCGCATATTCCGGGCGGCGTACATTTCGTCCCGGCCCACCCGCTTGCTGGCACCGAACACTCCGGTCCGCGCTCGGGCTTTGCCTCGCTCTTCGACAACCGCTTCACCCTGATCGTGCCCGCCGAAGGCTCCGACCGCGACGCGGTGGCGAAACTCGACGCGCTCTGGCGCGGCATGGGCGCGAACACAGAAGAAATGGACGCGGATCACCACGACCTCGTCCTCGCCGTGACGTCGCACACCCCGCACCTCATCGCCTACACGATGGTGGGCGTGGCCGACGACCTGCGCCGCGTGACCGACAGCGAAGTCATCAAATACTCCGCCGCCGGTTTTCGCGACTTCACCCGCATCGCGGCCTCGGACCCGACCATGTGGCGCGACGTGTTCCTGACCAACAAGGACGCGACGCTGGAAATCCTCGGGCGCTTCACAGAAGAACTTTTCGCACTTCAACGGGCCATCCGCACCGGGGATGGCGACCTTTTGTTTGACTATTTCACACATACGCGGGCGATCCGGCGCGGCATCATCGAGGCCGGGCAGGACACCGACGCCCCCAACTTCGGTCGCGCGCCGACCACATGAGGCAGGGCGCGGGGATAACTGCGGCCCTCATCGCCGCCCTCTTCGCGACCAGCCTCGCCGCCGAAGCCCCCACGCGCTCGCCGGTCCCCAAGCCGCGACCCGTCACGGCGCAGACGCCCGCGCCCGATGCCCCGTCTGAGACCCAAGCCCAGTCCCAGACCCCCAACGACCCGATCGCAAACTTCGTGAACGAGGTCTTCAAACCCCGCGCGCGCCCCGGCCAGAACACCACCGTGCAGCAGATGACGGCGGCCCAGTCGCAAAGCTACACCCGCCTCGCCGTCGCCCAGTCCCTGATCCCGCCGCGCCGCCCCGACAACCTCGTGCGCCGCAACACCGTCCAGCGCACCGGCATGGCGCAGTCCGGCGATCACGCCCGCGCCGTCACCTCGGCGGCAGGCTCGGTCTGCGGCCGACCCGAGATCAAGGGCGTCAGGCTCCAGTCGATCCCCGGCCGCGTCAACGGCTGCGGAGTCGAGGAACCGGTCAAGGTCACCTCGGTCTCCGGCATCGCGCTCTCGACCCCGATCACCGTCGACTGCCAGACCGCCGTGGTCTTCAACGCGTGGGTCGCACAGGCCCTCGTGCCGCTCACCAAGAACCTTGGCGGCGGCGTGCGCGAAGTGAACATCATGGCGAGCTACGCCTGCCGCAGCCGCAACAACCAGCGCGGCGCCAAGATCAGCGAACATGGCAAGGGCCACGCGGTCGACGTCGGCGGCTTCACCCTCGCCAACGGCGTCAAACTCACCGTCCTCGACCACTGGAACCACAACCAGCACGGCGACCTGATGAAGCAGTTGCACCGCGTCGCCTGCGGCCCCTTCGGCACCGTGCTCGGCCCGGAATCGGACCGCTTCCACAAGAACCACTTCCATTTCGACACCGCGCGCTACCGCTCCGGCTCCTACTGCCGCTGAAACCGCTCGCATGTGCCCCGCGAAACGCGGTATCTCACCCCCGACACATATGACGGAGGCACAGATGGCGCTGCGCAACGATATCGACCCCGACGGTCTGCTCGAATTTTCCGTGGTCTTCACCGACCGCTCCCTCAACCACATGTCCGCGGCCTTCCAGCAGGTGATGCGCGACATCTCGGCGGGGCTCTGCGAGGTCTACAACGCCGACGCGGTCGCCGTGGTCCCCGGTGGCGGCACCTACGGGATGGAGGCCGTCGCCCGCCAGTTTGCCACCGGCAAACGCGCGATGGTCATCCGCAACGGCTTCTTCTCCTACCGCTGGTCCCAGATCTTCGAGATGGGGTCGATCCCGGCCGAGGAAACGGTGATGATGGCGCGCCGCACCGGCAACGACGCCACCGCCCCCTTCGCGCCGTGCCCGCTGGACGAGGTGATCGCCAAGATCGAGGCCGAGAAACCCGACGTGGTCTTTGCCCCCCATGTCGAAACATCCTCCGGCATCATCTTGCCCGACGACTACGTCCGCGCCGTGACGGACGCGGTCCACGCGCACGGCGGCCTCTTCGTCCTCGACTGCATCGCCTCCGGCACGATCTGGGCGGATATGAAGGCGCTGGGCGTCGACGTCCTGATCTCCGCCCCGCAAAAGGGCTGGTCGGCGCAGCCCTCCGCCGGTCTCGTGATGATGAACGACACCGCGCTCGCCGCCGCCAAGGCCACCAAATCCACCAGCTTCGCCATCGACCTCGCCAAGTGGATCGCGATCATGGAGGCCTACACGAACGGCGGCCATGCCTATCACGCCACCATGCCCACCGACGCCCTGCGCGCCTTCCGCGACGCGATGCATGAAACCCGCGACTACGGCTTCGACAAGTTGAAAGAGGCGCAGTGGGAACAGGGCCGCCGCGTCCGCGCCGCCCTCGCCGCGCGCGGCTTCAAATCCGTCGCCGCACCGGGGTATGAGGCACCCGGCGTGGTCGTGGTCTACACCGACAACCCCGAATTCCAGACCGGCAAAGCGTTCCTGGGCGAAGGCGTCCAGATCGCCGCCGGCGTGCCGCTCATGGTGGGCGAGGGCGACGATTACAAAAGCTTCCGTCTCGGCCTCTTCGGCCTCGACAAGCTCTATGACGTCGACGCCTCGGTCGCCCGGCTCGAAGCGGCGCTCGACGCGGTCACCTAACGGCGCGACCGCCAGAGCGCGATCGCGACAAAGGCGATCACGGCCTCGGTCACGAAGACGAGGCCCGCCGCCCCCGCCAGCACGATGCCCATGAGGGCCAGAACGACAACGAGCGCCGACATGAGGAATGTGGCGCTCGCAACTTGGGTCTCGGTCAGGGCAACCGCTTGGGCGCGGGCCTTGGGGGTTCGGTCGGACATGACAGGGCTCCTTTTGATCGCAACCCCGCGCGCGCCGTTCCGGTTCCCTACTTGCCCACCGACAGGGTGATGAGGATCAGGAACATGATCGGCGTCACCACCACCATCGTCATCCCGACACCCGCGAGCCCGAAGAGCACAAAAGCGAGCACCAGCACGACCACGACGGCCAGCGCGATGAGAAACCCGATCAGCGTGTACTTGCGTTCGGTCTCGGCGGTTTGCGGATCGGTCATGCGTCACTCCTGTCTGATCAGATCGCGTCTGCGCCTCATGCCTTATCACATCCGGCCAAGGAATGCGCAGTTCTGTCGCGCGGCAGCCGGTCGCAGGTCTTCTCTGTTTCAAGAAACCTCGG
Source organism: Pseudomonadota bacterium (assembly GCA_036154315.1). Classification (GTDB taxonomy): domain Bacteria; phylum Pseudomonadota; class Alphaproteobacteria; order Rhodobacterales; family Rhodobacteraceae; genus Maritimibacter. Next base: position 44,204 of record JAYZLL010000045.1, read on the forward strand.
AGGGGACGGATTTGCCCGCAAATCCGGGGGAGGCTGGCCTCCCCCACCGCGACGGCCTGCCAAAGGCAGGGCGGCGCAAACCCTGTGCGCCGCAGGCGCTCGATTGAATACCCTCAGACCGGGCCAAGACCCGCGCGCATGACGCCACGCCGCACCGGTGCGATGTCGTGGACCGCGCGCAGACCCATAAGCCGCACGGCTTGCACCCCAGCCTCGCCCGAGCCTGCGACCCGGTTGAAAAGGTCGATGATCCGCGCGCGGCGGGCGATGTCGGTCTGCCGCGCCGCCTCGTAACGCGCGAGAACCTCTGGCGCGCCCGGATCGTCGGGCCGCGTCTCGGCCGCCTCCAGAAGCGCCGCGATGTCGTTGAGCGAGGTGTTCAGCCCCTGCGCCCCGATGGGCGGCAGGGCGTGGGCGGCCTCGGCGACCACGGCCACACGACCCTCGACCAGCCGCTCGGCGGTCTGCGTCAGGATCGGCCAGATCGAGCGATGACCCTTCAGGCTCATCCAGCCCAAGAGCCCGGTGGACCGCTCGAACATCACCTGTTCGAACGCCTCGACCTCCATCTCCATCAACTCGACCGAGCGCGGCCCCTTGTTCATCCACACGATGGCCGAGGCGGGCTGACCGTCCACATCGCCGAGCGGCACGATGGTGAAGGGCCCGCCTTCGTTGTAAATCTCGGTCGACACGTTCTCGTGCGGGTATTCATGCGTCACGGTGAAGGCGAGCGATTTCTGCCCGTAGCGCGTCGTCGTCACGCCGATCCCGGCTGCTTCGCGCAGGGCCGAAAACTTGCCGTCCGCCGCAATCGCCAGCTTGGCGCGCACCGTCGAACCGTCGGTCAGGGTCACGATGGTCTCGGTCGTGCGGTTCACCAGCCGCTTGAACCCGGTGCCATACAGCGCGGTGATCCCCGGCGCATCCTGCAGATAGCGCCACAACTCCCGCCGCACGACCCAGTTCATCAGGTTCCAGCCGAACGGCTCGTCGGACATGTCCGAAGCCTGAAACACCTTCCGCTCGCGCTCCACCGGCGGCCAGCCCGTGGTGTCCATGACGGCGAGTTTCTCCAGCGGCGTCGACAGCGGCGCCAGCAGGTCCCACAGTCCGCAGGCGGCGAAAAGATCGCGCGCGGGCTGCAGAAACGCGGTCGAGCGCAGGTCCGATCCATCCAGATCGGCCTCGGTGATCGGCGGCACCGGGTCGGCCATGATGACCGAAAACCCCTTGGCCGCGAACACCGCCGCCGCGACCTGACCGGCGATCCCGCCGCCTGAGATGAAAACGTCTGCGCTTCGCTGTTCCATGCTCACGATGTAGTCTCACCGCGCGCCGCCGCCAAGCCGCCAAGCTGCGACAGAAAGCCCGACAGATCCGCCGTGTGGTGGTGGATATGCGGCGCCTCAATCGGGGCAGGGGCCACGAATACGGTCTGCATCCCCATCTCATGCGGCACGGCAAGGTTTCTCGGGTCGTCCTCGAACATCGCGCCCTTTGCCGGGTCCAGCCCGTCCGCCGCGAACACCGCCTCGAACGCCGCGCGGCGCGGTTTGGGCTGAAAGCCCGCGTGCTCCACGCCGTAGACCGCGTCGAACACATCCGACAGCCCCCGCGCGGCCAGCACGTTGCGCGCATAGGGCTCGGTCGCGTTGGTATAGACGATCCTCCGTCCGGGCAGCGCCCCGATCCGGGCGGCCAGCACCGCATCGGCCTCCAGCACGTCGAACGAGATGTCGTGAACGTCGTATAGATACCCGTCCGGCTCGATCCCGTGGACCTCCATCAGGCCCGCGAGCGTGGTCCCGTGGCTTTCCCAATAAAGCGCGCGCAGCCGGTCGGCCTCGGCATGATCCACGTCCAGCGTGCGCATCACCCAGTCGGTCATCTTGACTTCGATCTGGTCGAAAAGCCGCGCCGAGGGCGGGTACAGCGTGTTGTCCAGGTCGAAAACCCAGGTCGTCACATGCGAAAATCTGTCTGCTACCATGCCCCTTAGATAATGCGGCACAACGTCGCCTTCGACCCCGAAAGCGCACCCGCGCTTGATTGTGAGCGCTGACAGGTCATAGTCACCGGACGGAAGTGAGGACACGCGCGTGAAAGAGACCCGAAGCGGACCCAAGGATGCCTATGAGCTGATCCTCGATGCCATCGACGAAGGGCTCTACAAGCCCGGCGACCGTATGGTGGAAAGCGAACTGGCCGACCGGTTCGGCGTGTCGCGCACCCCGATCCGCGAGGCATTGCAGCGTCTGGAAACCCAGAGCCTGCTCAATCGCGATGGCCGCTCGCTCATCGTGGCCTCGCTCGACCATACGCAACTGGCCGAGCTTTACGCGGTGCGCGCCGAACTCGAAGGTCTGGCCGCGCGCCTCGCCGCGCAACACGCCGCACCCGAAGAGCAGAAGGTGCTGCGCGCGATGGTCGAAGAGGATCGCGGTCTTGTCGGCGACCCGGCCGCGCTCGCGCGCGCCAACCGGCGCTTCCACCGCCAGATCCATCTCGCCTCGCACAACCGCTACCTGCTCCAGCAGCTCGACCTCGTGCATCGCACGATGGCGCTGCTGGCCACCACCTCGCTTGCCGCCGAGGGCCGGTCCGAAGTGGCCTTGGCCGAGCATGACGCCATCGTGCGCGCGATCGAGGCGCGCGACGGCGACGGGGCCGACGACGCGCTGCGCCGTCACATCTCGAAAGCCTTCGAGACCCGTCTTACCGTCGATTCGAAAGCGGGATGACCTCGGCGGTCTGAACCGGGGCAGGGGCGAACCGCGCCAGCGTCTCTTCGATCAGGTCGTCATGCCCGTGCTGGGTCTTGTCCCAGAAGAACGGCTTTCGGACGATCTCGCCCAGCCCCTTCATCGCGGCGAGCGAGGCGAGCGGGAAATAGACGTGCAGCGTCGGCACCCACCAGCGCAGGAACCGCCGACCGGGCGTCGACACCGCGATGATCGCGACCGCGATATTCACCGCCTCGGCGGCCATGAAGGTGAAAAACATCGCCCAGATCATCCACGGCGGCATCAGCCCGGACAAGGGATGCGGCAGGTCCAGCGCCACAAGCCAGTAAGACCACATCACCGGGGCGAGGATCAGATGCGTGAGCGTGCCCAGAAACACGATCTGCACGCCCAGAAACTTGCGCGGCCCCAACTCGCGCCACAGCCTGCGCGGCTGGCGCATGTGAACGCCATAGGTCATCGCATAGCCCTTGATCCAGCGTGAGCGCTGCTTGATCCACGGCCAGACCCGGCAATTCGCCTCCTCCTGCGTGACGGTCTCGATCAGTTCGGTGGTGTAGCCCAGCCGGGCGAGCCGGATGCCCAGATCGGCATCCTCGGTCACGTTATGCGCGTCCCATCCGCCCAGTTCCTCAAGCACGCCACGCCGGAAAAACAGCGTTGTGCCGCCCAGCGGCACCGCGAACCCGATCTTCTCCATCCCAGGCAGGACGATACGAAACCACGTTGCGTATTCGATGGTGAAACAGCGGCTTAGCCAATTGGTGCGCGCGTTGTAATAGTCGAGCATGCCCTGCAGACAAGCCACGCGCGGCGGCGCTTCCCCAAAGCGCGCGACGATCCGGTCGATCTGGTCGGGGTCCGGCGCATCCTCGGCGTCATAGACCCCGATGATGCTGCCCCGCGCGAATTCCAGCGCGAAATTCAGCGCCCGCGGCTTGGTGCGCACGCCGCCGCGCGGCACGGTGATCTGGCGCATCCATGCGGGCAGGCGGGCGTTCGACAGGGTCTCTTGTGTGAGCGTATCGTCCTCTTCGACGATCAGGCAGATGTCCAAAAGCTCACGCGGATAGGTCAGCCGCTCCAGCCGTTTCACTAGCCGCCCGGCGATCTCCCGTTCGCGGTAAAGCGGCACGAGGATCGACACCACCGGCTTGCGGCGCGGATCATGCGGCCCGGCCACGCGTTCGGGCGGCGCGTCGCGGTGCCTGCGGGTGTGGATCACCGTCGCCGCCAGCTTGACGCCCGCATTCACGACGAGGACGAGCATCCCCCAGCCGGTCAGCAGCGCCCAGCCCGCCACCGGCGCGACCAGAAAGACCAGCGCCACGACCCCGATCAGCGTCAGCCAAAGCCGCGCGGCCCCGCCGGTGTCCCACGTCCGGCAGGACATATCGGCGGCGACGCGGGTTTCGGCCTGATGGGCAAGCCAGCGATGGCGTAGCGACACGATGGCCGCGTCGATCTCGGTGCCTTGGGCGACGACCATGCGGACCGGGCCGAAATCGTCAGGCAAGCTCGCCCGGATCCGCCCGAACCGGTCGGGGCAGGCGCAGGCGATGATGGTGGTATGCCCGACCCGCTTCCACGGCACGAAGCCGAGGCGCAGACAAGCCGCAGGCCCCACTGCATCGATGAGCCGCACATCCGGCGGCTCGCGCCTGAGATCGGCAAGCACGGTGCCATAGACCTCGGCCAGCGCGCGGGCGAGCGTATAGGGCGTCACGAACCCACGGGCGAGCAGCACATCGCCCAGCCTCAGCGTGGTTCCGGCCCGGGCCGCGCGCGCCGCGTCAAGATCGGCGGGGCGCAGGATGCCCATCTCGATCAGCTTCTCGCCCAGCCCGGACCTGCGCGGCGCCGGTTCGGCCGCCGTATCGCGCAGAATGTCGAGCTTGGCGCGATGAGCCAGCCGATAGCGGTCGAGCGGACGCATCGAAATGATCTCGGCACCGTCACCGGTCCGAGGCAGGAATTTCCGCGCCACCTCCGCAAAGGCGAAGCTTCTGTGGGAATTGTCGGTCATAATATCCCCGCAACAGCGCGGACATCCTGCGACCGGATGGTTAATAACCCGTTAAGACCGGACTAAGGCCCGACCAAACCTCAACGGGTTCAGGCGCGTGCGGCCATCGCCTCGGCAAACCGCTCGAACAGGTAATAGCTGTCCATCGGCCCCGGGCTCGCCTCGGGGTGATACTGCACCGAATAGACCGGCCGATCCGCCATCGCGATCCCGCAGTTCGACCCGTCGAACAGCGACACATGCGTCTCGGTCACACCGGCGGGGAGAGTCTGGCTGTCCACCGTGAACCCGTGGTTCATCGACGTGATCTCGACCTTGCCCGTGGTCAGATCCTTGACCGGGTGGTTCGCGCCGTGGTGGCCGTGGTTCATCTTGATCGTCTTGGCGCCGAGCGCGAGGGCGAGCATCTGGTGGCCAAGGCAGATCCCGAATACCGGCATATCCGTCTCGTTCAGAACCTTCTGGATCATCGGCACCGCATAGGCTCCGGTCGCCGCCGGATCGCCGGGGCCGTTCGACAGGAACAGACCGTCGGGCTTGTGCGCCATCACCTCGTCCGCCGTGGCGGTCGCGGGCAGCACGGTTACGTCGCAGCCCGCCGAGGCGAGGCAGCGCAGAATATTGCGTTTCGCACCATAGTCGATCGCGACGACCTTGTATTTCGGCTGCTCCAGACGCGGATACCCGTCGGGCCACGCCCACCGCATCTCGTCCCAGCGATAGCTCTGCGCGCAGGTCACATCCTTGGCGAGGTCCAGCCCGACGAGCCCCGGAAACTCCCGCGCCTTGGCGACCAGCGCCTCGAGGTCAAAGTTGCCCTCGGGATCATGGGCCAGCGCCACATGCGGCGCGCCCTGCTGGCGGATCGCGCGGGTCAGCCGCCGGGTGTCGATCCCGCCGATGCCGATCCGGCCACGCTTTTCCAGCCAGTCCCACAGCGGTTCCGCCGCGCGCCAGTTCGACGGCTCGGTCGGGTCCCACTTGACCACCATGCCCTCGGCCACCGGGTCCTGCGTCTCGTCATCTTCCGGGTTCACACCGACGTTGCCGATATGCGGAAAGGTAAAGGTCACGACCTGCCCGGCATAGGACGGGTCCGTCATGATTTCCTGATAGCCCGTCATCGCCGTGTTGAAGCACAATTCGGCGGTCGTCACGCCCGTGGCCCCGAAGCCTTTTCCGTAGAAAACGGTTCCGTCTGCAAGGGCGAGGCAGGCGGTTGGTTTGGTCTTTGTCGGCATGGCAGACTCCCGGATCGGATCGCCGGACGTGTTACGGTCGCGCTCCGCCAGCGTCAAGGGGAACGGGCGCTTGTTTCTGCCTTTGCGAACGTGTAATTTCGGGACTTCGTGACTGGAACTGCGAAGGGTTTTCTCCACATGCGAACACGGCTGAGCGAAGCTCTGAAGACGGCGATGAAGGAAAAGGACACCAAGCGTCTCTCGACGCTGCGCCTGATCAACGCCGCCATCAAGGATCGCGAGATCGCAATGCGCGGCGAGGGCGAGGATCCGTCCGACCTGACCGACGACGTCATTCTCGGCATTCTGGGCAAGATGGTGAAGCAACGTCAGGAATCGGCGCGCGCTTATGAAGAGGGCGGGCGGCTCGAACTGGCCGAGGCCGAGCGCGACGAGATCAAGATCATCGAAGAATTTCTGCCGCGGCAGTTGTCCGATGCCGAGGTCGACAAGGCGATCGACAAGGCCGTGGCCGAGGTCGGCGCCTCCTCGATCCGTGACATGGGCAAGGTGATGGGCGTGCTCAAGGGCAAATACACGGGCCAGATGGACTTCGGCGCGGCCGGTCCCAAGGTCAAAGCCCGGCTCGGCTAAAGCACTTCGGGCGCGGCCCCACGAAAGATTTCGGGGCCCGCCACCTTTCTGCTATATCCCATTTCCAATGCTTGCTTCGTATTTCGTATGACCGACACGTCTCGCCATTCTGCCGCGCCTTCGGCCGGGGGCAGCCGCGCGCTGCTCGCGCGGCTCGGCCGTCTGCTGCATGGCCTCACGTTCCCCGAACGCCGCGCCCGTGCCGTCCGTCAGGCGCGCCAGATCGACGACCTCATCCGCACAACCCGACGGCTTGAGTCCATGCTGGCCGAACAAGCCGAGACCACACGCCAGAACCGCGACCTTCTCGCCCACCTCAAACGGATCGAAGAGCTGGCCGTCGACGCCGTCGAGTTTTCGCAGGCCGCCGCGGGCAACGGAGCCATCGCCGCGCGCCATGCCACGACCGTTCGCCGCGCCGGTCAGCCGGTCCGCGTTGGGTTCCTCGTCCATCACTATGAGGCTTGGGGCGCCCTGCGCCGTGTCCACGCGCTGATGGTCGAAGACCCGCGCTTCGAGCCCGTGGTCTTTTCGATTCCCCGTCGGTTCCCCGGCGCGCGCGGCTTCGGCGACGAAGACGGCAACAGCGCCGGCCTGACCTCCGAGGGCATCGCCCATATCCGCCTGAACGACCCCGAAAGCGTGGTCGACATGAGCCGGATCAAATCCTTCGACCTCGAAGTCGTCTTTCGGCAGGCCCACTGGCAAAAGGACCTGCCGGGGGTGTTCCGCACCGACCTTCTGACCTTCGCCACGCAATATTACGTGCCCTACGCCATCGCGCCGTTGATCACCTCGGGCGGCGGCATCATCAACCACACCCGCAAGGACGTGCTGGCCCGTCAGTTCGTCGCGGGCGACATCGCCAAGTCGATCATCGTCGCGCAGGACCGTCTGAGCGGCGCGCGCGTCACCGTCTCGGGCCACCCCAAAGTCGCGGAAATTCAGTCAGCCACGCCCAGCTGGCCCATCGGCGGCGGCAACACTGCCCGGATCATCTGGAGCGCGCATCACGCCATCGACGGCGGCTGGAACGCCTTCGGCACCTTTCCCGACGTCTGCGACGCGATGCTGGACCTCGCCCGCCGCCGCCCCGACCTCGACATTCTGTTCAGCCCGCACCCGGCTCTGCTGACCCGTCTGGGCGGCATGTCGGGCGAACGTCGGGCGCGGTTCGACCAATGGTTCGCCGACTGGGACGCGCTCCCAAACACCGACCAGTTGCGCACCGGGCAGTACCTCGGCCCCTTCGCCGCCTCCGACCTGTTGGTGGTTGATGGCCTCAGCTTCCTCATGGAATACCAGCTTCTCAAGAAACCCGTGGTCTATCTCTCGCGCCCCGACAACTCGCCGTGGAACGCGATGGGCGAGATGGTGGTGCAGGGCGTGCATGAGCTTCCCGCTGCCAAGATCGCCGGGATCGAGGCCCTGATCGACGGGCTGCTCGACGGCGCTGAGCCGCGCAAGGAGGCCGCGCAACAGGCCCTGATCGACGAACTCACGCCGCGCGGCGACCCGGCGCGATTCATCGTCGAAACCATCCATGCCGACCTGCGCACCCCGGCCTTGGCGGCGCACCCGGAACCGCTCCTGCCCTGACGTCATCCGGGTCACGCACGCGAAGCCAATGTGCATCTGCGCCCAGAGCATCACGCTCGCGTGCGGGGGCGACATGTTGACTTGTGGGCGACCTCGGGCGATGGGTTCGACCGGGAGGCCGGTCAGAACCGGCCTTTGCCATTTCTACCTACGTCAGGATCAGCCATGTCCAGTGAAGCCATCAATCCCGGTCTGTCCGAGACCGCCGACGCGCCGGATCACTCCGCGCGCAACCGCATCGTCATCCTGATCCTGCTGATCTCGACCTTTACGATGATTTTGAACGAGACGATCATGTCGGTCGCGCTGCCGCGTCTGATGGTCGATCTCAACGTGACCGCGAACGCCGCCCAGTGGCTTACGACCGCGTTCCTGTTGACGATGGCCGTCGTGATTCCGATCACCGGCTTTCTCCTGCAACGCTTCCACACCCGCACGGTGTTCATCACGGCGCTGAGCTTCTTCAGCATCGGCACGTTCCTGTGCGCGATCTCGCCCAGCCTCCTGCCGCTCGTCGCGGGCCGGGTGGTGCAGGCCTGCGGAACGGCGATGATGATGCCGCTCATGATGACGACGGTGATGAACCTCGTCCCGCCCGAAAGCCGCGGCAAAACGATGGGCAACATCTCGATCGTGATCTCGGTCGCGCCCGCCGTCGGCCCGACCATCTCGGGCATCATCCTGAACCTCCTCGACTGGCGCTGGATGTTCTGGCTCGTCCTGCCCATCGGTCTCGCCTGTCTTGCCACCGGACTGATGTGGCTCAAGAACGTGACCGAACCGCGCAAGGTGCCGCTCGACGTGATCTCGGTCCCGCTCGCCGCCATCGGCTTCGGCGGGCTGGTCTATGGCCTGTCCACCATCGGCGAGGGGCATGGCGAGGCCAGCAGCATCCCGCTCTGGCTGCCGCTCGCGGTCGGTGCCGTGGTGCTCGTCGGCTTCATCCTGCGCCAGATCGCGCTCGGGCCGAAAGAACGCGCGCTGCTCGACCTGCGGACCTTCAAGGTCAAGATCTTTACCGTCGCCGTGGTCATGATGGGCCTGTCGATGATGGCGCTCTTCGGGATGATCATTCTCCTGCCGATCTACATGCAGAACGTGCTGGGGATGGAACCGCTGCAATCCGGCCTCATGCTTCTGCCGGGCGGTCTGCTGATGGGCCTGCTCGCGCCCATCGTCGGACGCCTGTTCGACGCCCACGGTGCGCGCAAGCTCGTGATCCCCGGCTCGGTCGCGGTCTCGGCCGCGCTCTGGCTGATGACGACCTACACGCCCGAAACGACGGTGCCGGTGGTGCTGGGCGGGCATATCCTGCTCTCGGCGGGCCTCGCCTTCCTGTTCACGCCGCTCTTCACCTCGTCGCTGGGCTCGCTGCCGCAGAACCTCTATTCCCACGGCTCCGCCGTCATCGGGACGATCCAGCAGGTCGCGGGTGCTGCGGGCATCGCGCTCTTCGTGTCGATCATGACGGTGCGCACCGCCTCGGGGATCGAGAACGGTCTCGATCAGGCCCACGCGCTGTCCGAGGGCCTGTCCGCCGGGTTCACGTGCGGCGCCATCGCCTCGCTCTTGATGATCGTGGCCAGCTTCTTTGTGCGCCGCCCGCCGGACATGAAGGACGGCCCGGTCCCGATGGGCCACTGAGGATACAAAGAAAGAGCGCGCCACGGACATCCGGGCGCGCTTTTTTCTTTGGGTCTGAGCGGTGCGGGAATGGCCACGCGCGGCTCATCAGTTTGAACCCCGGTCAGTTCCCCGGCCCACGTCGCGACTTGGCCAGCACCAGCGCGCGCTCCAACTCGTCCAGCAACACGGGCCGCTCGTCCTCGGACAGAAACGACCCGATCTCGACCTCGCGGCCATTGCCCTTGAGCGTCAGATACTGCTTCACCGGCCCGCCCTCCTTGTGGACCTGCACGCTCACCCAATGCGGGTTCGCGTCCCACTCCGCATGTTTGCGGCGCGGCCCGGTCCGGGTCAGCTGCATCCGATCCGTCCAGATCGTCAGTTCCTCAAGGATTTCGCCGTCGCGGTAGCTCTTTCCGATGAACCACCACAGGCCGAAGATCGCGATCAGACCGGGGCTCAGAAGCCACCACAGCGCAAGCGTGCCCACGAAAGCCGACAGCGGGATCATCAGCATTACATAGGCGAACCCGATCGCCGCCGCGAACCCGCGTTTGGGCAGCGAGCGATAGGGCCACAGATGCAGCCGCGCGACCGGCGCGCCGCCTTCTGCCTCACCCGGCGCGTCGAAGGCCGGGGCCTCGCGGATCGGAATGTCCCATTCATAAGGCATCAGCCCCGCCCCCGGAGGCGGCGCCACAGGGGCAGGACGAGGATGAGGAAGACCAGCCCGACGAGGCCCACAAGCGCGGCGAGGGCGCCGAGGCTGCTCACCTGCGACATCGTCGGGCTGACAGGCCGCGCGAGCGGCGACAGGGTGGCGGTCATGCCGATGAGCATCAGCCAGAAAAAGGCAAGCGTGGGCCTGCGGTCCTCGACCCCCCGTCGGGTTTTGACCCACTGACCGATCAGCACCGCGGCGATGACGGCGCCGAGGACGAAAACGGCGTGCCACTGCGCGACGACAAAATATGTCTCGCCCACCGGGGGCGGGCGGCGCGGCCAGCCGGACAGTGTGAGCCAGAGCGCGAGGCCGAAGAGAGCCAGCCCGACAAGGCCCGATGCCATGACCCAGAACGTGCGCGCGCCGCGCAGATGAACCAGCGCGGGCGGCGCGAGGATGAGAAGCAGGGTGAGCGGTGCGATCATGGTCTCTCTCATGAAAAAGGCCCCGGCGTTTCCACCGGGGCCTCAGGTCTCAGGTCGTCAGCCCTTAGTGAGCGTGCGACTTGTCCCAGTCCTCACGCTTCGGGAGCTGTTCGAACGTGTGCTCCGGCGGCGGCGAGGGCAGCGTCCACTCCAGCGTGTCGGCATACTCGTTCCAGTAGTTCTTCTCGGTGATCCGGCGACCGGCGGTCAGCGTGTAGATCATGATGCCGAAGAAGAAGATGAACGAGGCGAAGGACAGGAAAGCACCCATCGACGAGATGTGGTTCCACTGAGCAAAGGCCTCAGGGTAGTCGATGTAACGGCGCGGCATGCCCTGACGACCCAGGAAGTGCTGCGGGAAGAAGGTGATGTTCACACCGATGAAGAACAGCCAGAAGTGAACCTTACCGGCCCATTCCGGGTACTGACGGCCCGACATCTTGCCAAGCCAGTAGTAGATCCCGGCAAAGATGGTGAAAGCTGCGCCCATCGACATGGTGTAGTGGAAGTGCGCCACGACGTAGTAGGTGTCGTGATAGACGCGGTCCACACCGGCCTGCGACAGGACCACACCGGTCACACCGCCGACGGTGAACAGGAACAGGAAGCCGAAGGCAAACAGCATCGGCGTCTTGAACTCAATCGAGCCACCCCAGACGGTCGCGATCCACGAGAAGATCTTGATGCCCGTGGGAACGGCGATGACCATCGTTGCCAGCATGAAGTAGGACTGTTGCTGGAGCGACATGCCCACCGTGTACATGTGGTGCGCCCAGACGACGAAGCCGATGACACCGATGGCGATCAGCGCCCAGACCATCGGCAGGTAGCCGAAGATCGGTTTGCGGGCGAAGGTCGCGAACACGTGGGACACGAGACCGAAGCCCGGCAGAACCACGATGTACACTTCCGGGTGGCCGAAGAACCACAGGATGTGCTGATACAGGATCGGGTCACCACCGCCCGACGGGTCGAAGAAGGTCGTCCCGAAGTTGCGGTCCATGAGCAGCATGGTGATGGCGCCAGCCAGAACCGGCAGGGCCAGAAGGATCAGCCACGCGGTGACGAAGATCGACCAGGCAAAGAGCGGCACCTTGAACAGCGTCATGCCGGGGGCACGCATGTTCAGGAAGGTGGTGATCATGTTGATCGCGCCGAGGATCGACGAGGCACCCGAGACGTGAACCGCGAAGATCGCGAGGTCCATCGAATAGCCGCCTTCGGTCGTGGACAGCGGCGGGTAAAGCACCCAGCCAACGCCCGAACCCAGCTGGTCGTTGCCGCCCGGCGTGAGCAGCGAGGCCACGCCCAGCGACGTACCGGCGACGTAAAGCCAGAACGACAGGTTGTTCATCCGCGGGAACGCCATGTCCGGCGCGCCGATCTGCAGCGGCATGAAGTAGTTGCCGAAACCGCCGAACAGGGCCGGAATGACGACGAAGAACATCATCAGCACCCCGTGGTACGTGATCATCACGTTCCAGAAGTGACCGTTCGGCGTACATTCCGCGCTTGCGTCGGTGAACAGGCGGAAGCCTTCCAGACACATGTGCTGGACGCCGGGGTCCATCAGCTCGAGGCGCATAATCACCGTGAAGCTGACCGAGATCAGGCCGACGATCGCCGACGTGATCAGGTACAGGATACCGATATCTTTGTGGTTGGTGGACATGAACCACCGGGTGAAGAACCCGCGGGTGTCTTCGTGGTCATGGCCCTGGATGGCTGCGTCCGCCATTGAGGTCTCCCTTAGCTGTCCAAACGCGAAGGGATTCCCCCTCACGGAATTGGCACGTGTTTACTGCGACATTTTGAACAGAGCAACGCTAAGGGCGATCAAATCTGCGCCTTTCTGCATGTATTGCAACGGGAAAAACCCGTTCGTTCAACGGCGCGGGGGTGTTTTCGGGCAATTTGTCGCATGGGGCCCGACTTGATCCAGTTCAAGGACGCGCACTCGGCCGTGCCCCGTGCCGCGCGGAATTCTGCCGGACCTGGTGCGTAAGGCTCTTGGGGTGACTCGCGCGACATCGCCGCCCCAAACGCACCCCGGCACGAAAAAGCCCCGCCGAATGTACGGCGGGGCCTCGTTGTCCATTCGGATCGCCTGCGATCAGGAGCCTTCGCCCTCTTCCATCTCGCCCTCTTCCGAGAAGGTGGCGAGATAGGCGGCCACGTCCTGACCGTCCTTGAGCTTGAAGGTCATCTTGGAACGCGCGCCGTCATCCTCGAGATAGGCGGCGAGGAAGGCTTTCGGGTCTTCGAGGTACTCGACAAGGTTCGTCGTGTCCCACACCAGACCGGCTTCGCCTGCGGCCACGATGTCGTCGCCGTAGTTGAAATCCTCATAGGTGCCCGCGGTGCGGCCCACGACGCCGTAGAGGTTCGGGCCGGTGCGACCGCCCTTCACGATGTCTTCCTCGGCGGACGAGATCGCGTGGCACGACTTGCACTTGCGGAAATCGCCTTCGCCCGCTTCGGCGTCGCCCATCGCGGCGTGGCTTTCGGCGAATGCGGTCGCGCCCGACAAGGCGATGACGGCGGCGGCGGTGGTCAGGATGGCTTTCATGGCGTTCCTCCAATTTGCATCTCGAAGCGCCCGGGGATTCGGACGACCGTTCCCCCGGACCTTGGCGGCAAGATGCAATTGTTGCAATTGCCCCGCAACCGGTCGCTTGGTCGCATGTGGCCGCGCATGAGGGCGGTTCGGCGCTATGCCCGGCGGTTTACGCTAGGGCGTCCAGACCACATCCTCGACCAGCCCACCGCCCAGCGCGCGCGGCGCGGGCAGGGGCCGCCAGTGACCCGGGGCCCCCAGCGCCTCGACCCCGCGCGCCCAGTTGGCGCACCAGATGCCGAGTGCCAGCGGGGCATAGTACCGCGACCCCTCGGTCGTGCAGAAAGACACTTGTTTCAAAGACTTGCCATCCACCTCGACCACCGCCCGCGTGGTCTGGCTGTTATAGCTCGACGGCGCGGCGCGGCAGGCGGCAAAGACCTTGGCAAAGGGTTTCAGCGGCCCCCGGTCCAGACGTGCAGGCACGCCCGGCGCGCCCGCAAAGACCAGATCGGCGAACGGCTTTCTCCGATGCATCGCCAGCCGCATCATCCGCGCCATGAGCGGCATCCAATGTGACGCATAGCCAATCGCAATGACGCAGAGCACATGATCGCGATGGGCGTCGAAACGCGGTCCCAGCGCCGTGACGACCGACTGCCGCTCGGCCCCCGGCCCGATCCAGCAGGTCGCGATCCCGCGCGCGGTCAGGTCCAGAACGACCTCCTGCAACGCCCGCCCGGCCTCGATCACGGCAAGCCGGTCGTATTCGGCAGGCCCCAGCACGGCGAGGAATTGCTGCGCACCGACCACGGGCCAGACCGTGAGCGGCGCATCTACGAATTCCGCCCGGATCGGCATGCCGGTCAGCGCCGCCGGATTGCCCGTCCCGGTATGCACCTCGACCCGGTCGCGCACGAAAGCCTCATCCGCCTCGTCCATCCGCCGCGGCTCGAACGACCGACAGGCCCGCCGCGCCCGCATCACCGCAAACCCGTCGCCCGTCACCGGGCGCAGCCCGCGCCGGGGCAGGGGGATGAGCCGCAGTTTCAGGATCACGATATCCGCCAGCCCCCGCGCCACCAGCACCCCGCCCGGCATGAGCCACCACAGGCTCGGCCGGATGAGCGCACCCAGGCCCCCCAGCGCCATCAGCCCCAGACCGATCACCACCGGGAGCAGATATTGCAGCCACCCGGTGAACTGGAGCCGCTCCTTCACCCCGACCAGCGCCCGCACCGGCGCGGCCCCCGTGCCCGGTAGGGCAAGGTCGTCTGCATTGTTGCCGCGTGACTGGTTCATGTGGACCCCGGCCCGGTTTGTTCCTAGGTTCAGAGAGCGGCGCTCTCGGATTGCCCGCTCCTGTCCTATCGCAGCCGAACGGGATTTTGAAATGCGCGCATTCGTCACCCTTGTTCCCGCGAGTTTCGCCCTGTCCGGCTGCCTCTCGCCCTTCATCGACGCGGCTGACGGCTACAACGCGATCCTGAACGAGATTTCCTCGGCCCAGCAATCCGCCGACCAACTCCCCACGTCCGGTTCGGCGACCTATTCCGGCCACCTCCTGATTTCCGCCTTCAACGACGCGCAGAGCCTTGGCGATTTCCTCGGAGACGTCGAGCTCGACGCCACCTTCAACGCAGGCGGCGCGCAGATCGCAGGCGAGGCCACGAATTTCGCCGACAGCGCGACCGAAGAGCCGGTTTCGGGTCGCATCGCACTCACCAACGGTGTGCTGGACCGCACCGCCTCGCTCATCAACCCCGACACACCCAGCGCCGGGCACAGCTTTTCGGTGAATGGCGACGGCACGCTCACGAACGGCGCGGGCGACACGTTCGCCTTCGACACCGGCATATACGGCGATGTGGTGGGGGACGGTGCGCGGCTCCTGACAGGTCAGGTCACGGGCGGCTCTACGGTCAACGGCACACCCGCCCGCGCCGGCGGAACGCTGGTTGCCCGTCAGGACTGAGCGCGCCTCAGAACACCTCGTCAAAGGTCGACTTCAGCGCCACGTCCAGATCTTCCATCGTCACCGGCAGACCCAGATCGACCAGCGACGTGACCCCGTGCTCGGTGATCCCGCAGGGCACGATCCCGGTGAAATGGTCGAGGTCCGGGTCCACGTTGATCGAAATGCCGTGATAGCTCACCCATTTGCGCAGGCGCACACCGATCGCCGCGATCTTGTCCTCGGCCTTGGCCCCCGTGACGGTCAGCGGCTTGTCGTCGCGCACGACCCAGACGCCCACGCGCCCGTCACGGATCTCGCCCTTGACGTTGAACCGCTCCAGCGTCGCGATGACCCAGTTTTCCATCTGTTTGACGAAGGCCCGCACATCGCGCCCCCGCGCCCCCACGTCGAGCATGACATAGACCACGCGCTGACCGGGGCCGTGATAGGTGTACTGCCCGCCGCGCTTGGTCTCATAGACCGGGAACCGATCCGCATCGACCAGATCGGCAGGCTTCGACGACGTCCCCGCCGTGTAGAGCGGCGGATGCTCCACGAGCCAGATCAACTCGCCCGCTTCACCGGCCGCAATCGCCGCCGCGCGGGCCTCCATAAAGGCGACCGCCTCGTCGTAATCGGTCAGCCCCTCGGCAATCTTCCACTCGACCATGCGCGTTCTACGGGAGAAGCCCCGCCTCCTTCACGGCAGGCACATAGGTGCGGCTCACCGGAATGTCACGCCCGTCCGACATGGTCAGGATCGCCCGCGCCCCGTCGCGCTTGGCCGCCACCACCTCGCCGGTGGCGATCCAATGGCTGCGATGCACCTGCATGCCGCCCACATGGCCGGTCTCCTCCATCGCGTCGCCGAGACGGAGCAGGATCAGCTCGGCCCCCTTGTCCGTGACCACCTCGACGTAATGGTCCTGCACCGAAATCGCGATCAGCCGCCCGCGTTTCTCCAGCGGCATCCGGGCCAGCAGGCGCGGGGGCTCGGGCGCTGCGCCCCCCGGCGCGCCCTTCATCGCATCGCCCTCGGCCGCCGTCACATGGCGCTGGATCGACACGTAAGCCGCCGCGATGATGATAGAGATCACCACCACGTTCGCCGCCAGTATCAACAGCGCGTTGGTCTCGATGAACGCAGGCCCGAACACCGCCGTGTTGATCGCGGCGAGCAGCGCAAAGTTGACGACCCCCGCCACGGCCCCCGCCACCACGACCGCAGGCCACATCCCGACGCCGCGCCCGCGCAACGTCTCGGCCACCAGCGTCGCCGTGCTGCTGCCCGCAAAGAACCCGATGGCGGCCACCGCGACCCAGTAGATCAGACGGGGCAGGGTGCGCATCACGTCATCGGTCCCGAACGGCCCGGCCAGCCCGAGGATCACCCCGGTCGCGCCCAGCCCGATCCAGACCCCCCGGCTTTTCGCAAGCGCGACGATCTCGCGCCGCGCGATCTGATATGGCGTCTCTGTCACGTCCTGTTCCCGTTCGTCTGGGTCGCAGTCTCCCCCGTGCAACCGCCAAGGACAACCCGCGATCCCTTGCACGATCCCTTGCACGGGGCCGCTCGTGTTGTATCACGGAGCCGGGGGAGCGGATGAGGACAGCGATGAAGATCTACATCCAGACCATCCCCAAATCCGGCACCTATTTCATGGCCGCGTATCTCGGCCATCTGGGCTTCAACGACACCGGGCTCCACGTCGGTCTCGACCATGTCCTGCGCACCCATGACTTCGACCACAAGACGAATGTCGAAACCCCGTGGAAAACCCGCGCGATGCAGCCCTTCGCCCAGACGATCCGCGACCTCGCGCCCGGCGACGTGGCCTTCGGTCACATGCCGGTGGGGCTTCAGCCGATCCGCTTCCCCGGCGTCATTTTCATCTGCTGTTACCGCCACCCGCGCACCACGCTCATGTCCGAATTCGTCGACTTCCGCTTTCGCCGCCGCGACGTGCCGTGGATCAGCGCCTCGGAAATCCCCGACGACCGCGCCGCCTTCGTCACCTACCTGCGCACCGCCGGCCCGGAACAGATGGAGACGTGGCGCGACCTCCTGCGCCTGCGCCGCCGTGTCTCTGTGCGCTGGCCGGGCTTCGCGCCGCGCCGCTACGCCTTCGTCAACTTCGATGCCATGCTCACCGATCCGCGCGTGGCCGCCGACCTCGCCCGCCGCCTCGGCATCGACCCGGCCCGTGCCCCCGCCGCGATGGAGGCCGCCCGCGCGAGCGAGACCAAGACCAAGGCCACCAGCCTCACCCTCGACCGCGCCGCGTTCTGGTCGGACGAGGCCGAAGCGGCCTATGCCGCCCTCGGCGCCGAGCGATACGTCGACCGCGCGACCCGGCTGGGCCTGCCCCTCTGAGCCTTGCATTTCGCGCTGCGTGAAGCGCAAAACCCCTGTTTTCACGACGCAGAACCGCCATTCACGCACCTGCGCTCGCCCTGAACCACCCGGCCTGTCATCCCGGTCTCCAGACGCACCACCGCTACCGGAGATCACCCATGTTCGACCTGTCCCCGCTTCTCGAAGCCGACCCCGCCATCCAGATCCACGCCTTTGCCGCGACCGAGGCGATCCTCCTCACGCCCCTCGCGCTCTTTCGCAAGAAACGCGACCGGCTGCACAAGATCGCAGGCTACGCTTGGGTCACGAACATGCTCGTCACCGCCCTGTCGTCCTTCTGGATCATGGAGAACCAGATCATCGGCCCGTTCAGCCCGATCCACGCGCTCTCCATCCTCGTCCTGTTCAACCTGTTCAACGCGATCCGGCAGGTCCGGCGCGGCAACATCCGCGCGCATCAGGGGATCATGAAGGGCACGGCGCTCTGGGGTCTCGGCGTCGCGGGCCTCATCACGCTCGTGCCGGGGCGGATCATGAACCAGGTCGTCTTCGGCGGGGGCGAACCGGGCCCGGCCAACACCATCGGCAGTTACCTGACCATCGCCGTGGCCGCCGCCGCCATCGCCTATATCGTCTGGGGTGTCCGGCGCGACCGTCAGGTGGGCCGCGCCTGACCCGGCATGGCTTTCGCCCGCTTTTGCGAGCTGCGCGTCGCCCGATGAGAAGAAATGCGATTTCCCCTCTTCACATCCCCCGAATCCCACGCTATTCAGCGCGCCACCAAGCCAAGACAGTGCGGTCGTGGCGGAATTGGTAGACGCGCAGCGTTGAGGTCGCTGTGGGGTAACACCCGTGGAAGTTCGAGTCTTCTCGACCGCACCATCTCTCCCCTCGGGGAGAACGACAAAGCCCCGCCACTGGCGGGGCTCTTGGTTTTCCGCGCCCTTTGTTTCCAAACCCGGCCTTGCGTCCGGGGGCAGGGGCCGCCTAGCCTCGCCGGGCAACATTTCAGGAGTCGGGTTCATTTTTCCCCAACGTATTCTCGCAACCGCCCTCATGGTCTTGGGCCTCGCCGCCCCCCTCGCACCCGCCGCCGCGGAACCCGCCGAGGGGCTGACCTGCCTGCGCACCGAGCATCAGGCGCTGATGGACCCCGACCGGCCGCTGGATGACGACGGGAATACGTGGTTGAAGGCCGGGAACTACTCTTACCGCTACAACAGCCTGATCCTCTACGAAGGCGTGCCCGCGCTCGACCACTACGATGCAGACATCTCCCGCACCCTCCACCTGCCCGAACTCCATACCGCGCACCGCCGTCACGGCGACGAATACCGCGCGATGATCGACGCGCGGCTCGGGCTCGACCCGGCGGTAACGGTCGGCGACCGACAAAGCGCGTGGTACGACTATTCCCGCCGTTATCGCGGCATGACCGTCTTCTACCCGCCGATCCATCTCGACGGGTTTCGTCAATGCGGCAAGTCCAACCAACCGCTCGACGGGGAATACGCGCTGATCGAAGACGAGGTCTCGCCCCGTGTGCGTGGCGCCCTCTGCGCCGAGCGGCCGGTCATCGTGTTCGACGACGCCAAGGCGACGCACCGCCGCATTCAGTCGGCCTCTCGCATCGTACAGGATTTTGCCAAGTCGACGCTGCTTGCGGGCCAGCCGCTGAACCCGGCCGACTATGAACTGGCGGTGACAGACGACCGGCGGCTCGAGCGGCGGCTGGTGCAGGTGCTCAACCTGATCGCCCATCAATGCGACAGCGCCCCCGCCGAGATCGGCATCGTCCTTCAGCGGCAGGACATCAGCCTCGCCGCCATGCGCGCGGACCTGCCGCAGTTCGTCAACCTTTACGAGGGGGCGCTGGTCCAGACCGAAGACGGTCTCTTTCTCGAAAACCGCAACGTCTCGCCCCTCGCCGCCGGGATGTTCCAGAACGTGCAGAACAGACAGGCCGCGGCCGAGCGGCGCGCCCGCGCGATCGAACGCCGCCACGACTCGATCGCGGTCGGCGCGGCGCTGGTCGGTGGCATCATGGCAGGGATGGAGGTCTTTTCACCCTGTCACGACCCTGAACGACGCGACACCGCCGACGCCGTCCTGTTGGTCTGCCAATAGCGCCACGCGGCACGCCTCAGTGCAGGTTGTGCCGCCGCTGCGCCTCGTTCGCGATCCAGCCATAGGTCTTTTCCATCCCGGCGCGCAGCGTCTCGGTCGGCTCCCAGCCCAGCTTTTCGCGGATCAGCCGGTTGTCCGAATTGCGCCCGCGCACGCCCTCGGGGCCGGGGATGTTGTGGATCGAGATATTCTTGCCTGACAGGTCGATCACCATGCGGGCCAGATCGTTGATCGAAATCATCTCTTCCGACCCGATGTTCACCGGCCCCTCGAACTCCGAGCGCAACAGCCGCGTGGTGCCCTCGACGCATTCGTCGACATAAAGAAACGACCGCGTCTGCAGCCCGTCACCCCAGACCTCGATGGTGCCGCCATCCGGCGTCATCGCGACCTTACGGCAGAGCGCGGCAGGGGCCTTTTCCTTGCCGCCGTCCCAGGTGCCTTCGACGCCGAAGATGTTGTGATAACGCGCGACCCGGCATTCCATCCCGTAGTTGCGGTTATAGGCAAGGTAAAGCCGTTCCGAGAACAGCTTCTCCCACCCGTATTCGCTGTCGGGATTGGCGGGATAAGCGCTGTCCTCGGCGCAGTTCGGATTGTCGGGGTCAAGCTGGTTGTGCTCGGGATACATGCAGGCCGACGAGCTGTAGAACACCCGCTTGATGTTGCGTTTGTGGCAGGCGTCCAGCACGTTAAGGTTAATGGTCGCCGAATTGTGCATGATGTCGGCGTCATTCTCGCCAGTGAACACATAGCCCGCGCCGCCCATGTCGGCGGCCAGTTGATAGACCTCGTCGAACCGGCGGTCGATCACCCGGCGCACGACCTCCTGCTCGCGCAGATCGCCGATGACGAAATCGTCCGCCTGCGTGTCCGCATGTTCGTGAAACTTGAGATCGACCCCGCGAACCCAGAACCCCTCCCGCTTCAGGCGCTTGACCAGATGTCCGCCGATAAAGCCGCCGGCGCCGAGAACGAGTGCTGATTTCATTGTGTCCGTCCAGATGAAAATGCGTGTCGGGGTGAAGGTATCGCGCTTGCCGAAGAGTGCAAGGTTTGTTTCATGCGGGCCGCGCGGCGTTTATCCATTGTGCTGCGGGATATATTAATAGGATAATATAACCCGACCGCACCCGCTCACGCGAATGCTGATCCGCTGTTCTCCCCGCCCGGGTGGCGCGTTATGAACGGCGTCAAACGCCGCTTTTGCCTGACTGACCGATTCCTTTCGCGATACCGCTACATCTGCCAAGTCGTGTCTTCATAAAGGTTAATATTTGGTTAACGCGAGCCAAGAATCCTAAGAATATTCGGAATAAATCTACGCCGCTCCCGCGCATTGTGCGCCTCCCCGAAAAACTGAAGAAAATTCTACGGGTCTCGTTGACGCGCTCGAATATATACGCATATCTAAACGCGGGAGCAGCCGGGGTGAGTCATCTCATCGGGCACTGACATTTGGATATTCTGAACATTCTGACTCGGGTGCGGCAGCGCGGGACCGCGTTCAACATCACCTCGCTGCGCGGGCTTTCCGACGCCGACACGATCATCCGCCGACGCACGCCTACCGTGGCACCGCAATCCGTGGCGACCCATCTGCCCCGGCTCAAACCAGACGGCAGACCCGGGATCAGCCTCGTCTGTTGCGTGCGCAACCGCATCGACAATCTGGCCGAGGCTGTGCAGAGCTGGATCGCCCTCGATGCCCTCGACGAAATCCTGATCCTCGACTGGACCTCCGACGACCCCGTCGCCCCCGCATTGGCCCGCCGCCGCATTCGCGACAAACGCCTGCGGGTCGTCCGGGCCGAGGGCGAAACGCGCTGGACCCTGTCCTACGCCTATAACGCGGCCTTCCGGCTGTCGCGCTACGACCGGATCGTCAAGGCCGACGCCGACATCGTCATCGAGCCTGAATTTTTCGCCCGCAATCCTCTCCCGGAGGCGGGGTTCGTCGCGGGCAACTGGCGCCGCGTGGCCGAGGATCAGGCCCATACCAACGGGTTCTTCTATATCAACCGGTCCGACCTCGCCCGTGTCGGCGGGTTCAACGAATTCATCACCACCTACGGCTGGGACGACGACGATCTCTACCGCCGCCTGCACGAGGCCGGGGTCAAACGCGTCGATGTCGATCCGATCACGATCTACCACCAGCCGCACGGGGATGAGGAACGGTTTGAGCATGCCACCACGCCCGAGGCCGACAGCGCCTTTGACACGATCCGGCGCGATCCGCATTTCGGCATCCGCCGCAACCAGCATCTGGTCGAGATGATGCCGATGTGGCGCGCCCATCTCGCGCCGCTGCCGCTGACCCACACCGTCCATGCCGACGGGACCGAGGGGATCAGCCGCCGTGGCGCGCACCCCAATGCCGTGCCCCGGTTCGTCGACGAACGTGTCGACGATTCGGCGCTCAGGGTCATGGCCTCGTGGCAATTCGGCCCCCGTGTCCTCGGGCTGGACGAGCCGCACCTGCGCGCGCTCCTCGACCGCCCGGCCTCCGACATCGCGGAAGAAGACGTGGCGCGCGCGCTCGACGAACAGGAAAGCGCAATCACCCGTGCCGCTCCGGCCTATGTCCCCCAGCGCACACGGCTGTTCATCGACACCCAGCACGGGCTCGGCAACCGCCTGCGCGCCATCGGCTCGGCGGCGACCATCGCGCGCGCAACGGGCCGCGAACTCGTGGTCGTCTGGCAACCCGACCACCATTGCGAGGCCCGGTTCACCGACCTTTTCGAGTATGACGGGCCGGTGATCGAGGAAAGCTTCATCGGCGACGCGGTCCGTGGCGGCGCCCGCATCTACAACTACATGTCGATCGAAGAGGGGGGCGAAAAAGACGCGCCCATCGACCTCACATGGGCGGGCGACGTCTATGCCCGTTCGGCCTTCGTCCTGCGCTGCCCGGCCTCGACGTGGGAGGGGCAGAATACGTTCCTGCGTGACCTCGTCCCGGCCCCGCATGTGCGCGATCTCGTGGCCAGCGTGCGCGCGCCCAACGACGTCTCGGTCCATGTGCGCATGATCGGCGGCGCCAAAGACGCACATCTGCGCTACGAATCCGCCGACGAATGGAACAACGACGACCACGAAAAGATCGGCTACTGGCGCGACAAGAGCCATTTCTCGGCCTTCCTCAAACGGGTCGAGGCTTTGCGCGCCGAAGGTCAAGCCGACCGCATTTTCGTCGCCGCCGATACGCCCGAAGCTTACCGCGCCTTCACCGACACCTTCGGCGCACGCGTGTCGTTCCTCAGACGTGAACTCTACGACCGCTCCCCCGACCAGCTCGCCTATGCGCTGGCCGACGCGATCCTTCTCGGCCGCGCGCCCCGGCTGCTCGGCTCGACCTGGAGCTCGTTCACCGAACTCGCCCTGCGCCTCGCCCCAAGCGCCCCGGTGCAGGAGATGAGCGGAAAGGATTTCTGATGAGCCCCGCCATCACATCCCCCGCCCTCGGCTTGATCGTGGACCGGTGCGCTGGCCTGCGCTACCATCGCACCCATCACCCTGAATGGGAGGCCGCGCGATGCTGACCCCTGTCGCCGGACGGCGCATCCGGCACCCCAAACCGCCCGCCTTCCTGCACCTGTTCAAGGCGGCTGGCACCTCGATCCAGATCCAGATGCGCTCCGAGCTTGGGACCGAAGCGGTGCCGAAGATCAACGATTGCAAGACCTTCGTGGATCAGATCGGCGCCGCCCTCGACGATCCCGCCGTCGAAATCATCTCGGGCCACTATGCCTTTGCCCGGCTCAATCAAGCCTATCAGGCCGCCAACAAGGGCTCGCCCGTCTGCTTCACCTTTATCCGCGACCCGATCGACCGGATGGTGTCGAGCTACAATTACTTCCGCGAAACCGTGGGCGAGAAATGGCACGAACAGGCCGCGTCGATGAACCTCGACGACTTCGCGCTTTTCCTGATCGACAACGATCCGCGCGCGATCTGCAACCACCAGTGTCAAGAGTTATCGGCAGATTTTACCCCCACCTTCGCCGCCGCCCGCGCCAATATCGAAGCGCATTTCGCCTTCGTCGGCTGCGTCGAAGAGATGGAGGCGGCGAACATGATCGCGCAGGACTGGCTCGGCCTCAGATGGGATTCCGGCAAGCGCCTGAACGTGTCGAGCCACGGCACCAACCGGCGCAACCTCTCCCCCGCCGTGCGCGCCCGCGTGGCCGCCGCAACCGCCGAGGATCACGAGCTGATGGCCTTCATCCGCGACCGCGGCTGTTTCGTAGGGCAGGCGGTGGAACGCGCGGCGAAAAGCGCCTGAGGCTCAGAGCGCGGCGAGCACGTCGCGCGCCTGTGCGCAGTCGGCATCCATCTGCACGATCAGCGCCTCGAGGCTGTCGAACCGCTCCTCGGGGCGCAGATACTCGACCAGCGCGACCGAGATATGCTCGCCATAGAGGTCGCCTTTGAAGTCGAACAGGAACGTCTCGATGTTCGGTAGGTTCTCGCCAAAAGTCGGACGCACCCCGATCGACGCGGCCCCGCCATACTCGCCCGCATGCGGGCCGGTCAGCACATCGGCCTTGACCGCATAGACCCCGAACTGCGGCGGATGCAGCCCGGCGATCGACATGTTGATCGTCGGATAGCCCAGATCGCGCCCGCGCTGGTCACCCCGGATCACCACGCCATCGACTCGGTGCCAGTGCCCCAGCATCCGCGCCGCATCCCGTGGCCGCCCCTCGCTCAGCGCCGCCCGGATCGCGGTCGAGGAAATCTCGACATCGTCTTCGCGCATCAGGGGGGCCGCGGTCACGCCGAACCCCATCTCCTTGCCCAAGGCGGCAAGCGTCTCGACGTCACCGGCCCGCTTGGCCCCGAAATGGAAATCCGCACCCACGACGACATGGCGCAGCCCAAGCCCGTCGACGATCACCCGCCGCGCGAACTCCTCCGGCGTCAGCGCCGACAGCGTGTCGTTGAAACTCAGCTCGTAAAGCCGCTCGACCCCCAGCCAGTCCAACCGGTTCGCCCGCGCCTCGGCATTCATCAGACGGAACGGATCGCCGCCCGGCGCAAAATACTCGCGCGGATGCGGCTCGAAGGTCATCACCCCCAAAGGCGCACCCAGCGCCTGCGCCTCGCGCCGCGCGATATCGATGACAAACTGATGGCCCCGATGCACGCCGTCGAAATTCCCGATGGCAGCCGAAGCCCCCCGGTCCTGATCGTCGACGAACTGAAAATCACGAATGATCCGCATATGTTGCAACTAGACCTGCGACGCGGGGCTCGCAAGCCGGAAAGGCGCACGGCCCGCCTCTTCTCTGTTTAAGGAAACCTTCGGGGGGCGCGCGCAGCGCGCGGGGGCAGACAGCCCCCTCGCAACTTATCATCCTTGCCCAACGAATGAGGTCGCCACCCGCGAGCGCAGCGAGCCACCGCGACGGGGCGTCAGCCCCGGCGCAATCCCTCAGCCGAGTTCCGACAGACGCGCGAGCGCCTCGCGCAGCTTGGCGGCCTCGTCCTCGCGCGCGACGAGGTTGCCTTGCGCCTCGGCCACCACAGCCTCGGGGGCGTTCTCGGCGAACTTCGGGTTGTTCAGACGGCCCTTGAGCCCCCCGATCTCCTTCTCGAGCTTGCCGATGCTTTTCTCCAGCCGCGCCTTTTCTTCGTGCACGTCGATGATGTCAGCCAGCGGCAGGGCGAAGGTGCCGCCCTCGACCGGGATCGTGACGCAGCCCTTGGGCAGGTCGGCCATCTCGGTCACGCTGTCGATCCGCGCGAGCTTGAAGATCAGGGTCTCGTTGGTGGCAAAGGCCGCACGACCCGCCGCATCCAGATCGCGCAGGATCATCGGGATCTTGAGCCCCGCCGGCACATGCATCTGGGCGCGGGCCGAGCGCACGTCTTCGATCAGCTTCACGACCCAATTGAGCTCCCGGTCCGCATCCGCATCGATCAGATCGGCGCCATAGGTCGGCCAGTCCTGATGGACGAGGAGCGTGTCGCGTTTGTCGATCTGTCCCCAGAGCTCTTCGGTGATGAAGGGCATGATCGGGTGCAGAAGGATCAGGCATTGGTCGATGACCCAGGCCATCGTCGCCCGCGTCTCGGCCACCACTGCTGCGTCGTCCGAGGCCAGAAGCGGCTTGGCGAATTCCAGATACCAGTCGCAAACCTTGCCCCAGACATAGGCGTACAGACCGTTGGCCGCGTCGTTGAACCGATAGGCGGTGATCGCCTCGTCCACGAGCTCGCGCACCCGCGCGGTCTCGCCCACGATCCACTTGTTCACGGTCGCCTTCACGCTGGCCGGGTCGAAGCCGGGCACCGGTTTGCAGTCGTTCATCTCGGCGAACCGCGCGGCGTTCCACAGCTTCGTGCCAAAGTTCCGGTAGCCCTTGATCCGCTCTTCCGACAACTTCAGAACGCCGCCGATGGCCGCCATCGAAGCGTTGGTGAACCTCAGCGCATCCGCGCCGTATTCGTCGATGATCTCCAGCGGGTCGATGACGTTGCCCGTGGTCTTGGACATCTTCTTGCCCTTCTCGTCACGCACGAGCTGGTGAAGATAGACGGTGTGGAACGGCTCTTTCTCGACCACGGCAAGCTGCATCATCATCATGCGCGCGACCCAGAAGAACAGGATGTCGAAGCCTGTCACCAGCACGTCCGTGGGGAAGTATTTCGCAAGCTCGGGCGTTTCCTCCGGCCAGCCCAGCGTCCCGATCGGCCACAGGCCCGACGAGAACCAGGTGTCGAGCACATCGGGGTCGCGCCAGACCGGATAGACCAGCTTGGACGGGTCCTGATCGACGGTATAGGTGGCGAGCGTGTCGGCCAGCACGTCGATGGCCTCTTTCTTGTCGGCCACTTCGACGATGCGCATATGGCTGATCGGCACCGGGGTATCCGCGATCTCGTCCATGAAGGCATTAACCACACCCTCGAAGCTCTCGGCGGCGTGATGCACTTCGCCGCGATGGACGAGCCCGCCCATCAGCACCTTGAGCATCTCGATCTCGTCGAGGTCACCGTCGGCGGACACGTAATCCTCGTAGGACAGATCGAGCCCGTACCAGACCGGGATCTGGTGCCCCCACCAGAGCTGGCGCGAAATGCACCACGGTTCGATGTTCTCGAGCCAGTGGTAATAGGTCTTCTCGCCGCTCTCGGGGATGATCTTGGTGCGACCTTCGCGCACGGCGTCGAGCGCGGGGCCCACGACCTTTTCGGCGTCCACGAACCACTGGTCGGTCAGCATCGGCTCGATCACGACCTTGGAGCGGTCGCCGAACGGCTGCATGATCGGCTTGTTCTCGACGTAAGGAATGGTCTCGCCGTCGTCGTTGGTCGTCGTGACCGCCAGACCTTCGTCGTTGATCTGGCTCACCACACGCTCGCGCGCCTCGAAGCGGTCGAGCCCGCGCAGGTCGTCGGGGACCAGATTGAGCGTGTCGACTTCGGCCCCGGTGAAATCGGCACCGTTCGCGATCTCCTGCGCGCGGGTGGCGCAGGTCGCGTAATCCTCGCCGTCGTCGCGCATCTGGCCGCGCGGGTCCATCAGGCGGTACATCGGGATGCCGCCGCGTGTGGCGACGCCGTAGTCGTTGAAATCATGCGCGCCGGTGATCTTGACCGCGCCCGAACCAAAGGTCGGGTCCGGGTAATCGTCAGTGATGATCGGGATCAGGCGGCGATGCTCTTTCGGCCCCACCGGGATCTCGCAGAGCTTGCCGACGATGGGCGCGTAGCGTTCATCCTTGGGATGCACTGCGACCGCGCCGTCGCCCAGCATGGTTTCGGGCCGGGTCGTGGCGATCGAGATGTAATCGCGCTCTTCCGTGAGCACGACATTCCCGTCCTCGTCCTTTTCGACATAGGTGTAGGTTTCGCCACCAGCGAGCGGGTATTTGAAGTGCCACATATGGCCCTGCACTTCGATGTTCTCGACCTCGAGGTCCGAGATCGCGGTCTCAAAGTGCGGGTCCCAGTTCACCAGCCGCTTGCCGCGGTAGATGAAGCCCTTGGCGTACATATCGAGAAAGACCTTGATGACCGCGTCATGGAAGTTGGGCGAGTTCTCGTGCCCGGTGCGCGGGTCGCCATCGGCGCCTGCCATCGTAAAGGCGTTGCGGTCCCAGTCGCAGGAGGCGCCGAGGCGTTTGAGCTGCTCGACGATGGTGCCGCCGGACTGGCCCTTCCACTCCCACACCTTTTCAAGGAAGGCTTCGCGGCCCAACTCGCGGCGCGAGGGTTGCTGGGTCGCGGCCAGCATCTTTTCGACCTGAAGCTGCGTGGCGATGCCTGCGTGGTCCTGACCCGGCTGCCAGAGCGTGTCGAAGCCGCGCATCCGGTGCCAGCGCACGAGGATGTCCTGAAGCGTGTTGTTGAACGCATGGCCTACGTGCAGCGCGCCGGTCACGTTGGGCGGCGGGATCATCACGGTGAAGGTCTCATCGCGCGACGCATTGGCACCAGCGGCAAAAGCTTTTGCCTCTTCCCACTGTGCGGAAATACGCGGCTCGGCGGTGGCGGCGTCGAAGGTCTTGTCCATGGCCATGGGTTCATCCCCGTTCTTGGGTGGCTTCGGTCGCAGGCGTGATAGCGGCTGGCGCGGCCAAGGGGAAGGCGGCGTTGCCAAATTGTGCGGCTTGGCCGCGCGCCGGGCGCGTGACCGGCTGGGGCCGCCACCGGCGCCGGATTGTGCCGCAGGGTGCAGGTGGGGGTGGCGTGCGCAGGTTTAACGTATTGATAACGCTTGAAAAACCTTTACCGCGGTAAAGGTCTCAGGTGATGACGTCCGGGGCATCGCGACCGGTGCGCTGTTCAAGCTCTGCGATCTGATCCGCCGCGCGGGCGACCCGTTCGAGGGCCTTTTGCGGGTCCTGGGCGAGGTTGCCCGTCGGCTCTTCGTGGTTTTCGAGATAGAGCCGGATCGTCGCGCCCTGCGTGCCGGTGCCGGACAGGCGCAACACGGCGCGCGCGCCGCCCTCGAAGTTCAGGATGATCCCCTGCGCCGTGGCGACCGAGCCGTCGACCGGGTCGGTGTAGTCGAAATCCTGCGCTTCGATCACGGTCAGGCCCGCGAAGCTTTTCCCCGGCAAGGTTTCCAACTGGCCGCGCAGGTCGTCCATCAGCGTGTTCGCCACGTCGCTGTCCACGGCCTCATAGTCGTGGCGCGAGTAATAGGTGCGGCCATACTCGGCCCAGTGATCATCCATGATCTCCTGCACCGACTGTTTGCGGGCGGCGATGATATTGAGCCACATCAGAACGGCCCAAAGCCCGTCTTTCTCGCGCACGTGGTTCGAGCCGGTCCCGGCGCTTTCCTCGCCGCAGATCGTGGCGCGGCCCGCGTCGAGAAGCGTGCCGAAGAATTTCCAGCCGGTCGGGGTCTGGTGCGCTTCGACGCCGAGCTTTTCAGCCACGCGGTCCGCCGCGCCCGAGGTCGGCATGGAGCGGGCGATGCCGGTGATGCCGCCTGCGTAGCCCGGTGCCAGATGGGCGTTCGCCGCGATCACGGCGAGGCTGTCGGAGGGCGTGACGTAGATGCCGCGCCCCATGATCATGTTGCGGTCCCCGTCGCCGTCCGAGGCCGCGCCGAAATCCGGCCCGTCAGGGTCCATCAGGTGATCGACCAGATCCTTGGCCCAGACCGGGTTCGGGTCCGGGTGGCCGCCGCCGAAATCGGGCGAGGGGCGGCGATTGACCACACTGCCGCGTTTCGCGCCCAGACGGCGTTCGAGAATTTCGACCGCATAAGGCCCGGTGATCGCGTGCATCGCGTCGAAGCGGAGGGTGAAGCCGCGCGAGATCAGGTCGCGGATCGCGTCGAAGTCGATCAGCGTCTCCATCAGAGCGGCGTAGTCGGCGACCGGGTCGATGACCTCGATCTCCATCTCGCCCAGCGTGTAGGTGCCTTCGTCGTTGATCGCCGGCGCCTCCTCCTGCGTCAGATGGTATTCGGTGAGCGTCTTGGTCTGCTCATAGATCGCGTTGGTGATCGCCTCGGGCGCGGGGCCGCCGTTGGGGATGTTGTATTTCAGGCCGAAGTCGCCCTTGGGACCGCCCGGATTGTGGCTGGCGGAGAGGATAAAGCCGCCGTCGGTTTCGAACTTGCGAATGAGGTGCGAGGCGGCGGGGGTGGACAGCAAACCGCCGCGCCCGACGATGACCTTTTTCACACCATTCGCGGCCGCCATCCGTAGCATCTTGGCGATTGCCACATCGTTAAAGTAGCGCCCGTCGCCGCCGATGACATAGGTTTTGCCCGCCGGTTCGATCACGTTGAACATCGACTGGACGTAGTTCTGCAGAAAGTCGGGCTGGGAAAAGACTTCGGTGGTCTTGCGCAGGCCCGAGGTGCCGGGTTTCTGGCCGTCGATCGGTCGGGTGGCGCGCGTCTTTATCTGCATGGTCTCGTAAAATTCCCTGTCAGCCCGAACGTTGGATCTTTGTCGACAGGTGTATCAACGTCTCTGACCCTTTTACACCGTCAATCTCGC
Source organism: Pseudomonadota bacterium (assembly GCA_036154315.1). GTDB lineage: Bacteria > Pseudomonadota > Alphaproteobacteria > Rhodobacterales > Rhodobacteraceae > Maritimibacter. The sequence continues at coordinate 74,664 of JAYZLL010000045.1, forward strand.
CGATGTCGTCCAGCGCGCGGTCGAGCGCCGCCGTGGTCGGGGCGGCGAGCGTGAGCACCAGATCGGCGCGGCCGGAGGCGGTGTGCGCGGTCTCGACCTCGGGCATCCGGTCGAGCCGTTTGACCACCGCAGGCGTGGCGCGGGGATCGAGCGACAGAAGGACCGTCGCCCGGATCTGACCGGCCCGCACCGCGTCACCCAGCCTGAGGGCGTAACCCGCGATCACGCCGGTTCGTTCCAGCCGTTCGAGCCGGGCCTGCACGGTCGAGCGGGCGAGGCCCAGATCGCGGGCGAGTGTGGCCACGGGAGTGCGGGCGTCTTCGCCGAGGCGGGCGAGGAGGTGACGGTCGGTTTCGTCCATCTGTCGGCCTTTTCGTCGTTATCACGAAAGAAAACCACGAAACGCCCGATGTGTCGCTATGAATCGACGGAAATCGGCCTCACGCTTTTTCTTAGAAAAGCGAACAGGGGCAACGACATGAGCAGGTATTCCCGCATCTGGGCGACAGAGATCGACCATCTGCGCGCCACCGCGCCGGATCATCCGGTGCTGTATTTCTCACCCGAAACGCTGGCCGGGACCGCGCGACGGTTTCGCAGCGGCTTTCCGGGGCTGGTGACCTATGCGGTCAAGGCCAATGACAACGCAGGCGTGATCGACACGCTGGCGCAGGCGGGGGTGACAAGTTTCGATGTCGCGAGCCCGGCCGAGATCGCGCTGGTGCGTGAGATCGTTCCGGGGGCCGTGCTGCATTACAACAACCCCGTGCGCAGCCGGGCCGAGATCGAGGCGGCGGTGGCGGCGGGTGTCGCATCCTATTCGGTGGACGGGTTCGGCGAGTTCGAGAAGCTTAAGGGCCGGGTGCCTGAGGGCGTCGAGGTTTCGGTGCGGCTGGCGCTGCCGGTCAAGGGCGCGGCCTATGATTTCGGGGCCAAGTTCGGCGAGCCTCCCGAAGGCTGTGTCGATCTGCTGCGCGCGGTGGTGGCGGCGGGATACGTGCCCGCGATGACGTTTCATCCGGGGACGCAATGCGAAGATCCGGCGGCCTGGGCGCGGTATATCGAGACCTGTGGCGCGATTTCGCGGCAGGCGGGCGTGCCGCTTGCGCGGTTGAACGTGGGTGGCGGCTTCCCGTCGGATCGCGGGCTGGGCGCCAAGCTGGAGCCGATCTTCGACGCGATCGCGCGGGCCGTGGCCGAAGCGTTCGGGGAGGACGGGCCCGCGCTCGTCTGTGAGCCGGGGCGCGCGATGGTGGCCGAAGCCTTTTCGCTTGCTGTTCGGGTCAAAGCGGTGCGGGGCTGTGGGTCGTTGTTTCTGAATGACGGGATTTACGGGCTCTTGGCCGAGGTGCCGATCATGGGGCCCTATGGTCGTCTGCGCGTGGTCGCGCCGGATGGCACGCCGCGCCGGGGCGAGGCCAAGCCGCGTGTGCTTTACGGGCCGACCTGCGACTCGCTCGACCGCTTGCCGGGGGAGGTGGCGCTGCCCGGTGACGTGGCCGAGGGCGACTTTGTGATCTTCGACGGCATGGGCGCTTATTCGACCGCGACCAACACGCGGTTCAACGGATATGGCGCACATGAGATCGTGACGGTGCGCCGGGGTGGACATCGCGCCACGCAAAGCTAGTCTCGCCGCGTAAACGCGTGGGAGTCACTATGGAAAAGTTCGGCAAGGCCCAACCCTTCACTCGGCTGGAGGATGTTCGGTTTCTGAAAGGCGAAGGGCGGTATATCGACGATATCGCGCCCGAAAACGCGTATTTTGGATATTTCCTGCGCTCGCAGCAGGCCCACGGCACGATCACCGAGCTGAACCTCGACGAGGCGCGCGAGATGGAGGGGGTGCATCTGATCCTCACCGCGGAGGATCTGATCGAGGCCGGCGTGCAGATGAAAATGTTCGGGGTTCAGATGCCGAACCGCGATGGGAGCAAGGGGGCATCGCCGGATCGCCCGCTTCTGGCGCATGGGAAAGTGCGCTTTGTGGGCGAGGCCGTGGCGTTCATCGTGGCCGACAGCATCAACGCCGCCAAGGACGCGGCGGAGATGATCGAGCTGGATATCGACGAGCTTGAGCCGCACCTCGAGATCGCGCCGGGCGGGCCGCTGGTCCATGACGATGTGCCCGACAATCTTGCCTATGACTTCGGGATCGGCGATGCGGATGCGACGGAGGCGGCGATTGCCGAGGCGGCGCATGTCGTGACCTGCGACGTGGCTGACACGCGGGTTGCGGCGGTGTCGATGGAGCCACGCGGGGGCTATGCCGAGATCATGGAGGACGGGCGGCTGCACGTTGCCATGTCGGGGCAGGGCGTGTGGGGTCCGAAGGGTCAGATCGCCAAGGCGCTGGGTCTGGGCGAGGACGATCTGCGGGTGACCATCCCGGACGTCGGCGGCGGTTTCGGCATGAAGGCGCAGATGTACCCGGAGTATATTGTGCTGGCCCACGCCGCGCGGGCGCTGAACCATCCGGTGCGCTGGATGGCGGACCGGAGCGAGTCGCTGCTCTCGGACAACGCGGGCCGGGGGCTGACCTCCAAGGCGACGCTGGCGTTCGATGCGGATCACAAGATCACCGCCTATAAGGTCGAGACCTATTCCGACCTCGGCGCCTACAACAGCCAGTTCGGGCAGGCCATTCAGGCGAACCTGTTCGCCCGCGTGCTGACCGGCGTTTACGACATCAAGACCGCGTTCCAGAACGCGCGGGGGATCTACACCAACACCGTGCAGGTCGATGCCTACCGGGGCGCGGGGCGGCCCGAGGCGATCTATCTGCTCGAGACCATGATGGACCGGGCGGCGCGCGCGCTGGGCGTCGATGCCTGGGATCTGCGCCGCAAGAACTTCATCCCGGTCGAGGCGTTTCCGTACGACACGGTCACGGGCGAGACCTATGACGTGGGCGATTTCAACAAGGTGCTGGGCCGTGTGGCCGAGGAGTCCGATCTTCAGGGCTACATGGCGCGGCATGAGGAAAGCGATAAGGCGGGCAAGCTGCGCGGCATCGGGCTTGCCTATTACATCGAGTCGATCCTCGGGTCGCCCGAGGAAGACGCCACCATCGAATTCACCGAGGACGGGCGCGCGGTTCTGTATGTCGGCACCCAGTCGAACGGGCAGGGGCATGAGACGGTTTATGCCAAGTTCCTGTCGGATCAGACGGGGATTCCCGTGGACCGGATCGAGATCGTGCAGGGCGACAGCGACCGGATCAAACGGGGCGGCGGGACTGGTGGGTCGCGCTCGGTCACGGTGCAGAACAACGTGACGCTGGCCACGGTCAGTAAAGTGGTCGAGGGCTTCAGCGCGTTTCTGGCCGAGGTCGAAGAGGTCGCGCTCGAGAACGTGAGTTTCGACGACGAGGTATTCCGCATCAAAGGGTCGAACCTGACGCCGACGATGCTGGACGCGGCGGCGCTGGCGAAATCCAAGGGGCGCGACGATCTGCTCAGGATCACCGAGACCGCCAAGCTGCCCGCGCGGTCGTTCCCGAACGGGGCGCATGTGGCCGAGGTCGAGATCGACCCGGAGACAGGGGTTTGTGAACTTTTGCGCTATACCATCACCGATGACTTCGGGAACATGATCAACCCGCTGCTCGTTGAAGGGCAGGTTCACGGCGGTGTGGTGCAGGGCATGGGCCAGCTTATGATGGAGCAACTCGTGACGGATGAGGACGGTCAGGTGCTGACCGCGTCGTTCATGGATTACGCTATGCCGCGCGCCGACAATTCGCCTTTCATGAAATTCACGACCGAGCCGGTGCCGTCGACCGCGAACGTCATGGGGATGAAGGGCTGTGGCGAGGCCGGGACTGTCGGCTCGATGGCCGCGATCGGCAATGCGATCACCGATGCGCTCTGGGCGCGCGGGGTGCGCGATCCGCAGATGCCCTACACGCCGCTGCGCGTGTGGCAGATGCTCGAGGACGCCAAGTGATGTTCCCGGTGCGGTCATGTCGCTGAAGTCCCGGTTCAACCGGGCGCTTCACGGGCTGACCGACGGCGGGTTCACCCGCTTTCGCAAATGGCTGCGCGGGCGGGTGCTGTCGGCAAGCGCCGACACGCCCGCGCGCGAACCCGTCACCCATGTGATCGTGCTGGACGGCACGATGTCGTCGCTGGAGCCGGGGGATGAGACCAACGCGGGCCTCGTCTATCGCCTGATGGACGAGGTGCGCCGGTCCGGGCACGGGGCCAAGGTGTCGGTCTATTACGAGGCCGGCATCCAGTGGCGCGGCTGGCGCAGCGCGTGGACCGTGGGGACCGGTAAGGGGATCAACCGGCAGATCCGGCGCGCCTATGGCGTGCTGTCCAGCCGCTATCGGCCCGGCGACAAGATCTATCTATTCGGCTATTCGCGCGGCGCTTTCGCGGTCCGGTCGCTTTCCGGGCTGATCGGGCGCGTGGGGCTGTTGAAGGCCGAACATGCGACCGAACGCAATGTGCTGCAGGCCTATCGTCATTACGAGGCCGAGGAGATCACCGATGCGAGCCGCGCGTTTTCGGCCGCCTATTGTCATGAGAGCACCACCATCGAAATGATCGGGGTCTGGGACACCGTGAAGGCGCTGGGCCTGACGTGGCCTTTGATCTGGCGGCTTTACGAGAACAAGCACAAGTTCCACGACGCGAACCTCGATCGCCATGTTCTGCACGGCTATCACGCGCTGGCCCGTGATGAGACGCGCTCGGCCTATGAGCCGTTATTGTGGGAGACGACGGGGGCCTATCCGGGTCGGGTGGAGCAGGTCTGGTTCCCCGGCAGCCACGGTGACGTGGGTGGGCAGATCGGCAATTTCAAAGCCGCGCGGCCCCGGTCCTTCGTGTCGCTGAACTGGATGCTGGGCAAGGCCGAGGCGGTGGGGCTGACCCTGCCGGAGGACTGGCGGACGCGGTTTGTGCCCGATCCGAACGCCCCCTCGATGGGGACGTTTCATGGCTGGGGCAAGATTTTCGTGCTGCGCGCCAAGCGCAAGCGGGGCCGCGACCCGTCGGAGCGCGACTGGGACCCGGCGCTGCCCGATCCCATCGACCCGGTCACGCCTGAGGCAACGCAATCTGCATGACGATGCAGGTGGTCGAGCCTGTGGCGTAGAGTTTGCCATCCTCGACCCCGCGGATTTCGCCGACCGCCACGCCGGTCGAGCGCCCGCTGTGCTGGATCGTGCCAATCGCCTCGACCTCGGTTCCAAGTGGGATCGCGCGCACGATGTTGATCTTGTATTCCAGCGTCGTATAGGTCGAGCCCTTGGGCACGGTTGTCATCACCGCGCAGGCCATGCAGCTGTCCAGAAGCGTGCCGTACCAGCCGCCGTGGACCGACCCCATCGGATTGCAGAAATCGAAGGTCGGGGTGCCGCGAAACACCACGCGGCCCTCGGAGACCTCGGTGGCGCGATAGTTCAGGACGCGGCCGATGGGTGGCCCGGCATAGTCGCCCGCCAGCATCCGCTGCATGTATTCGAGACCGGAGACCGAAAGCGCCTCTTCCAGTGAGACGAGGTCTGCGGGTGATTGTGCAAATGGCATCGAGCGTCCTCCCGGCCGTGAGGGTCGCGCGGGGGCGGGGTCAGGACAAGTGTGACGTTGGGACGGTTAGCTGTCGGGGAGGTAATCGGCGAGCGCGGGGATCGCAGTGGCGAGGCCCTCGGCCAGAAAGGCGTCGACGCTGTCGCGGCCCTCGAAGATTTCCGATACGGCCTGAAGCGTGGCGGGCACCTCGCCATTGTCTTTCCAGTCGATCATCGACCCGATGGCGAAGCGGACATAGCCGTAGCAGCCGGTGACGGCGCGGCTGGCCTGTACGACGACGGCAAAGACGGTTTCGGCCTCGTCCTCGGTCTCGACGAGGTCGATGTTGGTCTTGGACAACGCGTCGCGCGCGATCTGACGTGCCGCGTCTGGGTCGGTCCAGCAGTCGTCGGCGCTGAGGTCGGTGAGGACGACCGCCATCGGCGAGATGTTGGCCTCGGTCAGCGGGACCGGGGACTGGGCGAGGGCCGGGGTGGCGAGGGTGAGCGCGGCCAGTGCGGGGGCGAGGGGGTTGAGCATCGGGCGTCCTTTCGCGGTTTCGGCGCAGCCTGAGGGCAGGGCGTCCGGGTGTCAAACGATGGGCTGGCCGGGCCTATTCGGCGGGGAAGCCGCCCAGTTCCTTGCCGACGAAATGGTCCATCACCGCAGGGATCACCGCGTTCAGATTGTCGTAGCCTTTGAAGTTGGCGCCGCTGTCGCGCAGGATCACGCGCACCTCTTGGCCCGCCCATGTCGAGGGCGCGCGCAGGTCGAGCAGCAGGTTGCCGTAGCAGCCGCCATCACGTGAGGCGTCGACGAACAGATAAAGCGTCGTCGTGGCTGCCGCCGGGTCGTCGGTATAGGTGATGCCCGCGCCCTGAAGCGCGCGTTTGGCGATGTCGGTCGCCTCATTCGCCGAGGTCCAGCAGCCATCCTCGGCCTCGTCCTTATACTCGAAAGTGACGGGGGCGATGTTGGCTTTGGTGTAGGGATGCGTCTCTTCGTTCTGGGCGAAAATCGGCGTGGCGAGAGCGGCAAGGGCGGCAGAAACGAGCGCAATTTTCATGGGGCAAATCCGATCGGGTTGAATGTATGGACCAGTTTCCATACGTCTCGTCTCGGTTGTCAATCGCGGCGTCCTCCGCTTTGCGGATGCAGCGAAAATTTTTCGGACGCGACTCGTTGACAGGCCGGTTTCACCCCCCTAGCTATGCGCCGTTAGCACTCGCCACTGGTGAGTGCCAATACGGACACTGAGAGTTGAGGAGCCTCTGAAATGGCATTTACTCCCCTGCATGACCGCGTGCTCGTCGAGCGCGTCGAAAGCGAAGCGAAGACCTCTGGTGGTCTCATCATCCCCGACAGCGCAAAAGAAAAGCCCGCCGAAGGCGTGGTCGTTGCTGTTGGCGCCGGCGCCAAAGACGAAGACGGTGATCGCATCGCGCTCGACGTCAAAGCGGGCGACAAGATCCTGTTCGGCAAATGGTCGGGCACCGAGATCACCCTCGACGGCAAAGAAATGCTGATCATGAAAGAATCCGACATCATGGGCATCATCGCCTGATCGTCGGACCCGGACATTCAAGGATAGGAGCTAATCATGGCTAAGGACGTCAAGTTCGATACCGATGCCCGCAACGCGATGCTGCGCGGCGTCAACACGCTCGCCAACGCTGTCAAAGTGACCCTCGGCCCGAAAGGCCGGAACGTGGTCCTCGACAAGTCGTTCGGCGCTCCCCGCATCACCAAAGACGGTGTGTCTGTCGCCAAAGAGATCGAGCTGGAAGACAAGTTCGAGAACATGGGCGCGCAGATGGTCAAAGAAGTGGCCAGCCGCACCAACGACGAAGCCGGTGACGGCACCACGACCGCCACGGTTCTGGCTCAGGCCATCGTCGTCGAAGGCATGAAATCGGTTGCCGCTGGCATGAACCCGATGGACCTCAAGCGCGGCATCGACATGGCGACCGCCAAAGTCGTCGAGGCCATTCAGGCCGCTGCCCGCCCGGTCAACGACTCGGACGAAGTCGCTCAGGTCGGCACCATCTCGGCCAACGGCGAAGCCCAGATCGGCCGCTTCATCGCTGACGCGATGCAGAAAGTCGGCAACGAGGGTGTCATCACCGTCGAAGAGAACAAAGGCATGGAAACCGAAGTGGATGTCGTCGAAGGCATGCAGTTCGACCGTGGCTATCTTTCGCCCTACTTCGTTACCAACGCCGACAAGATGATCGCCGAGCTGGATGACTGCTTCATCCTGCTTCACGAGAAAAAACTGTCGTCGCTCCAGCCGATGGTTCCGCTGCTCGAGCAGGTGATCCAGTCGCAGAAGCCGCTGCTCATCATCGCCGAAGACGTGGAAGGCGAAGCCCTTGCCACGCTCGTCGTGAACAAGCTGCGCGGCGGTCTGAAAATCGCTGCCGTCAAAGCTCCGGGCTTCGGCGATCGCCGTAAGGCCATGCTGCAGGACATCGCTGTCCTCACCGGCGGTCAGGTGATCTCGGAAGACCTCGGCATGAAGCTTGAGAATGTCACGATGGACATGCTCGGCACCGCGAAAACGATCAACATCTCGAAAGAAGAGACCACGATCGTCGACGGCGCTGGCGACAAGGCCGAGATCGAAGCCCGCGTGGCCCAGATCCGCACCCAGATCGAAGAAACCTCGTCGGACTACGACCGTGAGAAGCTGCAAGAGCGCGTTGCCAAACTGGCTGGCGGTGTTGCGGTCATCAAAGTCGGCGGCATGACCGAAGTCGAAGTGAAAGAGCGCAAAGACCGTGTCGACGATGCTCTGAACGCGACCCGTGCTGCTGTGCAGGAAGGCGTGATCGTGGGCGGCGGTGTCGCTCTCGTTCAAGGTGCCAAGGTGCTTGCTGGCCTCGAAGGCGCGAACAGCGACCAGTCGGCCGGTATCGCCATCGTGCGCCGCGCTCTCGAAGCGCCGCTGCGTCAGATCGCTGAGAACGCTGGTGTCGACGGTGCCGTCGTCGCGGGCAAGATCCGTGAAAGCGAAGACGTCAAGTTCGGCTTCAACGCGCAGACCGAAGAATATGGCGACATGTTCAAGTTCGGCGTCATCGACCCGGCCAAAGTGGTTCGCACCGCTCTGGAAGACGCGGCCTCGATCGCTGGCCTGCTCATCACCACCGAAGCGATGGTGGCGGACAAGCCGGAAGAAAAAGGCGCCGGCGGCGGCATGCCCGACATGGGCGGCATGGGCGGCATGATGTAAGGACCGGTTTCGCGCAAGCGAAACGGTTCGTGAAAGGTGTGCGGCGCAACGCGCCGTGCATCGGAAGCGTCCAGACTGAATTCACGAAAGGGCCGGGCCATCGCTCGGCCCTTTTTCGTTGCGCTGCGTCATTTTCGCGTGTCGTCTTAAAAGCGTCACCGCGACCGCCTATGTAAAGGCGTGTAACATTAGGGCACGGGGGACAGCCATGTTGAGACAAATCATTCTTTTCGCTGCCATTGCGCTGGCGACACCGGCGCTGGCTCAGGACGGCGGACGCTTCTCGCTGGGCGGTGACGCCTATCAGGCGGGCCGCTCGGTGGATGTGGGCGGGACCGTCGAGGGCGATCTTTTCGCTGCGGGCAACCGGGTCGAGGTGGACGGCGACGTCTCTGGTTCGGTCCACGCGGCGGGGCGGGTGATCGCGCTCGACGGCGCTGTGGGCACCAATGTGTATGCGGCGGGCATGACCGTCGAGATCGACGGGCCGGTGGCGGGCAATGTCACCGCGATGGGCAATTCGGTCAGCATCGACGAGGATATCGCGGGCAACCTGAGGGCGATGGGCGGTGACGTGACGCTCGACGCGACCGTGTCGGGCAGCGCCATTCTGGGCGGCGAGACCATCGTGGTGGACGGCGTGATCGCGGGCGATCTGTCGATTGCCGGGGCCAGCGTGGACTGGGGCGACGACGCGCGCGTGGGTGGCCGGATCTTCTATTACGCCGAGGATGCGGATGACGTGAACGTGCCCGAAAGCGTGGCCTCGGCCGACCGCGTCGAGTTCCGGTCGATGGAAGGCTGGGAGGACGATGTCGAGGCGGCGACCGAGCAGGCGAGCCCCGGTTTCTGGGCCAAGCTCACGGGGCTTTTCGGCGGTGTGATCCTGACGACGCTGATTGCCACGCTGGTCGCGGCGCTTGCGCCGAGTTTCACCCTGACGCTGCGCGAGCGCGCGCTTGCCTCGCCGCTGCGCAGTCTGTGGATCGGGGCGCTTGGCCTGTCGACCGCGATCGGGGCGACCGTGGTGCTGGCGATGACCGGAATCGGCATCTTCGTGGCCCCGCTGGCGATTGCGGCCGCCGTGGCGCTGGGCTTTGCAGGCTACGTGACCGGGGCCTATCTGTTGGGGGTCTGGGCCGTGGATGCGGTGGGGCAGGGTCTGCCTGACTCGACGCTCGACCGGGCCATCGCGGCCTTTGTCGGCGCGGCGCTCATGGCGCTGGTGGTGCTGATCCCGTTCATCGGGTGGCTTGCGGTCTTTGCCGTGTTGCTTATCGGTGTCGGGGGGCTGGTGATCCGGCTCTTCGGTCCAAGGTTCTACGCGGAGGTATGATGCTGAAAATGGCTGCCTTGTCCCTGTCCCTGACTGCGCTGGCCTCGCCCGCGCAGTCGGAATGTGTCGTGCTGCTGCATGGCCTTGCCCGCACGCCCAATTCGATGATCGTCATGGAAGAGGCGCTGACCGAGGCCGGGTATCAGGTGGTCAATCAGGATTATCCGTCGACCCAAGCGCCGATTGCCGAGCTGGTCGAGGATGCGGTGCCGCCTGCGGTGGCGGCCTGTGGCGACAAGAAGGTACATTTCGTCACCCATAGTCTGGGCGGTATCCTCGTGCGTGCGTGGCTGGAGGACAACCGGCCCGCCAATATGGGCCGCGTGGTGATGCTGGCCCCGCCGAACAAAGGCTCGGCGGTGGTGGACACATTCGCCGATTTCGAGCCCTACGGCTGGCTGATGGGGCCCGCCGGGCTGCAACTGGGCACCGGGCCGGATGCCACGCCGAACCGGCTGGGCCTGCCGCATTTCGAACTGGGGGTGATCGCGGGCAACCGGTCGCTGAACCCGATCCTGTCGTCGATGCTCGAGGGCGAGGATGACGGCAAGGTGTCGGTGGAGAGCACCAAGATCGAGGGCATGGCGGACCATATCGTGCTGCCCGTCACCCACACTTTCATCATGTCGAACCCGACGGTGATCGCGCAGGTGCTGCTGTTTTTGCAGACCGGCGCGTTCGATCACGACATGACATTCGTGGGTGCGGTCGAAGAGATCGTGGACGAGATCGAGAACAACTGACGCGGGGGTCGCTTGACCCGTCCCACGCCGCCCGATAGGCGAGGGCGACCCAAAGGAGTGACCGATATGCCCACATGGACCGCGCTGACGACGCTGACAGGCAAAGCCCAGGCCGAGGCGCTGGGCGAGGCGATGGAGCGGCTGGTGCCGGAGCCGACCGGTGTGGGCGTCTTCGAGCTCGAAGACGGCAGCGGGTTGTGGGAGATCGGCGGCTATTTCACCGAAGAACCGGACCGGGCCGGTCTGGCGCTGCTCACCGCGATGCACGGCGCGCGCGATTTCGTGGTGTCCGAACTGCCCGAGGTCGACTGGGTCGCGCATGTGAAGCGCGAGTTGCAGCCGGTCGAGGCCGGGCGCTTTTTCGTTTACGGCTCGCATGACGCGGATCGGCTGCCGTCGGACAAGATCGGGCTCAAGATCGAGGCGTCGATGGCGTTCGGCACCGGGCACCACGGGACCACGCTGGGCTGTCTGCTCGCGCTGGACCGGTTGGCGACCCAGGGTGTCGTCGCGCGCAACGTGGCCGATATCGGGGCGGGGACCGCCGTGCTCGCTATGGCGGCGGCCAAGATCTGGCCGAACCCGGTGATCGCCTCGGACATCGACGAGGTCGCCTGTGACGTGGCGCGGGCCAATGCGCTGGCCAACGGGATGGACCATCAGGTGCATGTCATCGAAGCTGCGGGCTTTGACCATCCCGACCTGAAGGCCGCGAGCCCCTTTGATCTGGTCTTTGCGAATATCCTCAAGGGTCCGCTCATCAGTCTTGCCCCGGATATGGGCGAAGCTGTGGCGCCGGGCGGCTATGCGATCCTGTCAGGCATCCTCAATCCGCAGGCCGATGAGGTCATCGCGGCCTATCAGAGGGTCGGTTTCACGGTGGATCGGCGCGACGAACATGGCGATTGGACCACGCTCACGCTGGAGCGATCCGCGTAAAATCGGCCCCAACCCGACATATTGCAGCCCAAATTAACCGTATGATCCGTTCTTGTGACAGTCAGGGTTAATTAGGGCAGGCCGCAATGGCGGATATGCAGCAGAAACAATTTTCCGACCGGGTTCAACGGATCGAAAAGGGACACCGCAACCTCAACAGCGGTTACGTGACGCTCGTCGAGCGCAATGGTGTTCTCGTGCCGGTCAAGAAGGTGCGGTCGCGGCGCGGGTTCCCGTGGCGGGGACTTTTCCTCGTCCTGATCGTGTTCCTGCTCTTCAAGGCCTTCCTGCTCGCCTATCTCGGGTCGGTCGTCTACATCGACCAGCACGCCAAACTCGAAGCGGGCGGGATCGTCGAACAGGCGGGCGCGTGGCTTTTGCGCCCCGATGCGGCGACGGTCTATCTGTCGGGTGTGATCGCGCCCTTGGTGGACGCTGCCGAAGGGTTCCTTGCGCTCACCTTCTGAGCGTCACGACAGGTCGATTTCCACCAGCCCCAGCTTGCGCGCGCTTTGCGTCGACAGGATCGCCGAGTTCAGACCTTCGGAAATCTGGAAGGTGCGGATCGCCTGACGGGTGGCTTCGTCCAGTTCCCCGTGAGGATAGTCGGCATAAAGCCCGCGTGCCGTGAGGGCGCGCTGGATCGAGGCGATGAACTCGGGCGTCCAGCGCGGCGGGCAGGGGGTTTCGAAATAGATCTGCTCGCGCCCGTCGACGATGCGCGCCTCGGTCACGGTTTCGTATTTCGCGGGCGTGATGATGTTGCCGTTTTCGGCGATCTTGGCCTCTTCCACCAGCCTGTGTTCCGTCACCTGCTCGACCGTGGCGGGGGTGACGTCCTTGCCATAGCAGGCGCCGGGCTTGGCGCCCGGCGGGCCGAGGGTGAAGTCGGTGATGATCTCTTCGTCGCCGAAATCGGCGCGCGTGACCTCCTGCCGGGGGCCCGATCTGGTGCATGCGGCCAGCGCGAGAGACAGGGCCAACATGGCCCCGGTGGTTCTAACGATTACGCGATTCATACTGCTCTGATCCCGTTTGCGGGTTGTTTGGGCAGAGAATAGCGCGATTTGTGGAATCGGGCTAGCCCCGGCGCACCTTGCCCCCGACCTCCCACTCCTCGGTGCGCACCGGGGTCGAGGCGGGCGGCAGGGCGAGGCTGTCGAGCATCCACGAGATATCCTCGACCGTCTCGGCGATCACATGGCCCACGCCGCTCTGGCGCTGGATCTTGCCGGTGACGCGCAGGCAGCGCCCGGCGACCACGGCGCGGCGGAAGCGTTCATAGACATTGCGCCAGACGACGATGTTGGCAATCCCCGTTTCATCCTCGAGCGTGATGAACACGACACCATTGGCCGTACCGGGGCGCTGGCGCACCAGCACCAGCCCCGCCACCGTGACCCGCGCGCCTTCGTGCGGCCGGTCGAGCAGGCGGTGCGGCACCGCATGCGGTGGGCGCGGCCAGCCCATCGGGCCGAAGCGGGCGAGCGATGAGGGGATGGGCGTGTGAGCTGGCATTCGAGTCGGCATGAGAACAAAATAGGAACAACTACTGACGTAACGCAAGATGAAACGCAGGGGGAAACCGGGCTGGACCCTTGCCTGTGCCTTGGCTAGAACACCGCGGACTGTGCATTCGGAGACCACGATGGCGAAGATCACCTATATCGAGCACAACGGCACCCGTCACGAAGTCGACGTGCCCAATGGCCTGACCGTGATGGAAGGCGCGCGCGACAACGACATTCCGGGGATCGAGGCCGATTGCGGCGGGGCCTGCGCCTGTTCGACCTGCCACGTCTATGTGGCCGAGGACTGGGTCGACAAGCTGCCCGCCCGCGAGGCGATGGAAGAGGACATGCTCGACTTTGCCTTCGAGCCGGATCCCAACCGCTCGCGCCTGACCTGCCAGTTGCAGGTGAGCGATGCGCTGGACGGTCTGGTCGTCCAGATGCCCGAAAAGCAGATCTGATGCGCGCGCTCGTCGCCGTGCTCCTCGCCACGGCTTTGCCGGGTGCGGTGGCGGCGAAGGACATCGCGGGGGCGTCCTATGTGGAGCCCACCGAGGCCTATGGCCACGGGGCGGTGAAGAACGGCGAATATGCCGGGCTGCGCATCGACTATGACGACGGCACCCATAACGTGATCCGCTTCGACGGCGCCGTGTTCGAGGACACCGCGCCCCGGCTGCACGATTTCGACGGGGACGGCACGCCCGAGGTGGTCGCGGTCCTGTCGGGGTTCCGCGTCGGTGCGATGGTGCAGGTTTACGATTTCGACGGCGACTGGGCGCGGCCCATCGGGAACACCAACCCGATCGGCGAGCGTCACCGCTGGCTCGCCATCGCCGGGATCGCGGATTTCAACGGCGACGGCGCCGACGACATCGCCTATGTCGACCGCCCGCATCTGGCGCGCACCCTGCGCATCGCCACCGTCGGCATGGCGGGCGGGGCGGCGACCCTGTCGCCCTATGCGAGCGTCGGGGGGCTGTCGAACCATCTGCTGGGCACCCCCGAGATCGAGGGCGGTGTGCGGGTCTGCGACGGCGCGGCGCCTGCGGTGCTCACCGCCAATGCCGACTGGACGCGGGTGATGGAGACGGTCTGGGACGACGGGCGGCTGGTGTCGACCGAGGTCGGGGCCTATGCGGGCCCGGAGAGCTTTGCGGCGTATCTGAGCTGTGAGTGATTTCGGTCCGGGGCGGAGCGCCCGGCCCGACCCGCTGGAGGGGCCAGCCCCTCCAGACCTCCCCGAGGTTTTTTGAAACAGAGAAGATCAGGACGCGGGCGCGGGTCCGTGTAACGCTCGCCCTCAGGTTTTTCTGAAGTAGAGAAGATCAGGACGCGGGCGCGGGGGCTTTGGAGCGTAGCCCCCAGGTTTCCTGAACTGAAGAAGATCAGGACGTGGGCGCGGGGTCCGCGTGGAGGTCGTCGAGCGTTTTGGCGAGCGCGGTCGGTTTGACGCGCGGGCGTTTGCGCCAGGGCCAGTGGCCGTAGGTCAGCGTGCCGCCCATCGCGAAGAGCACGAGGGTCGGGATCGCGGCGGTGGCGAGGCGGTCGCCCGAGACGCCGGTGGCCAGCATCGAAATGGCAAGGATCGCGCCGAAGATCAGCGTGCCGAGGCCGATGATGAACATGCCCCAGCGTCCGCCCCGGATCACGCCGAGGGCGATCATCTGGTCCGGGTGCAGGGATTCGAGTTTGCGCAGCGTGGCGGCGCAGGCGGCGAGGTGGGTGCGCGCGTCGGGGTCCCGATTGTAGGCGCGGGCCGAGGCGTTGTAGCCGATGGAGCGGCGCTTGTCCGCCGTGTAGAGGTCGAGGCGGACCATGCGGTTGCCCTTCATGACCTGATTGACGAAGGCCGCGTCTTCGACCTCGGCCAGATCGAGGGTCCAGTCGCCCGCGAGCCGAACGAGGCTGCCGTCGATGGTGAGCGTGTCGTGTTTGGCGAGAAGCGCGGGCTTCCAGGTGAAGCTCTCGGGCTCCATCAGAGCGCGCGCCAGCCGATGTCGGAGCGGTTGAAGCCCTCGGGCCAGTCGATTTTGTCGATCATGGCATAGGCCGTATCGCGCGCCTCTTGCAGGCTGTCGCCGCGCGCCGTGACGTTGAGGACGCGGCCGCCGTTCGCGGTGATCCTGCCGCCCGTTTCGCGGGTGCCGGCGTGGAACACCATCTGTTTCGAGGTCTCGTCGATCCGGTCGAGGCCGGAGATGACCGAGCCTTTTTCATAGGCGCCCGGGTAGCCGTTGGCGGCCATCACGACGGTCATGGCGTGATCGTCGGCCCAGTTCACCTGACGATCCGCGAGACGCCCCTCGGCGCAGGCGAGCATCAGGTCGAGGGCCTGTGCGCCCAAGCGCATCATCAGCACCTGACATTCCGGGTCGCCGAAGCGGACGTTGTATTCGACGAGGCGGGGCTGGCCGTTTTCGATCATCAGCCCTGCGTAGAGGACGCCTTTGTAGGGCATGCCGCGCTCGGCCATGACGCGCATGGTGGGGGCGATGATTTCGTCCATCGCTTTCCGGGCGATTTCGTCCGTCAGGACCGGGGCGGGGGAGTAGGCGCCCATGCCGCCGGTGTTGAGGCCGGTGTCGCCGTCGCCCACCCGCTTGTGGTCCTGCGCCGTGCCAATGGGGAGGAGCGTTTCGCCGTCCGACAGGATGAAGAAGGAGGCTTCTTCGCCCGTCATGAATTCTTCGATCACCACCTCGGCCCCGGCTGCGCCAAACTCGCCGCCGAACATGTCGTCGATGGCGGCGAGTGCGGTGTCCTCGTCCATCGCGACGATCACGCCTTTACCAGCGGCAAGACCGTCGGCCTTGACCACGATGGGCGCGCCCTGTTCGCGGATATAGGCCTTGGCCGGTTCGGCGTCCGTAAAGCGGGCATAGGCGGCGGTGGGGGCGGAGGCTGCGTCGCAGACCTCCTTCGTGAAGCTCTTGGAGGCTTCGAGACGGGCGGCGGCCTGTGAGGGGCCGAAAGCGAGGATGCCGGCGGCCTCGAGCGCGTCGGCCACGCCAGCGGCCAGCGGTGCCTCGGGGCCGATGATGACGAAGGTGATCGCGTTCACGTTGCAGAAGTCGACGACCTTTTCGCCGTCTTCGATGTCGATCTTGGCGCATTCGGCGATCTGGGCGATCCCGGCGTTGCCCGGCGCGACGATCAGCTTGTCGCATTTCGGGTTCTGCATCACGGCCCAGGCGAGCGCATGTTCGCGGCCACCGCCGCCCAAGATGAGAATATTCACCGCAAACCGTCCTTCTGCTAGTCAGTGGGGGAATACCCATGCCGGGGCCGAGGGGCAAGGATGCGAAAGCGCCAGTTGTACGAGCGGATTTCGATGCACGGCTTCGGGCCGGAGGGGCGGCATGCCTTCGAGGCGCTGCTCGGCTCGCAGGAACATCTGGGAGAGCGGGAGGCGGCGCTGTGGGTGCGCGAATACCTGCGGTTCATTTACCTGACGCAATTGACGAATGCGCCGCTGACGCCCTCGGTCAAGGTGGACGTGGTCTGGCATCTGCACCTGATGCAGCGCGAGGATTACTGGGAGCATTTCTGCGCCGGGGTTCTGGGCAAGCCGCTTCACCACCGCGAGGCAACTGGGGCGGGCGAGGCCAAGCGGCATGCGGAACAGTATCTGCATACGCTCGCGCTTTACGAGCAGGAGTTCGGAGAGCCGCCCGTCACGATCTGGGCGCGCAAGCGGGCGCGGCGTTACGTGTCGCCTTTGCTGATCTTTGGCGGCGGTGGGTTTGGGCTGTTTTTCGTGGGGGCGAGTGTGGGCAACGGGCCGATGATCGCGGCGGGCTTTGTGGCGCTGGCCGTGGGGGTGGCTGTGGCGACCAAGCACCGCAACAAGCGCCGTCCTGCGAGCTGTTCGGCGGCCTGCAGCGGGGCGAATTGCGGCGGGGCCGACTGCGGCGGCGATTGAGTGATGGCGGTTGAGCGGCGGCCCGTCGGCAGGGATTGGCCGGGTGAATTTCGGGGCAGGAACAGGGCGCGGCGCGCGTTTGTTGGTGTGGACCCACAAACGCAAGCAAGGAGGACGTCATGTCCGAACTGAACGGCAAGAAAATCGCCATCCTCGCCACCAACGGTTTCGAGCAGTCCGAACTGGAAGTGCCGCTGGAGAAGCTGAAAAAGGCCGGGGCCGAGGTTCATGTCATTTCGCCGGAAGCCGAGGAGATCGTCGGCTGGGACGAAAAGGACTGGGGCCGAGCGGTCAAGGTCGACAAGGTTCTGGATGACGCCAAGGCGTCGGATTACGACGCGCTGGTGCTGCCGGGCGGGCAGATCAACCCGGACCTCCTGCGCCTGAACACCGAGGCGCTGGCGTTCATCCGCGCGTCTTTCGCGGGTGGCAAGACCATCGCGGCGATCTGCCATGCGCCGTGGCTTCTGATCGAGGCGGGGATCGCCAAGGGGCGTCACATGACCTCGTTCAACTCGATCCGCACCGACGTGACCAACGCGGGCGGGCATTGGGAGGACAGCCCGGTGGTGGCCGACAACGGCATCGTCACCTCGCGCAACCCCGGTGATCTGGATGCGTTCTGCAACAAGATCATCGAAGAGATCAACGAAGGCACGCACCACCGTCAGGCCGCGTGATCTTTCCTTTGGGATCACGGTCGGGCATGGTCCGCCCATGTCCGACCTGATCGAAGATTTGGAACCGGGGGGCAATGCCCCTGAATTCACCGTATCGGAGCTGTCCGGGGCGGTGAAACGTATGATCGAGGGCGAGTTCGGCCATGTGCGGATTCGCGGCGAGGTTGGCCGCGTGTCGCGGCCCCGGTCGGGGCATATCTATCTGGATCTGAAAGACGACCGGGCGGTGATATCCGGCGTGATCTGGAAGGGCGTGTCGTCGCGGCTGGTCACCCAGCCCGAGGAGGGGATGGAAGTGGTCGCCACCGGGCGGCTCACCACTTTTCCGGGGCAGTCGAAATATCAGATCGTCATCGACGACATCGCACCTGCGGGCGCCGGGGCGCTTATGGCGATGCTGGAAAAGCGCAAGGCGGCGCTGACGGCGGAGGGGCTGTTTGCCCAAGAGCGTAAGAAGCCGATCCCGTATCTGCCGGAAATCGTCGGTGTCGTAACCTCGCCCTCGGGCGCGGTGATCCGCGATATTCTGCATCGGCTGCGGGATCGGTTCCCGCGCAAGGTGCTGATCTGGCCGGTGGCGGTGCAGGGCGAACGCTGCGCGCCTGAGGTGACGCGGGCGATCGAGGGGTTCAACGCGCTGACGCCGGGGGGCGCGCTGCCGCGCCCGGACCTGATCATCGTCGCGCGCGGTGGCGGGTCGGTCGAGGATCTGTGGGGCTTCAACGAGGAGGCCGTGGTGCGCGCGGCGGCGGCGTCGGACATTCCGCTGATTTCCGCCGTGGGGCATGAGACCGACACGACGCTGATCGACTATGCCGCCGACCGGCGCGCGCCCACGCCGACGGCGGCGGCTGAAATGGCGGTGCCGGTGCGGCGCGAGCTGATGGCCTATACGAGCGAGTTGGGGTCGCGCCTGACCTCGGCTTTAACGCAGGGGATCACGCGGCGGTCGCAACGGCTGACCGACCTGTCGCGGGCCTTGCCGCGGGCCGAGACGCTTTTGGATACGCCGCGCCAGAGGCTCGACCGGGCAGGCGATCGGCTGCCTGCGGCGCTGATTGCCAAGGTGCGGGGCGAGGAGGTTCGGTTGAACCGGGCGTCGGGGGGCTTGCGTCCCTCGGTGCTGACGAACCGGGTCACGGTGCTGCGTGAGCGCGTCGCGGATCGCGGCGGGCGGCTGGGCTATGCGCTCGCGCGCCCCGTGGAGGCGGGTAAGCGCGAGTTGGCGCGGCTGTCGCCGAGGCTCGACCCTGCGCGGATCGACGAGGCGCGGGTTCGCAAAGAGCGGGAGTTCGAGGCTTTGTGCGCGCGGCTGTCGCGGGTCGGCACCGGGCAGATCGAAGGCTGGCAGAAGCGGCTCGACGCGCTGGAGCGGATGCGGGTGACGCTGGGCTATACCGAGACGCTCAAGCGCGGCTATGCGGTGGTGCGCGGCGACGGTGACGTGGTCACGACGCGCGAGGCGGCGGCCAAGGCGGGGGCGCTGGAGATCGAGTTTGCGGATGGGCGGCTTGACGTGATCGGCGGGGGCGGCGGATCGGCCAAACCGGCGGCAAAGGCGAAAAAGTCCAAGGATGAGCCACCGGAGCAGGGCTCGCTCTTCTAAAACATCGGAAAAGTACTAGGCGCGGGCGGCGGCGAGGGCCTGAGGCATGGCCTCGGCGAAGGCGTCCATATCCTCGGGGTGGCCGACCGAAACGCGGATGCAGCGATCCTCGGGCGCGGCGAAGGGCATGCGCACGAAGATGTCGCGGGCGACCAGTTCGGCCAGAACCCGGCGGGCGAAATCGCCATCCGCGCCGCAGTCGATGGCAACGAAGTTGGTGGCGGAGGGGAGCGCGGTCAGACCGTTCTCGCGCGCGATCTCGGCAAGGCGGTCGCGGGCGGCCGACACTTTGCCCTGCACTTGGGCGAGCCATGCGTCGTCATGGAGCGCGGCCAGTGCGCCCGCCTGCGAGATGCGGGCCATGCCGAAGTGATTGCGGATCTTGTTGAAGGACGTGATGAGCGGCTCGGCCCCGATGGCGTAGCCGACGCGCGCCCCGGCCATGCCGTAGGCCTTGGAGAAGGTGCGCATGCGAATGACGTGCGGGTCCTCGGGGTCGATGGCGGGGGCCGTGCCCTCGGGCGCGAATTCGAGATAGGCCTCGTCGAGCACCAGAAGCGTGCCGTCCGGCACCGCGTCGATCATGCGCTGGATCG
The DNA here is from genome assembly GCA_036154315.1 of Pseudomonadota bacterium. Lineage (GTDB taxonomy): Bacteria > Pseudomonadota > Alphaproteobacteria > Rhodobacterales > Rhodobacteraceae > Maritimibacter. The sequence goes on from JAYZLL010000045.1 coordinate 94,757, forward strand.
TGGCCGCGTCGTGCCAAGTGCCCATCGGGTTGTCGGGGTTGGCGATGTAGACGAGCTTGGCCCCGACCTCGGTGGCCTTGGCGATCAGCGCCTCGGGGTCTTCGTGATCGTCACGGTATGGCACCGTCACCAGATCGCCGCCGAAGCCGGTCACATGGTAGTTGAAGGTCGGGTAGGCGCCCTGCGAGGTGACGACCTTATCACCTTCCCCCACCACCAGCCGGACGAGGTAGCCCAGAAGCCCGTCGATGCCCTCGCCGACGATGACGTTGCCTGCGCTGACGCCAAGACGCTCGGCCAGTGCCATACGCAGATCGTAGGACAGCGAGTCGCCGTATTTCCACGTCTCGGCAGCTTCGCGTGACATCGCCTCGATCGCCTTGGGCGAGGGGCCGAACAGGCTTTCGTTCGCGCCGATGCGAGCCTTGAACGGTCGGCCCCGCTCGCGCTCGGCAGTCTCGGGCCCGACGAAGGGCACCGAGGCGGGAAGACGGTCGACGAGTGCGGTATAGCGAGGGCCCTGTGTCATGGCTGCATACTCGTTCAGCAGAAGCGGAACGGCAAGCTGTTCGCGCATTGCCGCAGGTGCTGCGGCGCAGCTAGGGTTCGGGTGGGGACAGACTGTCGGGACGGTTTCGGATGACTGGATTGCGCGCGCTATTGGCTGGGTTGTGCCTGCTCGTGACGGCGGGGGGCGCGTTGGCGCAAGGCCGGACCTTTGTGGCCGAAGGGACGGATGTGGCCGCCGCCGTCGGGGCGCGGGCGCTGGCGATGGGGGGCAGCGGCACGGCGATCGCCAACGATCCCCATGCGATCTACTACAACCCGGCGCTGATCGCGGGTCTGGACCGGCCGATGCTGTCGGTGACGCGGCAGTTGAACGCCAAAGTCCGCCCTTTTTCGTTTCTGGGCATGACCATGCCCGTGTCGACCTTCGAGCCTTTGGGCCTGAACGTGACGCTGGGCTACGCGCATTTCCCGCGCGTTCATGCGCGCTCGACCGGGGCGTTTGCCGCGAGTGACCCGCAGAGCATCTTTCTGCGGCTGCTGCTGCCGGGTCTGGGCGGGGTCTATGACGGGGTGATCGATTCCAAAACGCTCGTCCATCGGTTCGCGCTGGGCGTCGCGCCTACCGGCGATACGGGGCTGAGCCTTGGCGTCGCGGTCGATCTGATCGACTGCCGCACCAACACCTGCGGGGTTCAGGCGCGCACCGGCACCACGCGTTTGGATCAGGTCGAGGCGGATGCGATTTCGCTGACGGCGGGCGTGGCCTATCGGTTCTCGGATCGGTTCCGGGTCGGGGTGTCGGTGAACGACATTCGCACCACGCTCCATGCGCAGATGGTGACCGTCATCAACGGCACGACGACCTCGCGCGCGTTCACCGCACGCCTGCCGATGACCCTGAACGCCGAGATGGCATGGCAGGCCACGGGGCATCTGTTGCTGACGGCCGGGTATCGCCAGTTCAGCGGGCGTTACGGCACGCGGCAGGTGAACATTCGCGGCGCCTATGCGGGGGCGGAGTATACGTTCGACAACGGGCTGGCGCTCAGGGCCGGGGGGCTGCGGGTGATGCAGGCCTCGTTCAACAATTCCGGCAACATCCGGCTGCCGATCCCGGTGATCCCGAGCGTGGGCGCTGGATGGAGCACGGGGGATTTCACCGTCGACGCCGCGCTCTATGCCCATCCGATCATGAGCTATCACTACGGTCGGGCGGCCCCGACCGTGGAAGTGTCGCTGTCCTACAAATTCTGAGGCGTCAGTCGAATTTCTTCGACGGGGCGAGCACGGTGGCTTCGCCCTTGAGCACGGGTTTGCCGTCGACGGTGCAGACGGTGGCGAGTTGGACGCGGCGTTTGCCGTGGTCGATCTCCATCACCGTGACCTCGGCCCGCACCACGTCGCCGGGGCGCACGGGGCCTAGAAACTTGAGGTTCTGGCCCATGTAGATCGTGCCGTGACCCGGAAGCTGTTCGCCGATCACCGCCGAGATCAGCCCTGCGGTCAGCATGCCGTGGGCGATACGGCCCTCGAAGATCGTGTCCATCGCGTAAGCGTCGTCGAGATGCACCGGGTTCCGGTCGGTCGAGACCTCGGCAAAAAGCTCGATATCGCGATCCGTCACCTCTTTCGTCAGGTGGCGCGACATTCCGATTTCGAGGTCCTCGATGCAAATCGTGCCTCGGGGGAAGTTGTCCAACATGGAATCCTCCGGGTAATTTTCGACGCGCTTTCCGTGGCGCTCCGCAACAATATTACTTTGCGACTGCAGAAACAAGGGTGAAACGGCATGAAAAACCCGGTCTGGCCGTCGTGGCCGGAGCGGGTGCGGTGAGGTCTCAGAGAGCGGAAAAGCCTAGCGCAGCATACCGATGGCGTAGGTGGGGGCGATCTGTTCGGCCTCGACATAGGCGGTGAGCGCCTCGGCGTCGGGGTCGGTCACCGTCTTGGTTTCGGCCCGTGCGAGGCCGCCGGTGATGAAGAGCGAATCGATGTCTTCCCCGAGCGCGCCCTTGATGTCGGTCTGGATGCCGTCGCCCACGGCGAGCATCCCCTCTGGCCCGACAGTTTTGCCGAGAGCGGCGAGGCGACGGCGGGCGAGGTCGTAGATTGGCGGGTGCGGCTTGCCGAAATACAGGCTCTCACCCCCCATCTCGGTATACATCCGCGCGACGGCCCCCGCGCACCATTCGCGCACCTCGCCCCGATCCACCACGATATCGGGGTTGGCGCAGAGCAGTTTCAGCCCCTTCTGCTTGGCGTAGAGCAGGTCGGGCCGCCACGTTTCGGGATCGGCAGAGGGGTCGTCGGGGCCAAGGCAGACCAGCCCTTCGGCCTCGGCGATGTCGACACGTTCGATCGCGACCGGGTTGTCGATGATCTCCATCTCGCGGAAAAAGCCGTCGCCGGGCTGCTCGCCCATGACATGGACCTTTTGCCCCACGGCCCCGGTGAACAGCGCGGCGCGCGCGGCGTCGCCGGAGGAGGCGATGGTGTCCCAGCAGTCATCCGGCAGGCCGAACCTGGCCACCTGCTCGGCCACCGCGTGACGGTCGCGGGGCGAGTTGGTCAGGAGCACGACGATCTTGCCCGCCGCGCGAAAGGCACGCAGGGCCGGGATCGCCTCGGGGTAGACCTTGACCCCGTCATGAACGCAGCCCCACAGGTCGCACAGAAGCACGTCGTAGCGGTCGGAAATGTCGGTGAGCGACTGGATGATCTGGGTCACGGGGGTTGGCCTCGTCCGGGTTTCGTCAGGCCGATGGGTAAGGGGCGGGCCACGGGGGATCAAGCGCATTGCGCCCGGTTCGCGCGGGGGTGCGTCAGGACCGAAACGAAAAAGGGCGCCACAGCGGGCGCCCTTTCCAGCATCTGACCGAAGCCCTCAGAGGGCGAGGTTCGGGATGATCTGCTTCTTGCGGCTCACGATGCCCGGCAGCACGGCGGTGTCGCCGGACACGGAGGTCGAGAAGCTCTTTTCGCACAGCGTTTTGACCAGATCGTTGGGGACGAGGAGCGTCGCCTCTTCCTTGAGGATGTCCACGACGAACAAGAGCACCTGATCGACGCCGTCTTCTTCGGCGACCGTCACCATGCTGTCCATCAGGCTGGCCTTGCGGTCGAGCGGGATGTTGGGCGCGGTGGTTTCCAGCACCGAGACGCGGAATTTCTTGCCGCCGACTTCGTATTCCTTGGAATCCATGCGCAGGAGTTCGGCGTCGGAATAGGCCGACACGTCCGACTTGGCCGCGAACATCTCAGCCGCGTAGTCGGGGATCGATACGCCCAGTTCCGAGGCGAGCGTCTTGGCGACCTCGACGTCACGGTCGGTGGTGGTCGGCGACCGGAATTCCAGCGTGTCCGACAGGATGCAGGACAGGGCGAGGGCCTTGATCTCTTCGGGCATCTTGGCGGTGTCGTCGCCCATCAGGTCGTACATGATGGTGGCGGTGCAGGCGACCGGGCGGATGGTGATGTCGATCGGACCCTTGGTTTCCAGCCCGCCGACCAGCTTGTGGTGGTCGATGATCTGCACAACGTCGGCGTCGTTGATCGCGGCCGGAAGCTCGGCGGGGTTGTTGGTGTCGACGATCACGCAGCGCTGGCCCGGCTCGACCTCGCCGATGATGTCCGGCATCGACTGGCTCCAGCGTTCCAGCACGAAGGCAGCTTCGGTGTTGGGCTGGCCCAGAAGCACGGCCTTGGCGGGCTCGCCTTTGACCTCGTTGAGATACCAGGCCCAGATGAGCGGCGAACCGGTGGAGTCGGTGTCGGGCGATTTGTGACCGAAAACGAGGGTTGTCATACGGGCTGTCCCTTTGAGCGTTGAAAATTTCGCGCGACCTATAGCGATGTGACCGCATGATGTCACGACCCCCTTTGCCGCAGGGGGCGCGCGCGTTATCACGAGGCATGAGCAGGGTGACGGAGACCGACCTCTACCCGCCGGTCAAGGCGTGGCTCGAGGCGCTGGGATACGAGGTGAAGGCCGAGATCGGCCCTGTCGACGTCATGGCGGTGCGCGACGATGGCGACCCGGTGGTGGTCGAGCTCAAGGCGGGCTTCTCGCTCACGCTCCTGCAACAGGCGGTGGCGCGGCAGTCGGTGACTGACAACGTCTATGTCGCGGTGCCGCGCTGGGCGGGCAAGTCGGGCTGGCGCGCGTTCAAGGGAAATGTCGGTTTGTGCAAGAGATTGGGCGTTGGCGTCCTCTCTGTCAGGCTTGAGGATGGATTCGTGCAAGTCCACGCCGACCCGTCCGAGTTCCGCCCGCGTAAGTCCAAGACCCGGCGCGCCCGGCTCCTGTCCGAATTCGCGCGCCGTGAAGGCGACCCCAATCTGGGCGGTAGCCGGGGTCAGGTGATGACCGCCTATAAACAGGAATGCGCCCGGATCGCGGCGCATCTGGCGACCGCGGGCCCCTGCAAGGGCGCCGAAATCGCCAGGGCCACGGGCGTCACGAAAGCCACGCGGATCATGTACGTAAACCATCTGGGCTGGTTCGCCCGCGTCGACACCGGCACATACGACCTCACCGAAAAAGGGCGCGCCGAGCATTCTGCGTGACGCGCCCCCTTTCATCTTGCCAAAAATACTC
>JAYZLL010000046.1:0-115459 GCA_036154315.1 Pseudomonadota bacterium
CCTCTCGACCCCGACACCGTGGTCGGCCCGGTCATCCACCCGGAGCACGAAGAAAAGGTCATGTCCTACTTCGCCAAGGCGCGGGAAGAGGGCGCGACCATCGCCGTGGGCGGGGCTAAGGTGGGCGAGCAGGGCTGCTACATCGCGCCCACGCTCTTCACCCAAGCCACAAACGATATGGCCATCGCACAGGAAGAGATTTTCGGCCCGGTTCTGACGGCCATTCCGTTCAAAGACGACGCGGATGCGCTCGAAATCGCGAACGGCGTGCAATACGGCCTCGCGGCCTATCTGTGGACCCGCGACCTCGACCGGGCGATGCGCATGACCGATGCGCTCGACGCGGGTATGATGTGGGTGAATTCGGAAAACATCCGTCACCTGCCATCGCCCTTCGGCGGCACCAAAGCCTCCGGCATCGGGCGGGACGGCGGCGATTGGTCCTTTGACTTCTACATGGAGACGGTGAACGTATCGTTCCCGCGCGCGGACCATAAAATCCCGAAACTCGGCGGGTGAGGCGCCATTTCGCATGACCGGAGGAGAGATGCGTCATGGGTGAAATCGTACTGGCGGCCAAGATGACCCATGTTCCGACATTGCAGATGTCGGAACAGGAGGGGCCGATCAAGGGCAAGCGTCAGGCCGCGATCGACGGCCACTATGAAATCGCGCGCCGGGCCAAGGCGCTCGGCGCGGATACCGTGGTGATCTGCGACACGCACTGGCTGGTGAACGCGGGCTTTCACGTGAATGCCAACGACAAGTTCGAGGGGCTTCTGACCTCGTCCGAGTTTCCGCAGTTCATTCGCGACATGCCCTACAGCCACGAGGGCAACCCGGCGCTTGGCGACGCGATTGCCGAGGCCGCGACCGAGATGGGCGTCTACACGCTCGCCCATCATCTCGACAGTCTCGACCTCGAATACGGCTCGCTCGTCCCGCTGTCGTTCATGAGCCGCGAGCATAAGATGAAGGTGGTCTCCATCGCCGCCTTCTGCACGGTCCACGACCATGACGAGAGCCGCGTTCTGGGGCAGGCGATCCGCAAGGCGGTCGAAGCTTCGGACGACAAGGTGTTGCTCGTCGCCTCCGGCAGTCTCAGCCACAAGATCTGGTCGAACAAGGAATACGCCCCGAACAACGGCACCTTCACGATCAGTTCCGAGTTCAACCGGCAGGTCGATCTCATGGTTCTCGAAATGTGGAAGCGCGGCGATCACGCGACCTTCCTCAAGATGCTGGGTGACTATGCCCTGCACTGCTCGGGCGAAGGCTCGATGCACGACACCGCCATGCTCTATGGTGCCCTCGGCTGGGATGCCTACACGGCCCCTTGCGAAGTGGTCACCGAGTATTTTCCATCCTCTGGCACAGGCCAGGTCAACGTCATCTTCCCGGTGCAGTAAGGAGCCCAGATGCCCATTCCCGCCCCGAACCTTTACCCGCCGTTCAACATCATCCGTCTGTCCCACGTCGATTTCGGCGTGCGCGATCTGGAGGCGTCCAAGGCGTTCTATGTCGACACGCTCGGTCTGCAGATCACCGACGAGGACGACAGCACGGTCTATCTGCGCGCGCTCGAGGAGCGGGGGCATCACTGCATGGTGCTCCACAAATCCGCCGAGCCGCATGTGAAAGCACTGTCCTTCAAGGTCTTCGACGAGGGCGAGCTGGACAAGGCGCACGACTGGTTCAAGTCGCAGGGTCACGGGGTGGAGTGGGTCGAGCGCCCGTATCAGGGCCGCACGCTGGCGACGCACGACCACTTGGGCATGCCTGTGGAGTTCTATTTCAAGATGGACCGGCTGGAACCGATCCACCAGAAATACGCGCTCTACAAAGGTGTGAAGCCGCTGCGCATCGACCACTTCAACTGCTTCGTGCCAAGCGTGGACGAAGCGGTGGCGTTCTATAACGAGCTTGGCTTCCGCGTGACCGAGTACACCGAGGACGAAGAGAGCAAGCGGCTCTGGGCGGCCTGGACCCACCGCAAGGGCGGGGTCCACGACATCGCGTTCACCAACGGCACCGGCCCGCGCCTGCATCACACCGCGTTCTGGGTGCCCACGCCCCTCAACATCATCGACCTGTTGGATCTGATGGCGACCACGGGCTACGTTTCAAATATCGAACGTGGACCGGGGCGTCACGGCATCTCGAACGCGTTTTTCTTGTACATTCTCGATCCCGATGGGCATCGCATCGAGATTTACTGCTCCGACTATCAGACCGTCGACCCGGACCTCGAAGCGATCCGCTGGGACCTCAAGGACCCGCAGCGCCAGACCCTGTGGGGCGCGCCTGCGCCGAAGTCGTGGTTTGAGCACGGCTCGGTCTTCGAAGGGCTGGAGCCCGCTGAATCCACCCTCGGCGCTTCGCCGATCATCGCACCGTAAGGAGGCCCGCATGAGCAATCGTATCGCAGCCTATCGCGCCGCTGGCCAGACTCGCTATGGCGTGGTCACCGATGAGGGCATCATCGACCTGACCGATGTGGCGGGCTACCCGGACCTGCAAGCGGTCGTCGTGGACGGCGCGCTGGAAAAGGTCATCGCGATGGCCGAGGGCAGGGCGCCGACCTACGCCACCGACGAGGTCGAGTTCCTGATCCCCATTGCACGCCCTGAGAAAATCCTCTGCGTCGGCGTGAACTTTCCGGACCGGAACGCGGAATACAAAGACGGCTCGGCCCAGCCCAAGCATATGTCGCTGTTTCCCCGCTTTCCCCGTAGCTTCACGGGCCACGGCCAACCGCTGATCCGTCCGCCGGAAAACCACACGCTCGATTACGAGGGCGAGGTCGTCATCGTGATCGGCAAGGGCGGCCGCCGGATCGCGGCGGAGGACGCCTATGACCACATCGCAGCTCTGACGATCGGCAACGAAGGCACGATCCGCGACTGGGTGCGCCACGCCAAGTTCAACGTCACCCAAGGCAAGAACTGGGACAACTCCGGGTCCATCGGCCCGTGGCTTGTCCCCTTCACCGATCCCGCGCAACTCGACGACGCTCGCATCGTCACCCGCGTGAACGGCGAGGTTCGGCAGGACGATGTGCTGGCCAACATGATGTTCCCCATCCGCGAAGAGATCGCTTACATCTCGACCTTCACCACGCTCATGCCCGGCGACGTCATTATCACTGGCACGCCCACCGGCGCGGGCGCGCGGTTCGATCCGCCGAAATACCTTGTCCCCGGTGACGTGGTCGAGGTCGAGGTGAACGGCATCGGCACGCTCACCAACACCGTGGCCGACGAATGACCCTGACGGACGCGCAAGTCGAACAGGCGGCCTCCGACCTTTTGGCGGCCGAGGACAGTCGGGCCCAGATCGGCCTCCTGTCGCTCAGACATCCCGGCATGACGCTGGACGACGCCTACCGCATCCAGTCTGCCCAGATGGCGCAGAAACTGGCGGCGGGGCGGCAGATCGTCGGGTGGAAGATCGGCCTGACCTCCAAGGTCATGCAGGAGGCGCTCAATATCGACACGCCGGACAGTGGCGTGCTCTACGATGACATGGTGTTTTCGAACGGCGGCACCGTGCCCGCAGGCCGGTTCATCCAGCCGCGGATCGAGGCCGAGATCGCTTTTGTCATGAAGGCCCCGCTGTCGGGCGAGGTCACGCGGGACGATGTGATCGCCGCAACCGACTACGTCACGCCCTCGCTCGAAATCCTCGACACCCGCATCCAGCGGGCCGATCCCGAAACCGGCAAGGCGCGCATCATCGTCGACACCGTATCCGACAACGCCGCCAACGCCGGGATCGTGACCGGGGATGAGCGCAACGCGCCCGATGCCTTCGACCTGCGCTGGACCGGTGCGATCGTGACGAAGGATGATGAGGTGGTCGCGACGGGCCTTGGCGCGGCTGTCCTGAACGACCCCGTGACCGGCATCGTCTGGCTCGCGCGGCGCATGGGGCAATACGGCCAACGGATCGAGGCGGGGCAGGTGGTCTTGTCAGGCTCGTTCATCGCGCCCATAGAATGCCCCCCGGGCACGCGGGTGGAGGCTGACTTCGGCGCCTTCGGGTCCGTCAAAATCAAGTTCGACTAGGGGAGGGGCCGATGCCCGCACCGACCAATCACTTCAAGGCGCGGCTCAAGTCGGGCGAAACCCAGATCGGGCTGTGGCTCGGCATGGGGGAACCCACGGTGGCCGAAGTCTGCGCCGAAGCCGGGTTCGACTGGCTCGTGATCGACGGTGAACATGGCCCGAACGAGCTGCGCACGATCCGCGATCAGCTCCGCGTCATCGAGGGCAAGACCTCGGCCGTTGTGCGTCCGCGCGACGATGACCGGGCGTGGATCAAGCAACTCCTCGACGTGGGCGCGCAGACGATCCTGATCCCGATGATCGAAAGCGGTGATCAGGCGCACGAAGCGGTACGCTCGATGCTCTATCCGCCCCTCGGGCTGCGTGGCATTGGTGCGGCGCTGGCGCGGGCCTCGGCCTACAACGCGATCCCGGATTACCTCCAGACCGCGAATGACGAGGTCTGCCTGCTCCTGCAGGTCGAGAACCGCGCGGGTGTCGAGGCGCTGGACGACATTCTCGCGGTCGACGGTGTGGACGGCGTGTTCGTCGGCCCCGCCGATCTGGCCGCCGACATGGGTTATATCGGCAATCCCGGCGCGCCCGAGGTGCAGGCGGTGGTGGTCGACGTGCTCACCCGCATCCGCGCGGCGGGCAAGGCGGCGGGTATCCTGACCTCGGACCGGGCGCTGGCGCAAAGCTATGCCGACATGGGCGTCGAATTTCTCGCCGTTGGGTCCGACGTCGGCACGTTGGTCGGCGGGCTCAAAGCCCTGCGCGGCGCGTTCTGAAGCTCACAGAACCACGCGGTATTCCGGCAGGCCGGGCACCTCGACCTCTTCGCAGTAGACCCGGCCGTCCTCCGGTGCCGGGTCGTCCAGCCCCATTCGTGCGGTCGTCACGAACAAGGTCTTGAGGTCTGGCCCTCCGAGCGCAGGGCAGGCCACGCGCCGGGCGGGCACAGGGACCGCTCGGTCGAAACTTCCGTCCGGCAGATAGCGCGCGACACGCCCCATGTTCCATTGTGCGTTCCAGATCGCGCCCTCGCTATCCACGATCGACCCGTCGGGCAGGGGCCGCTCGCCGCTCAGATCGATATGCACCCGCGCCGCGCCTTTGGGCCAGCCGTCCGCATCCAGAGGTTGCGCCATGATCTGGCGCGTGGGTGTGTCGGTGTAGTAGGCGGTGCGACCGTCCGGCGCGAAACAGATGGAATTCGCCACCGTCAGCCCCTCGACCAGCTTGCGCAATTCGCCCCGGTAATAGCGATAGATCGCCGCCACCCCCGGCTCGAACTTCTTGCCCATCGTCCCGATCCAGAACCCGCCCTGAGGGTCCGCGCGTCCGTCGTTCGAGCGTGTGACAGGGTTCTCGGCGTCCAGCGGAACCACCGTCTCGGACGCCCCGGCTTCGAGGTCAAAGGTGAAAAGTTGTGTCTCGGAAGCCACAAAGAGTTGGTTAATTGATACCCAGCCTGCCGCCGACACCGGGGCGTCGAACACCCACTCTCCGGGGCCATCCGGTCCGCTGGTGAGTAACGTATTTTTTAAAATATCAAACCAGTACAATTGGTTGGCCTGCGGGTGCCAAAGCGGGCCTTCCCCAAGCTGGCAATTTCGCGCATCGTGAATTGGCATAGGCCTATCTCCCTTGGGGGTGGACGAAAAACCTTAATCTGATCTATGTCAAATCGCACTGTGAACCATGTGGTTACTTTGGGCGAGGTTTTAGGGGAGAGCGCCATGAGACTGACACTTAGAACGAACCTTGCGGCTCGCGTCCTGATGTTTTGTGGCGTGAACACGGATCAGACCGTGCGATCCTCCGAGATCGCCGAGGCGACGAATGCGTCCGGCAACCACCTCAGTCAGGTGATCCACAAGCTTCAGCAATACGGCTACGTCGAAACCCGCCGTGGTCGCGGTGGCGGTCTGACGCTGGCGCGCGCGCCCGAGGCGATTTCCATTGGCGCTCTGTTTCGCGACTTCGAGGCGGACGTGCCGTTCACCGAATGCTTCGACGCCGCCAACAACAACTGCCCCCTCGTCGATACTTGCCGCCTGAACAGTTACCTGCACAAAGCGCTCGACGCGTTCTATTCCGAACTCGACGATGTGACGCTGGCGGATCTGGTGACCGGCAACTGCGGGTTGAACGAGCTTCTCAACCTGAACCCGGCCAACGACGTCTCCTGCACCCCGTCCACGCGCGCCTCGGCAGCGCGGTAATCGGCGCAAAAAGAAGGACCGCCGGGAGGGGACATTCCCGACGGCCCTCTAGAAGCGACTGAGCTAGGGAGATCAAGCCGGCTCGTCGTCGCTCCGTTCGCCAAGGGTGACGTTGATCGTCTGTTCCTGACCTTTGCGCAGGACCTTCAGTTCGACGTCGGACCCCGGCATGTCACCGGCGATCGCGCGTGTGAGGTCGCGCGGCCCGTCGATGGCGGTTCCGTTTACTTCCGTAACGATGTCACCCGATTGCAGCCCGGCCTCTTCGGCTGGGGTGCCGGACATGACGCTCTGCACCATCGTGCCGTTGGCCTCTTCCAGACCCAGGGCCGCGACCACGTCTTCGCTCACCGGTGCGATCTGCACGCCCAGCCAACCGCGGCTCACTTCGCCGTCGTCCGACAGGTCGGCCACGATGTCGCGCACCATGTCGGCAGGCACGGCAAAGCCGAGACCGATCGAGCCGCCGGTGGGCGAGATGATGGCGGTGTTCATACCGATCACCTGACCGTCGGCATTCAACAGCGGCCCGCCCGAGTTGCCGCGGTTGATGGCGGCGTCGGTCTGGATGAAGTTGTCGAAGGGACCGGCGCGCAGGTCACGCCCGATGGCCGACACGATGCCCGTGGTCACGGTGTTGCCGAGGCCAAAGGGGTTGCCCATCGCGATGACGTTCTCACCGACCTGAATGGCTTCGGAGTTGCCGAACGCCAGCGCGGGCAGATCGCTCGCATCGACCTTGAGCAGCGCCACGTCGGTCGCGGCGTCCACGCCAACGACTTCGGCGATCAGCTCACGGCCATCTTCCATCGTAACCTTCACCTCGTCCGCGCCACGCACGACGTGGGCGTTGGTCACGATCTGGCCGTCGTCCGAGACGATGAAGCCGGTCCCGGCGCCGCGCATTTCGCGTTCCGGCATTTGGCCGCGCTGGTCGCCTTCGGGCATCGGCATGCCGAAGCGTTTCGAGAATTCCTCGAACGGCGTGCCCTCGAACGGGTCGCTTTGCGCCGGTTGGGCCGACGAGCTGCGCGAGGTTTCGATGGTCACCACGGCGGGGGCCACCTGTTTGACGAGGTCGACATAGCCGCCCTCGACGGGGGCCGCGGCAAAGGCCGGGGTCGTGGTGTTCGTGATCGCGGCAACGCCGCCACCGGCCAGAAGCGCGGTCACGGCCAGTGCGGGGGCCACGCGGTTCACAATGGTTGTCTTAGGCATGAAGCATCCTCTTTATGACTGCGGGAGGCTTGGTGCCCCCTTCGGATGAGACAAAGATGGAGCACCCGAATTGCAGGACCACCGCAGCAAGATTGCATCTGCGTAATGTTCGTCACGGCAGCGTGAAAAGGGGTGTATCGGGCGCGATAAACCTGCAAAACAAGGCTCCGACACCCATGTTAGGGGTGCGTAACCGGTAACAAGACATGAAGATACTCGTTGTAGAAGACGACCCGACCACCGCAGATTTCATCGCCCGCGGCTTTACTGAAGAGGGGCATTCCGTCGACCGTCTGGCCGACGGGCGCTCGGCGCTCGGTCAGGCTATGTCGGGGAGCTACGATGTGCTGGTGGTCGACCGGATGTTGCCGGAACTCGATGGCCTGTCGCTGGTCAAGGCGCTCAGGGCGGCGCGGGTGTCGACACCTGCGATCTTTCTCACCTCCGTGGGCGGGGTCGAGGACCGGATCGCCGGGCTCGAGGCCGGGGCCGACGACTATCTCGTGAAACCCTTTGCGTTCGGCGAACTCTCCGCCCGCGTCGCGGCGCTCACCCGCCGTCCGCCGTTGCAGGCCGAAGAGACCTCGCTGAAGGCGGGCGATCTGGTGATGGACCTCGTACGGCGCGAAGTACGGCGGGGCGGACAGATCATCGACCTCCTGCCGCGCGAATTCGCGCTGCTCGAACACCTCCTGCGCCGTAAGGGCCGGGTGCAGACCCGGACGATGCTGTTGGAGAACGTGTGGGACATTCATTTCGACCCCGGCACCAATGTGGTCGAGACCCACATCAGCCGACTGCGCGCCAAGGTGGACAAGCCGTTCGACCACGATCTGATCCGCACGGTGCGCGGCGCGGGGTATCGCATTGACGACTAGGGCAAGCCGCACGACCCGCATCATGCGCTCGACGCCGGTGCGTCAGGCGGTGTTGCTGGTCGCCGTGGTGGCGCTGGTCAACGTGGGCTCGCTCGGGGTCGCGTGGCTCACGCAGAAAGCGACCACGCTCACCGATCTGCGCGCCGATCTCGACCGCGACATGGCGAGCTTCGACATCTCCGCCAGCCCCTCGGCCCTGCGCACGCTGGTCGAGGCCCGTGCGCGCGTGACAGACCCGAGCGACACTGTGTTCGTGTTTCTGGGCGACGACCGGCGCAGCACCGGGAACGCGCGCGCGGTCCTGAATGGGGTGGACGTGGGCTTCACCGCGATGGGCCCGGACCGGCCCCTGTCGGACGAAGGCTATATCGACGACGTGCGCCGGTTGTCAGGCGGTGTGCTGATCGTGGCGAAAAGCCTCGAACCCGTCGCGCGTCTGGGCGAGACATTCCTCGTCCTGCTGCTGGTGTCCACCTTGCCGACGGTCCTCATCTCGCTCGGCATCGGCGCACTGATCGCGCGGGCCTCGGCCCGGCGGGTGGAGCGCATCGAAGGCGTGCTCGACCGGATCGCAACGGGGGATCTGGCCGCACGTTCGCGCGAGACGGGGGAGGGGGACGACCTGTCGCGCATCGGGGCGCGGGTGAACCGCATGGCGGTGAAGCAAGAGGCCGCGACCGAGGCGCTCCGTCAGGTCACCACCGACATCGCCCACGACCTGCGCACGCCACTTCAGCGGATCGGCGTCACGCTTCAGGACCTTGAAGACCGCTTGCCGGATGGCGAGGCGCGCGACCTTGCCGCGGCGGCCGGGGAAGAGGCCGACCGGGCCGTGTCCGTGTTCCGCGCGCTGCTGCAGATCGCGCAGATCGAAGGGGGCGGGGCCAAGGACAGGTTCAAGCCGGTCAATCTCGCAAGCGTCGCCACCCGAATCGCCGAGCTCTACGAGCCGTCGGCAGAGGATCGCGACGACACCTTCACGGTCGATGTGCCCGAGGCCCCCGTCATGGTGCGCGGCGATGCCGACCTCATCGGTCAGGCGCTCGCCAACCTGATCGAGAATGCGTTGCGCCACACGCCCGCAGGCGGCGCCGTTCGGATCGTGGTCACACCGGACGGCACGCTGAGCGTCACCGACAGCGGCCCCGGCATCCCTGAGGCGGAACGCGACAAGGTCCTGCGCCGTCTCTACCGTCTCGAACGGTCGCGCACGACACCGGGCAACGGCCTCGGCCTCGCCCTCGTCGCAGCCATCGCCGAAAGCCATGACGCGGGGCTCGACCTCGACGACGCGGCCCCCGGTCTGAAGGTCACGCTGCGGTTTCCGGGCTGACTTTTTTGGAGTAATGAGCGCGGGCGCGCCCGCGCGCTGGGTTTGCGCCGCCCCGCCTTCGGCGGGTCGTCGCGGTAGGGGGAGGCCAGCCTCCCCCCGGATTTGCGGGCAAATCCGTCCCCCTCCGAGGTTTTTCGAAACAGAGAAGGGGGACGGTCGGTGTTTATTCCGCCGCGGTGTGAACGTCGTCGGGGGCTTTCGGCGTGAAGCGCGAGGCGAAGCGGCCCAGCCCGTCCATATATGTGAGCGTCACCGGGACCACCACCAGCGTCAGGAGCGAGGACGAGATCAGGCCGCCGATGACCGCGTGGGCCATCGAGGCGTTCTGCCCGGTGCCGCCGTGGATGTTGAGCGCGAGCGGCAGCATCCCGAAGATCATGGCGAGGGTCGTCATGACGATGGGACGGAACCGGGTGCGCCCGGCGATCACCAGCGCGTCGTAGAGGTTCATGCCTTCGTCGCGCACATGCTGGTTGGCGTTGTCCACCAGAAGGATCGCGTTCTTCGTCACCAGCCCCATGAGCATGATGAAGCCGATGATCGACATGACGTTGAGAGTCGAGTCGAAGACCAGAAGGCCCCCGAGCACCCCGATGAGGGCGAGCGGCAGAGACGACATGATCGCGAAGGGTTGCAGGAACGATCCGAACTGCGAGGCGAGCACGAGGTAGATGAAGATGATCGCGAGGGCGAGCGCGGCGGCGGCTGCGAGCCCGAGATCCTGCATGTCCTCGACCTCGCCGCCGGTGCCCTGGTTGTAGCCCAGCGGATAGTCGAGGGCGGCGGCTGCCTCTTGCACGGCGGCGGTGACGTCGCCGGGGCGCACGCCGGATTCGAGGTTGGCGGTGACACGGACCGAGCGTTCGCGATCTTCGCGATTGATCTCGCCCGGACCCTCGGACTGGGTGATGGTCGCGACCTGATCCAGACGGATCACATCGGTCGTCCCCGTGGCACCCGATTGCGCGATGGGCAGCGCGCCGAGATAGGCCGGGTCGTTGCGGGCGCTGTCGGGCAGGCGCACCACGATGTCGAGGCTTTCACCGCGCGGCGAGGTCCATTCCGACACGGTCTGACCTTCGAGCATCGAGGACAGGGTGTCGCCGACCGAGGCGAGCGAGACGCCGAGGTCGAAGGCCGCGTCGCGGTCCACCTCGATGCCCAGTGTCGGCTGCGGATCGTCGAGCGTGGTGCTCACATCGACCAGACCTTCGATCCCGCGCATCTCGTCGGCGAGGTCATGCGCGAGGTTTTCCAGAACCCGCAGGTCCGGGCCGAAGATCTTGATCTCGATCGGGGGCGCAACCGGGCCCATGCCGCCCGAGGCGCCGACTGAGAATTCGGCACCGGGAATGGCTGCTAGCGCGTCACGCACCGGGCTCGTCAGATCCTGCGGGCTACGCGTGCGCTGATCGGACGGCACGAGAATGCCGATGATCGTCGCGTTGTTGTCGCCCGACGAGGTGCCGGAGTTGACGGTGGCGTAGGTGCTTTCGATTTCCGGGAACTGTTCGTGCAGGAGCGCATCGACCTGCGCGATCTTGTCGGCTGTCCGGTCGAGCGAGGTGCCGACAGGGGCGGACAGGTCGATCTGAATCTCGCCGGTGTCCGACGGCGGGATGAACTCGCCCCCGATCATCGGGAAGAGCGCGAAGGCACCGACGAAGGCCGCGAGGGCCACCGAGAGCGTCGTCTTGCGAAACTTCAGCGCCTTGCGCAGGAGCTTGCCGTATTGCTCGCCGATCCACTCGAACAGGCGGTCGAACTGCGCGACCGCACGCCCGATGATCCCGCGCTTGCGGTTCGGGTCCGAGGCCGGGTCGTACCAGACCGAGGACATCATCGGGTCGAGGGTGAAGGACACGAAGAGCGAGATCAGGACGGCCACCGACACGGTGATCCCGAACTGGAAGAAGAAGCGGCCGATGATCCCGTCCATGAACGCCACCGGCAGGAACACCGAGACGATGGAAAGCGTGGTGGCGAGCACGGCGAGGCCGATTTCCTTGGTGCCGTCCAGCGCCGCCTGAATGTGGGATTTGCCCATGTGAAGGTGTCGGACGATGTTTTCCCTGACCACGATCGCGTCGTCGATCAGGATGCCGACCGACAGCGACAGCGCCATCAGCGTCATCATGTTGAGCGTGAAGCCGAGCGCATAGATCGCGGTCATCGTCGCGATGATCGAGATCGGCAGCGTGAGCCCCGTGATGACGGTCGAGCGCCACGAGTTGAGGAACAGGAACACGATGACGGTGGCGAGGATCGCGCCCTCGACGATCATCGACTGTACCGAGTGGAAGCTTTCGATGACCGGTTCCGAGTTGTCGCGCAGAATCTCGATCTTGATGCCTTCGAACTGCGGGTCTTCGCTCATCTTGTGGACTTCTTCGATGACCCGTTCGGCCACGTCCACGGTGTTGGCGCCTTGGGTTTTCAGCACGTCGATGGCGAGCGCGTCCTGACCGTTCAGCATGGCGAGGCTTTCGCGTTCGGCCAAACCCGTGGTCACGTTGGTCACGTCACCCAGCCGGATGGGCTGACCACCCCGACGCGCGACGATGATATCCTCAAAGGCGCGCAGAGTTTCGATGCGGCCTTCGACCTGCACCGACTGGCTCTGCCCGCCGGAGGTCACGGCACCGGCGGGCACGTCCTGATTTTCCTGCGCCACCGCGCCAGAGACTTCGGCGATCCCCACGTTCAGCGCAGTCTGCCGGTCCGGGTCGATCTCGATCAGCACTTCGCGGGCACGTCCGCCCACAACGTCGGCGTTCCCCACGCCGCGCAGGTTCGAGATGCGTTTCGAGATGTAATCCTCGGTCACCTGCGTGAGCGTTCCGATGTCGAGCTCGTCCGAGCTGACGCCGATCGAGATGATCGGCAGGTCGGAGGGGTCGAACCGCAGGATGCGCGGGTCGTCGGCATTGTCGGGCAGAAGCGGGCCGATCTGGCTCACCCGGTCGCGCACGTCCTGAACGGCGGTGGCGCTGTCCACTTCCAGATCGAACTGGATGATGACCAGCGACGAGCCGGTCAGCGCGGTCGACTGGATGTTGTCGATGCCTGCGAGGGTCGAGACGCTGTCTTCGATCGGTTCGATGATGTCGCTCTCCACCGCTTCCGGCGTCGCGCCGGGGTAGGAGGTGACGACTGCGACGACCGGAAAGTCGACGTCCGGGAATTGCTCGACCGGGAGGCGGGAGTAGGAGAACGCGCCCACGACCATGAGCGCGATCATCACCATTGTGGCAAAGACCGGCTGGCCGACGCTGATGCGGGTCAGGAACATGGGGGCTTACTCCGTGATCGCGAATTTCTGGCCGGCCCGAAGCTCGGGCAGGGCGGCCGAGACGACGGTTTCGCCGGTCTCCAGCCCCGAGGCGATTTCCACCTTGGCGCCGTTGTCCCACTCGCGTGCGACCTCGACTGACTGGCGGGTCAGCTCTTCGCCCTCGGCGAGCAGAACATAGGTGCCTTGCGCGTCCTCACGGATCGCTTCGACGGGCACCCAGAGCGCGCCGGATTTCTCTTCCAGCGTGATGCGGCCCGTGGCGAACATGCCGCCGCGCAGGGCGCCGTTGTTTTCGAGCGTGATATAGACCGGCAGCATGCGCGAGCCGGAAATTGCCATCGGGTTGATGCGCTCCACCTCACCGGTGAAGACATCGTTGCCGAAGCCTTCGACCTGAAGCGTCACGACCTGACCGGCGCTGATCTGGTTCGAGATCGAAACGGGCGCGGTGGCTTCTACTTCGAGCGAGTTGAGATCCACGATGGTGAAGAGCGGCGAACCTGTGGCGATGAAGGCACCGGGGTCGACCTGACGTTCAGAGATGACGCCGTCGAAGGGCGCGATCACGCTGGCGCGGTCGAGCGCGGTCTGCGCGTTCTGGACCGAGGTTTCCTGCGCGGCCAGTTGTGCGCGCAGTTGGTCGAGGCCGGATTGGGCGTTCTCCAGCGCGGTCGGCGCGGCGAGATCGCGTTCGACCAGCGTCTGGGTGCGCTCGAAATCGCTTTGGGCTTGGGCGAACTGAACCCGCGTGGCTTCGGCGTTTGATTGCGCCTGCGCCAGCTGGTTTTCCAGCGCATCGACGTCGAACCGGGCCAGAAGCGCGCCTTCCTCGACCGAGTCGCCTTCGCGCACGGTCACGTCCAGCAGACGGGCCGAGACCTCGGCGGTGAGATGCACCTGACGCGACGGGGTGAGAGAGCCGGTGACGCGCAGGGTTTCGCTCAGGTCGCCGGGGGCCACCTCGGTCACCTCAAAGGGCGCCAGTCGCACGATCAGTTCGGCCGGGGCCTCGGGCTCGACCGGAGCCGCCTGTTCGGGCGGCGCGGGCAGAAGTCCGTTCTGATCCGCATAGAAATACCCGCCAGCCGCTGCGACGACGAGCACGAGCAGCACGATCCACGGCCACTTGCGCTTCTTCGGCGTCTCACCCGCGGCGATGGCCTCGGCCCGCGCTTTTTCGCGCTTGTTCATCGCCCAGTCGGGCTTGGGGTTTTCCATGTTCACGTCTCTCACTCCGTGTCTGCCATCTGGCGTTGGGCGCGTTCGGTCCATTCGTCGAGGAAATCGGCGGAGGTCCGGAAAAAATTGGCGAATACCGTGACCCGTTCACGGGCTTCGGCGCGGCTGTCGGGAAAGCCTGCTGCGGCCTCTTCGATCTTGCCCGCGCGTGTGCGGAAGCGGGCGGCCATGCCGGCGAGCATGTCCTCGGCCGGGTTGGTGACGGCCATGTAGCTGTCGGCGCGCGACCCACGTGTCGCCACGCGGGTCAGGATGCCTTTGTCGGCCAGCTGGCGGCAGTTGGTCGAGGCCGAGGCTTTCGAAATCGAAAGCGCCTCGGTGATCTCGGCCAACGTGCGCGGCTCGCCTTCGACCAGAAGGTAGCCCAGAACCTGCCCGGCAATGCGCGGCAGGCCGTCTTCCTGGGTCATAAAGCCCATCTGCTCGATGAAATGGTCAATAGGGTCACGATTCATGGATGGCGATATAGGTCCGTCCGGTTCAGCGTTCAATTCAAATTGAACGTATTGAACGAAATAATTCCGCACTGCGGCGAAAGTGAGGCGTGAGTTACATAATTCACTCACATACGGGCGGGGCGGGCGGTTCCGTCGCGGGGCCGCGAACTATCTGCGCGGGTCCATTCGCGGGGGCGGTCCGGTACACGGGGCGCGCATAACCGTTCACGCGCCTTTGTCATTGCCCATCCGGCCTTTGGGGCTTAGGTAACGCACGTCCCGCGCGAAGGAGAGAGACATGGCATTTTATCGTTCCCGCCGCTCCACCCACGGCCGCAACATGGCCGGTGCCCGTGGCCTCTGGCGTGCCACTGGCATGACCGACGACGACTTCGGCAAGCCGATTATCGCCGTGGTGAACAGCTTCACGCAGTTCGTGCCGGGCCACGTCCACCTCAAGGATCTGGGCCAGCTCGTCGCGGGCGAGATCGAAAAGGCGGGCGGTGTCGCCAAGGAATTCAACACCATCGCCGTCGACGACGGGATCGCGATGGGCCACGACGGCATGCTCTATTCGCTGCCCTCGCGCGAAATCATCGCGGATTCGGTTGAATACATGGTCAACGCGCACTGCGCCGACGCGATGGTCTGTATCTCGAACTGCGACAAGATCACCCCCGGCATGATGATGGCCGCGATGCGCCTCAACATCCCCGTGATCTTCGTCTCCGGCGGCCCGATGGAGGCCGGTAAGGTCCAGATCGGCGATCTGGAAAAGGCCGTCGATCTGGTCGACGCGATGGTCGTCGCGGCCGACGACAGCTACACCGACGCCGAGGTTCAGGCCTTCGAGGAAAACGCCTGTCCGACCTGCGGGTCGTGCTCGGGCATGTTCACAGCGAACTCGATGAACTGCCTTGCCGAGGCGCTGGGCCTCGCGCTGCCCGGCAACGGTTCGGTCCTCGCGACCCATGCCGACCGCGAGCGCCTGTTCCGCGAAGCAGGCCGCCGCATCGTCGAGATCACCAAGCTGCATTACGAGGTCGAGGACGAGGGCTATCTGCCCCGCGAAATCGCGACCTTCGAGGCCTTCGAGAACGCCATGTCGCTCGACATCGCGATGGGTGGCTCGACCAACACAGTGCTGCACCTGCTGGCCATCGCCTATGAGGGCAAGGTCGACTTCACCATGGACGACATCGACCGGCTGAGCCGCAAGGTGCCGGTCCTGTGCAAGGTCGCGCCCGCCAAGGACGACGTGCATATGGAAGACGTCCACCGCGCAGGCGGCATCATGGGCATTCTGGGCGAGATGCAGCGTGGCGGGCTGTTGCACGACGACGTGCGAACCGTCCATTCCCAGAGCATGGCCGAAGCCATCGCCAAGTGGGATGTCATGGTCGCCAACGACGCGGAAACCGACTCGTTCTACCGTGCGGCACCGGGCGGCGTGCGCACCACGCAGGCGTTTTCGACCGAGAACCGCTACAAGGAACTCGACCGTGACCGCCAGAACGGCGTGATCCGCACCGTCGAGCACGCCTTCTCGCAGGACGGCGGCCTCGCGGTGCTGTTCGGCAACATTGCCGAAAACGGCTGCATCGTGAAAACCGCAGGCGTGGACGACTCGATCCTGAAATTCACCGGCACCGCACGGGTCTATGAAAGCCAGGACGCCGCCGTGAACGGCATCCTCAAGGGCGAAGTGACCGAGGGCGAGGTCGTCGTGATCCGCTACGAAGGGCCGCAGGGTGGGCCGGGGATGCAGGAAATGCTCTATCCGACGAGCTACCTGAAATCCAAAGGTCTGGGCAAAGCCTGCGCGCTGCTCACCGACGGGCGCTTCTCGGGCGGGACTTCGGGTCTCTCCATCGGTCACGTCAGCCCCGAAGCCGCCGAGGGCGGTCTGATCGGGCTGGTCGAAACCGGCGATACGATCGAGATCGACATTCCGGGCCGCACCATCAACCTCGCCGTGCCGGACAACGAACTGGCCGCCCGCCGCGAGACCAAGGGCGCGCTGCCGTGGAAACCGGCCGAGCACCGCACCCGTGCCGTGTCGACCGCGCTCAAGGCATATGCACTGCTCGCGTCTTCGGCCAACCGGGGCGGCGTGCGCATCCTGCCCGGCGAGGAATGATCGCCGCCTGACAGGCCGACATTCAGGACAAGCCCCGGCCCAACCGCCGGGGCTTTTTTCGTGCGCCGATCACGCCTGCGTGGCCCCATCTGGCCGTCCCCCGAAAAAACTGAAAAAAATCGGGCCGGTGGGGGATTAACTGTGCAGGCGGCTCCGTTCTTGGATCATGCAGGACGAGAAACTCCCCTCTGACATCGCGGGCCATATGCCCGAGCTGCGCCGCTTCGCGATGGCGTTGACGCGCGAGCCGTCGGAACGGGACGACCTCGTTCAGGATACGATCCTCAGGGCACTCGAGAAACGCGACCGGCTGCGTGACCCCGGCGGGCTGAAAAGCTGGCTGTTCCAGATCATGCAGAACCGGTTCATCGATCTGCGCCGCGCCACGCGGTCGCGCGCGGTCCGTGAGGCGCAGCTGCAATGGACGGGCGACGATCATAGCCCGGCCAAGCAGGATCATGTCGTCCGGCTGGGGCAAATACGGCGTGCGTTTGATCGGCTACCCCCGGAACAGAAGCGCGCGCTGGAGTTGGTGGCTCTGGACGGGATGACATGCCGGGCGGCGGCCGACAGGCTCGAGGTGCCCTTGGGCACGCTCCTGTCGCGCCTCGCCCGTGCGCGCGAAGCCCTTCGCCGATTTGAGGATCGTGTGGACCTGGAAAAGGAAACGACAGATGACCGATGACCGTCGCCTGGGGGCGTTGGGTGAGGACCAGATCCTCGATTTCGTCAATCACGCCGCCTCGACCGAGGAGCGGATCGAGATTGCCCGCCATCTTTCGACCGACCCGCGTGCCGCGGCCCGGACGATGAGCCAGATCGCGGATCGTGAGGAACTGGTCCTCGCCTTAGGGTTGCGGCAGGAGCTGGCGATGCTGCCCTCGCTGCCCGAGCCGGTCACGTCGCGCCGTGTCGGGGCAGGGCGCATGCTTTTCGTCGCGTCGGTCGCGCTCGCGGCCTTCGGGATCGGCTCGGTGGCGTTTCAGTCCCAGCCCTTCGACGCGCTCGCGAGCGCCAAGGCGGCGGATGACACCACACGCCTCAGGCTCGAACTTGCTTCGGTCAACGAGGATATCGACATCGACGCGGCCGAGATCAGTGCCTCGACCGGCATCCGGCTGCCGGCGCTCCCCGATACGTGGCGGATCGTCGACGCGCAGGTCTATCCGAGCACGCAGGGCGCGTCGGTCGTCCTGACCGCCGAGGTGCCGCAAGAGGGCCTCGTGACACTCTATGCAATCAAAAGCGGCGAAGACCGCGATCTGGACCCGGAAGCAATCTGGGATGAGGCCGGGCAGGCCGCACGTTTCCGCGAAGGGGGCGTCGAATACGTGCTTTTCGGAAGACAGGCGATCGAACCACTGGATGACGAGGCGGCCGTGCTGCTGGCATCGCTCCCGTCCTGACGGAGATTTAAGATATGGGAATTTGGGATAAAGTAACCGGCGCCCCGGGCGCCGGACGGGGAAAGGCGTGGCCGGACCACGGACCGGACGGCAAACCGGGCTGGGGCAAGGATGACCCCTTCGGCCCGGATCACGGCTGGCAGGGCAAGGGCCCGGACGGCAAGCCGGGCGGGTTCGGCAAAGGCCATGACCACGACCGGGGCTATGACGGTGGCCACGACCACGGCAAACACGGCGGGGACGATGTCCACTACGGTCCTGGCTGGAAAGATCGCGACGACGACCACGGCTGGGGCTGGAAGGACCGCGACGACCGGCACGACCACGACCGGGACCGTGACCACGGCTGGGGCTGGAAGGACCGCGACGACCGGCACGACCACGACCGGGACCGTGACCACGGCTGGGGTGGGAAAGACCGCGACGACCGCCATGACCACGACCGGGACCGTGACCACGGCTGGGGCGGGAAAGACCGCGACGACCGCCACGACCACGACCGGGGCCATGACCACGGCTGGGGCTGGAAAGACCGCGACGACCGGCATGATCACGACCGGGATCGTGACCACGGCTGGGGTGGGAAAGACCGCGACGACCGGCACGATCATGACCACGGCCACGACCACGGTGGACGGGATCGGGACGACGACCGCCACGACTGGGGCCGCGACAAGCCTTGGTGGGACAAGGGCGATCATGGTGGCAAGCACGGACACGGGCATGGCCACGGGGGCGGCCGCGATAAAGATCACCACTGGCCCCCGCACGGGGACAAGGATCCCGACAAGGACACCTGCCCGCCGGTGCCCTGTTTCACCCCCGGCACCACCATCGTCACGGATCGCGGGCTCGTCCGGGTCGAAGACCTCAAGGTCGGCGATCTGGTGGTCACGCGCGATGATGGCCTGCAACCGATCCGCTGGATCGGGCGGCGCGACATGTTCCAGAGCGACCTCGTGGGTGACGCGCGCCTGCGCCCGATCCGCATTCGTGCCGGTGCGCTGGGGCAGGGGCTTCCGGCCCGCGACATGATGGTCAGCCCGCAGCACCGCGTGCTGCTTGCCGACCGGAACGTCGCGCTCATGTTTCAGGAGGCAGAGATGCTCGCCCCCGCCATGCTCCTTTTGGGCCGGGACGGGGTCGAACGGATGGGCACCGCGCCGGTCACCTACATCCACATCATGTTCGACCGGCATCAGGTCGTGCTGTCCGATCACATCTGGACCGAAAGCTTCCAGCCCGGTCAGGACGTGGTCGACACGATGGAGGTCGCGCAGCGCGATGAACTCTACACCCTCTTCCCGGCGCTTGCCGGGCAACCGATTGAAACCGTCTACCCGGCCGCTCGTTCCACGCTGAAAGGCTACGAGGCGAAAGCTCTCAAACTCGCAGTCTGACGCGGGCCATTTTCCCAAGGTAACGGTTTCATGTGCGGTCGCTTCCCCCCCGGAGGCGGCCGCGCCTTTTTGCGACCAAGGTGCGGCAAGCGGCCACCCACCCTTGTTCCCGGTCCCCCCGAAGGCTATTTGCTCAACAAAACGAAGGGGTCGGGACATGGCGGACAACAAGGAAGATCGGGCGAAGTCGAAACAAGTCGGCGCGCTTCGTGGCCTGTGGCCGTTCATCGCGCCTTACCGCGGCCTGCTCCTGTCGGCGCTGGTCGCGCTGGTCTTCACCGCCGGTATCTCGCTCATCATGCCGCTTGCCGTGCGCCGGGTGATTGACGGTTTCTCGGCCTCCGAAGACGCACTTCTCGACAAGTATTTCCTCGCGGCAATGGGGATCACCGTGCTCCTCGCGCTGGGTACGGGGCTGCGCTACTACCTCGTCACCCGGCTGGGCGAGCGGGTGGTGGCCGACATCCGCGAGGCGGTGTTCGACCGCGTCATCGGCATGAGCCCTGCGTTCTACGAAAAGATCATGACCGGCGAGGTTCTGAGCCGCATCACCACCGACACGACGCTGATCCTGTCGGTCATCGGCTCGTCCGTGTCGGTCGCGCTGCGCAACATGCTCATCCTCATCGGCGGGACGATCATGCTCCTGTTCACCTCCGCCAAACTTACCGGCCTCGTCCTCTTGATCGTGCCCGTGGTCATGGTGCCGATCATCGTGCTGGGGCGGCGGATGCGAGCGCTCAGCCGCGAGAATCAGGACTGGATCGCCAAATCCTCGGGCAAGGCGTCCGAGGCGCTTTTGTCGGTCCAGACCGTGCAGGCCTTTACCCACGAAGATCCGTCTCGCGCGACCTTCCGCGAGGTGACCGAAGAAAGCTTCCGCTCGGCGCACAAACGCATCTCCACCCGCTCGCTGATGACGATCATCGTCATCACGCTCATCTTCTCGGGCGTCGTCGGCGTGCTCTGGATCGGCGCGCGCGACGTGCGGGCCGACGAGATGTCGATTGGCGCGCTGGTGCAATTCGTCATCTACGCGATCATGACGGCGGGCGCGGTGGGCGCCTTGTCGGAAATCTGGTCGGAGCTTCAGCGCGCCGCCGGGGCCACCGAACGTCTGGTGGAGCTTTTGCGCTCCGAGGACGAGGTGAACGACCCCGAAGCGCCCAAATCTCTGGCCGAACCGGTGCGCGGCGCGATCCATTTCGACAATGTGACCTTCCGTTATCCGGCCCGGCCCGAGCATGTGGCGCTCGACGCCGTGACGCTCGACGTGAAGCCCGGTGAGACGGTCGCACTCGTCGGGCCCTCGGGCGCGGGCAAGTCCACGATCATCCAGCTTCTGCAACGCTTCTACGACCCGAACGACGGGGCGGTGACTATCGACGGCATGGATCTGCGCGAGCTTGCGCGCGACGGGTTCCGCCGCCATGTGGCGCTTGTCCCGCAGGATGCCGTGATCTTTGCCGACACCGCGCGCGAGAACATCCGCTTCGGTCGGCTCGACGCCACGGATGCCGAGGTCGAAGCCGCCGCGAAAGCCGCCGCCGCCCATGATTTCCTGATGAAACTGCCCGATGGCTACGACAGTTACGTGGGCGAGCGGGGCGTCATGCTGTCCGGCGGGCAAAAGCAACGCATCGCCATCGCCCGCGCGATCCTGCGGGACGCGCCGATCCTTTTGCTGGACGAGGCGACCAGCGCGCTCGACGCCGAAAGCGAACGCGCGGTGCAGACCGCGGTTGACGAAATGGCCAAGGGGCGCACGACGATCATCATCGCGCACCGCCTGTCTACGGTGAAGAAAGCCGACCGGATCGTGGTGTTCGAGGACGGGCGCATCGTGGCCCAAGGCACCCATGACGCGCTTGTCGCCGAAGGCGGTCTTTACGCCCGTCTGGCCCGGCTTCAGTTCACGGACGGTATCGCCGCAGAGTGACGCGGCGACGTTCCTTGCGCTTGACCCCCACGTCAATCTTGCGACCGGGGCCTAAAACCCCCACTTTCAAGAGAAACACCGCCGGAAGCGGCACTCAGGGGGAGGACCTATGGGACGTTACGAATTCAGCTCGCTCCAAGCGCGCAACGACATCGAAGCCGAAAAGCCGTGGAGCGATCGGCGCGTGCCGACCACGCTTTACGAACTGCTCACGGATACCGTCGGCAAGTTCGCCACGCGCGACGCGCTGTCGTTCCAGATCGAAAGCGGCCCGACCGACAAGAAAGAGACGCTGACCTGGCAGGAATTGCACGACAAGACCGTGCAGACCGCCAACCTGTTCCGCTTGCTCGGCGTGGGGCAGAAGGACGTCGTCGCCTATGTCCTGCCCAACGCCAACGAGACGGTGATGACCCTTCTGGGCGGTGCCATCGCGGGCATCGTCGCGCCGATCAACCCGCTGTTGGAGCCTGAGCAGATCGCGTCGATCCTGCGCGAAACCGGGGCCAAGGTGGTGGTGACGCTTCAGGGCTTCCCCAAGACGGACGTGGCGCAGAAGGTCCACAAGGCGCTCGAGGATGCGCCGGACGTCAAGCATGTGCTCGAGATCGACCTCAACCGCTATCTCACGCCGCCGAAGAAATGGATCGTCCCGCTGATCCGGCCCAAGGTGAAGCCGAACCATTCCGCTAAGGTCGAGAACTTCAACAAGGCGATTGCAGGCCAGCCCAAGACGCTGACCTTCGAGGACGAAAAGATCGACCGTGTGGCCGCCTATTTCCACACCGGCGGCACCACCGGCATGCCCAAGGTGGCGCAGCACAAATACTCCGGCATCATCTACAACGGCTGGCTCGGCGCGAACCTTCTGTTCGACGAGACCGACGTTCTGATCTGCCCGCTGCCGCTGTTCCACGTCTTCGCGGTCCACGTCGTGTTCATGGCCGTCATGACCTCGGGCGCTCATGTGGTGTTCCCGACCCCGGCAGGCTATCGCGGCGATGGGGTGTTCGACAATTTCTGGAAGCTGATCGAACGCTACGGCGTCACCTTCGTCATCACCGTACCCACCGCCATCTCGGCGCTCATGCAGCGCAAGGTCGATGCGGATGTGTCCACGCTGAAAGTGGCGTTCTCAGGCTCCTCGCCCCTGCCGCGCGAGCTCTTCAACCGGTTCGAAAAGGCCACAGACGTCAAGATCGTCGAGGGCTACGGCCTGACCGAGGCGACCTGCCTCGTGTCCTGCAACCCGACGGACGGCGTGAAAAAGATCGGCTCGGTCGGCATCCCGTTCCCCTATACGGACGTGAAAATCTACGACTGCGCGCCGGACGGGACGATCAACAAGGAATGCGGCGTCGACGAGGTGGGCGAGATCTGCGTCTCGAACCCCGGCGTCTATGTCGGCAACACCTATACCGAAGAGGCCAAGAACAAGGGCCTGTTCGCGGGTGATGGCTATCTGCGCACGGGCGATCTGGGCCGGATCGACGAAGACGGCTATGTCTGGATCACGGGGCGCGCCAAAGACATCATCATCCGGGGCGGACACAACATCGACCCGGCCGAGATCGAAGAGGTGCTGGCGGGCCACGATGCCGTCGCCTTCGTCGGCGCGATCGGCCAGCCCGACGCGGTCGCGGGCGAACTGCCCTGCGTTTTCGTCGAACTCGTGGACGGTGCGAGCGTGACCGAGGACGAGCTTCTGGCCTACGCCAAGGAGCGGATCACCGAACGCGCGGCGGTGCCGAAATACATCGAGATTGTCGATGAACTGCCCAAGACTGCCGTGGGCAAGGTGTTCAAGCCGGACCTGCGCAAAAAGTCGATCACCCGCGTCTACAACGCTGCTCTGGCCGAAGCCGGGCACAAGGCCGAAGTGGTGGATGTGGTCGAGGATAAGAAACGCGGTCTCGTGGCCAAGATCGAAGCCAAGGGTGATGTGGACCGTGCTGCGGCTGAACACACGCTTGGCGAATTCACGCGGCCCTTCGACTGGGTGAACTGATGGCCATGCCACGGGTGCGTCAAGCGCGCACTCGTGGCTGCCGACCTGACGGACCGCGTATAGACCAACGTCCGAAAGCCGTTCCTCGACGCCGTGGGAAGCCCTAGCTAGGTGACGTTGACAGTCGCCTAGGAAAGACCGGGCCGGGCCATCAAACGATGCAGGACAAGGCCTCAGATCAGCCGATAGTCCTTGGCCCGTTGAAGCGCTTCTGCCGTGGTTCTGGCGAACAGCTTGCGTCGCGCCGCCGACAGACGCGCCTTGAGCGCGCTTTCGGAAATGCCGAGCCGTGCGGCCCCGGCGGCGTAACGATCCCCGGAGGCGATGACCAGCAGGGCCTGCTTCTCGGCCTGCGTCAGGTGGTCCGGGGGCTGGGTCTCGTGGTGCAGTCTCAGGACACAGCCCGTGATCGCTGAAATCTCTTCCTCGGTAAACTCCCGGTCGCCGCGCGCGACACCGGCAACGGTGCGTGACGTCATCGGCCCGCAGGACACGCAGACGCCGTAGACCAGCCCGAAACTCGCAGCCTCGGTCATGATTCCGAACGGGTCCGGCAGGTCGATGTCGCTCCAGCGCGTGGCCCCGCTGCGCGAAATGCCCCAGGCCACCATCGGGTCGCGCAGAGCATAGGCGTTGCGGGTGTAGTGATCGGTCCAGGCCGGATTGTAGGTCTGATACATCATGAGCGGGGCGGCAAAGCGGATGTGCAGCGCCAGAAAATATCCGGCGGGCGCGACCGACCCCAGCTCGCTCAACAAGTCATCTATGATCTGATTCCGCCCCATACCCAAAATCTGGAGTGTGTGGCGAAGGCGTACAACTCATAATTGTTCCACTCGCCGAAATATCGCAAATTGACTGAGGCTCAACACGTAGCGCGGGTATTTGGCCTGCGACTTTCGCGAAATGCGAAAGTTCCGGCCGAAGATGCGAAGCGTAAAGCGGGACTCAAGACCGCCAACCAGCGCATGAGGTCGTTCAAAATCGCCGTATTAGAGGGATATGGTGCCGCAGGGGAGGATTGAAATCACCATATCTGGGGCGCGACTTTTTGTAAGTTCTTGTTTCAAAATCAAATCTCAAGATTTGTGTTACATGGCTTTGGCGCAAGAACTAACACAAAAACTAACACAAAAAATGGCTTAGATTCTGCCTTGGGCGCGCGTCAGCGCGACTCAGGTGATGCCGGACGGGAAATGCCCGAGCGGGTGTGCCCGTTTGGCCGGTGTCTTGTGTCTTGGCTCCTTCGATCAATGGCCGATATCTGCGTTAACTCTCACCTCACCTCTGGATGCGCGTCAGCGCTCAGCGTGTTGCGTGGCCCGTTCTTGTTTCGTTCCTTGATATTATTGTATTTTTAGTGTATGTTTTTCAAAGTGATTATAAGAGGATTTGTCTTAGTGTTAGATCAGAAAATGAGGTTCGTGGATTTTGACGACCTATCGACCGTGTTGGGTGTGAACCGGTACTACATAAGCGCCTTGAGCCGTATGTCTTGCCCCCAAGAAATCCCGCGCAAGAGATTGAGGAAGGACAGTAATTGGGGCCGCGTTGGGTACGAAGTTGAGGCCGTAATTCGCTGGCTTACGGTCTGCGCCTGCAACGTGTTTTCGCCGAGCATGGAAGCCGCTCTCAGGGAGCGGGCGTGGAAGAACTTCGAAATTGAAAGGAAGCACTTCGATGCCCTCTAATGCTCAAGACCTCCGACAAATACTAGCCACTGACTCCACCCTGAAGGCGTTCTGGAAAAGCTACCTCCCGCAACTTCAGCGCCAAATCTCTGACAAATATGGTTTTTCCATCACCGCCGACGAGTTGCTAAGCCTCAGCGCGGTGCGCATCAACGTACTTGCTCAAGACGCAAACGCGATGGACGTTTTGCAACATGCGGATTCATCTCCCCGCCTGAAAAAACATCTTGCAGAGCGAGAATTGCTGGGTGCCTTGGCTAACCCGAACGCCCCGTTGAACAATGAAATAAATCAAAAAATCTACGGCATGTCGCCGGAGCAGAAAATGCAGTTCGCACGTGAGCACGGGCTGCACAAAGAGCAGGTCGCAACGACCGATCTGACCGCGTCTGAACGTGCGCAACTTGAGCATGAGCTCAGCGTTACCACGGACGCTGGTCGTAAGATCGCACTGGCCAGAAAATTGGGCCTTTCGTGAGATGCGCGGCGGATTTGTCATTGCCATGTCTATCCACACGCGTATGTGGTGTACCCCGGCCCTGTGCCGGGGCCTACACCCCTTGGGCGGGTGATCCATGGCTGATGGATCGGAGCCTTGCCCCAGACCCCGCGACGAGCGGTTTGCTCATCTCGTCGCGGTAGACGGGCTTACTTATCTCGCGGCATGGGTGGAATCCGCCGAGAGTTTTCCCAAGCCCGAGCCCACCAACGGCGCGCGTGTGCAGGCCAGTCGCATGGCCAAACGAACCGCAGACCGGCGTGCCTTTCTGGCCAAGACATTGGCGGAGGCGCGCGCATCGGAAGAGCGGATCATCGACACGAGCCCCAAGGCAATCCAGGGACTAATGGATGAGGTTTCGGCAAGTTTGCGGCAGGCCGCAGAGATCGCTAAGGCGCACGGGCTGAGAAAGCTTGCGGACTCGATCCGATCCACTCTAGCGCAACACGTTTCCCGGGGTGCAAAAATGGCGCGCCGTGGAGACAGGGATTGTCGATCCAAGGAAGTAGGGGAGAAGGCCATGGCAATGGCCCGGCGATACTTAGAACTATGACAAATGATAAAGCCATTGATAGCCTTGTTTACGTTGCGCGTGAATCACTGAATGAACTCAATGACCTAATGAAAGACGTTGGCAACGCGGACCCGCGAACGATCACGGCTCGCTTGCGCCAAATCGAGAGCGTGAGCGGCACTCTGAGCCAAAGCCTCAAGAAGCTTTCCGAGTACATGGACAGCTTACCCGCCGAGGAACAAAAGCGGGCCATGGGCCCAACACCTCCCGATGATGCGGACGCAAAAATACTGCTTGCCGCAGTGCAGAAATTCCTCGTTGCGCTGGATGCAGCCAAAGAACCCGATCCCCTTCAACCTCTGACCCGACCGGAGACAAAAATATGAAAGATTAGAATAAGTTATGCATTTTGAACAACTCTCACGGGCACAGACAGCCCGGCTATTTCTAGCTATGCGGGAAGCTTTGGGCCTGCCAGATGATCCGACCGGCCCGGAAGAAATTGGACTAGCTGCGTTCTGCGACACGGTGTGTCACGCCGAATATCCACACGACGTCTTGGCGCTTGGCGGCAAGATTGAGACCGCGATCATCGCCAGCGGCGAACGGGTTGTGACCCTCAACTTGTCCCCCCTCTTGGACCTCCTATACGACCGGCAGATGGTCGAGCTTGCCGCACAGCTTTGCGGCCTCCGCAAGGTCAAACGTGGAGCATTGACGCTCTGGACCAACGCTGAACCGGGCGACCCGCTGGGACGCGAAATCACACTTACGGCCTCTGACTTGGAGGGGTTTTGACAATGGCTGGAAACGGCACCACATCGCGCAAACACTCTAATAAGCTGGCGGCGCAACGGACCGCATTCCTTCAAAATGGACGACTTACCGATGCAAGTTCACGAGTTTTACACGAAATTTCATTCTGGTTCGATGTAATTACTGACCGAGACGTCCACCGAATTTCAAAGCGAATTGAACTGGAAAATCTTCTACTGTCAGAGGGTTACGACCCAACGGAGGCTTTGGCGGGAATTGAGATCACGGAAACGTGATATATGCGTTTTTCAAGATAGAACGTTTTAAAAACAGTCACTTGCCCCACCATTCTTGTGACAAAAGATGTGTTATGTGATATTTTGGTTGACAAATGTTAAACCGAACTTTTCAAATCGTTGATTTATGATTCGGATGTCTGTAGAAAAAGACGTGACCCCGCACGCGCCTTTGGCGAGGCGGCCTCGGAGTAGAGGCGGCGGGGTCTTTAGATAACTAGACCAATTGTACCCCATTCTTAGCCGTTGGGCAAGCTTGGTCGCCATACGGAGTGAACTGATTTTTAATGGAAAATTTGAGTTATGATAGCGCGCCCGCGTCAGCGGGCACGATGGCGGAGCTTTGCGAAGATTCTGAGCTGTTCGAAGAAGACCCGGCCCCGGAAGAACTGCAAGAAACACCCCAAAAAATGAACGACGCGGTTCTGTTGGGCCAGAACTGCGACGCGATGCAGACCCTGTTGCAGCGTCCCTTCATTTTCATGCAAGGTGAACTGTTCGGCTCGAAAGACCGCAGAAACACGCAAGATGGATCGTGGGTCAGGTGTGAACTAAACCTGATCGACTGGCTCGCGGGGCAAAGCAAGGGTGCAAACACTTGGGGCCTGTCCCGCCACCCCGTTGCGAAGCGCAAGGAAGGGCGTTCCCTCGTTTTGGCCGACGCCTTGGACGGGGCCCGCAACGATAGCGCCATTCAAACCATGTACGCCGTTGGCATCGATATCGACAGCGGTGCGAAGCTCCAAGACGTGCTAGATACATTGGTCGATAAAAACCTCTTCGCCGTGGTCTACACCAGCTTCAACCACAGCAAGACAGAGCTTGTCCTGAAACACGACGAGGTGATCCGAAAGCTCAAGCTGGACCACACCCCGAACCGTACCGAGGTTCAAATTTATCTCCGGGATCACCACAAGGACCGCTACGACGAAGACTTCATTCAGAGCATCGAAGTAGTAGAAGAGCGCAAGCAGACCAAGGACGGGCTACGCATCGTCCTAAAGACTGCGCCGCTCGACAAATTCCGCGTCATCCTGCCCCTTGCCGAGCCCGTCGAACTGGCTGATCTGGGCAACACCGTTGCGGAATGGAAAGACGCTTGGGCCGACATTGTAACTGGTGTCGCGGTCAACACCTTAGGCGTGTCGTTCGACTCTACATCGTGCGACGTGAACCGCCTGTTCTACACGCCGCGTCACGCGTCGGGCGCGGAGTGGGGCAGTTACGTAGTTCAGGGTGAGCCCTTGGCCGTGGAAGACGTTCAGCGCCATTCCAAGACGGACTACCTCAGAGATAGAGGCGAAACGGACCCGTTCAGCGCAGGTACGGACCAGACGGCAGAGAAGGAAACGTTTCTCGCCCCGGGCGGGACGAACCTGAACCGCTGGCACGTGAAGCACAAAGCGCGCTTCCTGATCACCGATGCCGTGGAACACTACGCCGACAACCGCCTGAGAACGGCAGGGAACGAACGGCAAGGAACGGCACACATCGAGTGCCCCTTCGAGCACGAGCACTCTTCTGAGGGCGGCACAGCCACGATGATCATGAACCCGGACGAGAACGAGATGGGTTACTGGACTGTGTTCTGTAAGCACGACGCGTGTCAGGGCAGAGAGAAGCTCGAATTCCTGCGCCAGATGCTGGAAGATGGTTGGTTCCCTGAGGACGGGCTGACCGACGAGGAGTTCAACATTCCGCTGGCGGATCAGGACATGGAGCCTGAAGGCGAGGGCTTGGACGCCACTTGGGTGAAGACGCCTTATATCGCTAAGCGAGGCACGATCTACTTGAAAGCAACTGGAGACGACGGAATGGACTTCCCTCTTTGCCAGACCTTCGAGGTATTGGGGCGATCATCTAGTCTGGCGGGAGACTCTGGCGCGGGCCGCATCATCAGCTTCAAGAACGAAAATGGCGTGGCCGTAGAAATGACGTTAGATCGTGCGGCCCTGTTCAAACAGGATGGTGGCGGTGTTCTTGATGCGCTCGCGGACTCTGGAATGGATCTTCGTTTTCGCGGACGAGATGGACGAAGCAAAATGCTTGACCTCCTGCGCAGCATCAAGAGTGATCGCCAGATTCCAGTCGTACAGCATCCGGGTTGGACACGTGACCGCGCCGGGAGTGTTACAGGATTCATGTGCCCGACAGGCGAATTCATTCCAGCGGGTGCTGATGCACCAGATATGCGTCTACATTCTTCAGCCACTGTAAAGGATCGAGCTCCACGCGGGACATTGGGAGATTGGCAAGACGCGGTACGAGCCGCGAAGCTAAACTTTCATTGGACGTTCGCGCTCGCCGCCGCATTCGTTGGTCCGCTATTGGGGCTTCTGGAAGAACAACCTTGCGGCGTGAACCTTTCGGGCGACTCATCGCGAGGAAAGACGAAGGCACTCTTGCTCGCGACGTCGGTCTGGACCTCTGCGGTCAACAACCATGGCGTATTCTTCGTCATGAACAGCACCTCAAATGCGGTCGAAGACTTGGCAACTATCGGCACAGAAACGTTCCTTGGACTGGATGAAATCGGGGCCATGGCTAATCCTGCCTCGCTCGGAGCAACGTTGTTTGGCTTGTCATCCGCCGCAGGCAAGAACCGCAAAAGTGGGCGTGGCCCGGGGCTAGCGCCGACTGCCGAGTTTCGTCCCTTTGTCCTGACTACGCACGAACGTGGTCTTAAAGCGACGATCAAAGATGCTGGTGGGGACTACAAGACAGGACTCAGCGTCCGCTTCCCGGACGTTGATGTAACGACGGCAAAAACGGTGGGCCCCGATGCTTTGGCCCAGTTGGACAAGGCTAAAGAAAACTTTGGTCACGCTGGACCAGCGTTCATTCACCACCTCATCTTACAAGGCTGGCACGAGAGGCCGGAAGCACTGAAAGCTCGCGTCAGCGAGGCGGCTTCCCAGCTTGCCGGTCCAGATGCCGCTCCAGCGTTGAAGCGAGCCGCGCAAGTCTTCGCGTTTGTTCAAGTCGCGGGAGAACTGGCCGCAGAAGCCGGTCTAATCGACGCCGAACCACTTACGCCAGCGGTTGAAGCTGCCTTCTCGGTATTTGCCGAATCCGATGAAGGTCGCGCCACCACCGGCGGCGATAGCCTCATCGACGATTTTCGCTCTTGGGTCGTGCGATCTTTGGGGCAGACCCTGATTCAGGCCGAAGAAGCCCACAAACCGGGGTATCAAGAGGTGCGCGGCTGGTACACCAAGGGCCTACTCATACTTGACCACTCTCTGCTCGCCGACATGAAGAAGATGGGTCTGAGTGGCAAGCGAGATAGCTTGCTGTCAGCACTTGCCGAAATCGGGGCGCTCGAAATGAGCGGAAAGAACCGAGTGCATTACAGCTTGCCCACCGACGTAGACCTTGATGGCGGGCCGAAAAACCGAAAGGTCAAGAATGTCCGTGTCTCACGTGAAGTGCTTGGCGTGTGAACCGGGTAGATTCACGGGATCGAAAACAGGGCGGCGTCAGCCGCCCTTTTCGCATGGGAAAACGCCAAGTCCCTTCTTTTTAAGGCTATGCGGACCTGAGCGGACTTCGTGCGGAGCGGTCCGCACGATCGAACCCCTTCTTTTTATAGCTATGCGGACTGAGCGGACCGAGAGGACTAGAAAATACATAATACTCCAAACATGACCAATGCACCTAGCGCGGTGGACCCGCGCCCATAACTGACACTCTACCCGAAAACTGGTCCGCACAGTCCGCTTGGTCCGCTCAGGCCTTATTTTTATGCCTCAAACTCGTGCGGACCGGTCCGCACGATGTCCGTTCAGGTCCGCTCTGGGCCCCGTGCGATCAGCTCAGTACCGGTCCTAGGCATTCATGCTTGGCATGCTTGGGAATTGGGGGCAGCTTCTCTGCGCATGTGCAACGAAAACAGCCTTTTACCGGCCAATCACCGCAGATGCCATGAACCGAGGTCCGTCTTGTACCAAGTGCCACCGTGCTTCGCTGGCTTGGTTTCCCCGGTGTACTTCGGACGGGGGATCGAGCCTCCGAACGAAAAGCCCGACGCGTCGTCCGCAACCGCGCTTTCGGCGCCAACGTCCGGCTCGGTCTCGCTATCTATTGAAGATCTACGCTCGGCAAGCGCTTGCGAGACAGCGACAAGATCTGCGAGTTCAGAAAGAAGAGCGGCCCGGCGGTTACCAGCATTGTCGCGAGGGGTTACTATCCGGAGATTCTCGGGGCGATTGTCGGACGGGTTGTGGTTGATGTGGTCCACATCGAAGTCCCGTGGAACCCACTTCGCGAGCGTAGTAGCCGCAATGAAGCGGTGAGTCAGGATCGACTTGCCGCCGTGTTGGAACCAGTAATAATCGTGCCCTTCGCGGCTCTTGCTGCCATTCGGGGTTTCACCTTCCACTGTACCCATGGGGTACTCAAATTGGACCCCGGACACGACCGATTCCAGCTCAGGATATGGTATCTCATGTGGATGCTCTGTTCGGTAATCAGTGTTCAGAACAGCCTTTACATAGTTTACGTCGTTCAATGCCTTCCCCCCAAACAAGACTGGTAAAGTTCCGTGCCTGATACAGCGGCACAGCACTGACTTAGGAAGCCTTGAGAGAGTTTCCAGTCGGCCAATGTCAGAAAGAGAAGTGGTGTCGCCTACTGGCTCTTGCGCCGTTAACAGTGTCGCCTAGCGGTTAACAGACTCTCGTGAGGGCACGAAGCTTCAGATGTGGCGGAAAACTAGAGCCTTCTCTGGCGACAAAGAGTTTCGAAGAGTCTTTCTTGCTTCGCTTGTGCGTCCCGCAACACGCGAGCCGCCTGTATCCCTCATCACGACCGCTCATTTTTTGTTATCATGTATAATCATTTTTCTGTCCCATGCTCGCCTACGGCAGTACTCTTCTGTCCAACTGACAAGCTGCTGACGCGGCCTCAAAGTCGCCCGGTCGCACGCGTTTGCAGCCGCCACAAAGTCCCCCAAGCCGAGCACGTAATTGGCCATACTCAGCCGCCCAAAAGGTCCGATTTGAGTATGATCTACCGGGACAGGTGAATCCGGCCCAAATCTGTCCCTTTTGACTTGCCGAATCATTTTTCGGACAGTACTGACTTATGAGACAGTCTAATCGGACAAATGGAGGATCAGATGGGCGAGCTCATAGGATATGCGCGGGTTAGTAGTGCCGGGCAGAAGCTAGATGTTCAAACGGACGCGCTGACGCGCGCAGGTGTCAAACCGGAGCACCTTTATGCGGAGAAGGTTTCGGGCCGCCGTAGGGAAGGTAGAGAGGCGCTAGAAGAGCTCTTGAGCCGTGGTATCCGCAAGGGCGACACGGTAGTGTGTACCCGCCTCGACCGTCTAGCACGTTCCACTCGCGATTTGCTGCAGATCGCCGAAACGCTGGAAGACAAGGGCGTGAACCTCAAGGTGTTGGAACAGCCTATCGACACCACAAACGCCGCCGGAAAGCTGTTCTTTACCATGCTCGGCGCTTTCGGAGAATTTGAGGCCAGCATTCGCGCAGAGCGCCAGAGAGAGGGCATAGAGGCCGCCAAGGCAAAGGGACCTGACAGCCCCTTTAAGGGCCGCCCAGTGACGATAGACGCCGAGGCGATCCGCGAAGCTGCAAACGGCGGCGAGAGCCCTAGCAGCATTGCACGGCGGCTCGGTATCGCTCGATCTTCAGTGTATCGCTACCTGACAGAAGCTAGTGTCCCGGGCGGCTGATAACCGAGCAGCTTTCGATCCTATGGGGGCCCGCTGACGCGGGCTCCTACCGGCTTGTTTAGCGTCTGTTGGACCCGTCTATAGGGCCTACTAAAGTATGCCGACACGCCGATACCGGCCCGTGTAGCGGGTCCTACAGTCCCCGCAATGTACAGGCGACTTGCCACTTCATTAGGGACACCAAGTCATCGAAGCACGACACAATTGCGCCTCTGGGGACCCAAGAGGGGGTATAGACCACGCCCACCCTTGCGCCTGCAGTAACCGTGCGAGCTGGAGAGCCCAAAATGTTGCGATGTTCATGTGCGTCAGAGCCTCTTACCGGGGATTCTTTCACTCGCTGACGTTAACCCTTGTCAATGTGAGCCTTGGCGCTCGCGAGGTCCGGAAAGCGTGTTTCGCCTACGAAATAGCCTGTCGCCCGCAAGAAGATACTCGTGCCGTTATGGTATGAGACGAAAGTGCCTTTCGGGTCATCCTCCTGCCCCTCCTCCATACGATTGGCTCGAACAACAGGCGTAACTACGCGTGGCTTTGTCAGTGCATCTGCCGGCTTCGGGGGGGCGCTTATGCTCGTACTCGATTTGCGGGTGAGTTCGAGCAGTTCATAGGTCATTTCTGCAGTATCGATGTTCGCCGCACCAACCTTGGACAAGGCGATAGCGGCTAGACCGGCCTGAACGAATAGAAGGCCCGGAATGGCCGCAATTGCACGATCCCAGAACGAAGGGTCTGGAACTGGCGTTAGCAACGGGAAGTCTCCCTCCGAGAATCCGATTAGGGCGAAGAGCACACCTATCCCAGCGGTACCCCATCCCAGTATTTCAAACACTTTTAGTATCCCGTGAACCGCTTTGTAGCGGCGAACAATCTGCATAAGCCCAACTCCAAATTCGTGAAATAGTAGCCCTGATAGTAGTTGGCGGAAGGAGCAGTTTCCAGCAAAACGTTACTTATAGTCCGTGGTCTTATTGTCTGCAAACGCCCTAGTTGTTATCCGTGTCGAAGGTCGTGGATTCCGAACTTGTTGCAGTGTTTGCCTCTCGCCTTCGCGAAGAGCGAAAGCGTGTCGGGTTATCACAAGAAGAACTTGCTGACAGAGCCGGGCTCGACCGAACCTACATTAGCGGCTGCGAAAGGCGCCTTCGTAACCCATCCTTGGTGTCTGTGGAACGAATAGCTTCCGCGCTGCAGATCGACGCTTCCGACCTGCTTAGGTTCGAATCCAAAGAACGCTAAAACTCACATTCAAAATATCCAATACGATTTGCAGTTCAATCGAGCAGGCGACTGTCTCTGTCAACACTACTTCTAGTTGGCTTGGCAAATTTGATAATGCTACCAAAAGCATGTGTGAGGATTTCTTTGGTTGAAGGAACTAGGGCTTGCAATCCGACCAAGACAAATTCAGGCGAGAAGAAGAGTGCTTCCTAGCGCTAGCGGAACTTCGGGGAGTTGGCTTTGAGTCGTTGAAAGTGATTGCTCGTGACAAGATTCCATTTTCTTCATTTTTTTTCAAAGACGACAACGAGAGATACCGTCAATCCTTTGCCGGTAAAGCCTACGCCGCGCGCATAACGGCCGCGCTGCCAGACCAAATTTCACGCATCAAACAACTTGATGAAGGTCGCAGAAGACGTGACGAGCTTCGTGAAATTGACACTCGCGTGCTTTTCGCGGACCAACCGGACTTCCCCGAAAAGTTGTGTGCAACTAAAGATCCTGCTCAGTGGCTCTTCGTCCAAGGATCAAGGGAGGCGATCAATCAACCGTCGATAACGGCAGTGGGTTCCCGCCAAGTTAGCAACGATGGTACTTGGCTCGCCGAATACCTAGGACACTCATTGCCTGAGCTCAAAGCTATAACGATTAGCGGATTAGCCAATGGAGTTGACCAGATCGTGCACTCCGCCAGCCTTAGGAATGGCTTGCCAACGGTTGCCGTACTCGGAACAGGGATCATGCTGGACTATCCAAAGGGCTCTGAGGATCTAAGAAAAGGGATAATTGAAACAGGCGGTAGCGTTGTTACCGAGTACTTACCTATGGACTCCTTCAGCGCAAAAAATTTCGTGCGCAGGAACCGAATTCAGGCTGGGCTCGGAAGTTGCGTGTTTCCGATCGAGTGGGCGATAAAGAGCGGAACCTCACATACAGTGAAATTCGCATATGAAGCTGGTAGACCCCTTATTTTTGCACGTACACCGGAGCAACCCAGCTTTGACTGGATTCCTGGTGACTATCACCAAGTGGGGGCGTTCTTTACGCTGCCATTGGAGCACACTCGTTTTATCCAGACTTTAGAAGACTGCTTGATGGGCATTCAAAAGCAGCCGCGCCTAATTTGAGCGAGAGGGAACTGACATGCACAAGCTGAAGGGAGTACTGTTTTCACTAAAGGATGTACTCGCGCATAGCGGCAAGATCGATCCTGACCTTTTCGAAGAAGTTGTAAAGCTACTTAAGTTCTTGCTGAAAAACGGCATTCAGCCGGTCCTCATTAGCAATTCTGCTTGGACTGTTGAGATCGCGGAAACCGGCGAAGAGAA
Source organism: Pseudomonadota bacterium (assembly GCA_036154315.1). GTDB lineage: Bacteria > Pseudomonadota > Alphaproteobacteria > Rhodobacterales > Rhodobacteraceae > Maritimibacter. The sequence continues at coordinate 35,574 of JAYZLL010000046.1, forward strand.
GGAGTTTGCAACGTACCTGTCAGAATGGGTTGGCTCGCATTTGCCTTACTATCAAGGTGGGCGCGATATGGACTACAAGCAGAGCAAGTCGGCGATGCAGTTCGTTTTGGATCAGCACGGTTGGCTTGCGTCCGAGGTCTTCTACGTTGGCAGTACGCATGACGATGTGAAGGCCGCATCAAATGGTGGTTTCCCTCTTCTTAAGGCAACTTGGCATGGCAACCAATCGGACTACGGATTTGAATTTGCGTCGCCAAGAGAGATTGCAAGTTTCTTTGATTGTTGCTGTCTAACTCCAACGGAGTGGTTCTGGGGCATTGAGCACGGCGACCTGCGCACATATTCCATCGCGCCGTTGGCAGAACATTCCCGGAGTTACCCTCAAGGCGCGATTTACTCAACAGATGCGAAAAATGCTGTCAAAAACGACGTTGGAAACCTCCGTTTTTGGGGCTTGTTGATGGCAGCGCGGATTCATCTTTCGGGTATCGGCGCTGAAATCAACTTTGTAGCTCCATATCCGGGTCATAGCACAGTGTCGCGTAAATCGAAACTGATGAACGCCGTGCAAGTAGTAGCTGGATCACTTAGGGCTCAATACCTTTACGACTTAGTTGAAAGACACACCGACGCACTCAAATCTCAAGATCTCCGAAACGCAGGCATGGCGCCAAGTGCGATCAATCAACTAAACAGCATCAGGATCAACCCTGCAGCAACGAGATCCGGCCCCCAGCAACTCAAGTACAAAAGCCCCCCGAAGTTGGACGGCAAAACAGTCTTGGTAGTCGATGATATTTGCACGCAGGGCTTCTCTTTGGAGGCGGCGCGTGCGTTCTTTAGGACCCTTGGTGCCAATGTCATCATGCTCACTTGGCTGAAGACGCCCGGACCAAATGACTATCACGAATTGGTGCGAACTGACCCAGAGATAAAAGACCCATTTTCACCATTCACTGCCGCCAGCGTTGAAGAAGAGATCCATTCGAACAGTGGCAACGTTTTGAACCCGAACGCGCCCGCTGAAATCGCAATAGCCTACAAAAAATATTCGGAATGGGATTGGTCATAGTGTCTAGGTTTGGTTCACGAGCAATGCCCCACAGGCAGAGCCGTCCTATTTGACTTGCTGCCCAGCGGCTCGCACGGACCTCGCTAAGGTATCCGGCCTACAATAACGGCTGTTAGCCGAAGGGTTGGCCATCTATGCGGCCATACTGGCGAAAGCATGTTGCCGGGTGGGGGAGGGATACCGGAAGTATAGTCGGGTAAGACTGGGCTACCTATGTTAGACTGCTTTTGCAGTCCAGCGTTGTGCAAGAGGAGTGGTCAACTTGAGGAAAATCAGCGAACAAGACATCAATGCTGAAATTGGTCGCCTTCAAGAGCGTCTCGAAGCAATCAGCGAAGTCGAGATGCAAGCTGTCAAAGCGGGCGGGCTGATTGCGGACGGTCTATACGAGGCCGAGAGAGATCGCATCATTGCCCAAACAGAGGAGTGTTTGGCTGCTTGGATTGCGCTTTACGAGGATAGAGGTGGTTCAACTTGATGGCTAAATCCGTGAACGTTCCTTTGTTGGCGCGTGCGGAAGCCTTCGTATTGCGGCACGCTTCAATTGGCCACAAACGGTGCGACGGCTTTCAGAGCTTCCAACTTCTCTGCCAGTAGATCGTCGCCGCCATAATCCGCCTCTACAGGGTCGGCATCTTCAAGTCGCCCGGCGATCATTCGGCGGATTTCCGGGTCCAACTTCGCCCGCCGGGCGGCATCCGCCCAAGTGTGACGGAAGCTGTGAAATGTCATCCCGTCATCTGTGAGGCCAAGTGGTTTGCGCACCTTGTCGCGGAACCGGTGACCGTAATTTGTCGCAAAACGTCCGCGCCGATCTGAGCGCACATCCTGCAATCGCGTTTTCTTACGCTTGTCGGTGAAGGTCTCTTGCCAAAGCATCTTGGCTCCCGCCTGACGGCGGCGCTGTGCGTAGTCGAGAAATCCCGCGTCCACCAATGCGGGAGGGATGGGCAGGGTCCGCAGGCTGTGCAAGTTCTTCACCTTCTGATCAGGGTCCATGTCAGTGATCCGAATGCACCAGTGGTTCCCGATGAGCACAACGTCATCCACGGTTAGCTGCGCCAGTTCTTCCTGCCGCGCGCCCGTAAATGCCGCGAGCAAGGGCATCCAGTGATCCATTGTCGAGGCATCGAAGGTTTTTGCGTGGTCAAGAATCTGCCGAACCTGCGCGGGCGAGAAAGGCACGCGTTTCGCTTTCTTGGTGTCGCTCGCCTTTTGCTTCGTCTTGTCGGTTGTGTAGCCGACAAACGGGTCCGTGCTGATAACACCGAGCTTGTCGAGGGCGAAGCCGGTCAGGCTCTTCATGTGCATCAGGTAGGTGGCGCGGCTTTTATCGCTGATAGGGACCGCACCCTCGCGCTTTCCCTTGGCCACCGATTTTCGGAACGACAATTTGCGGTGCTCGCCGAGCGCAGGAGGCAGTTCCTTCAAAGCCTCGTCAAACTCATTGAGGTGGCGACGCTCGATCTTCTCAATGGGAATATCGCCGTGCAACTCGGTCCAACGGCGCAACGTGTACAAAACCTTCTCCCGGTTGTGGACCGTGTAGCTCCTCGCTGTCATGAACTTCTCGGCAACATCGTGGAAGCTCACCACGCCCTCATCCACGCCTTTCGGTGGGTCCGGCACTTCTTCTTCCAACGTTGCCGCAATACGTTTGACGCGGCGAGTCTCGGCCAACATGTCGTCGCGAAACGCCGCGTCGGAGCGCTCTTGCGCACGGCGGTGGATGCGCTCCCATTCGTCAATTTCTTCGTCGCCGTCATCGTCTATGGTGCCGGTCATGAAGGCGACGATATTGCGGAGTTCGGCAATGTGGGCCTTCAATGCATCAGCGCCGCCAATGCTGTCCAACTTTGCTTTTTGGTCTTCGGTTAGAAGCTCTGCCAGCCGCGCGCGGTCTTCGTTCCGCGCCTTGTCCGCCAACTGTTGGTCGAAGATGGTACGTTGCGCCCGCACCTTCCGTTCAGCCTCTTTCGGGTCCGCCGTCTTCATCGTTCCGCGAAATGCGGCCTTGCCGTCATAGCTGTGCCGAAGCTGTGCGGGGATTGGAATGTTGAAGTGATAGACTGCGCCGCGCTGCTGTGCGCCTGAGATCGGTGGAAGTTTGGTGAACATGGCTCGCTCTGCACTTTGTGTTAGTACCTTCTAACACAAGAACTAGCGCAAAAGCTAACGCAAGTGGCGAGCTAAGGTCCTTGTTTTTAGATAAGTTTTTGATTTATGAGGAGATTTAATGGTGCCGCAGGGGAGGATTGAACTCCCGACCTCACCCTTACCAAGGGTGCGCTCTACCACTGAGCTACTGCGGCGAACCGTGGCGGGTGATTAGACGCAATTCGCACATGGTGCAAGCGCAATCTGGACGGTTTTTCGTGGCTGCGTTAAGGAGGGCCTCATGAGCAGCAAACCCGAGCTTTCGCCCAAGGAAAAAGCCGCGCAGGAGCGTGAGGATCGCCTCAAGGCGGCCCTCAAGGCGAACATGGGGCGCCGCAAGGCGCAGGCCCGTGCGCGCGATGCCGGGCAAGATGAAGACACGGATCAATAGGGGACAGGCATGGACAGTATCGTTGTGACAGGGGGCGGACCGCTCTCGGGCGAAATCCCGATTGCAGGGGCCAAGAACGCCTGTCTGGCGCTGATGCCGGCAACGCTGTTGTCCGATGAACCGCTGACGCTCACCAACGCGCCGCGGCTGTCGGACATCAAGACGATGACGACGCTCCTGCAATCGCTGGGCGCCGAGGCGACCGGGCTGCAGGACGGTCAGGTTCTCGCGATGTCGTCGCATGACCTGACCTCGACTCGCGCCGACTATGACATCGTGCGCAAAATGCGCGCCTCGAACCTCGTGCTCGGGCCGCTCGTCGCGCGCTTCGGTCATGCCGAGGTGTCGCTGCCGGGCGGCTGCGCCATCGGCTCGCGTCCGATGGACCTGCACACCTTCGGGCTTGAGAAACTGGGCGCCGAGATCGACCTGCGTGACGGCTATCTCTATGCCAAGGCGCCGAACGGGCTGAAGGGCGCTGAGATCCCGCTGAAATTCGCCAGCGTCGGCGCGACCGAGAATATCGTCATGGCCGCCACGCTCGCCAAGGGCACCACCGTCCTGACCAACGCCGCGCGCGAGCCCGAGATCGTCGACCTCGTCAAATGTCTGCGCGCGATGGGGGCGCAGATCGAGGGCGAGGGCACGAGCCGCATCGAAATTCAGGGCGTCGACAGCCTGCACGGTGCGACTCACCGCGTCGTCGCGGACCGGATCGAACTGGGGACCTATATGCTCGCCCCCGCCATCGCAGGCGGCGAAGTGGAATGCATCGGCGGCAAGATGGACCTCGTCGCGGCCTTCGTCGAAAAACTGCACGAGGCGGGGATCGAGGTCGAGGAAACCGAGCGCGGTCTCAAGGTGTCGCGCAAGAACGGCCGGGTGGCGGCGGTGAACGTGACCACCGAACCCTTTCCGGGCTTCCCGACCGATCTTCAGGCGCAATTCATGGCGATGCTCTGCACCGCCCAAGGCACGTCGGAGCTTAACGAGACCATCTTCGAGAATCGCTTCATGCACGCGCCGGAACTGACGCGCATGGGCGCGGTCATCGACGTACAAGGCGGGCGCGCCAGCGTCACCGGGGTCGAGAAACTGCGCGGCGCACCGGTGATGGCCACCGACCTGCGCGCGTCCGTGTCGCTGATCCTCGCAGGCCTCGCGGCCGAGGGCGAAACCGTGGTGAGCCGGGTCTACCACCTCGATCGTGGATATGAGCATGTGGTGCGCAAGTTGAGCGGCGTGGGCGCCAAGATCGAACGGGTGAAGGCATGACCGAAGACGCACGGTTCGAGGACGGGGGCGACAAGCCGCTCCGCCTGATGGCGCTGGACGCAGGCGACCTTGAGGTCGTCTCGGCGCTGACGCAGGACGCGGTCTTTCCCGCCAACGAAATGGCGTGGCGCGTCAAGGCGCGGGAATTCGCGCTGCTCCTCAACCGGTTCCGGTGGGAGGATGCGGACGCTGCGGCAAAACGCGGTCGCGCCGTCGAACGCGTGCAATCGGTGCTGATCTTCGGTGATGTTCTGAAAGTGCAATCTCAGGGCGTGGAAAAGGGCGATGCGGATACGGTAATGTCGCTTTTGTCCATCTCGTTCGAGCCGGGCGAAGATGGCACGGGCCGCATCATCCTGACCCTCGCGGGCGACGGGGCCATCGCGCTCGACGTCGAAACCATCGATGCGAAGCTGCAGGACGTGACGCGCCCCTACCTCGCCCCCAGCCGCAAGACGCCTGATCACCCGGAGTAAGCCGATGCCGGTTTTCCTGAACACCACCGACGCGGATTTCGAAGCCGCTTTCGCCGCGCTTCTGTCCGCCAAGCGCGAGGACAGCCCGGATGTCGATGACACGGTCGCGGGAATTATCGCCGACGTGCGCGCGCGCGGCGATGCGGCGGTGCTGGAACTCACCTCGAAATTCGACCGCCTTGACCTGACCGCGCAGACCATGCGCGTCACCGAGGATGAGATCGACGCCGAATGCGCCAAGGTGTCTGAGGCCGAGCGTCAGGCGCTGGAAACTGCCGCCGAACGCATCCGCGCCTATCACGCGCGTCAAGTGCCCTCGGACGACAGCTGGACCGACGACACCGGCGCGACGCTGGGCTGGCGCTGGACCGCTGTGTCTGCGGCCGGGCTCTATGTGCCCGGTGGCCTCGCCTCATACCCGTCGAGCGTCCTGATGAACGCCGTGCCCGCCAAGGTGGCTGGGGTCGGGCGGCTCGTCGTGACGGTGCCGACACCGGACGGGGTCATCAATCCGCTGGTTATGATGGCCTGCAAGGTCGCGGGCGTGGACGAGGTGTATCGTATCGGCGGGGCGCAGGCGATTGCCGCGCTCGCCTATGGCACCGACACCATCGCGCCGGTCGACAAGATCACCGGGCCGGGCAACGCCTTTGTCGCCGCCGCCAAGCGTCGGGTCTTCGGCAAAGTGGGCATCGACATGATTGCGGGTCCGTCCGAGATTCTCGTGATCGCGGATCGTGACAACGACCCCGACTTCCTCGCCCTCGACCTGATGAGCCAAGCCGAGCACGACGAGAGCGCGCAGTCGATCCTTATCACCGACGACGCGGGCTTCGGTCAGGCGGTGGCCGAGGCCGTGGACAAGCGGCTCGAAACCCTCGAACGCCGCGCCATTGCAGGCGCAAGCTGGCGCGACTTCGGCGCGGTCATCACCGTGCGCGACATGGACGAAGCCGCAGAGCTTTGCGACCGCATCGCGCCCGAGCACCTCGAACTCTGCGTTGCCGACCCCGAGGCGCTGTCGGACAAGATCACCCACGCAGGTGCGATTTTCCTTGGCCAATACACGCCCGAGGCCATCGGCGATTACGTCGGCGGGCCGAACCACGTCCTGCCGACCGCCCGCTCGGCCCGGTTCTCGTCAGGCCTGTCCGTGCTCGACTTCATGAAGCGCACGACGCTTTCGCGCATGACGCCCGCCGCGCTCAAGGCCATCGGCCCGGCGGCCGAGACGCTGGCGCAGTCGGAAAGCCTCGAAGCGCACGGTCTGTCGGTGCGCGCGCGGCTCGACCGGCTCAATCAGGACTAGCCCCGCAGACCCATCCCGATTGTGCGGCCACGCCCGTTCCGCTATCCCTGACCCAAAGACGGGATGGGACGGATGAACCGGATCAGCAAGATCGACATCGACGATACCGGGTTGGCCGCACCGACCCCGGCCATCGAACAGGAACGCAAGGTCGCGGTGTTCGACCTGCTCGAAGACAACAGCTTTTGCCCGCTCGGGCGCGAAGGTCAGGCGATACCCGACGGTCCCTATGAACTGGGCCTCGCGATCAAGGAAAAGCGCCTCGTCGTCAGCGTCTCGACCGAGGGCGGGGACGAAGCAGGCGAGATTCACCTGTCGCTCGGGCCGTTCCGTCAGGTGGTGAAGGATTACTTCCAGATCTGCGAAAGCTATTTCGACGCGGTCAAAAAGCTGCCCCCCGGCCAGATCGAGGCCATCGACATGGCCCGGCGCGGCATCCACAACGAAGGCGCACGGGTGCTGATGGAGCGGCTTGAGGGCAAGGCCGAACTCGACATCGACACCGCGCGCCGCCTGTTCACCCTGATCTGCGTGTTGCACTGGGGCTGACGCGCGGTGCCAGCAAGCCTCCCCCAGTCGGTGCTTTTCTGCTGCGACCACAACGCCGTCCGCTCGCCGATGGCCGAGGGGATGATGAAAATGTACTACGGCGACCGGGTCTATGTGCAGTCGGCAGGGGTCAAGAGCGAGATGGACGTCGACGGCTTTTCCGTCGCCGTCTGCGAAGAGATCGGCGTGCCCCTGTCCAATCACCGCTCGCGCAGCTTCGATGAAATGCAGGAGTGGGGCGACGACCTGTCGGCCTATGACCTCATCATCGCGCTCAGCCCTGCAAGTCAGCGCAAAGTGCTCGACCTTACACGGTTTCATCATCTCGACGTGGAATACTGGCCGGTGATGGACCCCACGGGATTGGGAACGATGCGGGACGAAAAACTTGTTGCCTACCGGCAGGCGCGCGACCAGATTCGCGACCGAATGATCTCGCGGTTCGGCCCGCCGCAGGAAGGATGACATGGACCCTCAGATAGCCAGAGACCAGATCGCGAAAGCCTGGAACGCGATCACCCACTCGGACTGGGAGGCTCTTGGCTCAGTCGGGCATGAGGGGTCAGCCGTCCGCTCCGAAGGGTCGGCCTGGGCCACGGACCGGGGCGCGATTGTCGACTACTTCCGGCACTACGCCGCGAACTATCACCTCGACATGAGCAACTATACCGCCATCGTCATGGGCGAACGCGCCGCCGTCGAGACGCGGCTCAAACTGACCTATCACACCACAAAGGACGGGTTTCCCGAGGCGCGCGGTCAATCCGTGATCGTCCCGGTGGGAACTTTCATCACCTTCCGCGAGAACCTGTTCTACCGCACGCAGATGTTCCTTTCGATCGAGGACTGGATGCGCATCTTCACCGCCGATCCGGCCCCGCAGGGCGCGGGCGAGGGGGCGCAGGCATGAGCAACGCAGACCTCATTTCGATGAACGACATCATGTTCACGGCGGTGAACCACCGCGACTGGGACAACGTCCTGCGCTACATCGGCGACGACACCGACATTCACGTTGGTACGCTCGGCAATCTGCGCGGCACGACCGGGGCGGATGCCGTCATCGCGTTCTTCGACCGGCATTTCGACTACCGCTTCCTCAAGTGGGAGAACGTGGTCGAGGGCGATCAGTCCGGCGCGCTCGCAACCGTCCGGCTCACGTATCTCGAAACCATCTATGGCCTGCCTGCAGCGACCGGGCAGGTGGCCGACGTGCCCGTGGTGGTGTTCGGCACATGGAAGGACGGGCGCATGACCCGGCTGCGCGTCATCATTTCGTTCCACGACTTCATGAGCGTCGTCTGATGCCCCTGCGGTTCGCGCCGCTCACCGGCCCCGACCTCGAAGCGCATCTCACCGATGTGGCGCGCCTGCGCATAGCCGTTTTTCGCGACTGGCCTTACCTCTACGAGGGCGATCTGGCCTATGAAGAGGGCTACCTGCAAAGCTACCGCGATGGGGCGAGCGCCATCGTCGTCGGCGCTTTCGACGGCGACCGGCTGGTGGGGGCCGCCACAGGCTCAATGCTGACCGAACACGCCGATGCATTCGGCGACGCTTTGGCAGGCACAGACATCGACATGGATCAGGTGTTCTACTGTGCCGAATCCGTGCTGCTGCCTCAATACCGGGGGCAGGGGGCAGGGCACGCGTTCTTTGACCTGCGCGAGGCGCACGCGCGTGCGCTTGGTGCCAGATACGCGGCCTTCTGCGCCGTGGTCCGGCCTGAGGATCACCCGGCGCGCCCCGAGGATTACGTGCCGCTGGATGGGTTCTGGCGCAAACGGGGGTATGAGAAGCTCGACGGTGCGGTCGCGCATTTCTCGTGGCTGGATGTTGGAAAGGGTGCAGAGGATGACAAGCCGCTTCAGGTCTGGCTGCGTGAGCTCTGAGCCGTGGTAAAGGTCGCCGCTGCAACCTATCCGGCCGGTGCGCCCGCCTCTTGGGCCTCGTGGGAAGACGCGGTCGAAGGCTGGGTGGCCAAGGCCGAAGCCGAGCTTCTGGTCTTTCCCGAATACGGCGCGATGGAGCTTGCCTTCCTCACCCGTGCCCAAGGGCTGGCCGCGCAGATGGCCGCCGTGTCCGACGCGCTGCCCCGCGCTTGGGATCATTGGGCGACGCTTGCCCAACGCTACGGTGCCCACATCCTCGCCCCCTCCGGCCCGTTTCGCGCGTCGCATGGCTATGTGAACCGCGCGATGTTCCTTGCGCCGAACGGCAAGCGGCAGGCCCACGACAAGGGCGTCATGACGCCGTGGGAACGCGATCCGATGGACATGCGACCGGGCGCGCCCCCGGTGTTGATGCAGACCGCGCTGGGCCTCGTCGGGGTGCAGATCTGCTATGATGGCGAGTTTCCCTTTGCCACCCGCGCGATGGCCGAGGCCGGGCTCGACATCCTGCTCGTCCCATCTCAGACCGAAACCGTCGCCGGTTATCACCGCGTGCGCATCGGCGCGCAGGCCCGCGCGCTCGAGGCGCAGTGTTTCGCCGTGCAATCGCCCACACAGGGGCAGTCGGACTGGTCCGTTGTGCTCGACGAAAATGCAGGCACCGCAGGGGTTTACGCGCCGCCAGACCTTGGCCTGCCCGATGACGGCGTGGTCGCTCTGGGCGAGATGAACACCCCCGGTTGGACCCGCGCGACGCTCGATCTTGCGCATCTTCGGCGCATCCGCGAAGGTGGTGGCGTTCAGGGCCGCGCACATTGGCCGGAACAATTCGGCGGCGACACCGTTGCCTTACCGCGCATCTCCCTCGTGGATATGCGCTGAATCGCTCTTGATAATCTGGGCGTTTGGGACCATTTAAGGGCACCCGCAGCATGGCGGGTGACCAAATACGGAGTGAACATGGCCAAGGAAGAACTGCTCGAATTTCCCGGTGTCGTGAAGGAGCTCCTGCCGAATGCGACGTTTCGGGTCGAGCTGGAAAACGGCCATGAGATCATCGCGCATACGGCAGGCAAGATGCGCAAGAACCGCATCCGCGTCCTCGCAGGCGACAAGGTTCAGGTCGAGATGACCCCCTATGATCTGACAAAGGGTCGGATCAATTACCGCTTCAAATAAGCCCCGTCTCATCCTCGGGTCCGGGTCGCCACGGCGTGCTGAACTGATCGGCACGTTGGGCATCACGGCGGACGAGGTGAGGCCCCCCGACATCGACGAAACGCCCTTGAAGGGCGAAGAGCCGCGCGCCTATTGCCGCCGTGTCACACGGGGCAAGGCCGATGCGATGGTCGTGGCCCAAGGCGAGATTGCGCTTTGCGCCGACACCACGGTCGCGCTGGGCCGCCGCATCATGGGCAAGCCTGCGGATGCGGGCGAGGCTGCCGCGTTTCTGCACCTGCTGTCGGGGCGTCGTCACAACGTCATCACCTGCGTCGCGGTGCGCACGCCCGAGCGCGTGTTCGAGCGCGAAGTGGTGACGGTCGTAAAGATGAAGCGTCTGTCGAATGAAGAGGTGAACGCCTACCTCGCCTCGGGCGATTGGGAGGGCAAGGCGGGTGCCTATGCCATCCAAGGCCCGGCGGGGGCGTTCGTGCCTTGGATCCAAGGCAGCTACACCGGCGTCATGGGTCTGCCCGTCGCCGAAACCGCCGCGCTCCTCACCGCGGCAGGCTATCCCGTCTACGGAGGCTGGGCATGAAGGGTTCGGTGATCGCGCTGGACGAGATCGGCGGGCGCAAGGCCGCCGCGCATGTGGTCGATGGCGTGCTCGAAGATTTCCTGATCGAACCGGCCGATGTGGCTGGGCCCGCGCCCGGCGCGATCTATCGCGGCATCTGCGAACGTCCCATGAAGGGGCAGGGCGGCATGTTCCTCGACCTTGGTGGCGGGCGCGGATTTCTGCGACAGGCCAAGGGCTTGGCCCCCGGCACCCCGCTGCTCGTGCAGGTCTCGGGCTGGGCAGAGCCGGGCAAGGCGCCAGCGGTATCGACTAAGGTTCTGTTCAAATCCCGCTACGCCATCGTCACGCCCGAAGCACCCGGACTGAACCTGTCGCGTCAGGTGCGCGACGAGGATGAGCGCGTGCGCCTTCTCGACCTCGCCGATGCGGTGATGGAGGGTTCGCCCTATGGTCTGATCGTGCGCTCGAGCGCCGAGGGCGCCGATGACGGCGCAGTGGCCGAGGATATCGCCGAAATGCGCACGCTGGCCGAGGCGGTCATGAGCGACGCGAACGGCAAGACGCCCGAGCTTCTGGTCGACGGCCCCGACGCGCATCTGACCGCATGGCGCGACTGGCCCGAGCCCGACACCTTCGCCGAAGCCCCCGGCGCGTTCGAGGATCATGGCATCCACGATCTGCTCGACCGTGCGATGGCCGCACGCCAGACGCTTTCAGGCGGGGCTTACGCCTATGTCGAACCGACTCGGGCGCTCGTGGCCATCGACGTGAACACCGGCGGGGACACCTCGCTCGCCGCAGGGCTCAAGGCCAACATCGCGCTGGCACGCGAGTTGCCGCGCCTGCTTCGTGTGCGTGGCTTGGGCGGTCAGATAACGATGGACCTCGCCCCGATGCCCAAGAAGGACCGGGCCGCGTTCGAGCAGGTTCTGCGCGCGGCGTTCAAGCGGGACGGGATCGAAACCGTGCTCGCAGGCTGGACCCCGCTTGGGCATTTCGAGCTTCAGCGCAAACGCGACCGTCAGCCGGTGCGCCTCTGATCGTCACAGGCCCAGAACGCGGGTTGCACGGGCTTGGGGCGTTCTGCATGTTGGGCACTGACCGAAACTCAGCCCCGAGACCTCATGACCTGCCCGATCTGCGCCAAAGACAGCGACCCGAAATACCGTCCGTTCTGTTCCAAACGCTGCGCGGATGTGGACCTTGGCAAATGGCTGAAAGGCTCCTACCGCATCCCCTCGGAAGACCCCGAAGATCTCGACGAACTCGTGGATGAGATGGAGCGGGAGTTGTCCGGCAGACCGGACAAACCCCACTGATATAAGCTCAGGCCGCGTGTTTCAGATCGGGCCGTGGCCGCTCGGTCTTCTCGGCCATCTGCATGCGGATCTGCAGCCGCGCCAGCGCGTTCGACAGCACATGCGCCTCGTGCGAGCTGTGCGCCTCGTGCGGATAGACCACGTTGCCATCCGCGATGTCGGCGGCGTTGCGCACGAGATCCGAGATCGGCTTGAGGTAGCGCAGGGCAAAGATCAGGGCGAGCGACCCGATGGCGGCGAACAGCCCGACGGCGGCCCAGATCAGCGACGACATGGTCGAGGCAACAGCCGAGTCGGCCGAGGACAGGGGCAGGCGCACCACAAGTGTCCAGCCGAAGTCCGGCATGTGCCCCTCGATCACGTTGGGCAGCAGGCCCGCGACATAACCCGAGGCGCTTTCGGGCGACACGTGGCTTTCGAACCGCGTGCCCAGTTCGGCGCGGGTGCGCAGCGAAGCGTCGAGCGGCGCGGCCACTCGTTCGCCGTGGGCAAAGATGGTGGCACCGCTCGCGTCCAGCATGGACACGTCGACGTCCAACCGGTCGGCGGTCTCGTCCACAAAGGCTTCGATCCAATCGGTGCGCAGCGCATAGACTGCGACGCCCACGACCTGATCGGCATCGTTGCGGACCGGGCGCGACATGTGGACGAGCCCATTCTGCTCCAGCGTATCGGCATTGACGGTGTTGACCCTCGGACCACGCAGGCCCTGACGGAACCAGGCCTGATCGCTCACGTCCATGCCTTCGCGCATGCCGGCAGCCGCAGCAAAGACCGTGCCGCTCAGATCGGCCACCGCCGCCCACTGTACCCCGTCCGAAACAAGCTCGGCCGCGTCGGTCAGCACGCGCGTGGCGTCATAGTCGTTCACGTCGACGAACGAGGCAAAGCCGCCCAAACTGTCCCATTCCCGTTCGACCAGTGTGGACACCGCAAGCTGCATGGACAGCGCGGCGTGATGCGCGACCTCGCCCTGTGCCTGCACCTCGACTTCCGACATCTTTTTCTGGAACGGTAAGAGCAGGACGACGATCGCGAGCAAAAACGCCACGGCGGCGCTCACGACGAGGGCATGGAAGATGCGCGGATAGTGCGAAGACTGGTCTGACGTAAACATGATTCGAATACACCCGTTTTAGGATTAACCATCTTTCCCATTCGGCTTTGGCGAGATTGAGGCGAGACTTGGGCTCCTGCCTCCCGAAATGTGGAAGGCTGGTAAGTACTCACCCTACTTTCGGCGCGGGCGGCGAGGTCTTATGTCTGAAACCATGAACCGCAGAACGATCCTTGCCGGGCTTTCGGGCGCGATGATCGGACCGGCGCTGGCGGGTCCGGCAACGGCGAATGCGCCTGACCTCTGGGCCGCGTGGAAGGCGCGGTTTCTGACCGATGAGGGGCGCGTGGTCGACCACCTTCAGGACGCGGTCAGTCACTCCGAAGGGCAGGGCTACGGCATGCTCCTCGCTCAGGCCCACGGAGACCGCGCTGCCTTCGACGCGATGGAGGGTTGGGTGCAGGCCCACCTCCTGATCCGCGACGATCCGTTGATGGCGTGGCGCTGGCGTCCGGGCGAGCCGGATCGGGGCGCCGACTGGCACACCGCGACCGACGGCGATCTGTTCCGCGCATGGGCGCTCATGCGGGGCGAGGTGTTCTCGGGCTGGGAGGGTGCAGGCGCGGGGGTGGCCGATATCGTCGGGGCCATCGCGGCCCTCTGCCTCGCCCCGGACCCACGGACACAGGGCGAACCGGTTCTGGTGCCCAGCGCGGAATCGCCGCGCGGGGGCGCGGGGGTGCTGTTCAACCCGTCCTACGTCATGCCGCGCGCGATGCGTGAACTGGGCAGCTTTGCGGGCATGCCTGACCTGATCCGCGCCGCCGATCATGGCGAGACCCTGCTCAGCGAACTGGCTGCATCCGGCCCGATCCCGGACTGGGTTTCGATCACGCCCGATGGGTACTCACCCGCGCCGGACTACAGCGCCGCGCAGGGATATGATGCAATGCGTGTCGGGCTCTATCTGATGTGGTCCGACCGCGCAGACCACCCGGCGGTGCGCAGGCAGGCCGGATATTATGACGGTGGAGCCGAGGTTCCCGTGGTCGTCTCGCCCACTGGCCACGTCCAGACGCGCAGCACCTATCCCGGCTATCACGCGCTCGCCGATCTGGTCCGATGTGCGCCGCCTCGTGCCGTCTCGGACAGTGCAGAACCCTATTATCCAGCCACCCTCGGGCTGCTCGCCGGGGTCGCTCGGCGCGAAGGCGCCACATGCGGCACTTAAAGTTTAGCGGAAACTACCGGTTTCCAAATTTTTGACAATATCTTCCTGTGCTATGGTTAACGCAGGCGCCGTCAACAGGTGCCCCCGCAAATGAGGCCAGTTCGGGAGTTACACTGTGCGTTACCTTCGTCTTGTCATCGGCGCGCTCGTCGTCATCGGCGCGCTCTATATCATCGTCGCGGAGAACGTGACCGGCGCCAGCTCCAATGCCTTCGTGAACGCGCCCATCGTCACCGTGCGTGCGCCTGTGGCGGGTGACATCGAGCTGCACCCCCGCACCATCGGGGCCGAGGTCTCGACCGAAACCGTGCTCTTTTCCGTCAACGACATCCGCGCCGACCGCGTGCGGCTCGACGATCTGGTGATGGAGCTTGAAAAAGCGCAGGCCGAAGTGGCGCGTCTTGAGAGCGACAAGGCTACATATGAGGACTACCGCGACCAGCTCGACACCCAATATGCGGCCTATGCGACCGAACGGCAGCGCGAGTTGGGCGCGCGCGGTGGCATCTCGCAGAGCTTGCCGCTGCTCGACCTGTCCGACCCCGAGAAACTCATCGGCCTGTCCGATGCGATGCCCGATACCGCATCTGAGACCAGCGAGAACACGGCCCAGACGACCACCCGAGGCGAACAGGAGCCGACAGAACCGGTGGTCACATCGCTCCTGTCCACGCAGCGCGACGCCTCTGAGCGCGAGATCTTTCTCGACGGCACCTCGGGCGCGCAGTGGAACTATGGCTACTGGCGCGCGACGGCCTACCGTGACCTTGCCCGCGTCGAAAGCGAACTCGCGAATGCCGAAGCCATCGTTGAGGCCTTTGCCGAACGGGTCGAGCGTGAACGCGTCCGCCTCATCGGGCTCACCGGCGGCGACATCGCCTCGCCGGTCCACGGCGTGGTCTGGGACCGTCTGGTGGGCGACGGCGTCAACGTGCAACGCGGCGACCCGATCATGAAAGTCGCCAACTGCGGCGCGGCGGTCGTGTCGCTGAGCGTCTCGGAAATCGTCTACAACCGCCTGTCGACCGGCGATCCGGCCATCTTCCGTCTGTCGGGCACCGACCACGTGATGCAGGGCACCGTGACCCGGCTCGCCGGGGCAGGGGCCGCGACGGTTTATGAAAACATGGCGGTCGCTCCCAGCCGCGAACACCTCCAGCGGTTCGACGTCACCCTCATCGTACCCGAGCTTCGCACGGCGGATATGTCGAGTGGATGTC
The DNA here is from genome assembly GCA_036154315.1 of Pseudomonadota bacterium. GTDB lineage: Bacteria > Pseudomonadota > Alphaproteobacteria > Rhodobacterales > Rhodobacteraceae > Maritimibacter. Next base: position 51,263 of record JAYZLL010000046.1, read on the forward strand.
ACATCGGCCGCACGGGGCGTGTGTTTTTCGAGGACCGTCCGCTCGACCCCCTGCGCCGCATCCTGAACTGAGCCGCATCCGATGATCTACCCGAGCGACATCGGATCGGCCTTCAACCACCTCGCGCTGATCGCGGGGCTGGCGGTGGTGATCCCGTATTTCTTCGATAAGTCAAAGACCTCGCACCGGGTGGTGGTGCTGGTCATCGCGATCATCCTCGCCGTGCGCTACATCTGGTGGCGCGCGACCGAGACGGTGGCACCGCTCGGTCTGACCGTCGACTGGCTGGCCAGCTGGACGCTTCTGGGGCTCGAACTCCTCGCCCTGATCGGGTCGATCAGCGCCTTCGTCATCATGATGCGGCTGAAATCCCGCTCGGACGAGGCGACCGACAACGCGAGCTGGTGGGAGCCGGGGCCGCTCCCCTCGGTTTCTCTGATGATCGCCACCTATAACGAAGAGCTCGAAGTCCTCGAACGTACCATCATCGGGGCGCAGGCGCTGCGCCACCCGAACAAAGAGGTGCTGGTGCTCGACGACGGGCGGCGCGACTGGCTGCGCGACTATTGCGCCAAGATGGGCGTGGGCTACATGCGCCGCCCCGACAACAAGGATTCCAAGGCCGGCAACATCAACCACGCGCTTGCGCGGCTCGCCGAACGTGAAACCCCGCCCGATTTCGTCGCTGTGCTCGACGCCGACTTCGTGCCCCACCGCGGGTTTCTGCGCCGCACGCTCGCCCTGTTCCACGATTCCGAGGTGGGGCTGGTCCAGACCCCGCAGCACTTTTTCAACGCCGACCCGATCCAGCACAATCTGGGGATCAGCCAATCCTACCCGGACGAACAACGTTTTTTCTTCGACCACATGCAGCCCTCGCGCGACGGCTGGGGCATGGCGTTCTGCTGCGGCACCTCGTCGGTGATCCGCTTTTCCGCGCTTCAGGATATCGGCGGCTTCCCGACCGAAAGCATCACCGAAGACTTCATGCTCACATTGGCGCTGCAAAACGGCGGCTGGCGCACGGTCTATCTCAACGAGGCCCTGACCGAGGGGCTCGCCCCCGAGGGCCTCAAGGAATACGTAACCCAACGCGCCCGCTGGTGCCTGGGCCTGATGCAGATCGCGCGCGGCTCGCTCGGCCCGCTGGCCAAGAACAACCTGCGTCTGCGCGACCGGTGGAGCGTTGCCGACAGCGTGTTCTACTGGCTGACCACCTTCACCTTCCGGCTCGCCGCACTGGTGTTTCCGCTCCTCTACTGGTTCGGCAACGTCACCGTGGTGAACGCGCAACTGACCGATGTGTTGTCGTACTTCGGCGCCTATTACCTGTGGGTCCTTCTGAGCCTGAACCTGTTGTCGCGCGGTCATGTGGTGCCGATCCTGAACGACGTGAGCCAGTTGATCGGCGCCTATCCCATCGCGCGCTCGGCGATCACCGGTCTCATCAAACCTTATGGCCACCCGTTCAGCGTGACCGCCAAGGGCGGCGACCGCAGCAAAATCGTGGTGCAGTGGCGCATGATGCTGCCCTTCGCGGCGCTGCTCGTGCTGACCTTCGTGGGCCTGTGCCTCGGCCTGTTCTTCGACCGGTTCGCGTTCTTCGACGCGGGCGACGGCAAGTGGGTCATCCTGTTCTGGACGATCTACAACCTGTTCGTGCTGATCGTCACCGTCGTGGCCTGCGTCGAACTGCCCCGGCGCGAGCGCCACGTGGCCGATGCGCCCGAACACGTGCGCCTCACCATGGGTGGCGAAGAGACCACCCTTTGGATGACACGCCTCGCTCTCGACTATGCGCGCCTCAGGGGCCGGACCTACCCGATCGGGACCCGCGGCTCGGTCGACATCGACGAGGTCGGGGATGTGAGCGCCTATGTCACCGCGCGCACCGCGGACGGGGTACGTCTGCAGCTGCTCCCGACCGATGAGCAACGCGCGGCACTTTTCGTGAAATTCTATACCGAAGACAACATTCCGGGCGTGGCCAACGTCAGAATGTCCGCTATGCTTTCAGATATCGCACGTCGCTTCACGTTCAGTTCGGGAAGCAAGGAAAGCAAAGGCCGACCCTCAGGATGAGACTTCTTCGCCAGAGCGCCGCCGCCGGCCTCGTCGCAATCTGCGCCGCAGGTGCCGCCCAAGCCGATGGCGAGTTCCTCCAGTTCGACGTCTCGCCCACAACGGCGAACGGCGTGTTCTCGATCGAACGCGGGCGGCTGTCCTATGCGTTCTCCTACAGCGACTATCCGGGACCGGCGGACCTCAATGCCTCGGTCACTTACAAGTTCGTGGTGGGCGAGGCTGCGCCGGTCACCTTCCGCTTCGGCCCCGCCGTGCAATACGAACGCCTCTCGACGCTCAAGTTCGGCATCCGGGCCATCGCCGAGCACTACCGCCCGACCTCCTTCGGTCACGTGTTTCTTCTGGGTGAGGTGACGAGCATCGATCTGGGCTACTTCGGCCTCGCGACGGTCGGCTTCGACAAACCGGACGTGGATTTCGAATTCGTGGTGCAGGGCGACAACGCCGGATACAGCGATCAGTCCATCGCCGCGACCTTCGGCCTCGGCACCCCCGGCGCCCGCCTCAGGGCAGGCTATCGCTTCCAGTCGCGCGAAGCCTTTCTGGGCATGTCCCTCAACAGCTTCTGACCTAACGCACGCTGTCGCGGCGAGACGCGTAATTCTCGCCCCATCTACTAGCTCGCGACCCAAGTTCCCTCGTGCTGTGATGGCACGGAAGCCGTCCAAAAACGCTCACGCACGGCCCACCTCGCAATGCGAAGATTTTTTGCCCAAAACCCTCTGGACACCCGGCCAGACCACGACTAGAACACGCCGACCCGAACGAGAGATCGTTCACCCGTGCCCGGGTAGCTCAGGGGTAGAGCAGTGGATTGAAAATCCTCGTGTCGGTGGTTCGATTCCGCCCCCGGGCACCACTTCACCGCCTAAGTCGTTGTTGCCACTCCAGCTCTTAGACACTGCTAAGGGAAACTGGGTTTGACAGCTCCAATCAGTCCGCGTCCTTTGGCGAGACGACAGACGACCAGTCTGGCCGCATTGCCAAGAATGGCCGCGTTACACGCGACCCATCCGCGCCTATGCAGGTTCGTCTGTCGGGTGGCTCTCGGCTTTGTCTTGCGCGATTTCGGGCCACTTCGCAGCGGGGACCGGTTTGTCGCCCGTGTCAGGCGCGCGGGATTCCGGATCGGGTATCGCGCATATGCCGTCGGCGCAGAGGCCTGCGTCGTCCGTCTGTCCGGCGACCTGGACCAAAGCCAAGGGCGGTTGCGGGCGTTCGGGCCGATCCGTGCTCACAACGCCTGGCTTTCCGACGGAGACATGGCTGCGGCTTGCGACAGGGCCCGCTGGAACACCTCGTGGGGCTGTGCGCCGGAGACAGCGTATTTTCCGTTCAGAACGAAAAATGGCACGCCACCGATGCCGATCTGGTGAGCCTGCGCGATGTCTGCCTCGACCTCCTGCGCGAAGGCATCCGAGGCGAGCGCATCCTTGGTGGCCGCACGGTCGAGGCCGGCGGTCTGGGCAATGTCGGCCAGGACCTCATGGTCCCCGATGTTGCGGCCTTCGGTGAGATAGGCGCGGAACAGCGCCTCCATCACGATCTCCTGCTTGCCGTGTGACTTCGCGAAATGGGTCAGGCGATGCGCGGGTTTTGTGTTCGTCGCAAGTGCGGCATCCATGTCATACGCCAGCCCGACCTGCGCGGCGCGCTCGGCCACCTGCTGGTTCATTGCCACGGCTTGTGCCCGCGGAATGCCGCGCTCTTGCTCCAAGAGGTCGTTCACGTTGACGGCCAGATCCCCAGGCAAATTCGGCATGAGCTGATAGCTGTGATAGCGGATGTCGACACCGATACCGGCAGCACTGGCGGCCTGCCGCAGGAGGGTGTCGCCCATGTAGCAGAACGGGCACATGATGTCGCTCCAGATATCGACCGTCACGGTCGTTTGGGCTTGGTGTTCGGCTGCATTGGTCATTGTCGATATCCAGTCTTTCGAAGGTCGGGGGCGACGAGGATCGCCACCTGCCGCTTCGGGTTTCAGGGGCGGGCGGTGCCGCCATGTTTGTCTTGGGCGAGGTATGCTCCGCCGGGGTACACGACGCTCAGCCCCGAACCGGCCATGTCCAGACCGACCTCATGGGCCAGAGCGATCATTTCAATCGGTTGGCGGAGTCGCCCGACCTTGCATTATGTCTAGGTCGGTCCTCACGTGTTCCTGAGGAATATCGGTAACCGGCTCGAATGGCGCAAGAAGGCACATCGATGTTACCAGGGCACACACGCTCGCCCTTCCTGCCAGTTTCCGACAGCACGTTTGGCCCGGCCCACGGCTGATCCGGTTTGTCGTACTGCGCCGGGTGAACATTTTCCCGCATCGTATGCTGACGCTCACGCGCGAGAGCCTGCGGAAGGAACGGCTGGTTGCTCGCACGGTATCTTTGGCCATGCTGCATTGCCGACGTTTCGATCCGCTACCGCGTGGGCGAACGAAGGCTCATCCCGGCAAGGCACCGCGTGTCTGGCCCAATCGCGAACAGGGTTTGGTCGAGGGACCCGCTCCAACAGGCCGGGAGTGCCAGCGCCAGACTTGACCTGCGGGCCCCGACCCGGCGCCTCGGCGTTTGCCCTGAGCAAAAGATGAGGCGCGCGCGGCGGCGCCCGTCAGCGGATTCAGAACAGTGCGTCGAGCAAACTATCTTGGTCCGCATCCTCGGTGGGCGCGTCGTCGTCTGCCCGTCCCAGAAACGCAGCGTGGATCGCGCGCTCTGCCGGCGTCGTATAGATCACCTCGACCTCCCTCAGAAGGTCGGCCAATGCTTCCGTCACCTCTGGGATCCGGTCCGTCGACGGGCGCAGCGCGGCGCGCACGTCGGTGCAGCGGCGTCTTAGCGTCGTAAAGGTTTCGGCAACGCGGCGCGCCTCGGACGGCGCTTCGGACGAGGATGCAAGTGCGACGACCCGTGTGATGTCGTCGCCAAGCGCACTCAGTTCGGCCAAGGCGTCGGACAGGGCCGGATCGCCCTGAGCGGAGTCATCTTCGCCTGCGCCGAAGTCAACCGCCTGCGCGGCGGTCTGCGCCTGCCTTTGAGACAGCGCCGCAATGCTCACAGAGCGCTCCCCGATGTTCGAGGTGCAGTCCTGCAATTGCCGGGCGACCTCCATCATGGCGAAACCGTCTCGACCGAGACGGCGCGAGGTCAGGATGACGTTTGTACTCATCAGCCCCATCCGCGCTTCCAGCGTCGAAATCGACCCGGCAACGTCAGAGACCCGATCATAGTGCCCTGCGAGTTGCTGGAGGAGCGTCGTCAGTTTCGCGTGTCCTGAAAGGGTGGCGCCTACCGCTTGGTCGAGCTCGTGCGCCTTTGTATGCATGAGGCCAAGCTCGAACCCGGTCGTGCTGTCGCCGAGTTCGCCTGACCTGATCGCCGCCTGCTCCCATGCGTCTTCGAGCTGCGCCATAAGGGCGAGGCTGGAGTCCAAGGCCGAGACCAGATCGTCGAGGGTGCCGATCGCTTGATGTAGGGCGAGGTCGGACAACTGGCGGCGCACCGGCGCGCGTTGCGTCGCGGCGCGTTCCAGAATGGCCACCACATGCTCGAGCCGCTGACGCGCCGCATCGCCTGCCTGTAAGCTGGCCACGAGGGTGTTGAGGTCGGCTGACAGCGCGCTGACGTGGGATGTGACGGCGACCGCCGTATGTCTGACCCGGTCGGATTGCGCCAGCGCGTCAAGCTGCCCGGCGAGCCAGTCGGCGAGTTGTCTGACGACCTGCGACTGTGCGGCCGCGCCGCGTGTCCTTCGGGCGACGTCGGCCAACAGGGTTTCCGCCGTTTCGAGAGCGGCCTGAAGCGTCTCGGTATGATCCGCTGAGGCGTCGATGATCCGGCTCACATCCTGAGCGAAAACTTCGATGGCATTGCCATCTTTTGCGATGGTACGGCTAACGACACGCGCATTCGTCGCGACCATGACGGCCATGCGGTTCTCTTTCTTCTGACCGTCAAGTTGGCGGTCGAGATTGTCCCGCTCCACTTCGAGGGCGCGCACGGCGTCGCCCAATGCGCCCAGTCGCGCGGCGCGCGCCTGCATCCGTTTGGCCAGTGATTGCGATGTATCACGCAACCAATCGCGGCGATCCGGACGAAAGGCTTCCGCGATCCGCTCTAGCCGGGATTTCTGGTCGCGCAAGGCACCGATAAGCGAAAACATCGTGCGCCCGGCCCGTTCAAATCCCTCTTCGATACTGCGCCCGAGGGATCGGACCGCCTGTTCGGATAGGTCGTCACGGGTCGTCGGGTCCGCCGTCATGAGCGCGCCACGTCGCGCATGTGCAAGGCCCGTGCCAGTTCCGGCGCGATCTGGTTCAGGGGCACCACGCGCCGGGCCGCGCCGAGTCTGACAGCTTCGCCCGGCATGCCCCAGACAACTGACGTAGGTTCGTCCTGTGCGATCGTCTCGGCTCCGGCTGCTTTCAGTTCCAACATGCTGCGCGCGCCATCATCGCCCATTCCCGTTAACAGAACGCCAATCGCGGCGGGCCCGGCGGCGATGGCGACCGAACGGAACAGCACATCGACAGACGGGCGGTGGCGGGACACCTGCGGGCCGTCGACAATCTCGATCCGATATCCGCTGCCCTGACGGCGCAGGATCATGTGACGGTTGCCGGGCGCGACAAAGATCTGGCCACGCTGGGGGCGGTCGCCATTCGTGGCTTCGCGTACCTCTGCCTCGCAGAGCGTGTTGAGTCGGGCCGCGAAGGCGGCCGTGAAATTCTCCGGCATGTGCTGCGTGACCACCACCGGCGGCATGCCGCGCCCTAGTTGGGGGAGGAGATCGCGAAGCGCCTCGGTCCCGCCCGTCGAGGCGCCTATGGCGATCAGGGGTTGCATCGTATGCGGCACGACACCGCCGGGGCGCGGTGGCGGAAGAATGACATCGGCCGTGTGCTTCGGGCCGGGCGTCATGGGCGCGGGAACCTTGCGCATCGGCAGGCCCCTCGGAGTGCGTTTCTGGCGCGACAGGGCGGCAGCGACGACCTTGTCGCCGAGCAGGACTTGGGCTTCATGCGCCGCTCCACGCCCAAGGCTCGATTTGGCGATCACGTCGACCGCTCCTGCCTCCAGCGCCCGCATCGCGATGCGCGATCCGGCTTCGCTGTGGCTCGAGCAGATGATGACCGGGATCGGATGCTGGGCCATGATCTTGGACAAAAGCGTCAGCCCGTCCATCTTCGGGAGCTCGAGATCCAGAAGGATCACGTCGGGCAAGCGGTCGCGCATCATTCGGGCGGCCTCGAACGCGTCGCCCGCTTCGCCAAAGATCGCGATGTCGGGATGGGGGCGCAGCGTATCGACCAGAACCCGGCGCGCCGAGACGCTGTCGTCGATGATGAGCACGTTAATACGGTGGGGCATCAGTCGCTCACTTTCTGAAAGACGCCGGGGGCGCATTGGCGCAGGGTGCGGTGCCGCACGACCATGCTTTCCGAGTGCCCGACGAACAGATAGCCGCCGGGCCTGAGATGATCCGTCATCGCCGCGATCACCCGCGCTTGCAGGTCCGGCGGGAAGTAGATCAGGACATTGCGCAGAAAGATCACGTCGAGGTTTCGGTCGACGTCATAGGGAATGTGCGTCAGGTTCATACGCTGAAACCGGACGCGGGCGCGAAGCTCGGGAACGATCCGCCCGGCAGCGTCATCGCCCCGGCCCTCCATGACATAGCGCGCGCGCATGTGCTGGGGCAGGGGCGCAAAGCTGGCCATGCGGTACACGGCCCTGTTCGCGATGGCGAGCACGCGGCGCGAAATATCCGTGCCGAGGATCACCCAATCCAGACCGGGGTAGGCGGCCGCGGCGTCGGCCAGATACATCGCGAGGGTCCAGGCTTCTTCGCCCGAGGACGATGCCGCGCTCCACACGCGGACCCGGCCACCGCGCCGTGCGGCGAGTTCGGGAACGATCACCTCGGTGAAAAAGTCGAAATGCGGCTTCTCGCGATGAAAATCGGTCTTGTTCGTGGTCAACTGGTCGATGATGAGCGGCAACTCTTCGTCGAGCTTGCCGCCTTTGAACAGCAGCTCAAGGTACTGGCCGAAACTGTCGAAGCCAAGCTCGTGGATGCGCCGCCGCAACCGGCTTTCGATCATCAGATCCTTCCCGGCGGGAAGCTTGATCCCGGTCACCTGCTCAACGGTCGCCCTAAGCCGGTCGGTCGCAGTCCGTTCCTGTGCCGCTTGCATGAGGTCACGCCGCATCGCCAAGGATCGAGGCGGCGAGCAAGGCGCCCTCGCCTTTGAACAGCCCCGCGACGTCGAGCAGGGTGACGAATTCACCGTTCCGGCGGCCGATCCCGGCGACCAGCCGTTCGTTCCAGTCCAAAAGGTCCGCTTCAGGCAGCGGTGCGCTTCCGTCGTCGTCCAGTGTCGCGACTTCGATCACCTTGTCGACGCGCAGACCGATGAACTTGGGGTTGTCGCCCACCTCGGGAATGCGCAGCACGATGATCCGGGTCGTTTCTGTGTCGGCCCCGTCCATCCGCCCCAGCATGATCCGCATGTCGAGTGCGGGGACCGAGGTGCCGCGCCTGTCGATCAGGCCCAGCACCTGTGGCGGCGTGTGTGGCAGGGGGGTGATCGGTTTGAGGTCGAGGATCTCCACGACCGGGGCGACGGGCAGGGCAAACAAGGTGCCATCAACGGCAAAGGTCAGAACGGTCTCTTGCAAGGACATGTGGGGCTCCTGCCTCGTGTGAAATGGGGTGGGCCTGCGCTCCGGGAGGGGGGGGGGAGCGCAGGCCGGGGTGCCGGCGGATCAAGCCGCGCGGCTGGCGCGAACGAACTCGGCGTCGAGATCGTCTTCGCTCACGCTCATGTCGAAGTCGAAACCACCGCCGGTTTTGGACGATTTCGCCGGGGCTGCGCGTTTCGGCGCGGGGCGGCTCGCTGGTCCGGTGTCCTCGCTCAGGCGGAAGAAGGACATGGTGGCGCGCAGCGTTTCGGCCTGTGCAGCCAGTTCTTCCGAGGTGGACGACATCTGTTCGGCAGCGGCGGTGTTTTCCTGCGTGACCTTGTCGAGCTGCTGGATCGCGAGGTTCACCTGGCTGGCACCCGTCGCCAGTTCCTGACTCGCGCCCGAGATCTGGCTGACGAGTTGGGCGGTGCGCTCGATGTCGGGCACGAGCCCCTCCAGCATCCGGCCCGCTTCTTCGGCGACATCGACCGTGTTGCCCGACAGGCTGCTGATCTCACCCGCAGCGGTCTGGCTGCGTTCGGCGAGTTTGCGCACCTCCGAGGCGACGACGGCGAAGCCGCGGCCATGCTCGCCCGCTCGCGCCGCTTCCACGGCGGCGTTGAGCGCCAGAAGGTCGGTCTGACGAGCGATTTCCTGCACCACCATAATGCGTTCGGCGATGGTCTTCATCGCGGCGACGGCATCGGCCACGGCCTTGCCGGACGACCGGGCATCGGCGGCAGACTTTTCGGCCATCGCTTCGGTTTCGGTCGCGTTCTCGGCGGTCTGTTTGATGTTCGCCGTCATCTGCTCCATCGACGACGAGGCTTCTTCGGTCGACGATGCCTGCTCGGTCGCGCCTTGGCTCAGTTGCTCTGAAGTCGAGGCCATCTCGCCAGCGCCCGAGGCCACGTTGCCCGACCCGATGGTCACGTCGCCCACGACCTTGCGCAGCCGTTCGACCATGCCATTCAGCGTGGACAGAAGGTCGGTGATCTCGTCATTGCCGCGCAGGGTAACGGTTTCGGTCAGGTCGCCTGCGGCCACCTTTTCGGCCAGCGCCGCACCACGGGCCAGACCCCGGCTGATCGTCATCGTCATCCAGAAGGCCCCGACAGCACCGATGATCGCCGCGCCTGCGGTCAGGAGCAACAGCAACTGGCGTGCATTGGCGTAATCGACGTTGGAATTTTGATCCGCTTCGGCCATCCGCTCCCGGTTGATGTCGAGGATGGATTTCGCCATCGGTTCCATCTGCTTCCACAGGGTGCGGCCTTGGTTGTTCACAAGGCGGAATGCGCCCGTGGCATCTCCGGCATCGGCCAGTTCGATCGCGTGGTCGTTCACGGTGCGGATTTCCTCGGACACGCCGTCGTATTCGCGCAGAGCGGCCTGACCGTCGGCGGTGGCCAGCGCATAGAGCGCATCGCGAATTTCCGTATGGGTGCCACGCGCCGTTTCCATTGCCCGAAGGATTTCCTGTCGGTTCCGGCTGTCGGTCGCCAGAATGTATTCGCGGATGTCGCGCTGCACGCGAAGTTGTTCAGCGACCAGTTCCTCGGACAGTCGCACGCGCTCGGCGTCGCCTTGCACAAGGTTCGTGACCCGGTCGCTCATGTCGGACAACCGGTTCATGGCTGTGAACATGCCGAAACCCGACATGGCGATCAGGACCACAAAGGTCGCTGCTAGTTTCAGTTTGAGTGTCAGTCGCATCAGCGTGTCTCCGCGTCATGGGGGGCATCGGTGTGTGTGGCATGGGGTGTGCCGTGCCCGAGGTGGCCTGCAAGGTAATCCGCGAAGATCGCCGTCAGGTTGGGAAGAGTGACGAACTTGCCGGACCAACGGCCGACCGACGCCACGTATTGAGCTGGCCAGCGGGTGCCGACCGGGGGAATGGTTTCAAGGTCTCCGGCTTCGATCCGGGTGACTTCGTGCACGGCGTCCGCGATAACGCCGACGATGGTGTCCTGCCCGCCGAGGGTGAGCTCGAGGACGAGGAATTTGCCGCCCTCCGTGCGCGCCGCGTCGGTTGCCCTGAGCGGAATGCGCAGGTCGGCAAGCGGCACGACCGAGCCGCGCACGTTGATGATGCCGGGGACAAAGGCCGAGGCACCCGGAACGCGGGTGACGGCCACCGGCTCGATCACTTCGCGCAGGCAGGCGGCAGGCACCGCCAGCACTTCGCCCGAAAGCGCAAAGGTGACGACGTCGCCGGTGGCGGGCGGGCTGAGTGTCGGGCTTATCGCATTCATGCGGCATGCCTCCCCTGTTCGGTCACGGATTGTCCCTTTGAGACGAGCTGCGGCACGTCGAGGATCAGGGCCACGGCGCCGTCGCCAAGGATGGTCGCGCCGGAAAAGGTCTTGAGCCCGGCATGAAGCGGTGAAAGCTGCTTGATGACGGTCTGGTTGGTCCCGATGATCCGGTCGACCACCAGCCCGATCCGCCCGTCGCCGCTGGTCACGACGATGACCTTCTGGTGCGGGTCCGGCTCGCCGGTCGAGGACAACAGCCGCCGAAGCCGCAGGAACGGGACCAGCGTGTCGCGGATGTCGAGAAAGGCATTCCCGCTCTCGTCCGTCGCGTGTTCGGCGGGCAGTTCCACGATCTCGTCCACGGCGGCGAGCGGGATGACGAAACGTTCGTTCGCGACCTCCACCAACAGCCCGTCGATGATCGCCAGCGTCAGCGGCAGGCGCAGGGTGACGCGGGTGCCGTGACCCGGTTCGCTGCTCACCTCGATCACGCCGCGCAGATCCTCGATGGTGCGCCGCACCACGTCCATGCCGACACCGCGCCCGGACAGTTCGGTCACTTCGGACGCGGTCGAAAAGCCGGGCTCGAAGATCAGCGCGAAAACCTCGTCATCGGTCAGGTCGGCGCCTTCGCTCAGCAGGCCCCGTTCGACCGCGCGGGCGCGGATCGCAGGCCCGTCCAGCCCGCGCCCGTCGTCTTCGATGACGATCAGCACCTCGGCGCCGGAATAGCTGGCCGCCAGCCGGACGGTTCCGGCCGGGCTTTTACCCGCGGCCAGCCGTGTCTCGGCGGGTTCAAGCCCGTGATCCGCCGCGTTGCGGATGATATGCAGGAGCGGCTCCGTCAGACGGTCCACGACGGTCTTGTCCAGTTCGGTCTCTTCGCCTTCGGTGACAAAGTCGATTGGCTTTCCGAGCGTGTCCGACAGATCGTGGACAAGCCGCCGGAACCGGCCCGAAATCGCGCCGATGGGCGTCATGCGCACGGACATGGTCGTATCGCGCATCGCGGTGGCGAGCCGCTGGATATCCTCGGCCACCGAGACGAGACCGGGATCGCCGATCCGGGCGGCAAGCTCGACCAGACGGCTTTCAGCGATGACGAGTTCGCCCACGCGATCCATCAGGTCGTCCAACCGCTCAGAGGGCACACGCATCAGGGACGACGGTGCGGCGGCGGGCTTGTCCGCTTCGCTGACGGCGTCCACACCGGGCAGAGCAGGGGCAACGAAAGCCTCGCCTTCGTCGCTGCGCGCCAGTGTCAGGTCGAGCCCGGTGTCGTGAAACAGAAAGACGTCGCGGATCGCGTCCTCGGGCGTGTCGCCGGGCAGGCGCGCGGACCATCCGAGATAGAACTGGGTCGGGTCCATCGCTGCGAGCGGTGGAAGCCGGTCCAGATGCGCCGTCACCTCCCACGCGCCCAGAGCGCGCAATTCGTCGAGCACGATCTCGGGGCGACCGCCAAGCGCGAGCGTGTCCGAGGGCAGATAGAACTGCAGCCGCCAGTCCGGCGCGGCGCCGACAAGGGCGCGCGACAGATGTTCTGACAGGTCGGCGAGAATAGCCCGGCCTTCGCCAGCGGACGGATCGGCGAGCAGCGCCGCCACGTGGTCGCGCGCGGCGAGGCTGATGTTGACCAGCACGTCGTCCACCGCCACATGACCGGCCCGAACGTCTTCGAACGCGGTTTCGAAGCTGTGGATGAAGCTGGCAATATCCTGCCGCCCGAACATCGCGCCGCTCCCTTTCAGGGTATGCAGATCACGAAACACGGCGTCGATCAGATCACGGTCGTCGGGCGCGTCCTTGAGCTTGAGCAGCGCGGCCTCGAGCGACTCGACGAGCGCGTCGGCCTCGGCCCGGAAGGTGTCCATAGCGTCGGTCGTCATATCGGCAGCACCTTTCCCATCACGGCGAGCAGCTTTTGCTGGTCGAACGGCTTGATCATCCAGCCGATGGCCCCGGCCGCCCGTGCGCGTGCCTTCAGCGTGTCCGCGTCGTCGGTGGACAGGAAAATGATCGGGACGCCCTGATTGCCGGGTCGCGCCCGAAAGGCTTCGCAGAACCCGAGCCCGTCGAGGCGCGGCATGTTCTGGTCGGTGATCACGGCGTCCGGGCGCCTGCCTTCCGAGAGGTCCAGCGCTTCTTGCCCGTCGCTCGCGGTAAAGGTGGCGTAGCCGCTGGCCTCCAGAGTGTTCGACACCAGTTGCCGCACGGAGGGGGAATCGTCGACGACGAGGACGGTGGCGGTCATGTCCGGTTCTCCCCGATGTGAGCAAGGTCTGCGGGCGAGGGCAGGCACAGGGACGCCCAGAGTGTCAGTGTCGGATCGTGCGAGAAGAGCTCCGCAGGCAGCGTCCTGCGCGCCTGAAGCGCGGCAAGCGCCAGTTGCGCGCCGCACGCATCCATCGGTGCGGTCGTCGCACCCGGCAGCGCGCCGTCATCCAGCAGAGCGGCGTGGGTCGCGCCGATTCCCGCCAGCGTCCAGCTGCCCGCCGTGTCTTGGTCTGTCGTTTCCATCGTCGTCCCTTCTCGTCATCCGGTGTCGCCCCGGAGCTAGGAGAGATCAGTGGAAAGCCGTGAGTCGTTTTGGTCTGGATGGTTAAGGTCCACTTGATTGTGGCGCGAATGGTCTGGCTGACGCCGTACCTTGGCGAGACTGCGGCGCCGCGCCGCTGGAGGATGACCAAAACCGGGCGTTCGATGCGCCGGACCTCAGAGCCGCCGATGCGCTCCGCGCCTGTGCCGGGGCGAATCGCGCCCCGCGCGATGAGCGCGGCGAGACCGGCCCAAGGGTGACCTCGCGCAGCTGGGACACGCAAAGGAGCGCAATGGCGGCGATGGATCAAAGCGCCATCCGCTGGGTGAACCCGGCATGCGACGCGGCACGAGACAGATCACGGAGCAACCCGATCCCGCGCAGACCGCGCGTACGGGGTTCGGCGCAATGCCGTGCAGCGGCGATCTGGATGCTATAGTGATCTACAGTCGACGCGGCCTGAGCTTGGGCGCGCTGGCAGAACAGGAAGAGGTGAGCAGATGCGGATCGGAATGGCTTTGGCAGTGCTGGTGACATTGAGCGGCTGCGGCGGGGGGATCCCGTTCGTGCCGTTTATCTGAGGCGGTGCGGCTTAGGTTGAGCGCGGGAATGCGTCGTGCCCGACGGCCGAACCAAGTTCGGAGCCGTGTGCGCGCCTGTCCGTCGCACCGGAGGTGCGCATCAAGGATGTGTGGCGCTTTTGTCGGGTGAGCGGGGCGCTTAATGGTGCCGTGTCATTGCTCGGGTCGGCGTGGGCGCTGGTGGATGAGAAGCGCCTCCCCGCCGGGACGGGCAGGCGCTCGCACGGCGGCCAATCGGCCTTGGTTCCGTGCGTGTTGGTCCATGTCGCAGTAGTACGCTCTTTCCGCGGGGTTAATATTGGCAAAGCCAAAAAGTGCGCGCTGACACCGCCCCACGGGGCTGGCATCGACTCTCAAGTTTGAATGAGGCCCCGACCTCGGGCGCGGAAGCGATCTATATGAACCCAACCCTCCACACATGAAACTTCGCCCTTCGCAGCTATGGTTAGCTTGGGTGCTCCGCCGGTTTGGTCACGCAAGCATCGTTCAGATGATCGTCAAGCAATTTCCACTCCGATTGAGAAAGCTCAATTTCGTACTCGACAACACCCTCTCTAAACCGCGTAACATAGGAGCAAGCGGCGGTCCTGTTGATCGGAACAAAGTCCCAAGGCGCTAATACGCCTTTTGCCGCGTTCACCGACTCATGCGTTACAATCAAGAACCTTGAGTCGTTATAGAAAGCCTTCCGCTTGGATTCGTCCCAAAGATCCGCGCCGCGCTGATACGCAAAACACACCGGGATAATGTGATCGACATCAAGCTGCTCGGCAACTTGATGATAATGGATTTTGCCAGTTAACGCATCGCGCCAAGTTGATCGAACGACACGGTATTTTCCGGAAGAGTATTCGAACCAGTCGATCTCTCCCAACGCGTCTCGCGCCAAGACAAAGTTCCTCGTGTCGAGGAGATTTTTCTGAGACCACGAGCCGAAAGACTCCCGGTTGCAATTCTCAGCGTTCGCTCCCGTCACGCCGAGGGTTGCCATACAAAAGGAGAGGATAGCCGTTTTCGCGTTAACCATTCGTTAAGAATGGTTAACAACTCGTTAATGTCAATTAACGAAGGTTAACGCTTTCCCCTGCGTCCAGCCCGCTGACCCGGCTTCCCAGCCGTCGACCGCCCCTTGACCGCCTTCGCCCCCGCAGCCTCCACCGCGGATTGACGCGCCATCGGGTCGTCGGCCACGGCCAGATCGACCGCTTCCAGACGTTTGACCTCGTCACGCAGCCTTGCGGCTTCCTCGAACTCGAGGTTCTCCGCCGCCTTGCGCATCTCTTCCTTCAGGCCCTCCAGATGCGCCTGCAGGTTCTGGCCGATGCCGACCTTGTCCACGGTCGCGGTCACGCGGTTCATGTCGGTGTCGCCCGCGTAAAGCCCGGCGAGGACGTCCTCGACGTTCTTGCGCACCGTGGCGGGGGTGATGCCGTGTTCTTCGTTGTACGCGATCTGGCGGGCGCGGCGGCGGTCGGTTTCGGCCAGTGCGCGTTCCATCGAGCCGGTGATGCGGTCGGCGTACATGATGACGCGGCCGTCGGCGTTGCGTGCGGCGCGGCCGATGGTCTGGATGAGGGAGGTTTCGGAGCGCAGGAAGCCCTCCTTATCCGCGTCGAGAATGGCGACGAGGCCGCATTCGGGGATATCCAGACCTTCGCGCAGCAGGTTGATGCCGATCAGCACGTCGAAGGCACCCAAGCGCAGGTCGCGCAGAATTTCGATGCGTTCGATCGTGTCGATGTCCGAGTGCATGTAACGCACGCGGATGCCTTGTTCGTGCATGTATTCGGTCAGATCCTCGGCCATGCGCTTGGTTAGCGTGGTGACGAGGGTGCGGTATCCGGCTTTCGCCACCTTCTGCACCTCGTCGAGGAGGTCGTCGACCTGCATCTCGACGGGTCGGATTTCGACGGGCGGGTCGAGGAGGCCGGTGGGGCGGATGACCTGTTCGGTGAAGACGCCGCCGGTCCGCTCAAGCTCCCAGTTGCCCGGGGTGGCCGAGACAAAGACGGATTGGGGGCGCATCGCGTCCCATTCCTCGAATTTCAGCGGGCGGTTGTCCATGCAGGAGGGCAGGCGGAAGCCGTGTTCGGCCAGCGTGAACTTGCGCCGGTAGTCGCCCCGGTACATGCCGCCGATCTGCGGGACAGACACGTGGCTTTCATCCGCAAAGACGATGGCGTTGTCCGGGATGTATTCGAACAGGGTGGGGGGCGGTTCGCCCGGCGCGCGGCCCGTAAGGTAGCGGGAGTAGTTCTCGATCCCGTTGCAAAACCCGGACGCCTCGAGCATTTCGAGGTCGAAACGGGTGCGTTGTTCGAGCCGCTGCGCCTCCAGCAGTTTGCCGTCCTTCTCGAATTCGGCGAGGCGGAGGGTAAGCTCGCGTTTGATGCCCTCGATGGCCTGACGCAGCGTCGGCGTGGGCGTCACGTAGTGGGAGTTGGCGTAGACCCGGACTTTTTCGAGGTTGTCGGTCTTGGCGCCAGTCAGCGTGTCGAATTCAGTGATCGACTCCAGTTCCTCGCCGAAGAACGACAGGCGCCAGCCGCGATCCTCGAGGTGCGAGGGCCAGATTTCCAAGCTGTCGCCGCGCACGCGGAAGCTGCCACGGTCAAAGGCGTTGTCGTTGCGGCGATACTGCTGCGCCACGAGGTCTTTCATCATGGCGCGCTGGTCGTATTCCTCGCCCACCGTGATGTCCTGCGTCATGGCGGTGTAGGTCTCGGGGCTACCGATGCCGTAGATGCACGACACGGAGGCGATGATGATGACGTCGTCGCGTTCGAGGAGCGAGCGGGTCGCCGAGTGGCGCATCCGGTCGATCTGTTCGTTGATCTGGCTTTCCTTCTCGATGAAGGTGTCCGACCGGGGCACATAGGCCTCCGGCTGGTAATAGTCGTAGTAGGAGACGAAGTATTCGACCGCGTTGTCGGGGAAGAAGCCTTTGAACTCGCCGTAAAGCTGGGCCGCGAGCGTCTTGTTCGGGGCGAGGATGATGGCGGGGCGTTGGGTTTCCTCGATGATCTTGGCCATCGTGTAGGTCTTGCCGGTGCCGGTCGCGCCCAGAAGCACCTGATCCTGCTCGCCATTCTCGACGCCCGCCGACAGCTCCGCGATGGCCGTGGGCTGGTCGCCCGCCGGTTTGAACTCGGTGTTCATGCGGAACCGGATACCGCCTTCGAGCTTGGGCCGGGCGGTCGGCGCGATGGTGGGCGAGGTGAGGGGGCTGTCGGGCATGGGAGACTCCTTCGGGCCACACAGTTGTTCTCTTTTTGCCCTCATTCAAGGGCGAAGCGGGTGAGATCGGTCGTTCTCCTGACAGGAGGTGGCAGGAGAGGGGAGGAACCTGTGGCCCGGCGGTCGTATGGCGGGGCATTTCCCGACCCGCCGTCTCAATCGAACTGAGACATCCATATAGGACGCGCTGACAGGAGCGATCAGGCGCCGCCTGATTGCGTCGGTTGAGGCAGTGATACGACGAGCGGGGCCCCGGTTTCGGCGGTCCGGTCAGATGCGCGGTGGCGCGTCATGCCGCTTGAGGCCGAATCACTCCCCTGATCTGGTGAGTGTGCCGGGGCGCTGACGCCGGGGTATTTTGCCTCATGATCTCTTCGGTCCATGCCCCGCGCGCCGCTTTCGGCGCGAGGCCGGAAAGGGTCGCGATCCCCCTCTCAAAAGTTACGAGAATCTTACTACCTTAGGGAGAGTTTTCTGATTCTTTATCCGTAAAGGTTGTAGTTTTCCGTTGCGCCGTACCACCGAGGGTTGTTACCTTGTCTTTGCAAGCAGCAGACCGGCTGTCGGCTCCGACGAACACCCACCCCACCCCTCGCTCCCTCGTCGGGGCCGGCAGTCAACTTTCAGTTTCCCTCCTGAGGCGGGTGCCTTTGCCCTTGCGAAGGCCCCGCCTTTTGATTGATAAAACAGGGGTTCTGATAGCCAACACGTGAGGCAGACATGCGCGCCCGCATCTACAAACCCGCCCGTAACGCGATGACCTCCGGTCAAGCCCGCACCAAGCAATGGGTGCTGGATTTCGCACAGGACGAGGCGCGCGAGATCGACCCGCTGATGGGCTGGACCAGTTCCTCGGACACCCAGAGCCAAGTGCGCATCCGCTTCGACACGAAAGAGGCGGCGCTGGACTATGCCAAGGAAAAGGGCATCGACGCCGTGGTGATGGAGCCGCACAAGCGCAAGGCCAACATCCGGCCCGGCGGCTACGGCGATAACTTCGCCACCAACCGGCGGCAGGTCTGGACGCACTGAGCGCAGACATCTGACGACAGGCAGGGCGGCCGGATCGGTCGCCCGTTTCTTTTTCGAGGCACCGACATGACCATCACCCACCTCGTCACCCATTCGGGTGGCTTCCATGCCGATGAGCTTCTGGCCTCGGTCGTGCTCACGCGGCTCTTTCCCGAGGCGGTGCTCGTGCGTTCGCGCGATGCCGACTGGATCACGCCCGGTGCGGGCAAAGTGATCTATGACGTCGGCCGGGACTATGATGCAGAGGCCGGGATTTTCGACCACCATCAGCGTCCGGCACCACAGCGCCCGGACGGCCAGCCCTACAGCTCGTTCGGACTGATCTGGGCGCGCTACGGCATGGACTATCTCGCCGCGCTAGAGGTGCCCGAGGCGCATCGCGAGGCGGTGTTCGCCTCGTTCGACCGGGGCTTTGTGCTGCCCGTCGATCTGCTCGACAACGGGGCCATTGCGCCCTCGGTCGCGGGGCCGCTGGCCGGGCTGACGCTGCCGGTGCTGCTGGAAAGCCTCAAGCCTGCTTTCGACGACCGCTCGCCCGAGGCCGACGACACGGCATTTCATGCCGCGCTCCCCGTGGCGCGGGCTTTTGTCGAGGCCGAAGTCAGGCGGCGCGCAGGCAAGGCGCGGGCCGAAGGCATGGTTATGGAGGCGATCGCGGCGGCTGGCCCCTCGCGGGTGCTGGAACTGCCGATGGGGATGCCGTTCCGCTCCGCCGTGGAAAAGGCGGGGGCGGATCACATGCTCTTCGTCGTCCATCCGCGCGACACCGACTGGGCGCTGACTACGATCCGGGTCGGGGCGGATACGTTCGAAAGCCGGGCCGATCTGCCAGAGGGCTGGGCCGGGCTGACCGACACGGCGCTGGAGGCGGCGAGCGGCGTGCCGGGCGCCAAGTTCTGCCACAACGCGCGCTTCATCGCGGTGGCGGAAAACCGCGAGGCGGTGCTGAAAATGGCCCACCTCGCGGTGGCCGAAGCCGAACGCGCCTAGGCCGAGAGCGACAGGATCGGGCCGTCGAGAAGGCGCATCAGATCGCCGAAATATCCACCAGAGCGGGCGGGTTGCATCGGGTCCGACGTGATCGCCACGGCCAGCCCGCGCTCCGCATGGGCCGCGATGATCTGCCCACCGTAACCGCGCGCCAGCGTCCAGCCGCTGCCGGACATGAACCAGCCGTAACCGTAGGACAGGCCCGAATAGGGGGATTGCGTGCGCGGCTCCTGCGAAGCGGCGATCCAGTCCGCCGACAGCGCCTGTTCGCCGTCGAGTTGCCCGCCATCACGCATCGCGCGCGCCACGCGCAGCATATCGCGCGGCGTCAGCGCCATTTCGTTGCCGCCGAAGTAGAAGCCCTGCGGATCGCGCGTCCATGACGGAATCTCGATGCCCAAAGGCGTGCCGAGGTGACGCCGCATGAGCGTGAGCAGCGTCTCATCCGCGGCGGTCGCAAGCGCGGCCCCCAGAACATGGGTGGTCCCGGTGGAATACAGCATCCGGCCGCCGTTCTCGGAAATCCTCTCGCGGCTTAGCGCATAGCCGACCCAATCGCGCGACGATACCCACGCGCCGTAATTGCCGCCCGAGGTCCGCTCCAACCCCATGCGCAGGGTGACGAGGTCCTCCATCGTCAGATCGGCGACGCCCTCGGTCGCGTTGGACGGAATGATCGAAGGCGCGACATCGCCCAGCCTCGCATCGACGCTGGGGATTGTGCCTGCCGAGATCATTTCGCCCAGAAGCAATCCGACAAGGCTTTTCGAGCAGGATTTAATGTTCGCGACCCGGTCCAGACCCGGCCCGCGCAAGGCGTCTTCCAAAATCACATCATCGCCGGAATGCACGAGGATCGCATGCATCTGACCTAGCCCGCTGACCGCCTCGCGCAGCGCATCGGCCCCGCCTGACTGGGCGCGCAACAGGGCCGGGGCGGATAGAGCGGCGCCCAGCGACAGGGCGAATTGGCGGCGGTCGATCATCATGCGGTCCTCGTCATGTACCGCATCTAACTGCACCCTGCGCGCGCCATCGGCGAGGGGCGGGCCCCTCACGGGCAAACACGTGACGGTGAGGTCTCAGATATCGAAGAACGCGCGCGCGGCGGCTTCGAACTCCCGCGGCTTTTCCGCATGAAGCCAATGCCCCGCACCGGGGATCTTGGCCTGCTTGGCCTCGGGAAACAGCGCCTTGATGCGCTCACGATGCTCGGGGCGGACATAATCGCTCTCGGCCCCCGCGAGAAACAGGGCAGGGCCGTCATAAGTGCCGGACACCTCGGGAAACCCGGTGATCTTTTCCATGTCGCGGGCGAGCACGTCGAGGTTCAGTTTCCACGCCTTGCCGCGCACATCGAGCGATTGGAGCAGAAACGCCCGGACCGATTTCTCATCGACCGACTGCGCCAGCGCGGCATCGGCGTCGGAGCGGCTGTCCAGTGCTGCAAGGTCCAGCGCCTGCATCGCCTCGACCAGATGCATCTGGGTGTGGGTGTAGGCGACGGGCGCGATGTCGGCGACGATCAGGCGGTTGACCTTGTCCGGGTGGGCGAGCGCGAGAACCATCGACGCCTTGCCGCCCATCGAATGACCGATCACATCCGCCGGGCCGCCGATCTCGTCGATGACTTGGGCCAGATCCTCGGCCATGCCGGGATAATCCTGCGTGTCCTCACGCGGGCTGTCGCCGTGATTGCGCATGTCGACCGCGACCACGCGCCGGTCCTTTGACAGACGCTTGGCGATCACGCCCCAGTTGCGGCCCGATCCGAACAGGCCGTGGATGATCAGGATCGGCGGGTGGGAGGTGTCCTCCCCATATGTTTCCATCGCAAGCATGCTTTCCCATAGCGCGGGGGCGTTGTGGCCGAAAGACCCTTGGCATACTGTCACGCGGAAAGGCGAGGATATGGACCTACACGACCGCGCAGACCGGCTGGCCAAGCTGATGGAAGAGCGACTGGATATCCGGGGTGACGGGCTGCGCGCCAAGACCCGCCGGGCCGGACGGCGTATTCCGCGCTGGGTGCGGCGCGAACTCGACGTGCTGGTCGAGGCGCTGGACCGCACCGATCACCCCAAACTCGCGCCGCAGGTGGATTATGCCCGGATCGAGATCGGGACCAAGCGCGCCGAAGGATGGCTCGAAAGCGTCGATGCCTGGGACCGGCGCAAGAGCCTCGCCATTCACTGGTTGGCGGGCAATGCGCTGAATATCCTCATCGTCATGGGGATCGCTCTGGCTGTGATGGGCTGGCGAGGGTTGATCTGAGCGGCCGCTCCTCGAGCGCGTCACGATAGACCAGCGTGACCGAGACGAAGCTAACGTAGAGCAGCAGATACCAACTGCCCATCTTGGACAGGCTCACCAGTTCCCACGCGCCCTGACCGGCATAGACCCATGTGCCGGTGTTGGTCCCGATGTTCTCGGCCACCCACAGAAAGAACGACGACAGCACAGCGGCGAGGACCATCGGCATCCAATGCACCCGGCGCACACGGTAGGTGATGCGGGTGTGCCAGAACAGGATCACGGTGGCCGCGAACAACGCGATGCGGATGTCGGGCAGGAAGTGGTGGGAAAAGAAATTCACGTAGATCGCGAGCGCCAGCGCCAGTGAGGCCCCGAAGGGCGGGTAGGGCGCGAAACGCATGTCGAAGATGCGGATCACCCGCGCCATGAAGCTGCCGACCGAGGCATACATGAAGCCGGAAAACAGCGGCACGCCCCAGAGCTTCACGAGCCCCGGCTCAGGATAGGCCCAGCTCCCGGCATTGACCTTGAAGATCTCCATCGCCGTGCCGGTGAGGTGAAAGATCAGAATGACCTTGGCCTCGCGCCAGGTCTCGAGCTTCACCGCCAGAAATAGCGCCTGAACGGCGAGGGCAAAGATCACCAGCGCATCGTAACGGGCAAGCGGCCAGTCGGGCGACCAGATCACGCGGGTGGCGAGGATGGCGACGATCAGGAGCAGGCCGAAAAGTGCGGCCCAGCCCATCTTGAGACAGAACAGCACAAGGTCGGCGACCCCGACCGGCAGGCGCGCCCGCGCCCAATCGCCCCAACGACGTTCCAGTCCCCGTGTGTCCGTCCAGCGCATCCCATGCCCCTTTTCGGGGGAGACTAGCCCGCACACAGGCCCCGCGAAACCGCAAAGGCCCTTCACTGTTCCACAAATACTTCGGGGAGCGCGAGGGGCAGCGCCCCTCGCCCGGCCGCGTCCCGCCAACGGCGGGGCGTGGCTCATAAAGCGCGGGCGGCCTTGGCCGCCCGCACTATTCGATCAGTGGTTCGGGTAGATCGGGAAGGCGTCGCACAGGGCTGCGACCTTGGCTTTCACCGCTTCTTCCACCTCGCCGTTGCCGTCTTCGCCGTTGGCGGCAAGGCCGTCGACGACTTCGACGATCAGATCGGCGATCTGGCGGAACTCGTCTTCACCGAAGCCGCGGGTGGTGCCGGCGGGGGTGCCGAGACGGATGCCCGAGGTGACCATCGGCTTTTCCGGGTCGAACGGGATGCCGTTCTTGTTGCAGGTGATATGCGCGCGGCCCAGAGCTTTCTCGGTCGCGTTGCCTTTGACGCCCTTGGGGCGCAGGTCGACGAGCATCACGTGCGTGTCGGTGCCCCCGGTGACGATGTCCAGACCGCCCTTCATCAGCTGATCGGCCAGTGCCACGGCATTGGCGCGCACGGCTTTCTGGTAGGTCTTGAACTCCGGCTGGAGCGCCTCGCCGAAAGCCACGGCCTTGGCCGCGATCACGTGCATCAGGGGGCCGCCCTGAATGCCTGGGAAGATCGCCGAATTCACCTTTCTGGCGATCTCTTCGTTGTTCGTCAGGATCATCCCGCCGCGCGGACCGCGCAGGGTCTTGTGCGTCGTGGTGGTGGCGACGTCGGCATAGGGGAAGGGCGAGGGGTGCTCGCCCGCCGCCACGAGACCGGCGAAGTGCGCCATGTCGACCATGAGGTAGGCACCGACCGCGTCGGCGATCTCACGGAACTTGGCAAAGTCGATCTGACGCGGGATGGCCGAACCGCCTGCGATAATGAGCTTGGGCTGGTGCTCTTTCGCCAGCGCCTCGATCTCGTCGTAGTCGATCAGGTTGTCCTGCTTGCGCACGCCATACTGGATCGCGTTGAACCATGTGCCCGACTGGTTCGGGGCCGCGCCGTGGGTCAGGTGACCGCCGGAGGCGAGGTTCATGCCGAGGATCGTGTCGCCCGGTTTGACCAGCGCGGTGAACACGCCCTGGTTTGCCTGCGAGCCCGAGTTGGGCTGGACGTTGGCGAAGGAACACCCGAACAGTTCGGTCGCGCGCTTGATGGCGAGGTCTTCGGCCACGTCCACGAATTGGCAACCGCCATAGTAGCGACGGCCCGGATAGCCCTCGGCATACTTGTTGGTCATCACGCTGCCCTGTGCCTCCATCACGGCGGCGGACACGATGTTCTCGGAGGCGATCAGTTCGATCTCGTCGCGTTGACGACCCAGTTCGCCAGTGATGGCGCCCCAGATTTCGGGATCGCGGGAGGAAAGCGGCTCGGAAAAGAAGCCGGGGGAGCGGATGTCCTTCATGGCATGTCTCCTTGGGACTGTCATCTGCGGGTCACATACGGCGATTCCGGGCTTGCTGAAAGGTCTCGGGCGACATGAACCGGCAATTTCGCGGCAAATCTGGCGCTGACCGGAAACTTGTGTTTCTTTCGGAGCCAAAGCGGCACCCGAGGAAACAGGCCGGGGACTGGCTAGGGTCCGGACCGGGGACAGGCCGGGGACAGGCCGGGGTCGGGGCCGGGGACAGAAAGGGCAGCAGATGGGACCGAAACTCGCGTTTCTGGCATCGGACGGGACGAGCGCGCAAAAGGCGCGGGTCGATCTGTCGGAGCGGTACGGGAATGTGGCGCCCGAGGCGGCGGATGTGATCGTGGCGCTGGGCGGTGACGGGTTCATGCTCCACACGCTCCACACGACGCAGGAGCTGGACGTGCCGGTCTATGGCATGAACCGGGGCACGGTCGGGTTCCTGATGAACGAATTTGCGCTCGAGCAGCTCGAAGAGCGGCTGGGCGATGCCGAACTCGAGGTCATCAACCCGCTCAGGATGCGCGCGACGACCACGAGCGGCGAGGTGGTCGAGAAGCTTGCGATCAACGAGGTCTCGATGCTGCGAGCCGGGCCCCAGGCCGCCAAGATCGCGATTTCCGTCGATGGGCGCCAGCGATTGGCCGAGCTTGTCTGCGACGGCTGCCTGATCGCGACGCCCGCTGGGTCGACCGCCTATAACTATTCCGCGCATGGCCCGATCCTGCCGATCGGGGCCGACGTTCTGGCCCTGACCGCGATCGCGGCGTTCCGGCCCCGGCGCTGGCGTGGCGCGCTGTTGCCCAAGGATGCGGCGGTGCGCTTTGACGTGCTGGACCCGGAAAAGCGCCCGGTGATGGCGGATGCGGACAGTCGCACGGCCGGTGTCGTCACCTCGGTCGAGGTCACGAGTGCTTCGGACATCCGGCACAAAGTGCTGTTCGACCCCGGTCACGGGCTGGAAGAACGGCTGATCCGCGAACAGTTCGTCTGAGGCTCAGGACGGGTTCGTCCAG
Source organism: Pseudomonadota bacterium (assembly GCA_036154315.1). Classification (GTDB taxonomy): domain Bacteria; phylum Pseudomonadota; class Alphaproteobacteria; order Rhodobacterales; family Rhodobacteraceae; genus Maritimibacter. The sequence continues at coordinate 76,269 of JAYZLL010000046.1, forward strand.
CCTTCGCGCTTGCGGTAGATGGTCGAGGGCGACACGTCGAGCACCTTGGCGGCGCGCGGCACCGAGCCGCCTTCGGCCGCGATGGTCGCTTCGATCACCGCGCGTTCCACGTCCGCCAGCCGTTTGCCGACCAGCGAGCCCAGACCGTTGACCGCAGGCGTGTCCCCGGACCGCTTGGTCGGGTTCTTTTGGTTGCCGACGTGGTGCCATACGAGTTCCTGCGGCAGGTCGCGCCGCCCGATCACGTCGTCTGCGGTGAGCAGCACGCCGCGCAGGGTGCTGACCAATTCGCTGAGGTTGCCGGGCCAAGGGTAGCTCGACAGGACCGCCATCGCTTCGGCATCCACGCTGGGTGCGGTGCGGTTCAGCGCGTCGGAGATTTCCGTGATCTTGGCGGTCATGATCCGCCCCATGTCACCGTCGCGCAGGCGCAGAGGGGGCAGGGGGAAGGTGATGACGTTCAGGACGTAGAGCAGATCCTCGCGCAGCCGGTTCTCGGCCAGCGCCTGGGTCGGCGAGCGGGTGAGGGTCACGATCATGCGCACGTCGTGGGGGCGTTCTTTCGGGTCACGTGACACGAGCGGCAGAAGCCGCCCCTGAATGCCGCGGTCGAGTTCGTCGAGCCTGTCGACGATGAGCGTGCCGCCTTTGGCTTGTTCGAGGAGCCCGGGTTCGTCGCGGCCGAACACGTTTTCAAGGAATTGGCCACCATCGAGGGTGGCGCAGTTCACCGTGATGCAGGGCGCATCGGCCCGATCAGAACCAGCATGGATCGCTTGCGCGAAACGGGTCTTGCCGGTGCCGACCTCGCCGTGGATCAGGACCGGATCGCAAGCCTTGGCCGCCACGTCGACTTTGCGAAACAGGCGGCGCATGTCGGGGCTTTGGCCAATCATCCCGTGCGATGTGGCGGATTGCGTTTCAGGCTCGGGCTCACGCGCACGCGGTGCAGGCGCCCGCAGCGGCATAGGTGCAGGCGTCTGGTCCACGTCAAAGCGAAACGGCGGAGTCCCGTCCGGGGCCCCGAGGATCGCGCGCAGCGTCCGGGTCAGGCGTGCCGAGGAGAACGGATGGAACAAGCAGTCGTCGGCGCCAGCCCGCATGGCCTCGGCGGCGTCGTTGATCTCTTCGTTCTGGGCGACGACCACGATTCCGGGATCGTGGCTCGCCTTGCAATGCCCGAGATAGGGAATGAGCGATTCGCCCGACAGGCGGAGCGGCAGCACGACGACGTCGGGTCGCCGCTCTTCACACAAAATCTGCGCTTCGGGCAGCGATTGCGCATGGATGACCTGACATCCGGCCCGCAAGAACGCCTCTTCCGCAAAGAAAACCGCATGTTCTGGCGTGCTCAGGACAAGCGCCAGAACCGGCTGCGCCGAGCCGTCCGAAGACCATGACTGGTCGAAGTCATTTCCCGCGTCGTTTGCCAAGTTCGCCCTCAAACTTCGTGCGCAGAGCCGCCGGAACGCGTCGCACGATATGCAATCTCGCAAGTTTTCAACGGGGAATCCAGCCCGACCCAGTGGTCGAGTTGGTTAACATAGCGTTTTTTCTATGTGACGCGCCTATGCCCTAGCGTAACCCAAGGTTTCGAGCGCCTCGCGGATTTCGTCGAGGATCGCGGGATCGTCGATGGTCGCGGGCAGTTTGAATTCCTTGTTGTCGGCGATCGAGACCATCGTGGCGCGCAGGATCTTGCCCGAGCGCGTCTTGGGCAGTCGATCCACGACCACGGCGGATTTGAACGCGGCCACGGGGCCGATTTTGTCACGCACCAGTTTGACGCATTCCGCCACAACCTCTTTCGGGTCGCGGTCGGCACCCGCGTTGAGGCAGAGAAAGCCCAGCGGCAGCTGGCCCTTGAGCTCGTCCGTCACACCGATGACCGCGCATTCGGCCACGTCGGGGTGGGAGGCCAGAACCTCCTCCATCCCGCCGGTCGAAAGCCGATGGCCGGCGACGTTGATGACGTCGTCGGTGCGCGCCATGATGTAGAGGTATCCGTCCTCGTCCATGTAGCCCGCATCCCCCGTCTCGTAATAGCCGGGGTAGGTGTTGAGATAGGATTTGCGGAACCGCTCTTCGGCGTTCCAGAGTGTCGGCAGCGTGCCCGGCGGCAGCGGCAGTTTCGCGACGATGGCGCCAAGCTGGCCGGGGGCCAGTTCGTTGCCGCCCTCGTCGAGGATTTTCATGTCGTAGCCCGGCATCGGCACGGCGGGGGAGCCGAGTTTGGTTTCAAGGAGTTCGATGCCCACGGGGTTCGCGACCGCCGGGTAGCCCAGTTCGGTCTGCCACCAGTGGTCGATCACCGGGACTCCCAACTGATCCTGCGTCCAGACGATCGTGTCGGGATCGGCGCGTTCACCGGCGAGGTAGACGGTCTTGAGGCAGGAGAGGTCGTATTTCTTGACGTATTCGCCCTTGGGGTCTTCGCGTTTCACGGCGCGGAAGGCGGTGGGGGCGGTGAAGAACGACTTCACGTTATGCTCGGAAATGACGCGCCAGAAGGTGCCCGCGTCAGGGGTGCCCACGGGCTTGCCCTCGAACACGATGGTGGTGTTGCCGTGGATCAGCGGCGCGTAGCAGATATAGCTGTGGCCCACGACCCAGCCCACGTCAGAGGCGGCCCAGAACACGTCGCCCGGGTCGACGTTGTAGACGTTCTTCATCGTCCAGTTCAGCGCGACGAGGTGCCCTGCGGTGTGACGGATCACGCCTTTTGGCTGGCCCGTGGTGCCAGAGGTGTAGAGCACATAGGCCGGGTGATTGCCCTCGACCGGCACGCAAGGCGCCGGATCGGCGGAGGCGATGTCGGCCCAGTCGAAATCGTAGCCGTCCTTCATCTCGGCTGCGAGCGCGTCACGCTGGAGGATCACGGTGAACTCGGGCTTGTGCGCGGCAAGCTCGATGGCCCCGTCAAGGAGCGGTTTGTAGGGCACCGTGCGGTTCGGCTCCAGCCCGCAAGACCCGGCGATGATCGCTTTGGGCTGCGCGTCGTTGATCCGGGTGGCCAGTTCATTCGAAGCGAAACCGCCGAAGACGACCGAGTGGATCGCGCCGATACGCACGGTGGCGAGCATGGCGACGAGCGCCTCGGGCACCATCGGCATATAGATGATGACCCGGTCGCCCTTGGTCACGCCTTTGGCGGCAAGGCCCCCGGCCAGGCGCGCGACGCGGTCCTGAAGCTCGGCGAAGCTGATCTTGTCCTTCGCGCCGGTGATCGGGCTGTCATAGATGATCGCGGTCTGATCGCCTTTGCCTGCCTCGACGTGGCGGTCCACGGCGTTGTAGCAGGTGTTCACCATGCCGTCGGAGAACCATTCATAGAGGTTGTTTCCGAGGTCGAAGAGCGCCTTGGAGGGCTTCTGGTCCCAGTCGATCGCTTCGGCGGCGTTCATCCAGAACGCTTCCGGGTCGGCCTGCCACTCGGCATAGACGTCCTGATAAGTCGACATGAATTCCTCCTCCGCAATCTGTCAGGCGAAGGCGTAGTGACGTAGCGTCTTTTGGGCAAGCCTGTTGGCGTTAACCTGCGACCATATGGCAGGAGAATTTGCAGAAATCGGCATGAGCGCATTGCAAATTTTTGCAAAGCATCCGTAGTTTCGCAGTTTCTGCATTCGGAAGGTGCAGGTTTGCAAAGTTGGACTTCGCAAACGGAGAATCGGCCGTGCTTGACAGCCGGGTGTCAGACTTTGTCAGATCAGTCCATAGGATCATCATTTTTCAAAACGGGTTTCGGGGGCGGATATGCTGCGTTGGATTGGACTTATGGGATTTGTCTGGGCTGTTGCAGCGGGTCCGGCGCATGCGGACTGGGTTTCGGGCAAGGGGCAGGGGATCGAGGGGTATTATGCGACCGAATGCCCGCTCAATCATCACAAAGGAACGGGCGATCCGTTCTCGGTCTGCTTTTCTCTGTCCTGCGAGGATGGGAACGAACTCGTCGCCAATATCTATGTCGAGAAATGGGACGCTCTGAGCGCGCTGGATCGGTTCGAGGTGCTGATGATCCCGGAGGGCGGGCGCGCCGGTCAGTTCGATATGAGGCTGCGTGACGAACGGGTCTGGTCCGCGCCCTTCGAGTATCGCCACCTCGATTGGCTGGAGGACATGAAGCGCGGGTCGACGGCGACCCTGTCGATGATGTTGGCGCCGGATCAGGATGACCAGAGATTTCCGGTCACGCTGCGAGGCTCGACCAAAGCGCTGACCTATATCGTCGAACAGTGCGGATTGCCGGATTTCGCGGGCCAGAGCGTGAGGTTGCGCACCTTCGACGACCCCGAGGCGGCGGTGCGTGACGAGATCGAGCGCGATTGCCACCGGCAGGGTGGGACCGTTACCTATCAGGCAGGGTTTCGCACGGATCGCGATCTGAACGCTGACGGGCGTATGGACGTCGAGATCAACTATGGAGCGGCGGTCTGCGACACGGCGCCGACGCTCTATTGCGGATCGGCGGGCTGCATCGGGGCGCTGTTCGTCACGCACCCGGATGGCCGCAAGATCAGGGTTCTGAAAACCAACTATTACGAGGTGGCAGAGGGCGAGCCGGGGGCGATCCAGATCAGCTTTCACGGCAGCGCCTGTGGCAAGGTCGGGGCCGAGGCCTGTTTCAAGCATTACACGGTCGATTACTTCGACCTGATGCCCATAGACCTGGATTAGTTCGGGGGCCAGTCGACCTCGCCCGCGCGGGCCATGCCTTCGGCGGTGAAGCGATAAAGGACGGCGCAGGGGCCCTCGCGGTGCGCGGCGCATTCGCTTTCGTGGCGGCGAAAGACCATGCCGCCTTCGACGGGGCGATAGCCTTCGGCGATGCCGCGGAACCCCTGAACGAAGCCGGTGCCACGGGCGAGGTGGACGGCGATTTCGCAGCCCGCCCAGCCGCACCAGGCCGAGCCGACGGGGCCGCAGTTGGCGGTGCCGTAGTTCACGACCCAGTCCATGCGGCCATCGCCATCGACGTCGTCTTGCCGGGTAAAGCCCTCGTTCAAGACGGCGCTGCGATTGTGGGTGTCGACGCAATAGGCGGTGACCTCGTCACGAGCGGCGCGGTCCGGGTTGCGGGCCGGGTCGATCTCGGCGCGCCAGCAGGCAGACAGGGCCTGTTCGATCGCCTCGCGGCTGCCCGACAGCGGCAGGTGGTCGTGCCAGAGGTAGTCGTTGGTGAAGAAGGTGAGCGCGCCGGTCGATCCCGCCTGCAACGCCTCGATCCCCGCGCGCCATGCCGGGCCGGACAGGCCCTTGACGTACCGCCCGTCGCCGGTGGCCCTGAGGCGCAGGTCCCAGAGCTGGTCGCCGTCGACCTCGACCGTCAGGCCGATCTCGTCCGGGCTGTCGAAACCGGCGATGCTGGCCGCAATCAGGAGCGGCTCGCCCGGCACGCATTCGAGAGACAGGCAGTTGTGGACGCCATTTGCGGGGTTCTCATAGGGGCAGATCGCGGCTCCGGTCACGCCGGTGATCGGGTTGTCCGGGATCACTGTCCACGCCCGCGTCTCGGCACGGCCCGGCACGGCCAGTCCGAGCACGGCGGCGAGGGTCAGAGTCGGGCGTATCCACAGCATTTCGTGAGCCTAGCGAGGTTGCGCAGACCTGCAAAGCGACCGGAACGGGGGGAAGCGCCTTAGACTTTGGTCGTAGAAAGCGCGTGCATTGCGGCAGTTTCGCGTTTTGCAAAAAGTGAGACTTGCGCGGGCTGCAACGCTCACATCGGCCTGTAATTACAGGGGTCTCACAAAGTCATGTTAACAAAAATGTTCATTTTCTGGTTCTAGAAAAGTTTATTTATATCAATAAACTAAGACCATATTGATCGATTTTTAGAACACATGTTCAGGGTATGCATTTACCTAAAATTGGCTGTTACCCTGACCTGTCCTTGCCACATTCACGCCGCATTTGGGTTTCAGCATTGCGAGGACATTATCGAGAGAAGCGGCTCGGCCCGGTTCAGTTTATTAGTATCCTCGTTTCAACGCTGCGGTCGGCGTTCCTCGTAAAGCAGTAATCCGAGTGGGCTCGGCAGGCGGCGTCCAGTAGAGGCGCGACATCGGCCCCGCTCGACCCAAGTCAGGAAACGAGGCATGGCTGACGCAACGATCACGGTGACGCCCTATGACGGCGCGCTTCTGGATACCCAACTTCTGTCCACCGATGTGACGCATGTGTTCGCCGATTTCGGCGCGCCGACCAGTGGGACGCTCAGCGACGACGACGGTTGGCTGTCGGATGCGGACGACGGTGTCGCGACCTTTGGTGGCGACCCGATCGACTACATCGGGTCCGGCACGGCGACCCCCGGTGTCGACATTGGCGGGTTCATCGTGCCGCTCGGCGCGTCGGTTCCGCTCGTAGTGTTCGAGGCGGGGGGGCAGATCTATTTCCACTACCCCGAGGGTCCGCCCAACCTGCTCTCTGCCGTGGCGGTGGTCACGTCGCTGACGGTCGATCCTTACGAAGTCTTTACGCCGCTGTGCTTTGGCGCCGGAACGATGATCGCCACGGCGCGTGGCGAGACCAAGGTCGAGAAACTCAAGGCGGGTGACCTCGTGCTCGATGCCTTTGGTAAGGTGCATGAGGTCATCTGGCAGGGCGGGCGCACGCTCGACATTCCTAAAACGCCGGACTTCGACAAATGGCGTCCGGTTCGCGTGCGGGCCCATGCCTTTGGTCCCGGATGCCCGGCGCGCGACACGTTTCTGTCGCAGCAGCACCGGGTCTATTTCGAGCATCCCGGTCTGGCGGTGCCCGATGGCGCGCATGGTGCCTTTGCGCCCGCCAAGCAGATGGTGAACGACCGCTCGGTGCGCATCGCGCGGGGGCGGGCCAAGATGAAGTATCACCATGTGCTCTGCGCCGAACACGTCGTTCTGCTGGCCAACGGTATGCCTGCAGAAAGCCTATTTGCCGGTGAGTTGATCTGGGAGATCGCATCTAGCATGCCCAAAGCGGTGCGCGCCCGGCTGCCGGAGCTCGCGCGCACAATGACGCCCGCCGCCCCCGATATGGGCGCGTTCCAGTCGGAGGATCTGAGCGAAACACTTGCCGACAGTTCCCCGCTCTTGGGCGCCGGAGGGTCCACATCTGAACGGGACTGGGAGCATGGGGTGCGCATCCGACAGGGATTTCGCGCCGCCTGACCGTATGACCTGTGCGGGTCTCCGAGCAGGCCCCATGCGTTGCACCGGGCGGTCCGAGGGTGCATGACTTGGGCACTGATCCGGAGGTGCCCCCATGCGATTCATCCCACTCTTTCTTGCCATGCTCGGCCTGTCGGCCCTGCCTGCGGCCGCGCAGGATTGGAGCTTTGACCCGGATGTTGAGGGCGAGGTGCGGGCGGTGGCCTGTCCGCTCGAAGAGGACGAGACCGGGAATTACATGTGCCTGATGGTCGGTTGTGATGCAGGCCAGCCGTTGCGCTGGCGCGTGGTGGCCGCCGGTGGCGATCTGCCCGATCCCCTGCGCATCAACATGTTCGTGGACGAAGAGCCCTCGGGCTTTCTGTCGCTGCGCCAGACCGCGTCGGACGTGCCGCTGGACTATGTGGCGCAGGTCGATCCCGACCGCGAGGTGCGGCTGCTCGAGGCGCTGCGCGCCGGGGGCGGGGCCACGATGGTGCTGGACCCTGACGGGGCCGCGATCGAACGCGCGCTGTCGCTCAGGGGCAGTGGCCGGGCGATCGCCTCGGCGATGGAGGCCTGCCCGATGCGCGCGCCTGCGGTCGAAGACCCGGTCGCCTCGGTGCTGTCGTCGCTGGAGGCCGAATGTAAGGATCTGGGCGGTGTGCTTGAGATGGTCGGCGGTTTTGAGCGGGCCGAGGATCTGGACGGCGACGGACGCGACGATCTGATCATCGAATACGGCGGCGCGCCCTGCACGACGGCGCTGTCGCTGCATTGCGGGTCGGGCGGCTGCGTGTCGGACATCTATATGGCGCGCGACCAAGGGTACGTGCGAGCCTGGTCCGACGTAGTGCGCGACGTGCTGAACGAAGACGGGCCGGGGGTGGCGATTTCGGTCCACGGCTCGGCCTGCGATCTGGCCGGTGCCCAGAACTGCGTCCTCCGCGTCGATCTGTCGGGCGAGAGCGCGGTGGTGGTCGAAACCGTCGGCGGTGAAGACGCGGATTCGCTGATCGAGGCGCTGGGCGGCGTCGGCCCGGTCGAACTGGAGTGATCCCGGCGCGGGGGCCGCGCCGGGCTGGCGGTCAGCCGTAATGTGCGACCGGCGTGCCCGCGATGGCCGACACGTTCAACAGCCCGCGCGCGGTGATCGAGGGCGTGACCACGTGGGCGCGGTTGCCCATGCCCATCAGGATCGGCCCGACCTCGAGCCCGCCTGCTTTCATCTTGAGCATGTTGCGCACACCCGAAGCCGCGTCGGTGTTGGCAAAGACCAGCACGTTCGCAGGCCCTTCGAACCGGGCGCCGGGGAACATCCGCTCGCGCACGTCGACGTCGAGCGCGCTGTCCACGTGCATCTCGCCCTCGTAGGGGAAGCTGCGCGGTTCGCTGTCGAGGATCTCAAGCGCGCCGCGCATCCGGCGGCCCGTGTCGCAGTCGAGGTTGCCGAACTGCGAGTACGAACAGAGCGCGACCTTGGGCGTCAGGCCAAAGCGTTTGACGTGCCGCGCCGCACCGATTACGGTTTCGGCGATCTGCTGGGACGTGGGCTCGGGGTGGACATGGGTGTCGGCGATGAAGAGCGGGCCATCCTGTAGGATCATCAGCGAGAGCGCGCCGACGGGATGGTATTTCTCGGCTCCGCCGCCCAGAATTTCCTGCACGTACTTCAGGTGCCACAGGTACTGGCCGAAAGTGCCGCAGATCAAGCTGTCGGCCTCGCCCCGGTGAACCATGATGCCGCCGATGGCGGTGGTGTTGGTGCGCATGACCGCGCGGGCGATGTCGGGGGTGACGCCGCGCCGTGCCATGATGCCGTGATAGGTTTCCCAATAGTCGCGGTAACGGGGGTCGTTTTCGGGGTTCACCACCTCGAAATCGCGGCCGGGTTTCAGCGGCAGACCAGCGCGGGCGAGGCGGGTTTCGATGACCTCGGGGCGGCCTATGAGGATCGGCGCGTCGGTGGTTTCCTCGAGCATCGCGTTGGCCGCGCGCAGCACGCGCTCGTCCTCGCCCTCGGCAAAGACGATCTTGCGTTCGGCGGTTGCGGCGGCTTCGAACACCGGCCGCATGATGAGGGCCGAGCGGAAGACCGAGCGGTCGAGCCGGTCTTTGTATTCCGCGATGTCGGGCAGGGGGCGGGCGGCCACGCCCGAGTCCATCGCGGCCTTGGCGACCGAGCTGGCCACGACGCCCATCAGCCGCGGGTCGAAGGGTTTTGGGATCAGGTAATCGGGGCCGAAGGTCAGTTGCTCGCCCTTATAGGCGGCGGCGGCCTCGGCGCTCGTGGTGGCGCGGGCGAGGGCTGCGATGCCTTCGATACAGGCGATCTGCATCGCGTCGTTGATCTCGGTCGCGCCCACGTCGAGAGCACCACGGAAGATGAACGGGAAGCACAGGACGTTGTTAACCTGATTGGGGTAATCCGAGCGCCCCGTGGCCATGATCGCGTCGGGGGCCACTTCGCGCACGAGGTCGGGCATGATCTCGGGCGTCGGGTTGGCCAGCGCGAAGATGATCGGGCGGTCGGCCATTTTGCGGATTTGGTCCTGCTTGAGAACGCCGGGACCGGAGAGGCCAAGGAACAGGTCCGCGCCGTCGATCACGTCGTCGAGCGTGCGCAGGTCGGTCTTTTGCGCGTAGGCCGCCTTTTGCGGGTTCATCGAGGCTTCGCGCCCCTCGTAGACCAGACCGTCGATGTCGCAGAGCCAGACGTTTTCGCGTTTGACGCCGAGTTTCAGAAGCATGTTGAGGCAGGCGATCCCTGCCGCACCGCCGCCCGTCGACACGACCTTGATGTCCTCGAACGCCTTGTCTGCCACGCGCAGCGCGTTGGTTGCGGCGGCGCCCACGACGATGGCGGTGCCGTGCTGGTCGTCGTGGAACACCGGGATGTTCATCCGCTCGCGGCACAATTGTTCAACGATGAAACAATCCGGGGCCTTGATGTCCTCAAGGTTGATCGCGCCGAAGGTCGGTTCGAGCGCGCAGACGATATCGGCCAGTTTCTCAGGATCGCTCTCGTTCACTTCGATGTCGAAGCAGTCGATGCTGGCGAACTTTTTGAAGAGGACGGCCTTGCCCTCCATCACCGGTTTCGAGGCCAGCGCGCCGATGTTTCCCAGCCCCAGAACCGCCGAGCCGTTGGAGACGACGGCCACGAGGTTGCCGCGCGCGGTGTACTTCGACGCCGTGGTCGGATCGTCCTTGATTTCAAGGCAGGCTTCCGCAACGCCGGGGGAATAGGCCAGCGACAGGTCGCGCCCGTTCGCCATCGGTTTGGTCGCCCGGATTTCGAGTTTCCCGGGCTTCGGGTACTCGTGATAATCCAGCGCGGGGTGACGGGCGTTCGTGGATGTGTCCTCGGCCATACGGCGTCCTCCTGAAGATGGTTTAACGTTAAACCACTTTCTGTCGTGCGGGGGATAGCCGATCACGCGGGGTCAAGGCAAGCGCCCTTGCGATTCGCCTTGCGCGTGGCAGAAATCCTCCCAAACTGGACCATACGGTCAAAGGAGGCGCACGTGTCAGAAAATACGGTGTCGGAAAAATCCCTGTTGGACGAAGCCAAGGCGATCTGGCCTCGCGCCTATGCACCCTATTCCGGGTTCAATGTCGGGGCGGCGATCCGCGCGGCCTCGGGCCGGGTGCATGTCGGCGTGAACGTCGAGAACGCGGCCTATCCCGAAGGCACCTGTGCCGAAGCGGGCGCCATCGCGGCGATGATCGCGGCGGGGGACACCGAGATCGCCGAGGTGGCGGTCGTGGGCGACGCGCCCGATCCGGTCACGCCCTGCGGTGGGTGCCGCCAGAAATTGGCAGAATTCGCGCCCAAGGGCGTCAAGGTGACGATGGGCACGATGGCGGGCGACGAACTGGTCGTGTCCATCGAAGACCTGATCCCCTGGGCCTTCGCCAAGGCGCAGATGGAGGGGAAATGACCCGCGCGTTTCTCGTCGTCATGGACAGCGTCGGGATCGGCGGCGCGCCGGATGCGGATGCGTTCTTCAACGACGGCACGCCCGACACGGGCGCGAACACGGTTGGCCATATCGCCGAAGCCTGCGCCGAAGGGCAGGCGGACGAGGGGCGCGAGGGGGCGCTGATGATGCCGAACCTCGACCGGCTCGGGCTGGGGATGGCGGTCAAGCTCGGCTCCGGCCTGATCGCGCCGGGGCTGGGGGCCGAGCCTTGGGGCGCTTGGGGGGCGGCGACCGAGGTGTCTAAGGGCAAGGATACGCCATCTGGGCATTGGGAGCTTTCGGGCGTGCCCGTGCCCTTCGACTGGACCTATTTCCCGGATGAGGAGCCCGCGTTCCCGCCCGAGATCACGGCGGCGATCTGTGAGGCTGCGGGGGTCGACGGGATCCTCGGCGACAAACATGCGAGCGGCACGGTCATTCTGGACGAACTGGGCGCCGAGCACATGCGCACCGGCCTGCCGATCTGCTACACGAGCGCGGACAGCGTGCTCCAGATCGCCGTGCATGAAGAGACGTTTGGGCTGGAGCGGCTATATGCGCTGTGCGAAGCGATTGCGCCGATGCTGCACGAGCGGCGGGTGGGGCGCGTGATTGCGCGGCCCTTTCTGGGGGATGCCGAGACCGGATTCGAGCGGACGGTGAACCGCCGCGATTTCGCGCTGGCGGCACCTGAGCCAACGCTTCTCGACTGGGTCTTTGACGCGGGCCGTCCGATGCATGCGGTCGGCAAGATCGGCGATATCTTCGCGCATCGGGGCGTCACGGATAACGCCAAGGGCACGGACGAGGCGCTGATGGAGGCGCTGATCAGGCTGGCCGACACGGCCGAGGACGGCAGCCTGACGTTTGCGAATTTCGTCGAGTTCGACTCGAAGTACGGGCATCGGCGCAATGTGGCCGGTTATGCCAAGCACCTCGAATGGTTCGACGCGCAACTGGGCCGGTTCTTCGACAGGATGAAGCCCGGCGATCTGGTGATCTTCACCGCCGATCACGGCAACGATCCGACATGGATCGGCACCGATCACACCCGCGAACGGGTGCCGGTGCTGTGCCACGGGATCGGGACGCGCAAGCTGGGGCAGATTGCCTTTGCCGATGTGGCGGCGAGTGTGGCCGATCACCTCGGGCTGGATCAGCGCGGGGCGGGGAGGTCGTTTCTATGACCTTGCCCGAAGAGCTGGCCGACGCGATCAAGCGCATGCCGAAGGTGGAGCTGCACCATCACATCGAAGGCGCGGCGCCGCCGGCCTTTGTGCGCGGGATGGCGGCCGAAAAGAAGTTGGACATTTCCAACATTTTTGACCCCAGCGGCGCCTATGACTACAAGGATTTCTTGCAGTTTCTCGATGTCTACGAGCAGGCAACCAAACCGCTGACCAGCCCCGAGGATTACGGGCGGCTGACCGTCGCGGTGCTCGAAGAGGCGGCCAAGGACAACGTCATATACCTCGAAACCTTCATCTCGCCCGCCTTCTGCGGCGGCGGCGATGTGGCGGCGTGGAAGGAATATCTTCACGCGATCCGCGAGGCTGCGGCGACCGTGCCGGAGGTGACGCTGAAAGGCATCATCACGGCGGTGCGCCATTTCGGCCCGGACGAGGCCAAGCGGGCCGCGATCTGCGCGCAGGAGACGGTGGGAGATTTCATCACCGGCTTCGGTATGGGCGGCGACGAAAACGCGGGCACGTTCCGCGATTTCACCTATGCCTATGACGCCGCGCGTGAGGCGGGGCTCAGGCTCACCACCCATGCGGGCGAGTGGGGCGGCCCCAAAGTGGTGCGCGAGGCGATCGAGGTGCTGAAGGTCGAGCGGATCGGGCACGGCGTGCGATCGATCGAAGATCCGAAGTTAGTGGATTACCTTGCGGCCTCCGGCGTCGTGCTCGAGGTTTGCCCGCAGTCCAACGTGGCGCTCGGCGTGTATCCGTCGACAAAGGCGCACCCGATCCAGAAGCTGCGCAAGGCGGGCGTGACGGTGACCGTGTCCACCGACGACCCACCGTTCTTTCACACCACGATGACGCGCGAGTTCGAGGAACTGGCGCTGGCCTTCGGGTGGGACGTTGACGATTTCCGCGCACTTGGCATATCCGCCGCCGATGCCGCATTCTGCGACAAGGCCACGCGCGCCGCCCTGAAGTCGAAACTGGAGAAATTCGTTGCCTGATCACCTGACCGTCGTCGAACACCCGCTCGTCCAGCACAAACTGACCATCATGCGGGAAAAGGAGACCTCGACGGCGGTGTTCCGGCAATTGCTCAGGGAAATCTCGCTTCTGCTGGCCTATGAGGTGACGCGCGATCTGGCAATGACGACCAAGGTGATCGACACGCCGATCACCGAGATGGACGCGCCGACGCTCAAGGGCCGCAAGCTGGCGCTTATTTCGATCCTGCGGGCGGGGAACGGTCTGCTCGACGGGATGCTCGAACTGATCCCCTCGGCCCGGGTGGGCTTTGTCGGGCTTTACCGCGACGAGGCGACGCTGGAGCCGGTGCAGTACTATTTCAAGGTGCCCGAGTACCTTGACGAACGCGTGGTTATCGCGGTCGATCCGATGCTCGCCACCGGCAACTCCTCGGTCGCAGCCATCGACCTTTTGAAGAAAGCCGGGGCCAAAGACATCCGGTTCCTGTGCCTGCTGGCGGCCCCCGAAGGTGTGGCGCGGATGAAAGAAGCGCACCCGGATGTGCCGATCATTACGGCGGCACTTGACCAGAAGCTCAATGAAAAAGGGTATATCGTTCCCGGACTCGGCGATGCGGGCGATCGGATGTTCGGGACGAAATAGCCTGTTTCCAATATCTTGAGTGAGATTCTGGGTTTCACCCACTGGACACGTCAAATTCCATCAGCCATGTTGACCCTAAATCTAGTGTTGGGGGACACGGTATGAAATTTATCAAGTACGTAAGTGCCTTGGCCATCACTGCCATGATGTCCACCGGCTCCGCCCAGGCCGTTTCTTTGGACCAGGGTGCCAAACCTCGTGAAACGCCACCGGCCGGGTATTCGGGCGATATTTATGTCGACAGCCGCGGCTGCGCCTATGCCCGCGCGAACATCGGCAGCGCCACCAACTGGGTGCCGCGTCTGGCCGCAAACCGCAACGAAGTGGTCTGCGGTCTGAACCCGACCTTCGCGGCAGGCAATGCCCGAGGGTCGGTTCCGGCGCCCATCGCGCCGCCGGCGCCCGAAGCCGTGGCCTCGGCCCCGGCGGCCGCGCCTGCAGCCCCGACGACGCAGACGCTGCGCACGCCGAGCCCGGCACCCGCGCCGACGACCCTGTCCGCCGCGCCGATGCGCCCGGTCGAGACCCAGCCGCGTCAGGCCGCGTTCCAGACCACGGGTGGCATGTTCGCCAACCTTCCGACGCCGAGCCCGGCTCCGGCACCGTCGAACCTGTCGGCCGGTCGCGATGGCGCATCCGGCACCGATCTGGCCGAGGCGCCGTCGGGCAACCGCCAGATGGCGATCACCTGTCCGGCGACCACCGGCACCGCGCGCGTTATGATCGGCGGGCGTCAGGTGAACGTGAACTGTGGGGCAGGGGCGACCCAGCCGCGCATCTACCGCGTGCAGCACACCAACGGCTACACCACCGAACTGACCGCTTCGCCCGCACCGATCGTGATGGCACAGGCGGCGCAGGTCGGCAGCTACGGCCAGTACCGCCCGTCGGTCCGCGCCACGCAATACGGTGCCGTTCCGGTCATCCCGAACCCGCCGTCGCCGCGCGTCACCGTGAACCACCCGACCTATGAGGTCTATGCGGCCACGCCGGACAAACGCGCGCTGACCACCGCGCCGCGTATGACGATGCAGGACGCCAACATCACCTCGACCTACCGCGTGCCGCACGCTGGCGAGAGCTACGAGGCCTATATCGCCGACAAGGCCCGTGCGATGGCGCAATCGGGTATCCCCTATGAGTACGGCCCCGAGCTGCAGGCGCGTCCGCTGCCCTCGCCCTATCCGCAGTCGGGGGCCAGCTACTCGATCAACGGCTATCCGGTGAACCCGCGTTCTTCGGGTGTG
The DNA here is from genome assembly GCA_036154315.1 of Pseudomonadota bacterium. GTDB lineage: Bacteria > Pseudomonadota > Alphaproteobacteria > Rhodobacterales > Rhodobacteraceae > Maritimibacter. The sequence goes on from JAYZLL010000046.1 coordinate 91,430, forward strand.
GAAGTGCCGGATGTGTCCAATCCGCGCGTGCGCTACCACCGTGCCCCGGCCAATCAGGCGAACACGGTCTATTCGAACCCGCCCGTGGCGCAGGTCCAGCCGGCACCCGCCGTGCCGCAGGGCTACCGTTCGGTCTGGGACGATGATCGCCTGAACCCGAACCGTGGCCCGCGCACGATCCAGGGCGAAGTGGACATGGTTCAGATGTGGACCAACACGGTGCCGCGTCGCCTGATCACCGTTCCGCGCTGATCCGGATTACATGACAGATTGACGAACCCCGCCCAAGTGGCGGGGTTTTTCATGTCTCGCAGATGCTTTGCAGGCTGACCCATGCCGCATCGGGCAGGAGCGGTTCTGCGGCCGAAACCGGGACCGGGTCGGCCTCGATCAACGGGAGCGTCGTCTCGCCCGACGGGTCCACCGCATAGGCGTAGGGGGTCGAGCGCAGGCCCGCCGTCTCAAAGGCCGCGAGGAGCGTTTCGGTGTCCAGAGGCGGCGTCTCGGCCGTCAGCAAGTGGCGCGCATAGTCGTCGAGCACCGCATCCGCAACCTCGCCCGTCGTCAGAAGCTTGGCCGTGGTCACGAAGCCCGCGTGATCCAGAAGCGCGCGCATCGGGTCGGTCTCCTGCGCGCGCTGGAATTCGGCGAGGAGAAAGCCCGCTGCGACGTCGGGTTCGTCCTCATCCTCGATCAGGTCGCGGTTGAGCAGGATGATCCGGCCCGGGACCACGCGCGCGGTCTCGACCCCGTCGGGGACCACAAGCACGCGAATGTCGTTCGTGCCCAGCACGCGGCGGGTCAACTGGTCGAGCGCAATCTGCCCGCTGGCACTGGTGCAGGGCGCGCCGGCCACCCGGCGGATGCGGGTCAGGAGCCGTTCGCCGACCTCGGCGCGGGTGGGTTCGGGGAGCAGGGTGACGGTCTGTCGGGTGAGCGAGTCCGGCACCCAGACGATGGCGAACGCCACAAGCGCCGCCGCGATTCCGCCCGTCAGCACGAGCCGGACCCGACCGCTGCGCGGGCGGCGCCGCGCGATGGCTTTGCGGATACGCTCGATCGCGGCGATCATGTCGTCGTCGGAAAGTTCCAGTTCCTCGGCCTCGTCCGCCGCTTCGGACGGCGCATAGAGCGCCGGGCGCGTCGACGGGTTCTTGCGGTGGAGTGCTGCGAGCGACCAATGGGTCAGCGCGCGTTCGGCATGATCGGTGAGCGTGAGCGTGGCGTCGCCGATCGACACGACCACATCCACCCGCTGCGCCGACGGGTCGGGGCGCCAGAGGCCGGGGGCTTCGAGCCGGTCGTATTCCTTGAGGGCCGTCATTGGGGCCTGTCGCTGCTCATTTGTCTGTTTGCGCCACGATACGCCCCGCCGCGCGGATTGCAAAGCGGTCGCTCACATGCGCGGGGGGCGCGGGGGATTGCGCCGCCCCGGCTGGGCCGGGCCGTCGCGGTGGGACGCGCTGTTGGCGCGTCTGGAGGACCAGTCCTCCAGACCTCCTGAAGTATTTGTAAAACGGTGAAGATCAGGTGCGTCGGCGCGCGATGATCAGGAGGATGCCGCCGATGAGGCCCACGAGCAGGTAGTCGATGAGCGGGATGCGCGCGACCTCTTCCAGCCGGGCCCAGCCGCGATCGGCGTAGACCACGAGCGTGGCCGCGGTGATCGCGAGGCCGATGATCCAGCGGGCCGCGCGCGAGAGCCCGAGCCCGTGCATCTGGGTGATGACGATGAGGGCGGCGAAGCCGAAGGCGAACATCGGCCAGAAGTCCTGACCGCCGACCACGGCCACGATCACGCCGTGGACCAGCACCGTGCCTTCGAGCAGGAAGGTCCACCAGCGGTTGGTGTGGACGCGGGTGAATATGAAGCTCGCCTGAATGAACAGGAGGAACGTGTAGAAGAAGCCCCAGAGGTGGCCCCATGTCACCTCCATCGGGTGATACCAGTAGGTGAAGGTCACGGCCCAGGCGAAGTAGTAGCCATGTGTGCGGATGAGGAGCGGGCGGGTGGCGGCAAACCATGATTTGCCCTGGCCGAAGAAAAGGCCGCGCCGGGGTGCCTCCATCAAGAGCACGATGACGAGGACGAGGACCACCGAGCCTTGGGAGTACATGACGGGGATATCCTGCGCGAGACCGTCGTAAAACAGCCCGGTCTGGAGCGCGTGGAGCCCGACGAAGACCGCCGTGCCGCCCAGTGCCACCCAGTTGAGCGGGTGCATGGTCGTGCGGGATCTGAGCGCGTCACGGTTGCGCTGCGCCCACCAGATGATCCCCCAGATGAAGGCCTGATGCGCAAGGTAGCCGCCCCAAGCGGTCGCGCGGCTCCAGACATCCGGGTCGGTGCGTTTCCACAGATACCAATTGTAGCCCTGATCGGGCGGGAACTGGATGCCCGCAATCACCGGCTGCAAGAGCTGGATCGCCAGAGCGGCGAGGGCTGCAAGGATGACGGACAGCGCAAAGGGGCGGGCGATGGCGCGAGGCATGGGGGTGTCCCGTTGTTTTTCCAGACTACGCCACGCCTGCGCGCCCGGATCAACCCGGGTCAACGCTGTGCACAATAAGCGTGCAGTTGCGCCGTGCGACACCGCTGGCGGCGCAGGAAATTTGCATCCCAACCGGTGCTTGCCTAAAACCGAGGCGACCGTCTTGCGGGCCTCGGCGCCGCGGGACAGCGTGGGGCATGGAAGGCGTGAGTCCGGGCATGAATTACGACAAGATCGACAAGAAGGCCCGCAAGGTTCTCGAGAACAACGACCGGGGCCTTTATACGGTCCCGACCAAGGGGCTGTATCCGTATCAATGGAACTGGGACAGCGCCTTTGCCGCCTGGGGGTTTTCGGTCTTTGACGCCAAGCGCGCCTGGGCCGAGCTCGAGACCCTGTTTCAGGGGCAGTGGGACACCGGGATGGTCCCGCATATCGTCTTTCACAAGCAAAGTTTCGGCTATTTCCCGGGGCCCGATGTCTGGGACATCGACCGGGTGCCGCATACCTCGGGGATCAGCCAGCCGCCGATCGCCGCCACGATGGCGCGCGCGGTCTATGAGGCCGACAAGCGCTATGGCCGCATCCATATGGAGCTGTTGTTCGGGCGGCTTGTGAGCTGGCATCGCTGGTGGATGAAGAACCGGGTCGAGAACGGCATGGTCTGCATCACCCACCCGTGGGAAAGCGGGCGCGACAATGCGCCGGACTGGGATGCGGCGCTCGTGGGCGTGGATACGTCGAATGTGGGCGAATACCACCGCTCCGACACCGATCACGTCGATCCGTCGATGCGACCCTCCAAGCTCGATTACGACCGGTATGTCGCGCTCTTGCAGCTGTCCAAGGATGCCGACTGGAACGAAAAGCTGATCGCCGAGCGCAGCCCGTTTCGCGTGGCGGATTGTGGCATGACGTTCATGTTCCTGCGCGCCTGCCGCGACCTTCTGCATATCGCGGCGGAATTCGACATGGGCACGGACGAGATCGAAGGTTGGATTTTCGATCTGAAGCAGGGGGTCAAGGCCCACTGGAACGAGGCGCGCGGGCATTACGACAGCGTCAACATGAAGACGGGGGCGTTCACCAACACCTTGTCTTCGGCCAGTTTTCTGAACTGGTACGCGGGCATTCGCGATGATCGGCAGTTGAAGCATCTGCATCGGATTCTGGATGAGGTGCAGTACGGGATCCCGTCGCTCGACCCGGCCGATCTGCATTTCGATACGCTGCGCTATTGGCGCGGTCCGGTCTGGGGGATCATGAATTCGCTCACGGGGATCGGGCTGGCCGAGACGGGGCATACGGTGCTGGCCGAGCGGCTGCGCAAGGGCACCCAGAAGCTGATCGCCGAGCACGGGTTTTATGAGTATTTCAACCCGGTCGACGGGTCTGCCGCGGGCGGTGGCGAGTTCACCTGGACCGCCGCGATCTGGCTGACCTGGGCCAGCCCGCACGCCAAGGGGCGGTTCTGAGCCGTTAGGCGAATCTTCACGACTAAATGCGATCCCTGCGGCGCGCGGCCTGTCTGCCGTGCCAAGATCGGGATGGCCTCATGCGACTTCTCAACAATCTGAGCATCTCCAAGAAGATGCCGATCGTGATGGTGCTCTTGGTTGTGTTGTCGGCCAGCGTTTCTGGCGTTCTGCAGGGATCGGAGCAGAAAGAGGCGCTGACCAGACGTGCCGAGGCGCAGTTGGTTGCCACGCTCGAAACCCGCGCTGAACTGATGGCGCAGGTGACGACGAATGCGTTGCTTCATCTGGATGGTTTGGTCGCCGCGCCCGCAACGGCGGCGCAGGTCGGATCGCTCTTGAACGGTGTCGCGATGCTTGGGGAGGAGGGGGCGGATCGCCTGCGCGAGGCGTTCATAACGGCGAACCCGCATCCCGAAGGCGCGCGCGCGGAACTGTTGGAGCCTGCGACGCCCGGCATGTGGGCCTATGGCGGCGCGCACAAGGTGTTTCATCCACAGGTGCGCACCTTTGCGGACCACTATGATTTCGTCGATGTGTTCGTTGTCTCGCCTGAGGGACAGGTGGTCTATTCGATGAACAAAGGGCCAGAGTTCGCGACGAACCTGACGACCGGGGCTTACGCCGACAGCGCGCTGGGGCTCGCCTATGCGGCGGCTGGCGCGGCGGGGGCTGAGGTTGCGGATCGGCCTGTGGGGCAGGCGGGCCCGCTTCACGGGGCGCCTGCGACCATCATCATGCAGGGCGTGACCAGCGCGGACGGGGCCATTCTGGGATATGTGGCGGTCCAACCCGACACATCGGTATTCGCCGGGATTGCCAACGATCCGAGCGGATTGGGCGACACGGGGCAGGTCTACGTCGTCGACGAGGCGGGCGCGTTTCGCACCGCCTCCCGTTTCGACGGTGGCTTTGCCGAATCCGACATGGCACAGAGCGGTCCGCAGATCGACGCGGTGCTGGACGGCGCGTCGGGGGCCGAAATCGGAACGGGTCAGTCCGGTCGACCTGCTCTGATTGCCTATCGTCCTGTGGGCGGCGCGACCCCCGGTTGGGGCGTTCTCGTCGAACAGGACATGCGCGAAATTCTGGCCCCGACGCGGGCCTTGATGATCCAGATGGCGATCCAGCAGGGGCTCGTTATCCTCGGCGTTTCCATCGTGGCATTTCTGTTTTCGGGTTCGCTCGTGCGGCCACTGCGCCGCGTCACTGCGGCGATGGCCGAGATTTCGAAAGGTGCGCTTCAGACCGAAGTGCCGGATGCCGACCGCCGCGACGAAGTCGGGCAGATCGCATCCGCTTTGGAACGGTTCCGGGTGGCCCTCGTGGATAACGAGAAGCGCCGGTTCGAGGGCAATTTCCGCTCGGCGGCCTTTGACAACAGCAGTTCGGCGATCATGATGACCGGGCTCGACCTTAGCGTCATGCATGTGAATGCTTCGCTTTCGAACATGCTCAAACGCTATGACAGTGCCTTTCGTGAGACGGTGCCGGGTTTCTCGTCCGAGGGGATCGTCGGGCGGTCGATCCACGACTTCCACCCGCCCGAGATCGAGCGGCGCGTGGACAAATTGTTGAGCGATCCCGCGAACCTGCCTTATGCCGCCGATATCGCTTTTGGCGATGTGCGCATCACGCTCACCATCACCGCCGTCTACGATCTGGCCGGCACCCATATCGGGTTCGTCACCGAATGGACGGATGTGACCGAAGGCTACATGAACCGCGCGCTCTTGCGCACGATGGAAGCGAATCAGGTCAAGGTCGAGTTCGGCGCGAGCGGTGACCTTCAACGCGCCAACGACGTGTTCGCCGCCACGATGAACATCAAGGGCAAGCCTGAGGACGTCTTTCGGCGGGTCGAAGATCTGTCTGCCGCGCTGGGCGAGACCTTTGAAAAAGTGCGAGGGGGTGAGGCCGTCTTCGGTCGTTTCGAGCTATCCCGCAAAGACGGTGCGACCGTCATCGTCGACGGCTCCTTCGCCCCGGTCAATGACGGCAACGGGCGCCTGATGCGGATCGTGCTGGTCGGAAACGACGTGACCGAAGCCACGCGCGCGGTGCGAGAAAGCGAAACGAAACGTCTCGAAATGCAGGAAACACAGGCGCGCGTGGTGGACGCGCTACGCGAAGGGCTCGAGGCGCTGGCCGAAGGCGATCTGATGAAACGGATCGACGAGGCGTTCACCGAGGATTACGAACAGCTTCGCAACGACTTCAACCTCGCCGCCGACAAGCTGCTCGAGGCGATGCGCGGTGTGATCGAGAACGCCGACCTCATCACCGGAGAGGCGGCCGAGATTTCGACCGCCGCAGACGACCTCTCGGCCCGGACCGAAAAACAGGCCGCAACGCTCGAACAGACCGCCTCGGCGCTCGACGAGCTGACCTCCTCGGTCCGTTCGGCCGCAGACGGCGCGACCCACGCGAACGGGATCGTCGACAAAGCGCGTGAGAACGCCGAAGCTTCGGGCAACGTCGTGCGCGAAGCAGTCACGGCGATGGGTGAGATCGAAAGTTCTTCGACCCAGATCTCCAAGATCACCGGCGTGATCGACGACATCGCCTTCCAGACCAACCTTCTGGCCCTGAACGCAGGCGTCGAAGCCGCGCGCGCGGGCGAGGCTGGGCGTGGTTTCGCCGTCGTCGCCTCGGAAGTGCGCGCGCTTGCGCAACGCTCTTCCGATGCCGCCCGCGAAATCAACGAGCTGATCTCGGCCTCCGGCGGTCAGGTGAAACGAGGCGTAGACCTGGTCGGACAGGCGGGTGAGGCGCTCAAGGGTATCGTCGAAAGCGTGTCCGAGATTTCAAAGCACGTGTCCGAGATCGCGGTAAGTTCGCGTGAGCAAAGCTCGGGCCTCGCCGAAATCAACGCCGCGGTAAACCAACTGGATCAGGTGACGCAGCAGAACGCGGCCATGTTCGAGGAAACCACGGCAGCCAGCCATGCGCTTACCCGCGAAGCAGAGTCGCTTGCCCGCACCATGGGCCGGTTCAAGACCGGCGCCCCGGCGCGCGACGCGAACGCGCCCGTCGCCTTCGCCAGCCGCCGCGACCGCGCTCCGGCCCCCGCACCAGCGGCCGCAGCCGCCGTGTCCACCGCGACCGCAGCCGCCCCGGCCACGGACGATGACGGATGGGACGAGTTCTGATCGCCCCATCCGCTCTTGTTTGACGTGGTTTCGTCAGTCGCCCGAAAGACAGGTCGCAATGGTGGTTGCGAGACCCGTCATGAGATCGCCGTAGAGTTCGGGCCCCGGCGTGAGCGTCGCGCCGGTCGCGTCGAGCACACCGCTGCGCAGGCCGACATCCTGTTCGATGGTGCGAAGCAAGCCTTCATCAGCCGCAGGTTCTGAGAAGGCACAGGTGACACCGTGCTCGGCCACCATGCCCCGCAAGTCCGAGAGCGCGGCCGCCGATGGGGCGGAGGCGTCGCCGGCCCGCAAGCTGCCCAGCACCTCGATCCCGTAGGCCGTGGTGAAATAGCCGAAGGCGTCGTGGAAGGTTACGATTTCTGTGCCTTCGTAAGGTGCCAGTTTGGCTGTGATTTCGGCGTCCATCTGCGTCACTTCGACAATCGCCGCCTCGGCATTCGCGCGATAGGTTTCGGCATTCTCCGGATCGCGGGCCGCCAGTTCATCGGCCAGTGCTGCGAGCCATGCCCGCGCATTGTCCGGCGACAGCCAGGCGTGCGGGTCGGTGCCTTCGTGGCTGTGAGCATGGTCGTGGTCACCTTCGTCGATCGCGTGGTCGTCGTGGCCGTGGTCTTCTTCGGCATGGTCGTCATGATCGTGGTGATCTTCGTCGGCGTGGTCTTCTGCTTCGTGGTCGTCATGGTCCTCATGGAGGCCATCATCGAGGTGGGCGGGCGAGCCGTCGAAATCGCGAAGCGTCGTCGAGGGGAGGTCGAGTAGCGCGATGTTTTCGGCGCGGCTCAGGCCTTCGAGGGCGCGGGCGAGCCAGGGTTCGAGCTCTTCCCCGACCCAGACGACGAGTTGCGCTTGTTCCAGAACGCGCGCCTGACTGGGCCGCAAAGCCACCGAATGGGGGTCGGCCGAACCGTCGAGGAGCAGCGTGGGTTCGGCCACGCCGGCCATGACCTGCGACACGAGGGAGTGGACCGGTGCGATGTCAGTGACGACCATCGGAGGCTCGGCAAGGGCCGGGAGCGGGGCGAGGAGGGCGGTTGCAAGGGTGAGGCGCATGGCTTGTCATGACTCCGGTAGTGTTATATTATCACTGTACGTAATATCATAACATTTGAGAGGCGCAACCCATGTCCGTCGATCCTTCGGCCGCGTTCCATGACCACGACCATGATGCCTGCGCGAAAACCGCGCTGGCGCAGGCCGAAGAGATCTGCGCGGCGGCCGGTGCGCGGCTGACACCGGTGCGCCGACGGACACTGGAGATCCTCTTGTCGGAGCATCGGGCGCTCGGCGCATATGACGTGTTGGAGCAATTGGCGGAAGGCGGGTTCGGCAAGCAGCCGCCCGTCGCCTATCGTGCACTGGATTTCCTTGTCGAACACGGGCTCGCGCATCGTATCAGACGCCTCAATGCGTTCACGGCCTGCACCCAACCGCGCGACGCCCATGCGCCTGCGTTCCTGATCTGCTCGGAATGCGACGCGGTCGCCGAGGCGCCGGGTGCCGAGGTGCGCGCCGCGCTCGACGAGGCGGCGCAGGAGATCGGCTTCGTCGTCGCTCGCGCCAGTGTCGAGGCCGTGGGGCTGTGCCCGGCTTGCAAAGGAGATGGGGCATGAGCCTGATCCGTGCCGACAATGTGTCCCTGTCTTATGGGGCACAACAGGTGCTCGAACATGTGAACGTCGCGGTCGAGCCCGGCGAGATCGTGACGCTCGTCGGCCCGAACGGCTCGGGAAAATCCTCGCTCGTCAAGGTGTTGACCGGGCAGTTGAAACCGGACGTGGGGCAGGTGCGACGCAAGCCTGAGCTTCGGCTCGGGTACGTGCCGCAGAAACTGACGATCGAGCGCAGTCTGCCGATGACGGTCACGCGGTTTCTGAACCTGCCCAAGCGGCGCGACCCTGAGGCGATCTGGCGCGCCTGTGCCGAAACCGGGATCGAGGGGCTTGGGGACCGGCAGGTTGCCGATCTGTCAGGCGGGCAGCATCAGCGGGTGTTGTTGGCGCGCGCACTTTTGACCTCGCCCGAGTTGCTCATTCTCGACGAACCGACCCAAGGGCTGGACCAGCCCGGCGAGGCGGCGTTCTACCAGCAACTTGAACATCTGCGCGACGCGCTTGGGTGCGCCGTGTTCATGGTGAGCCATGACCTCCACGTCGTGATGAGCGCGAGTGATCGGGTGATCTGCCTCAACCATCACATCTGTTGCGAGGGTACGCCGCATGTCGTGCGCGATGCGCCGGAGTATCGCGCGCTTTTCGGGCAAGGCACGGGCGGGGCGCTGGCGCTTTACCAACACGAACACGACCACCACCATCATCACCACGATCACGACCATGCTTGACGATTTTCTTGTGCGCGCCGGGTTGGCTGGCGTCGGCCTCGCCTTTGCCACCGGCCCTTTGGGCAGTTTCGTGGTCTGGCGCCGCATGGCCTATTTCGGCGACGCGACGGCCCATGCGGCCATTCTTGGCGTGGCCTTTGCGCTGATCCTGTCGGTTCCGGTGACGCTCGGCACCCTTGCCGTGGCGATGGCGATGGCGATGGTGGTGAGTGCGCTCGCGACCCGCGGTCATACGATGGACGCGACGCTGGGGGTGCTCAGCCACTCGGCGCTCGCCCTCGGTCTCGTCGCGATCAGCTTCGTGCCCGGGGTGCGGGTCGATCTGTCAGCGTTCCTGTTCGGCGACATCCTTGCTGTCGGGCGCGAGGATCTTGCCGTGATCTGGGGCGGGGCGGCCTTGGTGGTCGCGCTTTTGATCTGGCGTTGGGCGCCGCTCTTGACCGCGACCCTGTCTGAGGATCTGGCGGTCGCATCGGGGATCGACCCCCGGCGGGAGCGGTTGGTGCTGACCCTGTCGCTTGCCGTTGTGGTGGCCGTGGCGCTCAAGGTCGTGGGGACATTGCTGATCGCGGCCATGCTCATCATCCCGGCGGCCGCGGCACGGGGGCTGTCGCGCACGCCCGAGGCGATGGCGGTCTGGGCATCGGGGATCGGCGCGGCCTCGGCGCTCGGCGGCCTGTGGGCATCCTACACCTTCGACACGCCTGCGGGGCCCTCGATCGTGGCCTGTGCTGCGGTCGTGTTCCTGGTGATCGCGATCTTTCCTCGGCGCTGAGGCGCTTAGGGCAGGACGTGGAGCCAGACCCAGATCGTGAGGATCGAGGTTGCGGTGGCGGCCAGAACGCCGGTCGCGTTCACCCGTTTCGACACGCCGTACATGTTGGCGAAGAGGAAGGCGTTGACGCCCGGTGCCATCGCGGCGGTGAGCACGGCGGAGCGGAATTGCGCGTCCGTCAGGCCCGTGAGCGTGCCCATGATCCATGTGACGCTCGGATGTAGGACGAGGGAGACCGCGACGATCCACGCGACCACGCGCATGTCGCCCTCAGGCTTGTAGGCGACGAGCACGCCGCCAAGGCCGAAGAGGGCTGCGGGCAGCCCGGCGCGGGCAACGAGGTCGACGGCATCCTGCGCGGGGGCGGGGAGCGTGACGCCCGACAGGTTGGTGGCGATCCCGAGCGCGATGCCGATGACCAGCGGGTTGCGCGCCATCGTGCGCGCGACGCCTTTGATCGGGGCGATGATCCCGCCATTGCCGCCGGTGCGCACGATCTCCATCGCGGTGACGCCGATCAGATAGCAGACCGGGGCGTGGATCGCGATGATCGCGTAGTTGGGGCCGAGCGCGTCAGAGCCATAGGCGCGTTCCATGATCGGCAGGCCCAGAAGCACCGAGTTGGAAAAGAGCGTGGCAAAGCCGATGGCGACGCTGTCTGTCCACGGCCGTTTGAAGAGGTAACGCGCGCCCAAGAGCCCCGCGACGAAGCCCAAGATCGCGCCGGTGTAGAACGAGGCGAGCAGGTTCCACGCGAAGTTTTCGCCCAGTTCGAGGGTCGAAAGCGCGCGAAACAGAAGGACGGGGACGGCGAAGTTCTGGGCGAATTTCATCAGCCCGTCGACAGCGCTATCGGAAAAGCCGAGTTTCCAGCGGGCGAGATAGCCGAACCCCAGAACGAGGAAGACCGGCAGGATGACCTCGATCAGCGCCTGCATCAGATGTCGTAGCTGATCTGCATCCCGTCATAGGCGGCGGTGATGTGGGCGGGTGTTTCGGCCTCGATGGTCGCGTGGTCGATGTCGATATGCATGTTGGTGAGGACACCGCGCTTGGTGCCGGATCGCGCGAGCCATTCGAGCGACTTTTCGACATGGGCGTGGGTCGGATGCGGGGTGTAGCGTAGCGCGTCGAGCACCCAGCAATCGAGGTCGTTCAGCGCCGACCACGCGTCGTCCTTCATGTCCGAGACGTCGGGCAGATAGGCGAGGTCGGCGATGCGAAACCCGAGCGCGTCGATGTTGCCGTGCTCGACCTCGAACGGGGTAAAGGTGATCGGGCCACCCGCGCCGGTGAGCGTGAAATCCTCGCCGTCGCGGATCGTGTGCATGTCGAGGATCGGGGGATAACTCGACCCTTCGGGTTGCACGAAGGCGTAGCCGAAACGCGAAAAAAGCGCGTCCTGCGTGGCACCGTCGGCATAGACCGGCAGGCGCTTGCGCATGTTGTAGACGATCATGCGCAGGTCATCGATGCCGTGGACGTGGTCGGCGTGCGCGTGGGTGTAGATCACAGCGTCCAGCGCGCCGATGTTCGCGTCGAGAAGTTGGGCGCGCAGGTCGGGCGAGGTGTCGATGAGAACGCGCGTTGTCGCGTCGCCCTCGGACCGTTCGACCAGCATCGAACAGCGGCGGCGGCTGTTCTTCGGGTTCGCAGGATCGCAGGCGCCCCAGTGGCCCCCCAGACGCGGCACGCCACCGGACGAGCCGCAACCGAGGATGGTGAACGTGAGCCGCGCCATCAGGCGGCCTTCCAGAACAGGCGGTCGAAATTGTCCTGCGTGGCGCGGGCGAAATCGGCGTAGTCGAGGCCAAAGACCTCGGCCCCGACGCGGGCGGTGTGTGCAGTGAATGCCGGCTCGTTGCGCTTGCCGCGATGGGGCGGGGGCGCGAGGTAGGGGCTGTCGGTTTCCACGAGGATGCGGTCGAGGGGCGCGGAAGCGAAAATCTCGCGCAGATCGGACGAGCGCGGGAAGGCCGCGATGCCCGACATCGACAGGTAGAACCCAAGGTCGAGCGTGGCGCGGGCAAGTTCCGGCCCGGAGGAAAAGCAGTGCATGACGCAGGTGTACGCGCCCGCTTTGTGCTCGTCAGTAAGTATACGTGCCATATCGTCATCCGCATCGCGCGAATGGATGATGAGCGGCAGTTTGGTGCGGCGCGCGGCCTCGATATGCACGCGCAGGCTTTCCTGCTGAATCTCTTTTGAATCAGCCGTGTAGTGATAATCCAGCCCGGTCTCGCCGATGCCCACGAACTTGGGATGCTCAGCGAGCTTCACCAACTCGTCCACGGTTGCCAGCGGCTGAACCGCGGCGCTCATCGGGTGGGTTGCGGCGGCGAAGTAAACGGGCGCGTGCGCCTCGGCGATGGCTTGCACTTTTGGCACATTCGCCAGTTTCGTGGCGATGGTCACCATGCGCGTCACGCCTGCTTCGGCGGCGTGGGAGATGATCTCGTCCAACTGCCCCTCGAAATCGGGGAAGTCGAGGTGACAGTGGCTGTCGGTGATGCTGGGCTGCTCGGTCATGCGGCGTAGGCTGCTGCGGTCTCGTTGATCCTGAAGGTGATATCAAGGATGAGCGCGGCAGGGTCAAGGTTGACCGCCCGGCCATGCGCGGCGCGCGACGACACATCCTGTGCTTTCTCGGCCCAGCGGCGGGCGCGCCATGCGTCGGGGGCGAGGCGGGCAAAAAGCGCGGCTTCGCCCGGCGCGGCTTCGATCAGCGGCGGGTGGCCCGCGCCAGAGCGGGCGAGGCGGGCCAGAAACTGGTCGATCAGGTCGAGGATCAGGGCATAGCGTGTGGCGTTCGCGGCCCCGGCGGCGCTTTGTGCCAAGGCGATGGCGCGCGGGCGGTCGTAGCGCGGGGCATGGGCAAAGATCGACACGAGGTCCTGGTAAATCTTGAGCCCGTCCAGTTGGGTAAGCCGCATCGCTTCGCCGACGGACCCGCCCGCAAGCTCGCCCAAAGGCTCGGCATCCGGGCCGGGCAGTTCACCTGCGGCTTCCATCGCGCAGGCGAGATCGGGGGGGGCGAGAGGCGACAGGCGCAGCTCGCGGCAACGTGACCGGATCGTCGGCAAAAGCCGCGACGGCTGGTGACTGACGAGGAGGAGCGTGGCGCCGCGCGGCGGTTCCTCGAGCATCTTGAGGAGCGCATTGGCGGCCTGCGTATTCATCTCGTCGGCGGCATCGACGATCACCACACGGCGACCCCCGTCCGAGGCGGACAGGCCGAAGAACTCGCGCAGTTTGCGCACCTCGTTCACGCGGATGTCGGCGGACAGCTTGTCGCCCTTGTCGTTGGGACCGCGCCGAAGCACGAACAGGCCCGGTTCGGCCATCTGCATCGACCGGCGCACCACGGGGTGTTCCGGGTCGATGTCGAGTCGGTCTGGCGGCGGCGGCGCGCCGAACATGCCACCGTCATCGGCGGGGGTGGCGAGCAGGAAGCGTGCGATCCGCCACGCGAGCGTCGCCTTGCCCACGCCGCGCGGACCTGAAATGAGCCACGCATGATGCAGCCGTCCGCCGTTGTAGGCGGTCAGAAACCCCTGCTCGGCGGCGTCCTGCCCGACGAGAACGGGCGTCTCGCGCGGGTGCGGCGCACCTTCGATGCGGTCGGGTTCGGGAAGCTCCATCGGATCGGCCATGCGGCCAACTTAGAGCAATCGCGGGCAGGCGAAAGGGCGATTGCGCGGCTCAGGCCGGTTTGCGGATCACACAGGCGAAATCGGCGCGCAGGCCCTTTTCGTATTCGTCGTATTCCGGGCTGCCGGGCATGTCGGCCCAGCGGCGGGCATAGATCGAGAACGGCCACGGCACCTTTGCCAGCGTCGCCTCGCGCCGGGGCAGGTCGGCCTTGAGCGAGGCGAAAGTGTGCGGCGTGATGTCGCGATAGGCGAGGACTTCGAGCCCTTCCTTGGCAGCCGCTTCACGGATTTCGGCTTCGACCTTGGCGTGATCGCCCTGCCGGTAGCCGCCCGAAAAGCTGATGAGCCCGCCGGGCTTCACCACGCGCCCGGCCTCTTCCACAAAGAGCGTGAGGCCGAAATAGGTGGGCGAGCCGACCGCAACGACCATGTCGAAGCTGTCGTCGCCAAAGGCCAGACCGCCGGAATGGCCCTGCGTGATCGTGGCGTCGGTGAAGGGTTTGGTGCGCCGTTTGGCGAGGCGGACGGCGGATTGCGACCGCTCGGTGCCGGTCAGCTTTGCCTGCGGGTACAGGCGCGACAGGTAGACGAGGCCGCCCCCCTGGCCGCAGCCCACATCGAGGATCGAGGTCGGCGTCACACCGTGATCCTTGACCATCGTGTGGCCCGCCTGATGGTACATCATCGCCGAGTGATCCTCGCCCGCGAACTCGGGGTAGGAGGTGTAATCGGCGTCGAGCGGCATGTATCCGCCGTTGAAGAACCACATCCGGCGCGCGGGCGACAGGCGATACAGCACCTCGTAGGCGATGAGGTCGAACAGGTGAAAGGCAAAGCCGAAAACCCGCTTGCCAAAACTGTCATGGGCGCGGAGAAGGTCTGGCATCTTGCCTCCCGGTCGTGATTAAAGGGCCGGAGCCTTAATGCGATAGCCGAACCGAAAATGGAACAGCCAATGAGTGCCAGTGAGGGACAAATGGAGACGCGCAGTTTCCTGTTCCTGCAAGGGCCGACCTCGGGGGTGTTCCGTGATCTGGGTCGGGCGCTGGCGGCGCGCGGACACAAGGTGCTCAAGGTCAACTTCTGCCCCGGCGACTGGCTGTTCTGGCGTGGCGACGATACGCAGATGTATCGCGGGCATCTGTCCGGGTGGCCCGACCATCTGCGTGCGCTCATCCGCGAACATGGTGTGACCGACATCCTCTATTTCGCCGACCGCTTTCCCTATCATAAGGCCGCGCAGCGCGTGGCGCATGAGGAGGGCGTGCGCAGCGTGTCGATGGAATACGGCTACCTGCGGCCCGACTGGCTGATCCTCGAAGAGGGGGGGCAGTCGACCTATTCGCATTTCCCCAAGGATCCGGCCAAGATCGAAGCTGTCGCCAAGACGCTGGAACCGGTCGAGCAGGCGCAGATCTATGACATTCCGAGCGTGGACGAAGCGATCCGCGAGACCTCGTTCCACCTGTCGAACGCGTTCTTCGGCTGGCTCACGCCGCGCTATCGCCCGGATCGCTACTACCCGGTGATGGTCGAGTTTCCGGCCTATGTGCCGCGCTTGCTGAAGCGCAAGCGGAATGCGCCCAAGGCGGATGCGCTGGTGAAACGGTTCGAGGAAACGGCGGAAGTGCCGCGTTTTCTCGTGCCGCTCCAGATGCAGAACGACTATCAGCTACGCGACAACGCGCCCAAGGGGTTCCAGACCGAGTTTATCCGGCGGGTCATGGCCTCGTTCCGTGACCATGCGCCGGAGAATGCCGAGTTGGTCTTCAAGATCCATCCGATGGACAACGGGCTGGAACGTTGGGACCGCGTGGTGCCGCGTATGGCTGCGGAACATGGGCTGTCCGAGCGGGTGCATTTCCTCGACGGTGGGTTTCTGCCCGACATTTTTTCGATCGTGCGGGGCTGTGTCGTCATCAATTCGACCACCGGCCTGATCGCGCTGCGCCGGGCGGTGCCGACCAAGCCGCTGGGGGTGGCCGTGTATGACATCGAGGGGCTGACGCATCAGGGTGAACTCGATGGATTCTGGACCGATCCGCAGCCGCCGAAGCCGGGGATGCTGAACGCACTGGTGCGGGCGATGGCCTATGGCATCCACGTGCGCGGCTCCGTGTACGGGGACGAGGGGCGGGCGGCGTTTATCCACAACGCTATCGAGCGGCTGGAACAGCCGCGCATCAACCAGTTCGGTCTTTACGAGCCGCGCCCACCGCGTGTGGAGAAGGCGCTTTCGCTCGGGATCGCGGTGGACTGGCCCGTGGGCAAGGTCGCGTCATGAACGGCGCGCGCCGCATCCTGCTGACCGGGGCGAGCTCGGGTCTGGGGCGGGAGCTGGCGCGGGGGCTTGCCGGGCCGGGGGTGACACTGTGCCTGTCGGGGCGTCGGATGGACGCGCTGGAGGCGGTAGCGGCGGAGTTGCGCGCTAAGGGGGCCGAGGTCGAGACCGCGCAGGTCGACCTGACGGATGTCGCGGCAGCCGAGGCCTGGGTGGACGAAGTGGCTCATGCGCCGGTCGATCTGGCGCTCCTGAACGCCGGGATGTTCGATGGGCGGGGCGCAGACGGTAAGCTCGAAAGCCCGCGCCGGGCGGCGATTCAGATCGAGACGAACCTGACCGCGCCGACGGTGCTGGCCCTGCGTCTGGCGGATCATATGCGGGCTGCGGGGCAGGGGACGATCCTGTTCGTCTCGTCACTCGGGGCCTTTGCCAATCAGGCGGATGCGCCGAGTTACTGTGCGTCGAAGGCCGGGATCACAGCGTTCGCCCGCGCGCTGCGCGAAGACCTCGCCCCTGATGGGGTGCGCGTCGTGATCGCCCATCCGGGCCACATCGACACACCGCAGACCGAGGTGCATCGCGGCCCCTTGCCGGGGATCATGCCTGCGGATCAGGCGGCGGCGACGATCCTTGCAGGTCTCGCACGCGGCACATCGGAAATCGACTTCCCCGGACACCTCAGACTGGGGCTCAGATTGCAGTCGCTCCTGCCGTGGAAGATGCAGGCGCGGATCAATCAGGGGCTCAGATTTCACGTCGACCACGGCGAGGACCCCGACAAGGGGAAGTAACGTCAAGGCGTTACGCGGTTCGGATGCTGCCTCATTTGCGGGCAGCACGTCGCCCAAAGCAGCTTGAAACGCCTCGGAAATTTTTGAACGTCGGGTCAAATCCCGCCGAAAAGCCAAAATCTATCAACCACCTTGAAAAAACCCGTGCTAGGCTTTCGCATGTCTGCAGGGGGAATCGCTGCCGTCCCGGTAACGCGTTGCCTGCCAAAAAAATAACCTAACCTGCCACGCCCGAACGTCTTGGCGTGGTTCGACATGGAGGTCTTAATGACGTTTCTCAGCAAAATCTCGACCCGCACCGGTGTAGCCGCCGCGCTGCTCGCCGGTACGGTCATGACCGCATCGGCCTTCACCGCGTGCCAGGTGACGGATACCGGCGGCATCGACGACGCGGGCTTTAACCAGACCGCATGGAAGGGCGTGCAGGACGCGATGGCGGCCGACGACTCGATCGAAGGTCGTTTCCTGGAATCGCAGGCCGAGACCGATTACGAAGCCAACCTGAACTCGCTGATCGAGGGTGGCTGCGACATCATCATCACCGTCGGCTTCCTCATGGGTGACGCGACGGCCGCTGCCGCTGCGGCGAACCCGGAGCAGGAATTCTCGATCGTCGACTTCGCCTATGATCCGACCATCGAAAACGTGCTGGGTCAGGTCTATGCGACCGATCAGGGCGCGTTCCTCGCCGGTTACCTTGCCGCTGGCATGTCGGAAACCGGTGTCGTCGGCACCTTCGGCGGCATCAACATTCCGCCGGTCACCGCGTTCATGGATGGCTACTACTACGGCGTTCAGTACTACAACGAACAGAAGGGCACCGACGTGATGGTTCTGGGCTGGAACCCGGAAAGCTCGGAAGGCCTGTTCACCGGTAACTTCGACAGCCTCGACGATGGCCGTGCCTTCGCCGAGAACCTGCATCAGGAAGGCGCCGACATCATCATGCCGGTGGCCGGTCCCGTGGGCCTCGGCTCGGCGCAGCTTGCCGACGAAATGGGCACCGACAGCCTGAAGATCATCGGCGTGGACGCCGACCAGACCGAGACGGACCCGGAAAAGGCACACGTCTATCTGACGTCGGTTCTCAAGCGCATGGATTCGACCGTGACGCAGGTGATCGAAATGTCGATGGCTGAAGAGTTCGAAGGCGGCCTGATCGTCGGTACGCTCGAAAACGACGGTGTGGGCCTTGCCCCCTACGGCGCGTTCGAAGACAGCGTTCCGGAAGAGCTGAAAGCCGAGATCGAAGCCGTGAAGGCTGGCATCATCGACGGCTCGATCACGGTCGGCATGTAATCTGACTCCTGCCGCCGCCGGTTCATCCCGGCGGCGGTTTTCCGTTCGAGTACCTGTCCAATCCGGGAGGGCAGCCTATGGATGTCGAACTGCGCGGTCTGACCAAGCGCTTCGGCCCCGTCGTCGCCAACGACAACGTCAATCTGCATATCCGCGCGGGCGAGGTTCTGGGCCTCCTGGGCGAGAACGGTGCGGGCAAATCCACGATGATGAACATGCTCTCGGGGCTTTATACGCCCGACGAGGGCGAGATCATCATCGACGGCAAACCAGTGAAATTCGAGGGGCCGGGCGACGGGATCGCCGCCGGTATCGGCATGGTGCACCAGCACTTCATGCTCGTCCCCGTCATGACCGTCGCCGAGAACGTGGTTCTGGGTGTCGAGCCGACCGGAAAATTCGGCTATCTCGACATCAAGAAAGCCCGGCGTCAGGTCGAAGAGATCAACGAGAAATACCGGCTGCACGTCCCGCCCGACGAGTTGATCGAGGATCTGCCCGTGGGCATCCAGCAGAGGGTCGAGATCCTCAAGGTGCTGTTCCGCTCGGCAGATGTTCTGATCCTTGACGAGCCGACGGCGGTCTTGACCCCGCAGGAAGTGCGGGAGTTTTTCGGGATCGTGGACGGCTTGAAGAAAGCCGGGAAAGCCATTGTTTTCATTACGCATAAGCTGCACGAAGTTCTTGAGATTTCGGACCGGATCAGCGTGCTGCGTCAGGGCCGGATCACCGGCGAAGGCGACCCCAAGACACTGACCGAGGCCGATCTGGCCGAGATGATGGTGGGCCGCCCGGTGAGCTTCACCACCGCCAAAGAGACGGCCAAACCGGGCCGCACCATGCTTGAGATGACCGATGTCACGATGCTCGATGAGAACGACGATATGGTTCTGGATCACGTCTCGATGACCGTGCGCTCGGGCGAGGTCGTGGGGGTCGCGGGCGTGCAGGGCAACGGCCAGACCGAATTGGTCGAGGCGATCACGGGGCTGGAGCGCGTGGCCTCGGGCAAGATCGACTTTGACGGCAAGGACATCACCCATGCGCGGGTGCGCGACCGACACAAGATGGGCATGGCCCATATCCCCGAGGACCGGCACAAATCCGGGATGGTGGACAGCTTCACCATCGCCGAGAACATGGTGCTCAACAATTACTACGCCCCGGAATATTCGCGCGGCTGGGCCATCGACTGGCCCAAGGTGAACGAGACCGCCGCGCGCTATTGCATCGAGTTCGACGTGCGCACGCCCAGCGTGTTCCTGCCGGGCGGGGCGCTGTCAGGCGGCAACCAGCAAAAGATGGTCGTGGCGCGCGAGCTTGAGCGCGAAACCAAGCTGGTCATCGCCTCGCAACCGACGCGGGGCGTCGACGTGGGCTCGATCGAGTATATCCACGAACGTCTCATCAACAGCCGCGACGAGGGCGACGGGGTTCTGATCGTGTCCTCGGAACTGGACGAGATCATGGGTCTCTCCGACCGGATCTACGTCATGTACGACGGCAAGATCGTCGCGGAATTCGACAACACCGGCGGCAAGGCCGACCGCAACGCCGTGGGCCTTGCAATGGCCGGGTCGTTTGAAGGAGAGCCCGCATGAGCGAGCACAAGGGGCCCGACCTCAAACAAGTGAACGAGCGGATGCGCGGCCTGATGGCCCGCACGACGCATGGCCGGGACGATTTCGAAGACCTCGTGATCGTGCCGCTTTTCGCGGTGGTGGTGGCGCTGGTTTTTGGCGCACTCATCATGCTGGCGACCGCCGTGGACCTGCCGACCATCGGGCGCAGCTTCGTGGCGCTGGCGGTCGGGTCTGTCGGCTCGCTCTCGGCCTGGTCCGAGACGCTGACGGCCTCGATCCCGCTGGTGCTTGCAGGCCTCGGTCTTGGACTTGGCTTCCGGGCGGGTCTGTTCAACATCGGTGCCGAGGGCCAGCTGCTCGTCGGCGGTCTGGCGGCCGTGATCGCGGGCTTTTCGTTCGCCGGGCTGCCGTGGATCATTCACCTGCCGGTGACGCTCTTGGTCGGTGCTCTGGTCGGCGCGCTCTATGCCGCAATCGCGGGTTTTCTCAAGGCCACGACCGGCGCGCATGAGGTCATCTCGACCATCATGCTCAACCTCATTTCCTATCGCCTGCTCGACTGGCTGCTGCGTCAGCCGTTCATCCAGCGCGAAGGCCGCTCGGACCCGATCTCGCGCAACGTGGCGGATTCGGCGACGCTGCCGCGCATCCTCGATTTCATCGATGTGAACCTGCGCCTGCACGCGGGCATCTTCGTGATGCTCGCCGCCGTGGCGCTGGTCTGGTGGATGCTGTTCCGCTCCAAGATCGGCTTTGCCTTCCGCGCCTCGGGCGAGAACCCGGATGCGGCGAACTACGCCGGGATGAACTCGGCCTTCATCATCGTGCTCGCGATGGGCACGGCGGGCGCGCTCGCGGGTCTCGCAGGCGCGACGCAGGTGACGGGTGTTCTGGGCCGGGCCTCGCCGGGCTTTTCGGCAGGCATCGGGTTCGATGCCATCGCCGTGGCGCTGCTTGGCCGGTCGCACCCCATCGGCATCCTGTTCGCCGGTATCCTGTTCGGTGCGCTCGAAGCGGGCGGGCGGCAGATGCAGGTGCAGGCGGGCGTGTCGATCGACCTGATTGGGATCATTCAGGCCCTCATCATCATCTTCATCGCAGCGCCTCTGCTGGTGCGCGCAATCTTCCCGTGGGGCTTCAAGAAGCGCACGAAACGTGTGGGTGACGCATGACCGACATGACGAACCAAGCCACTCAGACCAAAAGCGAAAAGCTCGACAGCGCCTCGGCCCGCCGGGCCCGGAGCATGGGTGGCGGGCTGATCGCGCTCGCACTTCTGATCCTGTTCGGCCTTTACGTCGAGCCGGGCGAGAGCGCGACCTTCCGCCTGTCGATGCCGCGCGATGCCATTGTGGTGCCGAACCTCGTGGTGCCCGGCAGCTTCAACATGATCGCCGCGGCGCTTCTGGCGTTCCTCGGGGTGCGGCAATTCCTCAAGGGTGGGGCGCGCTGGACCAACATCAGCCTCGGGATCGGGCTTGCCATCCTCGTCATGGCGTTCCTCGTCTGGGCAACCGCGGGCAAGTCCTTCTCGCTCACCGGTATGTTGCAGGCCACGATGGTGCGCGCGGTTCCGATCGCTCTGGGCGGTCTCGCGGGCGTTCTGTCCGAACGTGTCGCGGTGGTGAACATCGCCATCGAGGGCATGCTGCTCGCTGGCGCTTTCACCGGCGCACTCATCGGCTCGCTCATGGGCGGGTGGATCGGCATGCTCGCCGCGATCCTCGTCGGCGGGGCATTCGGGACGCTGCTCGCAGCGCTGGTGGTGACCTACCGAATGGACCAGATCATCGCGGGGGTGGTCATCAACCTCTTCGTCTTGGGCGTGACCAGTTACGTCTCGTCTCAGGTCTTTTCCGAATACCGCCACCTGAACAACGCGCCCACCTTCCGCGCGTTCAAGATCCCGCTTCTGGGCGACATCCCGGTGATCGGGCCGATGCTCTTCAACCAGAACCTGTTCGTCTATGGTGCGCTGATATTGGTCGCCATATCGACCTATTACCTGTTCCACACCAAGAACGGGCTGCGCGCGCGGGCTGTGGGCGAACACCCCCGTGCCGCCGATACGCTGGGCGTCGACGTCTATCGCACGCGCTACATCCACGTGACGCTCGCAGGGATGGTCGCAGGCTTCGGTGGCGCATGGTTCACACTGGGGTCGGTCGGCCGGTTCGACGAGAACATGACCAACGGGCGCGGTTACATCGGGCTCGCCGCCATGATCTTTGGCCGCTGGCATCCGGTGGGGGCTCTGTCGGCGGCGCTGATCTTTGGCTTCGCGGATTCGATCCAGCAGAAGCTCGCGCTGCTCAATACGCCGATCCCGTCTGAGTTCCTCGCGATGGCGCCCTATATCGCGACCATCATCGTGGTGGCCGGGCTCATCGGTCGGTCGAAACCTCCGGCGGCCAACGGCACGCCCTACACCAAGGAATGAGGGGTGGAGCGCCCCGGGAAACTAAGCAGTGACGACTGAATGGGGTGTTGCGTGACCGTGGATCAGAAGACCGATTTGCCCGATCCGGGAGCGCTCCGCGTCGCGGTGCGGAGGTTGAACCACTCACAAAACCTCACCCCGCCGACGTCTGATGATGCTAGTCCCACCTTATGGGATGACCAATGGTGGAAACCCACCATGTTTGCGCGTGAATACTTATATCGTGGACCGGTCTTTAAAAGCGCGGGGGCGCGCCCGTGACCGCTGAAGACCGCGCCCTGCTGACCGACCTGTTCGATGTGGCCATCCGCGCGGCAGACCCGGCCCGCGCGCTTGCACCACACCTTCCGGCACCGCCCAAAGGGCGCACGGTGGTGATCGGGGCAGGCAAGGGGGCAGCGCAGCTCGCCGTCGCGTTCGAGGCGCTTTGGGAGGTGCCCTATGAGGGTGTGGTCGTCACCCGTTACGGCTACGGCGCCGAGACGAAAAACATCCGCATTATGGAAGCCGCGCATCCCGTACCGGACGAGGCCGGCATCGCGGGCGCCGAGGCGCTGTTCGCAGCGGTCGAGGGGCTGAGCGAAGACGATCTGGTCATCGCGCTCATCACCGGTGGCGGCTCGGCCCTGCTGCCCGCACCACCCGAGGGCTTCACGCTAAAGGACGAACAGGCGCTGAACGAGGCGCTCCTGGCCTCAGGTGCGCCTATTTCGGCGATGAACGCGATCCGCAAGCATTTCTCCCGCGCGAAAGGCGGGCGGCTGGCGGCGGCGGCGCATCCGGCCAAGGTCGTGACCCTGATCGTCTCGGACGTGCCGGGCGACGACCCGGCGCAGGTCGCCTCGGGCCCCACTGTGCCGGACGCGACCGACGCCAAGGCCGCGCTTGCAGCGGTCGAGGCGTGGAACATCGACCTTTCGGATCGCCTCCGGGCCGAGATCGAAGCCTGCGTCGCGCCCGATCCCGCAGACGCGGTCTTCGCAAAGAACGAGGTCAAGGTGATCGCCTCTGCCGCCCGCTCGCTCGAAGCGGCTGCCGAGCGCGCCCGCGACCGGGGCCTGCCCGCGGTGATCCTGTCAGACGCCATCGAAGGCGAGGCGCGGGAGGTGGCGCGGGTCCATGCTGCAATCGCGACCCACACCGCGACGCGGGGCCAGCCGTTTGAGGTGCCGGTGGTGATCCTCTCTGGCGGTGAAACCACGGTGACACTCAAAGGGCAGGGGCGCGGGGGGCGGAACACCGAGTTCCTCCTGTCGCTCGCACTGGCGATCGAGGGCGTGCCGGGCATCGTCGCGCTTGCCGCCGATACCGACGGGATCGATGGCAGCGAGGACAACGCGGGTGCCTTTGCCGATGGGACCACGGCCGCCCGCCTGCGCGAAGCAGGCTATGACCCAGCAGCGCTGCTCGCCGACAACGATGCCTACACGGCCTTCGAAGTGCTGGAAGACCTTTTCACACCCGGCCCGACCGGCACGAACGTCAACGACTTCCGCGCGATCCTCGTGCGCCCACCGGACGGCTAGGCGCCGCGCCTACCTCCTTTCCGGTCCGAAAATATCCCCGCCGGAGGCATAGAAGTTCGGCGCGCCAGTGCCAAAAGCGAGCCGTCACAGAACAACTCACAACCCGCCCAATGAAAAAGGGCCGCGCGAAGCGCGGCCCCCGGTCGTCCCCCCCCCCCGGGCGGCAACAGATGATTACACCCGCGACCATGCGGGGGGGGTGTTCCACGCGGGCCCCCC
>JAYZLL010000047.1:0-159345 GCA_036154315.1 Pseudomonadota bacterium
TCATCGAAAAACCCGATGCGGCGCGGGCAGAAGAGCTCGTGTCCGCAGGCACCTATCTGTGGAACGCGGGCATTTTCCTTTTGCGCGTGAATGACATCATCGCGGCGTTCGAAGCGCATGTTCCGGACCTGGGCGCCCCGGTCAGCCGGGCGCTCGACGAATCCGAGGTCGACCTCGGGTTCGTTCGGCTCGCTCCTGCGCCGTGGTCCGAGGCCGAGGACATTTCCATCGACTACGCGGTTATGGAGCGGGCGAACAACCTGTCGGTCGTGCCCTATGCCTCGTCATGGTCCGATCTGGGCGGCTGGGATGCGGTCTGGCGCGAAGAGGGGCCGGACGACACCGGTTGCGTCACCGGGGGCAAGGCGACGGCGATCGACTGCACCAACTCTCTGATCAGATCGGAAAGCGATCGGCTCGAAGTGGTCGGGATCGGTCTCGACAACATCATGGCGGTCGCCACGCCCGATGCGGTGCTCGTGGCCGACATGAGCCGCGCGCAGGACGTCAAACTTGCGGTCGACGCGCTCAAGGCCAAGGGCGCGCCGCAGGCCACCGAATTCCCCAAGGATCACCGCCCGTGGGGCTGGTTCGAAAGCATCGTCGTCGGCCAGCGGTTTCAGGTGAAGCGCATTCTCGTGCATCCCGGCGCGTCGCTGTCGCTGCAAAGCCATTTCCACCGCTCCGAGCACTGGATCGTCGTCGAAGGCACGGCCAAGGTGACGGTCGACGACAAGGTCCAGCTCGTGACCGAGAACGAAAGCGTCTACATCCCGCTTGGCGCCGTGCACCGCATGGAGAATCCGGGGCGCGTGCCTATGGTTCTGATCGAGGTTCAGACCGGCGCCTATGTGGGCGAGGATGACATCGTTCGGTATGAGGATGTTTACGCGAGGAAATAAGCGAACTTTGCGCCGCCTCCGCGCGTTTGGACTGGTCCGCGCGAGAGAGGAGACGTGATGCACCTGCCCGAACCTATCGCCAAAGTGACCCAAAAGGTCGAAAGCCTGACCATCGTGGTGATCCTGCTCGTCGCGGGAGCGCTCTGGGCTTTTATCGCGCTGGCGGCGGAAATGATCGAGGGCGACCTGCACGCTTTTGACGAAGCGATCCTGATGGCGCTGCGCGAGCCGGGCGATCTGAACAACCCCATCGGCGGGCCTCAGGTCGAAACCGCGATGCGCGACCTGACGGCGTTGGGTGGAATTACAGTGCTGACGCTCCTGACTCTGTCGGTCATTGCGTATCTGCTGTTGCGCAGGAAACGGACCTCGGCGCTCTTTTTGCTCGTCGCCGTGGTGGGCGGTCAGCTTTTGTCGCACGGGTTCAAGACGCTGTTCTCGCGGCCGCGCCCCGACCTTGTCCCGCATGGGGTCGACGTGGCGACCGCATCCTTCCCGTCGGGTCATTCGATGATGGCCGCGGTCACCTATCTGACGCTCGCGGTCATGCTCGCGCGGATGGATAGCCACACACGCGTAAAGGTGTTCTTGATCTGCGTGGCGACAGTTTTGGCGATGGCCGTGGGTGTCAGCCGGGTTTATCTCGGCGTCCACTGGCCCTCGGACGTGCTCGCCGGGTGGACGCTCGGGGCGGCCTGGGCGCTGCTCGTCTGGCTCGTCGCCCGGTGGCTGGAGCGTCGCGGCCAGATCGACCGCGAACAGGCCGATTGACCTTCAGCCCCGGCGCGTCCCAACCTCGTCCAGCACGCGCGCGACCAAAAGCGCAGCCCCACCGAGAATCAGCGACCGGCCCAGCGAGTCGGTGACGTTGGAGGGCGCGAACGCCTCGACCCCGTCACGCCCGCGGATCGCAGCCCGGCGCAACCGCCCCGCTGACGATTCGTCGCCACGTGCGAGCGGCTTGGGCACGTTCCCGATCCGGGGCTTGGCGACGATCAGAGCGATGCCGAGCGCCAGCATGCCGCCCGCATACAAAACGGGCGCAACACGGTCATTCGTCGCCCGCTCCAGCAGCCTGTCGGGGGATTTGAAGTGTTTCGGGGTGTGAAGTGTCATCGCGATCTCCTTCGTCAGGAAACCCTCGACACGGCGATTCCGTTCCGCATATGCGGCGGCTGGCGAGCCATTGAGACCTGAGGGTTCCGAACCCGCGCCACAAATACGTATGGCCGTATTGCATATGGCCGAGGTGATCCCGATGCGCGTTTCAAGATCGCAACTCGATCCTCAATCCCCCAGGCTCGGTCCCCCTGTCGCAGTTGCCCTTTCGCTCGTTAACGCCCATGCACAAAATCCAAGACCCTCAAAGCGACGGCACCTGAATTTGGTCACTGATTGGGCCATCCCCACGAGATCGAACTGCAACAACGATCAGGGCAGCTGTGGCCGGAACGTGCAGGCCGCAGTCGGCTGTCAGCGACAACCGCAATCGTCATGACGGAGATGCTTTGAAGTTGGAAGGCGGCGCCGAGATCTTACGCGCCTTCAAGGATAATCTTGCTGAGTATAGGCTCCGTTCGCGCCCATGCCTCGCAAACGGTCGTGATACCGCCCTGAATTTTCCCGTGCGGGCTTCCGGATCGCAAGCCATCCTCGATCTCGCGCAAACCTTTCGCGAACCCGTCTGCGCCGAACACCGCCGCACTACCCGCAAGCTTGTGCGCCATGTCCGCGATATGGGTTGGGTCCGCGTCTTTGGTGCCCGGTTCTGTCAGATGGTCCAAGATGCTCTCGGCTTCGCTTCTGAACTTGCCATAGAGCGTCGCTGCCGTTTCCGGGCCGACGTCGGCCAGCAGGTCTGCCGCTCTTCTGGTGTCGACCAAGGAGCCTGTGCGCGCGGTTCGCGGGGGCTCCGAATCCTCGAGGGCCAGCGTTCTACGCAACTGCGCGCGGTCTATGGGCTTGGCCAGCACACCGTTCATGCCGGCTTCGCTGAACCGTTCGATCTCGCCGGGCAATGCATGGGCCGTCACGGCAAAGATCGGCGTGGATTGATTGGGCCCGCTCTTTTCCCGAATGACCTTGGTTGCGGCGGCACCGTCCAGCACGGGCATGGAGATGTCGGTGAGGATGATGTCGAAACGTTTCTGCGCGGCGCGATCTATGCCCTCGAGTCCGTCTGAAGCCTCGGTGACCCGGTGCCCTTCGGACAAGAGCATGTCGCGCAGCACGATGCGGTTGATCTCGTTGTCTTCGATGATCAGGACGTCGCGGGGCGGAATGTGGGGCTCTGCCACAGGTGGACTTGCGAGACGATCCCTGTCCTGCGGCGGGGCCAGTTCGAGCGGCAGCCGGACCCAGAAGGTGCTGCCTTCGCCCTCGGTGCTTTCCGCCCCGATCTCGCCGCCAAGGGCTGTCACGAGACGGCGCGCGATGCCGAGCCCCAGCCCGGTCCCGTCGCGCGCGCGCCCGTAGGACGAATCGCCGGTCGCGAAGTCTTCGAACATGCGGTCGATGTCGCCTGCAGGGATACCGATCCCATCGTCTTGGACCAGTATCGTAACCTCAGCCGCGTCACCCGAGCGGTCTGCAAGTAGTTCGACGGTGATACGCCCGTTCTGCGTGAACTTGACGGCGTTTCCGACGAGATTGATCAGGATCTGCCCAAGCCGCATCGGTTCGGTCATCACGTCGGGCAGGGGATCGCCGACCCAATGCCATTGAATGGTGTCGCCTGCTTCGGATGCCAGATCGCGCTGACTGTCGACCACGTTCTGAACCACGGCTGACAGGTCGGTGGGCACCGGGTTGATCTTCAGCGCGCCCGCTTCGTATTTCGTGACATCCAGAACATCGTTGATGTGCGAGAGCAGCAGGTCACCCGAAATCTGAAGGTTCTCGACGTAGCTCGCCTGACTCGCGGTCAGGCGGGTGTCCTTGAGGAGTGACAGGGTGCCCAGCAGACCGTTCAGAGGGGTGCGCATTTCGTGGCTCATCACCGCGAGGAATTCGGACTTGGCCTTTTCGCCTGCGACAGCCTTGTCGCGGGCATCGACAAGTTCGCGTTCGGCGGCGACCCTTCGGGAGATGTCGCGAAGAAAGCCCACGAAAATCTCGCCGTCGCTGCCCTCGGCGGATTGGATCGACATCTCAACCGGAAAGACCGAACCATCGGCCCGCTTAGCCTCGAGGTTCATGCGCCCCCGACCGGCGACGCGCTTTTCCCCGGTCTCGCGGTAGCGCGCCATGCCGGCGTCGTGGCCGTCACGTAGGGCATCCGGGACGATGACCTCACCCATGTCACGGCCGACCACGTCGGCTTTGCGGTGGCCGAATATCTCTTCGGCGGCTGCGTTGAATTCGATGATCTTGCCGGTGCGATCGACGGCGACGATGGCGTCGAGCGACGATTGAACGATGGTCGCCATCCGGCGAGACGACAGTTCGATGGCCTCGGAGCGTTGCACGTTGATCCGGTTCAACCGGAACAACACGAAAGACACGAAGGCGAGGAGCGCGAGAACGGCCAGCGTCACGACCGCAAGATAGGCGAGGGTATCCGCGGTTTCGCCGCGGCGCATGTCGGCTTGTTCGGCGAAATAGGCCAGACCCGCCGCCGACAACTCGCGCACCGGGACCCGAATGGTCTCGAGTTCAAGGCTGAGCGCTGCCAGGTTCCCCTCGAGCTCAGGATCGGAGCTGTCGATGATCGGGACTGCGACGTTCAGAAAGCCCCGAATGGTGGCGAGCGCCTCGGCGAAGGCCGGTTCGTTTCGCAGACCCAGATACAGATCGCCCTCAGAAAGCGTGCCGATCCGGCTGTAGAAAATGTCGAACTCGCGCCGGATCACGTTCAGATCGTCGATATCGCCGATGACGTAGGATTTCGTCGCCAGATCGAGATCCAGAAACTCCACTTCGACCTGACTGAGCGTCCATTGCACGTTGTCCGATGCAGCGGTCTCAAGCAAGTTCAGCTTGCGCAGGACTTCGCCGCCCAGAAACACCGCCACCGCGACCCCGAGGGCCGCGGCGGAGGCAATCGCGAGATTGCGAAGCACGTGTTTGTGGCGCAGGCGTCCCATGCCGTTCCTGTCCTGATGCGGGCGGGGCCCCACAGCGTTAGTTCTGCACGTCGATCCGGTCCAGTTGCCAGATCGAGCGCGAATAGATCGTCTCGCTGGCATAGGCGTCGTTGGAATCGAAAGGGTAGACGATCCAGAGCGGTCCCTTGTCGCGGATCGACATGGATTTTCCGTTGCGCGCATAGGCCACGATGGGCCCGCCTTCGACCGCATCCGACACCGGGATTTCGACCGCATAGTCGTTGAGCGCCCTAGCCTCCAGCGTGCCCGCTTCGACGCCGAGTTCGTCGAGCAGGTCCTTGAGCGACACGCCCGTGAAGGTCTGCACGCCCTCGGTCCAGATCGTGGTGGTCTCAAAGCTGGTCTCGCCGAGGGCGCGCAGCATCGCTTCGTCGAAAACGGCGGCATCGCCATCGTTCATGGCGGCGATGTTGCCGGTCACGCTGAGGACAACATCGCCTGTCGGCATTTCGAGACTGTCTGCCCCAGCGGCAATGGGATGGACAAAAAGCCATGCTGCAAGCGCAAGCTTACCGCCGAGGGTTCCGTGAGTGGTGGTCATGTCGACAGCCTCCAGTTACCGATGGGTCTTGGTACCATACCGCAGATCTTGGGCGGGAGCGGAACGGTGGATAGGGCGACTACCCGATCGGATAGTCGCGACTGGTTCACCCCACCATAGCGACCGTCCGTTGCCCCCATTCGACGCTTTTGCGCACGACACCCGCCAGATCGGGCCGGTCCAGCGCGAAAGCGATGGTTGCGGCAACGAACCCGGCCTGCGAGCCGCAGTCGAAGCGTTCGCCTGCGAACCGGAAACCGTGGATGGCTTTGCGAGTCGCATCTGCGTTGATCGCATCCGTCAATTGTATTTCGCCGCCCGCGCCGGGGGCCGCATCGGCGAGCCGGTCAAAGATCGACGGATCGAGGATATAGCGCCCGACCACGGCCTCACGCGATGGTGCCACCTCCGGTCGCGGCTTTTCGACCATGCCGGTGGCGCGGGTAAGGGCACCCTCGCGACCAGCCACATCGAGCACGCCGTATTTCGACACGTCCTGTCGCGACACCTCCATCGTCGCGACCATGTGGCCCCCGGTCTTTGTATGGGCGTCGACCATTTGGGCGAGCGCCGATCGGTCGGCGCGGATCACGTCGTCGGGAAGGAGGACGGCAAAGGGCTCATCCCCCACCGCACGGCGCGCGAGCCTGACCGCATGCCCCAAGCCGCGTGGGCGGTCCTGCCGCAGAATGGTCAGCGCGCCTTCGCCCATCCGGGTCTGCTCGAGCCGCGCCAGAAGGTCTGACTTGCCTGACGCCGCAAGCCGGGTCTCGAGCGTCTCGGCGGTGTCGAAGTAGTCCTCGAGCGCGCCTTTGCCTGCAGCGGTCACGAAGATGAACTCTTCGATCCCGGCGGCCCGAGCCTCGTCTATCGCGTACTGGATCAAGGGCCGGTCGATGAGCGGCAGCATCTCTTTCGGTACGGATTTGGTGGCGGGGAGAAACCGCGTGCCGAGGCCAGCAACAGGGAAGACAGCTTTGCGGATATGGGTCATGAGAAGCTCCTTTTTTGAGGATCAGTAGGCGCCGCGACCGCCGATCACGGCGCGGAAGGTGAGAGCGAGCAGCACGATGTCGAGCAGGACCGAGCGCGAGCGGGCATAGGCCAGGTCCATATCCACCATCTTGTCGAACCCGATTTCGGCGCGGCCCGAGACCTGCCAGACCCCGGTGAGCCCCGGCTTGACGCTCAGCCGTCCGATGGCACGTTTGGGATAGGCTGCGACTTCGCGCGGAAGTGCTGGACGCGGGCCGACAATGGACATGTCGCCCTTCAGCACGTTGAAAATCTGCGGCAGTTCATCGATCGAGAAGCGGCGCAGGATGCGACCCACGCGGGTGACGCGCGGGTCCGAACGGGATTTGAAGCACACCCCCGTCCGGTCCGACGTGGCGAGCAGCGCGTCCCGCCGCGCTTCGGCATCGACGGACATCGACCGGAATTTCAGCATCGAGAAGGGTTCGCCGTCACGCCCCACACGGGTCTGGCGAAAGAACACCGGTCCGCGACTGTCCGCCCTGATCGCGAGCGCGGTCAGAGCAAAGAGCGGGGCGAAGGCGACGATTACCGACGTGGCGACGACGATGTCGAAGGCACGCTTGGCGAGCGCATCACCCGTGATCTCGGCCAGAGCGCGCGCCACGAAGGCCGGGTTGCCGATCACATAGCGGCGAAACATCCGGCGGGGTTCGACCGCCAGCCGCCAGAGCCATTCGCCACGCACGGCCCTGAGCGCACGGGGCGCGCGTGAGACGTTGCCTGCGAGAAAGTCGAACAGGGCACCAACACCGATCTGGAGCGAGGGCGTCAGTCGGTGCGCGTGCTCGGCCAGCCACCTGTCCTGACGCGGCACGCCCATTGCGACCAGCAGAATGTCGGCACGGCTTGCGTTGATCGCCTCGATCGCTGCGTCGGTGTTCGCAGCGCCCGCAAACCCGTCGCGCGTACCTGCAATGGCGAGATCGGGAATGTCGCGTGTCAGTGTCCGGGCGGCCGCTTCGGCCGTGCCCGGGCGACCGCCGAACAGGAACACCGACTTCCCCCGCTTTGCAGCCTCGGCCAGCAGGCGTGAGGTGAAATCCGTGCCGTTGAGGTTCTCGGCCATGCGGCTGCCGACCAGCTTGTGCGCAAGCTCGATCCCCGCACCATCGGGAAGCACCGCATCCGCGGATTGCAGCGCGGTTGTATAAGCGCGGTCGCGCGCGGCGGTGTTCACGCAATGCGCGTTGAGAAAAGCCACCCGGTGGCGACCGTCCGACAGAAGCGCGTCGATCACGCGTGTGCCGGTGTCGTTCACCACACGCAGGCCGAACAGGGTCGTCGTGGTGAGCGCGGGGCGTGTCGGGTCGAAGTCGCGGGTGTGTTTCATGGCGTATGTCCCTTGGTCTGATTAATCCTAAGGTCCTGAAATGCAGCACCTATTTCCACCGAGCAGAGGGACAGCCCGCACACCACTTCGGACGAAACCCGTCCCGCTGGGGACATTGGCTGCGCCCGTGGGACCGGCGACTATCCGTTCGGATAGCGGACCCGCCGGAATTGCCTTTGCCCGGCACGCGTAGGCCCGATAAGGATTAAGCAAATCTAAATATCGGCCTATTTTTGGCCCAGTTCGCCAATATATTCGGTGGACGCCCCCGAAAGAGCTGCCCAATGCGAATTCTGATTGCCGACGACCACGACCTTTTGCGCGACACGCTCGTTGCGTTTCTTGACACCGTCGACGGGTTCGAGACCGAGACGGCTGCCGATTTTCCCGGTGCGATGCAGGTGATGGACGATGGCGACCCCTTCGACCTCGTCCTGCTCGACCTGAACATGCCGGGCATGAACGGGTTCGAAGGCCTCGAGACCGCGCTCGCGCGCGACGGCGGGCAGAAGGTGGCGCTCATCACGGGGAACGCGACCCGCGAGGTTGCCGAGAAAGCGCTCTCGATGGGGGCTGCCGGGTTCCTGCCCAAGACGCTGTCGGCCAAGTCGCTCATCAATGCCGTGCGCTTCATGGAGATGGGCGAGAAATTCGTGCCGATCGATTTCATGCAGGCGAAGGACGAGGCAAAGCACCCGCTTGCCGAAAAGCTTGCCGAACGCGAGATGCAGGTGCTCAGAGGATTGACCGAAGGCAAGTCAAACAAAGAGATCGCGCGCGACCTCGATCTGACCGAGCCGACGATCAAACTCTATCTCAAGACGCTTTATCGCAAGATCGACGTCAACAATCGCACGCAGGCCGCGCTCGTCGCACGCGAAGCGGGGCTTTACTGACCTCGGACTATCCAACCGGGTAGGCGGCGCGCCCATCCGCGCCCGTCGACCAACCTTCCCCACCCGCGCATGCGGGGGCGCCCTGAACTAAGGTCTCGTCAAAGGAGACCGCCGTGACCGCGCCCATTTCCACGTTCCTCGCACCACTGCGCGCGTTGCGCCCGATCCGGACGCCCTTGCGCCAGCTCAGGCTCGACCGGTTTCTGATCGGCGGGCGGCTCGACGATCTGCAACGGCTTCCGCGCTACGTCGGTGTCACGCTCATGGGGGCGGCGATGATCTGGTCGCCGATCCTTGGCTATCTGTCGACCGCGCCTGCGCGATACACCAGCGATGCGGTTCTGATCCTGCCCGGCTCCGGCGCATCGGCTTCGGTCACGTTGGACAGCATCGGGCAGGCTTCGTCCCACGCAAGCTCGCCCTTCGCGAACTCATCTGTCAGCCCGACCGTGACCTATAAACGCCTGATCGGGGCCGACCGGATCATCGTGCGCGCGGCAGAAGCGGTCGGCACGGACCGCCGCGATTTCGGCGCGCCACGGGTCGAGTTGATCGACCAGACCGGAATGATCCGCCTGTCGCTGACCGCCGGATCGCCCGAAGCCGCGCAGGACCGTGGCGGCGCGCTGATCGCGGCCTTTTTCGCCGAGCTCGACGTCTTGCGCGCGGACGAACTGGGCACGCGGGAAACCAGCGGCGAGGGCGCGATTGACGAGTACCGGGCTTCGGTGGCCGCCACCCGTGCCGAGATGGAGTCGCTGCAACGTGAAACCGGCCTGATCTCGCCCGACCAATACCGGCAGATCGTCGAAGAGGCCGATGCCCTGCGCCGCCGCGTGCTCGATCTGCGTTCGGTTCAGGACGAGGCTGAGCAACGGGTCGCGGCGCTGACCGCCACACTCGCCATCACCCCGCGTCTGGCCGCCGCCACGATCAAGCTGCATGCGGACAGCGAATTCGCGGCGCTCGCCGAACAGATGGCCCTGCAAAGCGCCGATCTCGCGGTGGCGGCACAACAATACGGGCCAGCCCATCCGGTGCGGGTCGGTCTTGCGGCCAATTACGCCGCCTCTCTGGACGAGGCTCGCAAACGCGCGCGTCACATCACCGGGCTCACGGCGGGCGAAATCGAAACGATCGACCTCGCCCCCATCGGTGGACGGGCGGCGCTTTTGTCGGATCTCGTGCAAACCGACGTGGCGCGCGCCGGGACGGCCGCCGAACTCGCCACGCTTGAGACCCAACTCGCAGGTGACGAGGCAAAGGTCGTGGCCCTTATGGAGCCGGCCGCGCGGCTCGAGGATCTGCAACGGGATTTTCAGGTGGCCGAGGCTGTCTTTGCCTCGGCGATGGCGCGCTCGCAGACGACGAAATCCGATGTCTACGCCTCGTATCCACTGGTGCAGGTGCTCGAAGACCCCTCTTTGCCCGAAGCCTCCTCCTCGCCGCGCAAGAAACTGGCGCTTGCCGCCGGTGTCGCGGCCACGCTGATGCTTTTGATGGGGCTCGCTCTGGGCTGGATGCGCCGCCCGCTGATCTCGCGCCTGCTGGCGAAGCCCGACCAGAGATGAGCGACGTCACCCCGCGCAATCTGGCCGAACGCATCGTCTATCGGACCCAGACCCTCACATGGGCGTTCTACGCCATCGGCGCGCTCTATGTGGTCGGTCCCGTCCTTGGGTGGCTTCTGGCCGGGCTTGCGGTTCTGGTGCTCTACCTCGGCCCGGCGATCCGGCCCGATCTGCGCGCGACGGGAACGATCCCGCCGGTGGTCTGGGCGTGGATCGTCGGTATGGGCGTCATGCTGGTGGCGCTTTGGGTCGGGCATCTCAACTGGACCTTTTCGACCGGGCAGATCATCAAATCCACCATCGGCTGGGCCAAGGGCTGGGCGCTTGTCGCGCTCTTTCCGCTCGCTGGTGCCGTGCTGCCGATCCGGCGCGAGGTCTACGTGCGTGGGCAGATGGTGATCGGCCTTTGGACCCTGATCCTCGCCCCGATGATGCTTGCCGCGCCCTATGTCGGGCTGCCCGAACGTATCTTCACCTCGCCGCTCAAGGCGGTGGGCGGTCCGGGGCCAGAGTATTTCAGCGTCTACTTCTTCACCTGGGACCCGGGTAGCTGGACGCCGCGCTGGCAGTTCTACGCTCCGTGGTCGCCCTTTGCCGCGCTCTTGGGCGTGGTCATGGCGCTTTTCGCGCTCGAGGAAGGCAACCGGCGGTGGAGGGCCATCGGCCTTGCAGCCGCGACGGTCATGATCCTCGCGTCGAAGTCGCGCATGGGGCTTGTCGGTCTGGTCGCCTGTACGGTCGGCCCGCGCCTGTTACCGCTCCTGCTGCAAGGCTGGGCCTGGAAACTCGCGGCAGGGATCGCAGCGTCCTTTGCCGTCATCGGCCCGACCGTCTCGCGCATTGCCGGGGACGGCGTACGCACGTTCAAGGAGGCCCGCGCCGACAGCACGCGGGTGCGCGAGACGCTTCAACGCATTGCAGGGGAACGCTGGCGGGAAGAGGCGGTTTGGTTCGGCCATGGGCGCGTACAGCCGGGGCCGCATATCGTCGAATACATGCCGATCGGTAGCCACCACACATGGTGGGGGCTCTTGTTCGTCAAAGGACTGGTCGGCTTTCTCGCGCTTCTCGTGCCGATGGTCTGGCAGACCCTGCTCGCCATGATCGACGCGACGCGCGGACCGCGTGGGCGTCTGCCTTTGGGCATCATGATGACCCTGATCCTTTTGAGTTTCGGCGAGAACATCGAGATCGAGGCCTATATGCTCTGGCCTGGCCTGATGATCCTCGGCCTGCATGCGCGCGAGCTTTCCCAAGACCCATGAAAATGGCCGCGCCCGGTGGTTCGGACGCGGCCCTGCACAGACGTCTGGGGGTGCCGTTAAGCGGCCTGCACAGTTTCCGTGTTCGTCAGCAGGTCGCCGAGCATCGCGGCCCAGCCCTGTTCAAAGCGGACCGTTGCCTGCGCCGCATCCGCCCGCGCGCGGCTGAGGGTCAAGTCATCCGGGCGGCCGAGATCGGTGATCGCCTCGCACCAACCGCGCAGGGTGTTGTCGCGCACAGGGCGCGCGCCGACCGCAACATGATCCTTCAGCCCGTCCACGGGCGCGGTCAAAAGCATCCGTCCGGCCGCCCGTGCTTCCAGCGCGACAAGGCCATATGCCTCCCACCGCGACGGCATCGCGACCATGTCGATGGATGCCATCGCTTCGACCGGCTGCGGCGCGAAGCCTCGGAAACAGATGCGCGGATCACCCCCGGCGAGTTCCGAAAGCGCCGCGCGCTCGCCACCCTGACCGAAGATGTGGAGTTGCAGATCCTGACGCGAACTGGCGCGCATGGCGCGGATCAGCACATCGAAGCCTTTTTGCGGCTCAAGGCGGCCGAAAGCGCCGATGACCTTGATCGGGCCGGTCACGGGCGTCAGCCCGACGAAGGGCGAGACATCGACGGCAGAGGGGATCACGGCAATCTGTGACGGATCGGCGAGACCCTTGTCAATCATCCAGTCCGCCTGCGCCGCGCTCACCGGAACCACGCGGTCGAACAGCGAAAATGCCACGCGCAGCATGGTCGTGAACCGCGCCGGATGCGGAACGTTGTGACGCATGAAACCGGCTGTGTAGCTGTGTTCGACATGGACCATCGGCACCGCCGCATGGGTGGCGCGCATCTGGATCAGCCACGGCAGACGGCGCCAGCTCATGGTGAGATGCGAAACGATCACATCGCCCTCGATCCCCGCCGGGCCGCGCCCGGTCTTGGGAACCAGAACGATCCGGTGCTGACCCAGATGGTTCAGCCCCGCTTCGGTCTGGATGTGCCCGATGACGCGCATGACGCCGCCGGGTGTCGTGTCGTCGACGAGATGTGTGATCGTCCTCATGTTCTATCCTTTCGTGATCAGATGCGGCGCAAACGGCGCAGGGTGAATTGAGCCGCATCGACAAGCGCGGCACCGCGCGTCTCGACAAGGGCGGCTGCGGCCAGAGTGGCCAGCGTCTTTGCGGGTTCGTGGACAAGAGGGTGGCGCGAGGCCGCGAAGGACTGTGCGGTGAGCGCGCGCGCCCGTTCGCCGTCACGGGCACTGACTGCCCGACGCGCCAGATACCGAAGCTGATAGGCTCGCGCAGCGCCTGCGTGGGCGGCGACGAACTCCGGGGCGATGCCCGCGAGCTTCTCGACCATCCGTTCCCAGCTCTGGCGTTGCCGCTCGGTGCCTGCGGAAAGGCCCTTGGGGTTCACCCGGTACTGCGTCAGCGGATCGCGAAGCCCCTCGACCTCCCACCCCGTGGTGAGCATCAGGCGCATCCAGCACTCGATATCCTCGGACTGAGAGAAGGTTTCGTCAAAGACCCAGTCGCGAGAGGTTTCGCAGGACGGGCGATAGGCCAGATCCTCGAGCGCCGCGCGCCTGAGAACCGGGGACGATCCATTGCCCACCGGATTGCGCAGGAACATGTGTCTGGCGGTGACGTCCCGGGTGCGGGGCTTCTGAAACAGCCCCAGCGAGCGCCCATCGGTGTCGATCAGTTCCGACCCCGAGTAGCTCATCCCGAGGTTCGGGTTCATCTGAAGGTGTAGGAGGTGAGCCGCCAACTTTTCCGGGTGCCACAGGTCGTCGGAATCGCAGAACCCTATTACGTCCCCCTGCGCCGCCGCGATCCCGGTGTTGCGCGCGCCTGCGAGGCCCCGGTTCGACTGGCGCACCACCCGCACGCGCGGATCGGCGCGAAACCCGGCGGCGATCTCGGGCGTCATGTCGTAACTCCCGTCATCGACGATGATGATCTCGAAGTCGCGAAAGCTTTGTTTCAGAAGTGACACCATCGTGTCGGGCAGCGTGGTCTCGACGTTGAAGGCGGGAACGACGATCGAAGCATAGGGCATGGCAGGGACCTTTCAGGCAGCAAACAGCGCGCGGCGCAGACGTTTGGGAAGAAGCGGGGCGACAAGCGCGGCCCCCGCGGTCGGGACACCGCGTCGGGCAGGGGTCAGAAATGCGCGGGGTGCGGTGAAGAGACCTTGGACCGCGAACCGGAACGCCGCCCCCGCACCGTCATCCATCCGCAGCGCGCGACGGGTGAGATAGCGCAGGAACACGGCCTCATGGCCGTTCTCGGGAATGTGGCCGAGCGCGGCGGCACGGCGCAGCACCTCCTGCCGCCCTGCGCGCATCTTGGCGAGGCTCGACGACAGTCCGCGTGCATCGGTTCGGTAGAGAAGGTGCAGGGCGGAGTCGCCTGCGATGGTCGCTCCGCCCGCGACGAGCCGCACGAGCAGGTCGAGGTCTTCGTTATGGACCATCCCTTCGTCGAACCCGCCACAGGCCCGAAATGCCAGCGTACGAATCGACAGATTCGACATGGTGCAGACGGGGTTTTCCGCCAACAGCATCGGAATGGTCAGCGCGCTTCGCGGCACCGTCGACAGGCGGAGGGGCATCTGCGTTCCGGTCGGATAAAAGGCGACCCTGCCGAACACCGCCGACAGGTCGGCCTGCGCGAACATCGCGGCGACCCGGGCGAGCTTTTCGCGGTCCCAAAGGTCGTCGGCATCGCAGAACGCAATGATCTCGCCCCGCGCCTTGCTGACGCCGTGGTTCCGGGCCGCACTGGGCCCCTTGCCGGGGTTGCGCATCGGACGGAACCGGGGATCGGCTGCGAGGCCATCCAGTAGGTCGCGCGACCCGTCGGTCGATCCGTCGTCGACAAGGATCGCTTCCCAGTCGGTACAGGTCTGTGCGCGGATAGCCTCGATGGTCTCGGCCAGCGTGTCGGATGCGTTGAACACCGGGATGACGATGGAAAAGCGTGGCATGTTTCAGACCTCCTGCGACCGTGGGCCAAAGGCTGCGGAAAGCGCGGGCAGCGAGAGGGCCAATTGGGTCAGGGTTGCGGTGACGAGGTATCCGGTCGCGATCGCGACGAGCCCGTGGGGCGCCATGAGGACGGTGCTGCCCAGCAAAGCCAGCGCCATTATGACGGTCGCGCGCAATTCCGCCCCCGGCCGGGTCTCGGCCCGCAGCCAGCCGGCCGCCGTCGTCCAGACGATCCCGGGGATCGCGGCGAGGCAGAGGATCGAGACGATCTCGGACAGATGCGCCCAACCCGGTCCGAACAGGATCGGTACGTAAAACGGCGCGGCGAGAGATTGCACAACGACGACGGGAGCGATCACGCCGATCCCTACGCCGAACGCCTGACGCAGCGCGCGCATACGGCTGTCTGCCGTGACGAGGTGGGGGAAAAGAACGCTTGCGAAGGCGAAAGAGAACGAGTTCGCCAGACCCAGCCCAGCGTTGAACGCCATGAAATACAGCCCCAGCGCCTCGGGCCCCAGCAAGGCGCCGACCAGCAGCTTGTCCGCGTGAAGGCGTAGCGCCTTGACCAATTCGACACCCAGCACAGGGGCGCCGAAGGACACGAAGGGGCCCAAGGGGGACGGCTCGATCGACCGGTCCGGCACCCACGGATGCAGGCGACGCATCGCGATCAGCCAGATCGGGGCCGACAGGAGCTTGGGCACGACCAGCGCCAAAGGCGAGGGCCAGAGCAAGACCAGCGCGACGGTCAGTACATTCGCACCCACAACCTGCGCGCCAGCGATGGCGGCCGTGCGTTTGAGCTTGCCCGCCCGCATCGCAAGCGCGGCCTGCACCAGTCCGGCGGGCATGAACAGGAACTCCCCCGCCAGAACCGCGACAAGCAGGAGAAGCATCGGGTCGCCTGAGACCCAGGCGAGCGTCGCACCAACGCCCAGCTGTACGACGAACAGCCCGAGCGCCCAGAGCCAGAAAATGCGAAGAGCGGTACGGCACAGCGCGGCGAGGTCGCCGTCCCTGGCCGCGATCAACCGCTGGCCGATGCCGTTTTCCGTGAGCGATTTCAGGATGTCCGAGGCGGCCATCGCAGCCGCCGCGATCCCGATCTCTTCCGCCCCCAGACTGCGCGCGACCGCCATGACGACGAAGATGCGCGACAGTTTGGCCGCGACTTCAGACGCGCCATAGGCGGCGATATTTCTCGCAAAGGGACCGGTGAGATGAGTGCGAAGCATGAGGGTCTCGGCGCAGATTTGGGTCTACGCCTTTCTCACCCGACCGGCGCCACCTGTCCTCTGCGCACCGGGTGAGATGGGGCGGGCAAAAGCGCCTGCGCCTATCCGGCAGGATAGCCGAACCATCCCGCTGCTGCCGTGTCCGACTCGTCCGTGGCACCTAAAAAAGGGCCACACGCTGAAACGAGATACATTGCCATGCCCCTTATCAACGCCCGCCGCGCGGCCACGCTCTTTGCAACCCTCGGACTTGCTGCCTGCAGCGCGACCGTCGAGCACGACAACATCGAACCCGTTGCCCGAGGTGACGGCTATCAGGCGCAGTATCGCGCCCCGGACAAACGCGGCACGGACACCTTCCTGCGCGCCCGCGATATAAACGCCGAGAAGTGCCTCCCCGAACGTGGGGGCGTGGTCGGGGACAGCTTCGAAGGTGGCAAGGGCATCGTCGGGAGCATGGTCGTGCTTCAAGGCGAGTTTCTGTCGCGCGGCGATCTTGTCGAAGTGCTGGTGTCGGGCGACGAGACCTTTTCGGATCGCTACGAGGTGTCGCGCGACGGGGTGATCCGTCTGCCGTTCCTCGACCCCGTGCGCGCGCAGGGACGCCGGATCGAAGAGGTCGAGGCGGACATAGAGGCCGCGCTCATGTCCGCCGGGCATTTCACCACCCGTCCGCTCGTCTCGGTGCGCCTTCAGGACTATGCCTCGGCCAGCGTCGGTGTGACCGGCGCGGTGTTCGAGCCGCGCCCGGTGGAAATCGGGGGCATTCGCGGCGGTGAAATCGACACCGGCCGTCAGCAGACCCTTGGCGCCTCGACCGAGGCCCGTGACCTTGCAAACGCCCTGCGCGCAGCGGGCGGGATTCGTCCCGATGCGGATCTGTCGGCCGTCGAACTGCGCCGTGGGGGGCGGCTCTACACCCTCGACCTGCGAGAAGTCATCAACGGGCGCGACCGCGCCGACATCATGCTCCTGACCGGAGACGAGCTTCACGTCCCGAGCCGTCAGTGCTTTCAGGATCACCTCATGGTGCCTAGCCCGATCAGCCCGCCGGGCGTGTCGCTCTTTTTGTCGAACCTCACGCAACCTGCCGCGGGCAACGCCCTTTCAGCGATTGGCAAAGACGTGCGCGAAGTGCCCTACGGCACGCGCTACATGCAGGCGGTGGTCGACACGAACTGCGTTGGCGGCGCGCGGCTGACAAACGCGCATCGCTCTGCCGCGCTCTATTCCCGCAACCCTCTTACGCAGGTCTCGGTGGTGATCGAGCGCGACATCGAGGACATGATGCGCCGCGCGGACCGGGACGACTACGACCCGTTTGTGTTACCGGGTGATGCGATCGCCTGTTACGACAGCGGGGTGACCAATCTCACCGGGCTGGGCGCCGCCGTTGCTTCAGCACCATTGTCTCTGCTTCCGTGAGCGACCGGGCGCATCCGGCGGGAGAGCCACTGCGGGACACACGGCACGTCGCGAACCGCGTGGAATGCATCAGTGGCCGCGTCAACAACCGTTCAGGATCGTAAGGCAAGGGAACGACATTCATCCCAAGCGTCGGGTTGGACACCGCTAAATCACCACTCCAAGAAGAAGCGGACTGAACAATGCCGCTCTCGAATACGGCAGTGGCGCTGTTGGTTTCCATGCGAGACGGCGCAGGACAGGATCGTCCATTGTGCTTTCCGGGTCGGATGACTTGTAAGCCGGTTTCCGACCTCAAACGGTTTTGGAAATCCGTCACATCGGCGGCCGGTCTGTCGGACTATCGCATTCACGACAATCGGCACACCCATGCTTCGCATCTCGTGTCGAGCGGCATCAGCCTGCCAGTGGAAGGGCGGCCACTGTTGCCAGCGTAAATGCGTCAGAAGCTTTTGAGGAGACGTGTGGTTTCGGGATCCATGAACCCTGCGACCGTGGCATCCGTTTCCAGCTGTAGCGCGCGGTACAGGTCAGGGGCACATGTGGCGTTCAGAGTACGCTTCATGGCACGAACGGCCAATGGCGGCAGGTCGGCGAGTTGACGTGCTACAGTCGTTGCGTCGTTCAGGAGGGTATCGTCGGGGGCTACACGCCAAGCGACGCCCATCCTGTTAAGTTCGGCGGCGGTGTATCGACGAGCCAGAAAAAGCATCTCGCGTGCGCAATTGAGCCCGACCATGGCGGGCAGCAAGGCGGTTACGGCGCCGGTTACGAACAGGTTCAGGGAAACCTCGGGAAAAAAGCCTTGGGCACTTTCGCCCCAAATTGGGAAGTCGCAGTTTATGGCCCACTCAAAGCCGCCACCCACGGCCCAGCCGTTGATCGCGCCGACGACAGGCTTGGGGCCGAATGTGATCGCACGCGTGGCGCGCTGGATTGCCTCAACCAGATCGCGGGCGGCCTCTTCGTTCTCAGGGTGGACATGGTCATGCCGGTCGTCTCCGGCACAAAACGCTCTCCCCGCGCCGGTGAACAAGATTGCTCGGGTCGCTGAATCGGCATTGGCGTCATCGAACGCTCGGGCTACGTCGTCGATTAGCTGGCGGTTCATGGCATTCAACCGGTCAGGGCGGTTCAGCGTGATGCGACGGACGGCACCGTCTTCGAGTTGGCTTTCGACGGTGTCGTAGGTGAAAGTCGTCATTTGTAGCTCCTGATCACGCGTTTGGTCTTTCCGTCGGTCACCGGGAAGCTTCCCGACGGCAACAGCGTGACGACAGCTGTGGCGCCGAGGGCGGATTTGATCTGACCTGCCACTTGGGCTGACAGTTCGTCGCTGTGAGGCACACCCTCGGCACGCTCGACCTGCAGTGGCAGGTGGTCGTGTGGTGGAGGGCTGTCCAACACGATGCGGTAGTCCCCTGTTAGTTCCGGCATCCGGCTCAGAACGGCAGCCACCTGCGTGGGGAAAAGATTGAGCCCGCGCACGACCACCATGTCGTCGCTGCGACCGACGACCCTGAAACGAAAGCCTGTGCGGCCGCAGCTGCAGGGTTCGATTTCGTCTATCGCGATAATGTCGCCTGTGCGGAAGCGGACCAACGGTTGGCATTCCCGCACGAGATGGGTCAGGACAAGTTCGCCTCTGGCCCCGGCGGCAATTGCCAACGGATCGCCGGTCTCGGGGTCGATGAGTTCTGGCCAGAGCACGTCAGCGGCCATGAAATGCAGCCTGTCATCGTGTTCGCATTGTCCGGCAAAATTGCAGAAGACATCCGACACGCCATAGTTCGAATTTCGTGGCTCAAGTCCCCAGGTTTCGCGCAGGCGGTCGCGGAATGCCGGATCATCGAGACCCGCTTCCCCGCCGAAAAGGCCAAGTTTCAATCCGAGGTCACGTGGTGCTACGCCAGGGAACTTCTCAGCCAGGACCCGTTCCAGCACGGCCGGATAGGAAGGAGTGCACGAGATCGCCGTCACGCCGACCTGAAGGATTGTCTCGATCAAGAGAGTTGTGCTGCCCACGCCGAAGGGAACGACCAGCGCGCCGGTTGCCTCAAGTGTCATGTGGTCAGTCAGCCCACCCATCCACATC
This sequence comes from Pseudomonadota bacterium, assembly GCA_036154315.1. Taxonomy (GTDB): domain Bacteria; phylum Pseudomonadota; class Alphaproteobacteria; order Rhodobacterales; family Rhodobacteraceae; genus Maritimibacter. Next base: position 19,404 of record JAYZLL010000047.1, read on the forward strand.
TGGTAGTTTAGGCAATGCACAACAGTATGACTGGGGCCCAGTCCGGCGGCTGATTGGCACCGCCCGCCCACTGTCTGGGTCACTTGGCTGTCGAGAGCCGACAACGCAAGATTCATCGCCTGACCAGTGGTGCCCGAAGTCCGGTGCAGCCGGTTGGCATGGCTGCGCGGCGCGGCCAGATAACCGCCGAACGGTGGGTTTGCGGCTTGAGACAGACGCAATTGGGACTTGTCGGATAGGGGCAGTGAGGGGAGGTCATGCAGGTCTTGGGGAACTGGCGCGCCATCCCATAGGGCTTGGTAGAACTCCGACTGACCGGACACGTGGAGGGCTTGGCGTTTCCAAGCTTCCTGCTGATGTGGCAGTAGTTCCTGCGAGGCAATGGATTCGGCTCGGTCGATGGTGCTCAAGGTTCCATTCCTCGTTCCCAGATCAAAGTGAGTGTGTTGATGACGGCGTCGCGATCTCGCGAGATGTCGGCCAGAGTCGAATCCCGGCCGAAAAGCAGCATGATGAGATACTGGTCGACCATGCCGCCCAGAGCATGCGCACGGCGAAGCAGTTCCTCGCGTTCAATCAGGCCAGCTTTGTCCTCTCGTGAAAGGCGGCGCTGCCTAGCCATGACGACCGTGTCGGTCCATTCACGGTTCAGTTTCTCAAAGGCCACCGCGGCTTCGGGGAGATCGTCCATGCGCGTGACCAAACAGCGCATCAGTCCGGCGTTTTGTTCGAACAGGGCTACATAGGCGGCGGTTGTGCGGCGCACGCCGTCGCTACCGTCGCCCTCGCGCGCAGCTCGACGCATGATCACCTGCATGAAGCCCACGAAGGCTGTGAGCGTTTCCGACAAGATGTGCCGAATGTCTCGGAAGTAGACATAAAAAGTGCCGTGGGCGACACCTTCGGCCCGGCAGATGTCGGCGACCTTCAGATCAGATGGCAGCGTGGTTTCCAAGAGCGTGCAAACCGCGGCTTGAAGTCGGGCTTGCGTGCGCTCGGACTTGATGCCCTGCGCTGCGCGTTCTGCGATCCGCTCTGCGAATCGAAGCGATTTGGTGGGGGCTGGGTTCGGCTTTGCATCGTTGCTCATAAAGCTGAACTGCCCAAAAATGATACATGTGTCAATTAATTTTAATAATTTATAACATGGATACAGAAAATGACAAAGAATTTGTTGACATGCTTGATCAACTGACCTCAGGCTCCGGTAATGCCTCCGCAGCGGTAGATGTGTACTTTGCGGCGTAAAGTGTTGAAAAAATTGGAGTATTTCATGGCTGGCAAGCGGATTCTGTTCAAGGGTGCTCATCTGGTGACAATGGATGACACCCTGGGCGACTTCGAAGTCGGGGACGTCCTGATCGAGGGGCGCGAGATCGCAGCGGTCGCTGCGCAGATCGACGAGCCCGTGGACGAAGTCGTGGATGCGACCGATCAGATCATCATCCCCGGCTTGATCGACACGCATATTCACATGTGGGAGATGCCGTTGCGTGGCATGTCCCACACGATCAACCACCCTGTGCAGTACTTCTCATATGTCTATCCCCGGCGAGGCGTGTTCGAGGCGGAAGATGTCTATGTTGGTGTCTATGCCTGCGGACTGGAATTGATATCGAACGGTACAACCACCGTGCTGGACTTCTGTCACTGTGTGAACACGCGCCCTCACGCGGAGCAGGCGGTGAAGGGGCTGCGCGACTCGGGTATTCGTGGCGTCCATGGGCATTCCATTGGCGTGCGATCGCCTTTGGTCGAGTTCGCCTCGGACGACCAACGTTTCGCGGACGCGGAGCGCGTCCGGGAGGAGGTCGTCCAAGATGATGGGGATGGCCTGCTGTCGATGATGATCGGGTTGTCCGAGCGACAGCACGGCGCTGACATGGAGCTCTTCAAGCGCGAGATTGACTTTGCCCGGCACCACAACATGCGCATGACCCTGCACTCGCTACAGGAGTTGCATGTCACCGCGTTACATCAGGCCGGTCTGCTAGGCTCGGATATGTTGCCCGTGCACTGCACGCAAGCATCGCGGGAAGAGCTGGACATCATGGCCAAGTTCGAGGTTCCGATCAGCTTTGCCGTGGCCTGCGGATTCAAGCGCGAGGCCAGCACCATGATCAGGTGGGCGGCAGAAAGGGGTGTCCAATTGACGTGGAGCTGCGACGTCGCCACGCTTCATGATCCCAATCTCTTCGCGCAGATGAAGCTGGTCTACGACATGGAGCAGCATTACGATGCGATCGAAGATCGAATGAACGCGATGACACCGCGCAGCACTCCGACACTCAGTGCAAGGGACGTATTGCGCGGCGGTACCATAGGCGCAGCCAAGGCGATCGGGATGGAGCATCGGATCGGTTCGATCACTCCGGGCAAGCAGGCCGATCTGGTGATCATGGACCTTCCATTGGCGGGGCCGTCGTTGGGCGATGTGTGCAACCACATCCTACTTCAGTCGGGTGCGCGCGACGTCAACTCGGTGCTGATTGCGGGCGAGTTCCGCAAGCGGGACGGCGAAATGCTCAACATCGACCGTGCCCGTGTCCGTCGCATGGTTGCGGAGGTCCGCGAGCGGGTTTTGGCACGGCCGTTCACGCCCAAGGCAGAATGGCCTTTCCCTCCGCACAACTGGAGCACGGTCGTCAACCGCTGACACCTCCACTCCGGGGCGCATCCTGCGGCCCCGGGTTGCCCCGACTCCCCCCCGACAGGAAGGTCGAGAATGTACAGGATCGGCAGAGCTTTGTCCTTCGTCACTAACCTGCTCACTGTCGTTGCGGGCCTGGCGATCACGCTCATGATGCTGCATGTCACCGCCGACGTAGTGGCCCGTACAGTGTTCAACAGCCCGCTGCCCGGCACCATCACCTACGTTTCTAACTGGTACATGGTGTTGGCAGGCTTCATTCCGCTGGCTTTCACCGAACAGAAATCGGCGCATATCTCGGTTGAAGTAGTGGTCGAGCGACTGCCCGGCTTTGTCCAGAAACACCTTGCTGGATGGCTTTTGCCGGTATCGATAATCACCTTCGCGATTTTGACGCTGCGCACATTTGAGGAGGCCATCGTCAAGTACGAGGTCGGAGCCTCGATCGTGCAGGGAGCCAGCAAGATCTGGGTTTGGCCGACGTACTTCTTCCTCCCGGTCGGATGTGGCCTGATGACACTCGTCGTCACCTACAAGTTTTTGATCTACCTGACGGGCCAGCCATCGGGCCTGCACGACGAGCAGTCGGATACCGGGTTCGAGGCGATCGATGACTGATCTCTCTCTCAACAATTCTGAAAACGAAGCGGACGTGATCCATGAGTGATATTCAGGTCGGTCTTATCGGACTTGTGGCTCTGCTGGCGCTGATCGCATTGCGCCTTCCAATTGGCGTCTCGATGATCGTCGTTTCGTTTGTGGGCCTCTGGAACTTGCTCGGTTGGAACGTCGCTTGGGGCGCCGTCGGGACCATTCCATACCAGTTCTCGGCCAACTGGATCCTCAGTTCCGTTCCGATGTTCTTACTTATGGGATTCGTGGCGTATCATGCCCAGCTTACCCGCGGTTTGTTTCAAGCCGCACGGGTTTGGTTGACCGGCGTACCGGGCGGGATGGCCATCGCGGCGGTTCTAGGGTGCGCGGGTTTCGCCTCGGTGTCCGGGTCGTCTGTGGCCTGCTCTGCGGCGATGGGGCGGATTGTCGTGCCCGAGATGATGCGCCAACGTTACAGCCCAGAGTTGGCCACCGGTACAGTTGCGGTTGGGGGAACAATCGGCGCGCTGATACCGCCGTCCATCATTATGATCCTCTATGGCGTAATCGCCAACACATCGGTTACTGGCCTGTTTCTGGGTGGCATTTCCGCCGGCATCCTTACCGTGATCGGCTATATCGCTGTGATCCTTATCCGGGTCCGATTGAAACCCGAGCTGGCGCCCCGTCTCGACGAGGCACCCAGTCTGCGTGACAAGCTGATCAGTCTGACCGGTGTCTGGCCTCTGCTTGTCGTGATGATCGGAATTTTCGGGGGACTCTTCAGCGGCTTCTTCACGCCGACCGAAGCCGGGGCCGTCGGCGCCTTTCTCACCTGTCTGGTTGCTATCTTAATGCGGACCATGACTTGGCAGCGGTTTCGAGATGCGATCATCGAGACACTGGTGACCACGGCTGGCCTGATTGTCATTGCGACGGGTGCGAGCCTGCTGACGCGTTTCCTGGCGTTGTCAGGCGTTGGGCCGTTTCTTTCTTCGATCATCATCGACGCTGAGGCCAGTACCGCCATCGTACTGATCGGGATCGCCTTGATCTACCTATTGCTGGGCCTCTTCCTTGAGCCGATCGGAGCGATGCTTCTTACGTTGCCGATTGTCCTACCGATCATCAGTGCGGCGGATCTTAGCCTCCTGTGGTTCGGTATCGTCCTCACCAAGCTGCTGGAAGTTGGGATGATCACGCCGCCCATCGGGATGAACGTCTTCATCATCAAAGGGGTGGTGGGCAACACTGTGACCACGACCTCGATCTTCCGAGGAGTCTTCTGGTTCCTGATCGCTGACCTGCTGATCGTGGCCCTGCTGATGGCATTTCCCAACATCGTTCTGTTTCTGCCACGACTGCTTTGATCGGCCGTGCCGGAGCGCGGGGCCCCTGAGTTCATCAACAAAAAGAACAAGACCAATCCGTCAAAAACATAAAACCCGATAGGAGAGATCCAATGAGAAATTTGACGTCCCGCGTACTCGCGTTGGCTTCGGCTGCCGTTGTTGGTATGTCCGTACTGACCGGCCAAGCTCAAGCCCGCGACCTGCGCTATGCCTTAGGTCTCCCGCCAGGAGCGCTGCCGGTTCAAGGGGCCGAAATGTTCGCCAAGGCCGTAGAAGAAAACAGCGGAGGCGATCTGACCGTGACAGTCTACGCCCTTTCGCTGCTCAACATCCCCGAAACCTCGCCGGGGTTGCGGGACGGAATTGCCGACATCGGGCTCGTGCTGACGCCCTACTATCCGGCGGAATATCCCCACATCAACATCATCGCAGAATCCTCGATGATGCTTAGTTTGCTCGGTGACCAAGTTCGTGGTCGCGAGGCAATGGTATTCGTACCCGCGATGACCGAATTCCTCATGACGGCATGTCCTGAATGTCAGCAAGAATTCCAAGCGCAGAACCAGGTCTTCACTGGCGTTCTCGGGGGCGCACCCTACTCACTGCTGTGCAACACGCCAGTGGCAACCTTGGCCGATCTGCAGGGTAAGCGAATGCGTGTTGGCGCAGCCAACTGGTCCCGCTGGGTCAGCGAACTGGGCGGCACCCCGGTTACGATGTCCGGAAACGAGATGATGGAAGCGCTGAGCCAAGGCGTGGTGGACTGCATCGTTGCATCGGTGCCCGAAATCGACAACTTCAACCTAGGCGAAGCGGTTTCTGACGTCACGACGGGCATCCCGGGCGGAATCTTCACCACCTCAGGACAAAACGTCAATCTTTCGGTCTGGCAGGACCTGACCCCCGACCAGCGCGAAGCATTCTTGCGAGCGGCAAGCGACGTGATGGCCTGGGAAGGGTACAGCTATCACGAAGCTGAGGACGCAGTGACAACCCGGCTTGAGGGCGAGGGCGTCAACTTTCACGCGCCCGCCGATGACCTGATTGCGGCCACCGAGGGTTTCGTCGAGTCCGATCTTGAAGCGATGGCCGAATACTTTCAGTCCAATCATGGTGTTGAACGGGGAGCTGAGATGCTGGACCAGTTCCGCCAACTCTTGGACAAATGGGTAACACTGACTGAAGGGGCCGAAACCATCGACGACTTCGAGCAGCTGTATTGGAGCGAGCTATTCTCGGCGGTCGATACGGAAGCCTACGGGCTCTGAGGGGCTAGGATTACGGTACCCGCTTGGCGCCGGTTCGTAGTGCATGGCTCGAACGCCCCGTGATTGCGTCACGGGGCGTTTATGCTCCACGCTTGGTCTTGCGATGGCTGGTCCGCTGTAGAGCTTTCATCTGACCCCGACCGCAATCCAATCCTTCTGTTCCGTCCTCCGAGCCGCTGAGATCTTTCTTGGTTGCCTGCTACAAACGCGTGGCTTGTGGCGCGGCAGGGGACCGGTTGGTGCCCGAAAATGCTCAAGCGAGGCCCCTTCAGCGACTTCTGGTCTCAGGACTCATTGCCGGTAGATAACGATGGCGGCGAGAGCGATGGCCGCGAGTAAGACCTTGGGGCATTAGTCGGATATCGTTGAGACACGGCCGCCAATCCCGCTGCCATCTTTGCGAAGATGCCCTTGTCCCGGCACCGCATCCAAAGATTGCAGAGGGACTTGAGGCGGCCGTATGCGGCAGGAGCATCGCGCCACCCCAAGCCGATAAGATTTGTGAAGATAGTCCCGCCCGTCACGCGCCGATCATCAAAGCGGCTTGCCATGGGACGTCGCGAAGTAAGGCTCCAGACGCGCCATCAGCGCATCGCTCGGCCAGAAGAGACCGGACATATCACCGTTCTGTTTTCTTGCGGTGCATCATGACTTTCGACCCAAATCAATGGGTCCTGAGCCTAGTATCCCGGCGTTTGGCCGGACCGCGCAGAGGGCTTCGAAATGTGCGCCTTGAAGCTGAATCTCGAGGTCGTCGGGCGTGGTTCCTTCGAAATACCCTCGCGCCTCGCCGCATCTCAAGCGTCGACCAATTCGACCCTGAACACCACGTCCTCATAGTCGCGGTCTCCGCCGCCCAACAGGTCCTCGAAGCCGACAACGATGGACCGACCGCCAGCGTCCACGCCCGACAAGGCGTGCTGAAGGCCATCCGCGTTCATGTCAGCGGCGAAGCTGTGGAATATGAACGCATCAACGGCGGTGCCGTTTGCGGACAGCACGATACTGTTGCCGTCCCTCACATTCGCAGGGTCGTCAGAGCCGTTGAGGAAGGAGAACGAGACATCGTTGGGCAACAGCGCCAAAGCGTCCGCAGCGTCCTGGACGATGAAGAACCCGAGCTTGTGTCCTTCTTCAACGCCCGTAAGCGTTGTCGTCGCGGTCTTGTCGGCATTCGCGTTTGCGAACACCAGCCGCACATCGACGATGTCGCCTTCGGCATCCACCTCATAGACCCCGAGGACGTTGTCGAAGGACGCAAAACCCATGTCGATCAGGGTGACTTGAAATCCCACGCTCCCGTCGCCCGTGAGGAAGAGCTGGTTGTTGATCCCGTTGACCAACCCTACATCGACCGCTTGCCGTTCCGCGAGGTTCGGAAGGAACGTCTCGAAGGTAACGACTGTGTCTGCTCCTTCGCGCACGGCCATGAAGTCACCGCCGCTGAAGTCACCTTCGAGCGTGATCGTCGCATCGACGACCGTGTCGCCATCGCCGTCAATCAACAGGATCGCCGAACCCGGCAGGACGGTGATCGCGCTCCGATCAAAGCTAATGCCCCAGAACTTCAGTTGGTCCTGAACCGAGAAGTCCGTGATCGTGTCGCCTGAGAAGTGCGCCAACAGACCTTTTACCGTGTCGAAGCCGGTGCCCAGCGTGATGCGGTCAGCGCCAAGCCCGACCTCGACTTCATCGTCACCGGCGAGAGCGCGAATGTCGTCGTCGCCGTCGGTGCCCTCCATGTCATCCGGCCCATCTGTGCCCAGGATCGGCCCCGGTTCCTCGGATGCTCCGTCATCCACGATGGTGCCGTAGACGGTCTTGGTCCCAAGAATGGCGGTGCCGCTCGCGGCGGTCAGGGTAAAGACGTATCCTTCGGGAACTTCGTCGATCCCGTCGCCGAGGATGTTGAAGGACACCGTGCGCACATTGTAAGTGCCGTCCTCCTCGACCTCGTAGCTGCCGAACACGTCCAGACCATCGAATGACACCTGACCTGACAGGTTCGTACCCGGCGCAAAGTCCGCCGCGCTTATCGGATCGTCACCGAACCCGGTGAGAGTCCACGACACGGTGATCGGCACAGCCACGGCACCGACCCGGATGATGTTGAACGATAGGGTGCCCGCATCGGTGTCCTGACCCAGACCGAACGCGTAGACAAGCGAACTGTTGGTCTGAAGACTGCTGCTGCCCGTTCCACCGACGCCCGTCGTTCCAGTGCCCTTCTGCCCCGGCTGACCGACCGAGCCTTGTGTGCCGTTCGGCAGGCTCACCCCGTCAGCCGCATAGCCGAGATGCGTAAACTGCCCCGAGCCCGCCAAGGGCAGGTCACCGAAGGCATAGCCGGTCGTCGACCTGAACAGGCTCCAGACATTCTCGACCCATTCCGGTGGCTCGGTGCCGTTGCGCCTGTAGGTCCCCAGGTCGAGCACGCTGTCGAAGGAAATGGACTGGAACGGGCCCAGTTCCTGCCCACCGTCGCCGCCGTAGCTCCTCCCGCCAGCTCCGGCAAACCCTCCGTCGCCCTCGTCTCGAACTTCTGCGATGTTGTGGAGCGCGGAACCGCTGCCGTCGTTGATGAGTGCGGCCGTCCCAGAGAGCGTCCCGCGATTGATGATCGTGGCCGCGTCACCGCTGTCGCCACCACGACCGCCGGTTCCACCTGCGCCCGCTATGCCCCCATCGCCACCTGCTCCGGCTTCTGACGTTTCTTCGGTGTGAACGATGATGGTCGCGTTCGCGCCCTCGTCGGGCCCGACCAGTTCGACCGAGTCGTTGGAGAGGTCGCGCTGAAAGCGGAAAAAGTCGCGGTTCTCCGCAAACCAGTTCCGACCCGAGGCACCGCCGTCTCCGCCATAGCTGTAGCCGCCGTAACCGCCGCCGCCGCCTCGGCCCGCGAAGCCGCCATAAGCGTTGTTGCCGCCGCCAAGCATCCCGGAGGTCAGACGACCGGAAAAGACCGTGTCGATCAGCGTGAGGCTTCCCTCGTTCAGGATTGCGCCCGCCGCATCGCCGCCGTCGCCCCCATCGCCACCGTTGCCCCCATCGCCACCACGTCCGCCATCACCCCCGGCACCGCCCGGATGAGCATCGGACAGCAGGAATTGCCGCCAGTCCTCGTCAAGACCGAAACCCGTGTTCGAAAGGCCCGTGACGTAGTCGGTGAGGCCGTTGTCGGCAGTCGAGAAGCCGCCGGGGCCACCCGTGCCGCCGCGCTGACCGATTTCGCCCGAAGCGTAGTTTCCGCCGAAGCCGACCCGTATCAGGGTCAAGCTTCCTGCATTGTGGATCGACCCTGCCGCATCCACACCGTCCTCGCCCTCTGACCCCTCCGAGCCCGTTCCGGCATCGTCGTTCCCGGATGCGCCGTCGAGCGCATAGGCACCCGGCGTCAGCGTGCCTTCCGTACCGCTTTGTCCCCCCGCAGCTGGTAGCCTTTCCGAGCCTTCAAAGGTCTTCGCGCGGTCAAAGCCCCCGATGAAATCGACGTTGCGGATCGTGATGATCCCGGTCGGCTCGATGTTGAGATGTCGGTTGTCTGCCGCGTTGATGACGACGTCACTTATCCCGTCGCCGTTATGGTCGCCGTCAATCGTGATCTCCGTTGACAGCGTGAGCGCCTCATCGATTTCGACCCGAGTCACTGAGGCGTCGAACCGGATGATATCCGCGCCGGAAGATAGAATTGCAGCTTGAATTGCGCCTTCGAACGTCAGACCGGATCCACCCGGCGCACCAGAGTTCGTAACAAGAAATTCTGCCATAATGGCCCCCACCCAATCGCATTTATGAAAATTCGACTGCTCGCAAAGGCACATTATTTTTGTCAGATACTATCCGAGATTCGCAGTTTCTCAATGCTCTTGTGAACACAGAGGCTGGTGCCCGCGACGAAGGTCGCCCGAGTGGCCGCTGATAAGCAACTTCTCGATGCTCAAAGCTTCGCTCTTGGTTAGCCCGCTTTGCAAGATTTCGACGTCTAATGGACCCTTGGCGAAACAACGTTCATTGATCTTCCAGTTGTGGGAAGCGCCAGAATTGACGTGCTGCCATCGGTCGGATTTCCCTTCGCCAAAGTATCGAACGAAGCCCGCATGGTCCCTAACAGCATCCACGATGTGATCCGTCAAAGATTTGTTGTTAACGACTAGACGCAGAGGCGTCCTCCGATTGTAAGAACGCACCACTGTTTTATTGCCCGACGCGAACTTGCAGGATGGGAGCTTCACTTATGCCGCGCGCGGCCCGGCAGCGAGTGAACCAGCTTGTCCAGGGTTCCGAATATGACCATCACGCCGCTGATGCAATTCATCGGCCCTGTGTCGAATTCGATCAGTTTCAGACGCGCGACGCGACCGTTATTGAAAGTTCGCCTTACTCCAGCGTCCCAGTCATGTATGTGGGGCTCCCCATAATCCATGAACCCTTCCAACAACATTGCTGGCAACGGAAGGATGACAGCTGCGAAAGCACGTGTTCGCTCGTCCAAGCAGAGATACGGGGAGGTGTCATCCGAAGTTCCCGCCGAAAATTCTTCTGTTTTCGCCTCAGCATTTGCTCGGAAACCGTCAGGGCCAACGCGCGCCTCGTTCAACGAACGGCGCATCTGAGATGATAGATGCTCAGCGAACGCCGCTCTCACATTGGACATGAGGACACGGTTAGCACCATTGGGTGGCATGCGAACCCAAGCCAACACTTTCAGGGCCAGAATCCGCGCGACTCTATGGGCACTTGTCCCCCAAATGTCCCCTAGGACAGTTCTTGCATGCTGTCGATTCTGGGGTGAGGTCTTGAGAATTTCCCTTAACGAAATGATATCGTTAAGGGTTTCAGTGGTGAGCCGTGCAGGATTCGAACCTGCGACCCACTGATTAAAAGTCAGTTGCTCTACCAACTGAGCTAACGGCCCACTGCGGAGGGCTGACTAAGGCGAGGCGGGCGGGGGGTCAAGAGAAAAAACCGCATTCTCTTTCATTCATTTCACACGAAGCGTATATGCGCGCCATGAGCGCTCAGCTGACCGATACGGGCCTGCCCTTCATGAAGTGGCATGGGGCCGGAAATGACTTCGTGATCTTCGATTCACGGGGGCGGTCTGCCGTGACCACTGAAGCCTTGGCCAGAGGGCTTGGTGACAGGCACCGGGGCGTGGGGTTCGACCAGCTTGCCGAGATTCGCGACAGCGATGCGGCGGACATCGACCTCGACTTCTGGAACAGTGACGGCAGCCGGGCCGGGGCCTGCGGGAACGCGACCCGCTGCGTGGCGCGCTATATGTTCGACCAGACCGGGAAAGACGTGCTGACGATCCGCACGACGCGCGGCCTGCGGGAGGCGCGGCTGGTGGACGGCGCGGTTCACGTGAACATGGGTCATCCGCAGGTGATGTGGGACGAGGTTCCGCTGTCCAAGCCAATGGATACCGCGCATCTGCCGCTCGACGGCGACCCGATGGCGGTCGGCATGGGCAACCCGCATGCGGTGTTCTTCGTGGACGACGTGAGCGCGGTCGACGTCGAAGCGCGGGGCCGCGCGGTCGAATTCGATCCGCTGTTCCCGCAGCGCACGAATGTCGAATTTGCCGAGGTCCGTTCGCGCGACGAGATTCGCATGCGGGTCTGGGAACGCGGCACGGGCATCACGCTCGCCTGCGGGTCGGGGGCCTGTGCGACGGCTGTGGCGGCGGCGACGCGCGGCCTGACCGAGCGCAAGGTTCGGATGGAGGTCGACGGCGGCTGGCTGACACTCGACTGGCGCGAGGATGGCGTCTGGATGACCGGACCGACCGCGCATGTGTTCGACGCCACGCTGACGAAAGCCTTTCTGGAGTCGCTGTGATGACAGCCAAGCCACCCATTTTCGCGACCCTTGGCTGTCGCCTGAACGCCTATGAAACCGAGGCGATGAAGACGCTGGCCGAAGGGGCGGGCGTCGAGGGTGCCGTGGTGGTGAACACCTGCGCCGTGACCGCCGAGGCCGTACGCAAGGCGCGGCAGGAAATCCGGCGGCTGCGGCGTGAAAACCCGGACGCCAAGCTGATCGTCACCGGTTGCGCGGCGCAGACCGAGCCCGAGACCTTTGCGGGTATGGCCGAAGTCGATCTGGTCGTCGGCAACGCCGAAAAGATGGAGCCCGCGACATGGGCCAAGCTCGGCCCCGATTTCGTGGGCGAGACGGAACGTGTGCAGGTCGACGATATCATGTCGGTGACGGAAACCGCCGGGCACCTGATCGACGGCTTCGGCACGCGGAGCCGCGCCTACGTGCAGGTTCAGAACGGCTGCGACCATCGCTGCACCTTTTGCATCATCCCCTATGGCCGGGGCAATTCGCGCAGCGTGCCGGCGGGTGTCGTGGTCGATCAGATCAAGCGGCTGGTGGACAAGGGGTTCAACGAGGTCGTGCTCACGGGCGTGGACCTGACGTCGTGGGGCACCGATCTGCCGGGTGAGCCGCGTCTGGGCGATCTGGTCATGCGCATCCTGCGGCTGGTGCCGGACTTGAACCGCCTGCGCATCTCGTCCATCGATTCCATCGAGGCGGACGAGAACCTGATGCTGGCTATCGCGACCGAGCCGCGCCTGATGCCGCATCTGCATCTGAGCCTCCAGCACGGCGACGATCTGATCCTCAAGCGGATGAAGCGCCGCCACCTGCGCGACGATGCCATCGCCTTTTGTGAAGAGGCGCGCAAGCTGCGCCCCGGCATCACCTTCGGCGCCGACATTATCGCGGGCTTCCCGACCGAGACGGACGCGCATTTCGAGAACTCGCTGAAGCTGGTCGAGGACTGCGATCTGACGTGGCTCCACGTCTTCCCCTACTCGGCGCGCGAGGGCACGCCTGCTGCGCGTATTCCGCAGAAGGTGAACGGCACGATCATCAAGGACCGCGCCGCGCGCCTGCGTGAGGCGGGCGAGGCGGCGGTTGTCCGGCATCTCGCGGCGCAGGTCGGTCAGACCCATGCCGTTCTGATGGAAAACCCGCGCATGGGCCGGACCGAGCATTTTGCCGAGGTGACCTTCGACAGCGATCAGACCGAGGGCGACATCGTGACCGCCACGATCAAGGGCTACGCCAACGGCCAGTTGGTCGCCTGATGCATCCGAACCCGGCCTTCCGCAAAGCCGATACGGCCCGAAACCTCGCCTTTGCGCGCGAACGCAGTTTCGGAATCCTCAGCATCAACGGGGCCGATGGGCCGCTCATGGCGCATGTGCCGTTCAATCTGAACGAAGACGGTTCGATCGTCGCCATGCACCTTGTCCGGTCGAACCCGATTCTCGCCGCGCTGGACGAACCGACCAAGGCCGTGATCGTGGTGAACGGGCCGGACGGCTACGTCTCGCCCGATTGGTACGGGATGGAGGATCAGGTGCCGACGTGGAACTACGTCGCCGTCCACCTGCGCGGGACGTTGGAGAAACGCCCTGCCGAAGTTCTGCCGGGGATGCTGACGTTCCAGTCCTACGCGTTCGAGTCGCGGATCAAGGGCAAGACGCCTTGGGCGCCCGACAAGATGACGCCCGAGGTGTTCGAGAAGATGCAGCGCGCCATCGTGCCGATCCGGTTGCATGTCGAAAGCGTCGATGGCACGTGGAAGCTGGGTCAGAACAAGCCCGCCTCCGCCCGCATGAACGCCGCCGCGAAGCTGAAGAAAGGCTTCGGGCAGGAGCTCAAGGTGCTCTCGGCACTCATGCGCCGCCCCGATCTGGACTGACGAATAAGATTGGACAGGATCGCTGCGAGGCCCTAGGCTCAATGTGAAGGAGATTCACATGCCGCTGCCTCTCGTCCCCATCGCCGTCTACGCCGCGACCTACGGGTCACTGGCTCTCGCCACATGGAAAGTCGCGCAAAAGGTCGAGCGTGGTCGCCGCGACCAGCGGGCAGAAGATGCGCTCGACGATGTGCAGGAGGGGATGACCCTTCGCCGCGAGGATGAGCAGGCCAACGGCACGGCGCGGATCCGGCGTGTGTTCCGGTTCTCCGACGATGGCTCGGCCTTCGAACTCGATGCCACGGTGCTCGGCCGTGTGAAATTCAGGAAAGTTCCGTAAATGATGCAACTCGTCGGTAACCCCGCCTCGCCCTTCGTGCGCAAGGTGCGCGTCATGCTGATCGAAACCGAGCAGGCGGATGACGTCGAGCTGGTCGAAACCGTCACCACGGCGGTCGATCCCTCGCCCGAGGCAACGGCGGCCAACCCGCTCAAGAAAATCCCTTCGCTGATCCGGCCCGATGGCTGCACGCTGTACGACAGTCGGGTCATCACCCGGTATCTCGACGCGCGTGCGGGGACGAACCTCTATAAAGACAATAGGTTGTGGGAGGTTCTCACGCTCGAGGCCACGGCGGACGGTATCCTCGATGCCGCCGTCCTGATGGTCTACGAAGGCCGTGTCCGGCCTGAGAACATGCAGTACGAAGGCTGGGTGGAAGCGCAGTGGGGCAAGGTGAGTTCCGCCCTCGACGCGATCGAAGCGCGCTGGATGAGCCATCTGCGCGGCCCGCTGGACGCCGGTCAGATCGCGGTCGGCTGTGCGCTGGGCTATCTCGATTTCCGCCACGGCGCGCGCGAGTGGCGCAAAGGGCGCGGCGCGCTGGATGACTGGTACGCCGCTTTCGCCGAGCGTCCCAGCATGAAAGCCACGCTGCCTTCGGGCTGAGGGCGATTCAATACCCGACAAAAACACTCAAATTTATTGACGTTTTAGCTGCGTCAGGGTGCCACACCGTAAACCTTTAAATCCGGGCTTGATTCTCGCCTTTGCGGGCTAATGCCTTCTGGACGGGTGCCTTTCTAAGCGCTAAACACCGCCGCGATGGGCGACGGGAAACCGTGGCCTTCAAGGGACGTGTCGGCCGCGTTCGCGGCTTGAGAAAGGGAGAAACTCTCGTGTCACACGCAGACGATCACGAAGGGACCCGCCGGGATTTCCTCTATTACGCGACCGCCGGTGCCGGTGTGGTTGCGACGGGCGCCGCCGTCTGGCCGCTCATCAACCAGATGAACCCCTCGGCGGATGTGCGGGCGCTGGCCTCGATCCGGGTCGACATTTCGGCGATCGCCGAAGGCAGCCAGTTGACGGTTCAGTGGCTCGGCAAGCCGGTCTTCATCCGTCACCGGACTCAAGACGAGATCGACAGCGCGAACGCGACCGACGTGAGCGAGCTTCCCGATCAGGACGCGCGTAACGCCAACATCGACGCGGGCGCTCCGGCGACCGACCAGAACCGCACCCTCGACGAAGAGGAAAAGTGGCTGGTCATGATGGGCGTGTGCACGCACCTCGGATGTGTGCCGCTCGGCAACGGCGCGGGTGACTACGACGGTTGGTATTGCCCCTGCCACGGCTCGCACTACGACGCCGCAGGCCGCATCCGCCGTGGCCCGGCGCCTGAGAACCTTCCGGTTCCGGTCGCGGCCTTCGTCGACGACTCAACCATTCAGCTGGGCTAAGGGAGAGACAAATGGCTGGTATCCCCCACGACCATTACGAGCCGAAGTCCGGCTTCGAAAAATGGACGCACAAGCGTCTTCCGATCGTGTCGCTAATCTACGACACCCTGATGATCCCGACCCCCAAGAACCTTAACTGGTGGTGGATTTGGGGTATCGTTCTGGCGTTCTGCCTCGTCCTGCAGATCGTCACCGGCGTCATCCTCGTGATGCACTACACCCCGCATGTCGACATGGCTTTTGCCTCGATCGAACACATCATGCGTGACGTGAATGGTGGCTTCTTCCTGCGCTACATGCACGCGAACGGCGCATCGCTGTTCTTCGTCGCAGTCTACATCCACATGTTCCGCGGTCTCTTTTACGGGTCCTACAAAGCCCCGCGTGAGATCACCTGGATCATCGGGATGCTGATCTACCTCGCCATGATGGCAACCGGCTTCCTGGGCTACGTTCTGCCCTGGGGTCAGATGTCGTTCTGGGGTGCCACGGTTATCACCGGCCTCTTCGGCGCGATCCCGTTCATCGGCGAAGGCATTCAGACCTGGCTCCTCGGCGGGCCGGCGGTCGGCAACGCCACGCTCAACCGCTTCTTCTCGCTGCACTACCTGCTGCCCTTCGTGATCGCCGCTCTCGTGATCGTTCACATCTGGGCCTTCCACACCACGGGCAACAACAACCCGACCGGTGTCGAGGTGCGTCGCGGCTCCAAGGAAGAAGCCAAGAAAGACACGCTTCCGTTCTGGCCCTACTTCGTGATCAAGGATCTGTTCGCGCTGGTTCTGGTCCTGCTGGTGTTCTGGGCTGTCGTGGGCTTCATGCCTAACTACCTCGGCCACCCGGACAACTACATCGAAGCAAACCCGCTGGCGACGCCCGCACACATCGTGCCGGAATGGTATTACCTGCCGTTCTACGCGATCCTGCGTGCCTTCACCGCCGACGTCTGGGCCGTGCAACTGGTGAGCTGGGTGACCGGCGGCATCATCGACGCCAAGTTCTTCGGCGTGCTCGCGATGTTCGGTGCGATCTTCGTGATGGCGCTGGCCCCGTGGCTCGACACCTCGTCGGTCCGCTCGGGCAAGTATCGTCCGGCCTTCAAGTGGTGGTTCCGACTGCTGGTCATCGACTTCATCGTCCTGATGTGGGTCGGTGCCCGTGACACGAACTTCCCGCATGACTGGATTTCGCTCATCGGTGCGACCTACTGGTTCGCCTACTTCCTCGTGATCCTCCCGCTGCTCGGCGTGTTCGAGAAGCCCGAGACGCCCCCGGCGACGATCGAGGAAGATTTCAAGCATCACTATCCTGACGCCCCGTCGGCGGCCGAGTGAGAAGAAGGGATCGACACACCATGATCAGGAAACTGACCCTTACGGCGATCACCGCCTTTGCACTGGGCCTTTCGGGCGCGGTCGCACAGGACGACACGACGACCGACGAGACGACGACGGAAGAACCTCAGGCGGACGCAGCGCCGGCTGAGGAGACGACGACGGAAGAGGCCCCGGCCGAGGAAACCGTGACCGAGGACGCGACGGACGAAGAGCCCGCCGCGACCGAAGAAGCGGCCACCGAGGAAGAGGCTCCGGCTGAAGAGACTGCGACCGAGGAAACGGCGACCGAAGAGGCTCCGGCCGAAGAAGAAGCCGTGACTGAAGAAGCCACGACCGAGGAAGCTCCGGCTGAAGAAGAGACTGCTTCGGAAGAAGCCGCCTCGGAAGAGCCTGCTGCCGAAGAAGGAATGGCCTCGGAAGAAGAGCACGGCGATGCGGCTGCTGACGAAGAGCATGCCGATGCGGGCGGCCACGGGTCGGCCCACATCGAAGACATCGCCTTCTCGTTCGAAGGTCCGTTCGGCACCTACGATCAGGCGCAGCTTCAGCGTGGCCTCAAGGTCTACACCGAAGTCTGCCGTGCCTGCCACGGTCTGCAGTATGTGCCGTTCCGCACGCTGACCGATCTGGGCTACTCCGAAGACGAAGTGCGCGCTTTCGCCGCCGAGAACTTCGAAGTGTTCGACGCCGAGCTCGACGACTACCGGGCGGCTCTGCCGCGCGACAACTTCCCGGCCGTGTCCGGCGAAGGCATGGGCCCGGACCTCAGCCTGATGGCGAAAGCCCGCGCTGGTTTCCACGGCCCGGCGGGTACGGGTCTTGCCCAGCTCTTCAAAGGCATGGGTGGTGCGGAATACATCACCGCGTTCCTGACCGGCTTCACCGGCGAAGAGCGCGAAGTCGCTGGCCAGTATCTCTATGAGAACACCGCCTTCGACGGTGGCTGGGTGTCGATGCCGCCGCAGCTCGTTGACGGTCTGGTCGAGTTCGACGACGAGCACGCCAACGACGCGCATCACATCGCGGAAGATACCGCCGCGTTCCTGATGTGGACTGCCGAGCCGAAGATGATGCAGCGTAAGCATGTCGGGTTCGTGGGTGTGATCATGCTGATCATCCTCGCCACCATGCTCTACCTCACCAACAAAAAACTCTGGGCGCCGCACAAGTACGGCAAGGACCTGGATCTCTGATCCGAGCCTGAGTTCAGAAATAGAAAGGGCGCTCTTCGGAGCGCCCTTTTTCGTTCTCATCGCGTGGGAGGCGCGCTGCGCTGGTCTGGCTTTATTGACCGAGGTAGTCGCGCAAAGCCTCGGGTGGATTTGCAAAAATCTCATCCGTCGGCACGGGCGCATGGGCCTTGCCCTCTGCCACCAGAACGACCTCGTCAGCGATTCGGCGAGCGTCGTCAGGCTCGTGGCTGACCATCATAAGGGTCGCCCCGGTTTCATCCGTAAGAGACGAAACCAGCTCAAGCATCTCGTCACGCAGCGCGGGACCGAGTGCGCCGAAAGGCTCGTCGAGCAAGATGAGCGGCTTACGTCGGAGGAGGGCCCGCGCCAGCGCCACACGGGCCGCCTGACCGCCGGATAGGGCCGCAGGCTTGCGCCCGCCCAGCCCCTGCAGACCAACCCGCGCGAGGGCTTCGTCGACATGGGTCTGGTCGGTTGCCGTCAGCCGAAGATCGGGGCGGAGGCCAAGGCCGACGTTCTGGGCGGCGGTCAGATGCGGGAACAGGTTATTGTCCTGAAAGATCGTGGTGATCGGCCGCTGGGCTGGCGGCAGCGCGGACAGATCGTCCTCGCCCAGCACCACCCGCCCCTTGGCGGACTGATACCCGGCGATCGCGGCCAATAGCGTGGACTTACCCGCACCCGACGGGCCGAGGACCGCAACCTTTCGCCCGGTCCCGATCGTCAGATCGGCGCTTAGGGAGAAATCGCCCAAACTGATGCGCAGGTTTTCAAGTGTCAGCATCGACGCGACCTCCCCGATCGAAAATCCAGAACAGCGCGAGGCTCGTCGCCAGCAGAATGAGGGCCGCCCCCGCCGCGTCGTCCATACGGTAGGCCGATAGCAGGCGATACAGTTGCAGCGGCAAGGTCGGCGTGTCCGGCGCAGCGAAAAGCGCGATCACGCCAAGATCGCCCATCGAAAGCGCCGCAGCGATCCCGGCAGAAAACCCGAGGGGCCGCCGCAGACGCGGTATCCACAGCAATCGGAAACGGGCGAACCCTGTCATGCCCAGCCCATCGGCCAGCCTGCCGTAATCGCCCTCGACTTGCCTGAGCGCGGGGACGAGGGCGCGCAGGGCAAAGGGCAGCGACATGACCGCGTTGACCGCCGCCGTGACCGGCAGCGCCAGTGCGAAGGGGTCCGCTATTGGAAAGATCACGACGAACAGCCCGGTCCCGATCACGAGGGGCGAGGCGGCGATGGTCAACGTCCCGATTCCCTCGACCAGCCGGGAGCCGCTCCGCACGCTCCACGCGGCGATGGGAAGGGCGAGGGAGAGGGTCAACACGACCGAGGCAAGCGCGACGCCCAGCGACCTTAGGGTTGCGAAAAAGACCGAAGCGGGAAGCGACAGAAGCGCGGGCAGCCCGTCGACCGCGATCATCGCCATCGGCAGAACGAGGAACAGGGTCGCGAGGGTGATCAGAGCCGCATCCAGCGCCTGCAGACCGCGCGTGTTCGCATCCCAGCGGGTGACGGCCCGATCCAGCCCGGACCCGAAGCCGGAGGGCAGCGCCACGCGCAGAGCCACGAGCGCGACGGTCGCGCCGAGGGCGAACTGAACGAGCGCCAGAAGCGCGGCTTTGCCGAGGTCGAAATCGAGGCGGAACGCCTGATAAATCGCGAGTTCGATGGTCGTGGCGCGCGGCCCACCCCCGAGCGCCAGAGCGACCGCGAACGAAGTCAGGCACAACAGAAAGATCACGAGAAACGCACCGGGCACCACGTCGCGCAGCATGGGCCGTTCGAGGTGACGCGACACATCGCGCGACGACATCCCGAGCGAGGCAGCAAGCCGGAAGCGCTCTGCCGGAATGGCGAGCCAGCCCTGCAGAATGAGCCGCGTGGCCAGCGGCAGGTTGAAAAAGACGTGGGCCAGAACCACGCCGTGAAATCCGTAGATCGAAATCGGCTCCAGCCCGAGTGCGATGAGCGCCTGACTGACGATCCCCGAACGCCCGAACACGCTGATCAGGCCAAAGACGGCAACGATCACCGGCAGGATAAAGGGCGCACCGAGCAGCATGACGAGCAAGCCGCGCCCCGCAAATCTACGCCGCGCAAAGGCACGGCCAATCGGGATCGCGAAGGCGACCGAGAGCGCGGCCGACAGCGTCGCCTGAATGACCGTGAACCGCAGCGCGGACCAGTCGGCCGGGCCGAAGCCCCCCACGCCCTCGGCGCGAAAGGCGACGGCGGCGAGCGTGCCGATCGCAAGAAACAGAACGAGGGCGAGAGCGGCTGCCCCCGCCCCGGTGGTCCGGCTCACCGCGAGGACACGCTGCGCCATTCTTCGATGGCCTCGTCGCGGATCGCCTCGGCCTCGGCACCGAGATAGATCAGCGCGTTCTCAGGTTCTTGCAGGGTTTCGAACCCCTCAGGCAGACCCTCGGCCGGAATCTTGGCCGGGTACATCCAGTTCGTGGTTGGGATCGCCGACTGGAACCCATCGGTCAGCATGAAGTCGAGGAACATGTCCGCAAGCTCACCCTGATCGGTCGAGGCGACTTTGCCCGCGATCTCGATCTGCATGTAATGACCTTCGTCGAAGGCCGCCGACGCCTTGGTGTCGTCATCCTCGGCGATCAGGTGGTAGGCGGGCGAGGTGGTGTAGGACAGGACCATGTCGGCCTCGCCCTCCACGAACATGCCGTAGGCTTCGGACCAGCCCTTGGTCACGGTCACGATCCGGTCGTTCAGACGCTCCCAATAGGCGCCCGCCTCCTCGCCATAGACCGCCTTGATCCACAGGACGAGCCCGAGGCCGGGCGTGGACGAGCGCGGGTCTTGGATGAGGATCGACAGATCGCTGTCGGCCAGCTCTTCGAACGAGGCAGGCGGGGTGTCGAGTTTGGTCTTGTCGTAGACAAAGGCGAAATAGCCCCAGTCGAAGGGCAGGAACAGGTCGTCTTCCCATTCGATCGGCAGGTCGAGCTGCGGGCTCTCGACGCCGTGCGGGGCAAAAAGCGCTGTCTCACGCGCGGCTTCGGCGAGGTTCTCGTCAAGGCCGAGTACGACGTCGGCCTCGGTCCGCGCGCCCTCGAGCCGAAGGCGCGACAGGATCTCGGCCCCGTCGCCGACGGCCACGAATTCGAGGTCGCAGTCGCAACGCGACTCGAACGCCTCTTCGATCACAGGGCCGGGGCCCCATTCGGCGACGAAGCTGTCATAGGTGTAAACGGTAAGGGTCTCTTGCGCGTTGGCGACGCTCGCCAAGCCCACAAGTCCCGCTGCGATGATAGGTGTCTTCATGTCATCCTCCATTGCGACGGGCGAAAGTCCGGCAGGATGACCATGTGGTCCTGACCTTCCCTCCGCCGGTGCTAGCCGGTTCAGGTTCAACGGGTTCGCTTGCGCATCTCAGCCGGGCGACAAGGTCGCACGGGCACCCCGAGGTGACACAGACACTATTGAGCGATCCGGTCTCTCGCAAGGGGTGTCGCTGAACGGTGCGTGCGTCCCGCACGCGCTTGGTAAGCCACGCCCCGCCAAGGCGGGTCGCGGCGGGGCGAGAGGGCCAGCCCTCTCGCGCTCTCCCGAGGTTTTCTGAAACGAAGAAGTTGAGGTTTTCCGGGGGGTCGGCTACCGAAGCGGCAAAGGAGCCGGGCCATGATGAACTCTTTCGGGCATATCTTTCGCGTGACGACCTGGGGTGAGAGCCACGGGCCTGCCTTGGGGGCGACCGTCGACGGTGTGCCGCCCGGCGTGAAGCTGGACGAGGCGATGATTCAGCATTGGCTCGACCGGCGCAAACCTGGTCAGAACAAGTACACAACGCAGCGGCGCGAGCCTGATGCGGTGCGTATTCTGTCTGGGGTCTATGAGGGCGAGACCACCGGGACGCCGGTGCAGCTGATGATCGAGAACACCGATCAGCGGTCCAAGGATTATTCCGAGATCGCCGAGAAATTCCGGCCCGGTCATGCTGACATCACCTATTGGCAGAAGTACGGCATCCGCGATCCGCGCGGTGGCGGGCGGTCTTCTGCGCGTGAAACCGCGGCGCGCGTCGCGGCCGGTGGGATCGCGCGCGAGGCGCTCAAAATGCTGGCGCCGGGGATCGAAGTGCGCGGCTACATGACCCGCATGGGCGAGCATGAGATCGACCGCAGCCGGTTCGACTGGGACGAAATCGAGCGTAACCATTTCTGGGTGCCGGACGCGACCGCCGCCGAGACATGGGCAGGCTACCTCGATGGTCTGCGCAAGTCCGGTTCGTCCGTGGGAGCGGTGATCGAGGTTGTGGTGCGCGGTGCGCCCGCGGGTCTGGGCGCGCCGATCTATGCCAAGCTCGACACCGATCTGGCGGCTGCGATGATGTCGATCAACGCCGTGAAGGGCGTCGAGATCGGCGAGGGCATGAACGCGGCCTGCCTGACGGGTGAGGCGAACGCGGACGAGATTTCGATGGGGAACGACGGCAAGCCCGTTTTCTCGTCGAACCATGCGGGCGGCATTCTCGGGGGCATCTCGACCGGGCAGGACATCGTCTGCCGGTTCGCGGTGAAGCCGACAAGTTCGATCCTGACGCCGCGCAAGACGATCACCAAGTCGGGCGCGCCTGCCGAGATCATCACCAAGGGTCGCCACGACCCCTGCGTCGGGATCCGCGCGGTGCCGGTGGGCGAGGCGATGGCGGCCTGTGTCATTCTCGATCACCTGATGCTGCACCGGGCGCAGGTCGGTGTAGGGCCGCGGGGCAAGATCGGCTGATGCTGTCGATCCTCGGGATCACCTTTCCGATCTTCGCGGCCATCGCTCTGGGGTATGGCCTTGTCCGCTGGCGCGTGTTCAAGCCGCAGGACATGCGCATCTTCGGCGCCTATGTGATGAACATCGCGCTGCCTGCGCTGATCTTCAACGCCGTCGCCTCGCGCGATATCAGTGAGGTGTTCAACCTGCCCTACATGGCCGCCTATCTGGTCGGGGCGCTGGTCACGATGGGGATCGCGTTCGGCTGGTTCTCGGCCATCACCGGACCGCAGCGGCGGGCCGTGGGCGTGATGGGGGCGGGGTGCCCGAACTCCGGCTTCGTGGGCGCACCCCTCATGCTGCTTCTGTTTCCCGACATTGCTGGCCTGATCCTTGCGATGAACATGCTGGTCGAGAATGTGGTGATCGTGCCGCTTGCGCTTGCGCTGATCGAGGCCTCGAAGGGGGGCGGGCTGAACATCGGAAAGCTGGCGATCGGTGTGATACGCCGCCCGATGGTCATCGGGCTCTTGCTCGGTCTGGTCGTGTCGATCGTGGGCGTGCCGCTGCCCGGTCCGGTGGATCGGCTCGTGATGATGGTTGCGGGATCTGCCGCGGCGCTCGCGCTTGTGGTGATTGGCGGGTCGCTGGCCGGATTGCCGGTCAAAGGCAACGTGGGGCTGGCGTCGCAGATCTCGGTCGCCAAGCTGGTGGTGCATCCGCTGGCCACGGTCGGCGCGGTGATCGTGTTCGGGATGCTGGGGCTTGGTCTGACCGGCGATCTCAGAACCGCCGTGATCCTCTCGGCGGCGATCCCGATGTTCACGATCTACACGGTGCTCGCGCAGGAGACGGGGCACGAAGGCCTCGCCTCGCTTACGTTGCTCATGGCGACGGTGGCGTCCTTCGTGACGCTGAACGTGGCGATCTTCCTGGTGACCTAGGCGGTCGCGGTGCCGAGCGCGCTGTCGAAGAGCGCCTTGATCTCGTCATAGCCCGTGCCCGCGACGATGCGCGCGATCTCGGTCCCGTCCGGCGCGATGGCGACGAGGGTGGAGCGGCGCGGGATCTGGCGCGATGTCGTGACGTCGTCGCGCTTATAGGTGTCCCAGTCGACCTCGATATAGGTGATCTGCTCCTTGTAGGCCGGGGTCTCGTCGAACAGGCGGGAGATCACGCGGCGCTGTGCCTGACAGGTGCCGCACCACGGGGCGAAGTAGTCGAGCACCACGGGCGTGCCGGAGGCGAGCGCGCGGTCGATGGCGCCGGGCGTATAGGCGATGGTGGCGGCTTGGCCGAGCGCCGGGATCAGGGCAGCGGCGGATGCTGTGGCAAGGAATGCGCGACGGTTCATGGGGTTCTCCCTAGATGGAAACGGACAGATCTACGAGCCACGGGGGCAGATTCTGAAGCACCCAAGCGTCGATCATGTGGTGGATACGGAACAGGATGGCGAAACCGACCAAAAGAAACGCGGCCCCCAGAACGGGGCGCGAGATATTGGCGAAACGTCTGAGCGCGGTGGCACGCAACCCGTAGCCTATGGCGAGGATCAGGGTCGATACACCTGCGGCGAACATCACCATGATCGCAAAGGCACGCAGCAGGCTTTCGCCCTGACTGGCGAGCGCGATGGCACCGCCCAGTGTCGGCCCGATACAGGGCGACCAGACGGCGCCGAGCAACAGCCCGCCCCCGAATTGACCCCAGAGCGAGGTGCGGTCGAACCCGTCGATCCCGCCGTCCGCCCGCGCAGCCAGCCCTGCGGTGGCGCTTGCGAAGGCCGTGTTGAACCGGGGGACGAGCATGACGAGGCCGAAGCCGATCATCAGCACGGCGCCCGCGGTCGCGACGGTGTCTTCGGTCAGGCCGATGGCATAGCCGACTGTCGAGATCAGCATACCGAAAGTCACGAAGGACAGGCTCATCCCTGCCGCGAGCACAACTGGGCCGAGCCGGTGGGCCTGCAGCGCCGTTGCCAGCACGATCGGCAACACAGGCAGGACGCAAGGGTTGATGAGCGTCAGCAGCCCCGCGCCATATGCGAGGATCAGTTCCATACCTCTCTTTGCCGTGAGTGGACCCTCACTGTCATCCGACAAGCGCGTGAGGTTCGTTTCATGTTTCACCGTAGGAGAGCGACATCATCTCGCGCAGGAGTGGCACCCGGCGGGGGCGGAAGCTCTCGCGCGTTTCGGTGACGGACGCGACGCGCGAGATCAGGAAGCGGCGAAAACCCCGGCGCAGGCAGCACCATGCGAGGATCCACGGCTCGTAATCCGTGTAGACCACCGACAATGGCCAGATGCGCCGCTCGGTATAGACGCCGTCGCGGTCGGTATAGGCGATGTCGACCGCGCGTTCTTCCCACGCCGCTTCGCGTAAGGTCGGCATGAAGGCGGGGACAGGTGTTTTCTTTTCAAAGGCATAGGCCAGAAGCGCGACATGCCGCGCCTCGTCCGCCTTGCGTGCGGGAAGGGATGCCGTGACCTTGGCGATGGCCCGTTTGGCGGCGTCGGCCAGCGCCGGGTCGCCCTGCCATTCGAGCCAGCCGAGGCCCAGCATCACGGCTTCGAGCTCCAGCCGGTCGAACATCTGGGGCGGCACGGCGCTGTCCTCGGTCAGGGTGTATCCGAACCCGGCCTCACCATCGATGATCGCGCCCGCCGCACGAAGCGAGTCGATGTCGCGGTAGATCGTGCGCTCGGACACACCCGTGGCCTCGGCCAATCTCGCGGCGGTGACAGGCGGATGCAAACGCCGCAGCGTGTCGAGAAGCCGGAACAGACGATCGGAGCGGGCCATGAAACCTCCTGACGGAAACTGTCAGTATGGCTGGAGCATAACGCGGGCAACCCTACTGGCAATGCGAAAGGAAATTCGATGCTGACGCTCTATCACGCCTACTGGTCCCGCGCGACGCGGATGCTTGCCCTGATCCACGAACTGGGCATCACCGACGAGGTCAAGCTGGTGCATGTGGACCTCAAACGGCAGGACGGATCGGGTCGGTTCGACCCGGACAATCCGCACCCCGATCACAAAGTCCCCGTGCTGGACCATGACGGGACCATCATCACGGAAAGCCCGGCCATCGCGCTTTACCTTAGCGATATGTTTCCCGATGCGGGTATGGCCCCGGCGATAGGCGATCCGGCGCGCGGGCCGTTCCTGACGTGGCTGATCTATTCGGTCTCGGTGATGGAGCCGGTCTTTAACCACCAAGCGGCGGGTCTGATGCACCCGATCCTTCAGGCTGCGTTCCGTGGGGTGCCGGAGGTCGATCAGCGTCTGGTCGACACCTTCGCCGACGGTCGCCCGTTCCTGCTGGGTGACACCTTCACCGCTGCCGACCTGCTGGTGCAGTCGCCGTTCCAGTGGATGCGCGATTGGGCGCCGCAGGACGACAAGGTTCTGGAATGGGTCGACCGCGTGGCCTCGCGCCCGTCCTATGCTTGGGCGAACCAGATCGACGCGAAATACGCTCCTGCGATGGCCTGACGGCGCGGCTCAGGTGGCGGCGCGATCCGCCGTCACCGGGGCCGGTTTCTGTTTGGCAAGCTGCACGGCGAGGATGCCGACTGTCACGACCGCGACGCCGATCACATCGAGCAGGCCAAGACGTTCGCCCAAGAGCACCGCCGCGATCGCCACGCCGAAGAACGGGTTGAGGAAGTGGAAGGTCGCGGCACGCACCGCACCGATCCGCTGCACCAGTTCGAACCACACCCATGTGGCTGCGAGGCCCGGAACCAGCGTGGTGTAGATGAAGGCGACGACCAGCCCGGTGTTCCAGTTCACCTCCCACGGCTCGAAGATGGCCGCGAACGGGGCGAGCGCAATGGCCCCCACCAGCATCTGAAGCCCCACGACCATCAACAGGTTGCCGCCGCCCGACGCTGTGCGCACCGACAGCGTCGCGATGGCCAGAGCCACGGCGGCGATGATGCACAGGATCAGGCCATACATATCGACCCCACCCGAAATCCGGCTGCCCATGATGAGCGCCACACCGACGAAGCCGACGACCAGCCCGATCACGGCCAGCGTCGGCAGGCGGTCGCGGAACACGATCCAACCCAGAAGCCCGACGATCAGCGGCATGGTCGACGCGATGATCGAGGCGAAGCCCGCTTCGATGGTCTGCATCGCGATGAAGTTGAGGCCGAGATACAGCGCATTCTGGCAGACGCCGAACACGACGACCGAAATCCACTGGCCGCGCGTCAGCTTGATGCGTTGCCCCATCAGGCGCGCGATGAGGATTGCGAGGAGGCCGGAAATCACGAAGCGGATCGCAAGCGCCGTCATCGGCGGCGCGTCCGCGACGATGATCCGCGCCGAGGTGAACGCCGAGGACCACATGACCGCAAAGGCCAGCCCCATAAAGATCGCGCGAATGTCCATGACGGCCCCTCTCGTCTCGTCCGGCGACCCTAGCCAAATGGCCGCGCGGCACAACCCCGCGCCGGAATTTCGTCGCAACGTCCCGGGAAGCGCAGTAGGGTCGCGGCGATGACGACCGACCCCACACCTTTCGCCACGTCCGCCGATCTGGACGCGTGGCTTGCCGCCAACCATGCGCGCGAGAGCGAGTTGATCGTGTTGCTTTACAAGGCGAAAAGCGGCGTCGCGTCGATCACGTGGGACGATATGGTCGAGGCCTGCCTGTGCTGGGGCTGGATCGACGGGGTCAAGAAATCCTACGACAACATCAGCTACACCCAGCGGATCACGCCGCGCAAACCGCGCTCGTCATGGTCCAAGCGCAACGTGGCGCATGTCGAACGGCTGACCGCCGAAGGCCGGATGCGCCCCCCCGGTCAGGCGCAGGTGGATGCGGCCAAGGCCGATGGGCGGTGGGATGCCGCTTACGCCGGACCGTCCGATATGGTCATCCCAGACGATTTCCTCGCCGCGCTCGACAAAGTGCCGGCCGCCCGCGCCACCTATGACGGACTGACGCGCGCGTGGCTCTTTTCGATCTACCATGCGCTTCACTCGGCCAAGAAACCCGAGACTCGGATCGCCCGGATGGAGCGCATGATCGAACGGATGGCCGAGGGTCTGCCGCCGGTCAAACGATAAGCAGACCACCCAAAGAAAAAGGGCCGTCCGAAGACGACCCTTTCGAAATCCGTGGGAACGGTCTTACGAGTTGACCGAGTCCTTCAGAGCCTTCGCGATGGTCATCTTGACCACTTTGTCGGCTTCTTTCTTGATCTGCTCGCCGGTGGCCGGGTTGCGGACCATACGCTCGGGGCGCTCGCGGCAATAGATTTTGCCGACGCCCGGAAGGGTCACTGCACCGCCGCCCGAAACTTCTTTGGTGATGATCGAGGTGATCGCGTCGAGCGCGGCGGATGCCGATTTCTTGTCGGTATCCATCTCCTCAGCCAGCGCGGCAACGAGCTGGGTTTTGGTCATCGGTTTCGCCATGTGATTACTCCTCACTGTCCCGTCTTCGGGGTTTCATTGGCCGCATTTAAAGGAGGTTGCGGGGGGCGCACAACTGTTTCTGGTCGAAATCGGCAAGAAAATAACGGGTTTCCGCCTAGTCAGACCGGTTTTCCCTACTCAAAGGAATGCCGTTTCGTCGAACGACCGCAATTTCCGGCTGTGGATACGCTCCAGCGGCATTTCCCGCAGGCGTTCCATCGCGCGGATGCCGATAAGCAGATGCCGCCCGACCTGCGTGGTGTAGAAGTCGCTGGCCATGCCCGGCAGCTTCAACTCGCCATGAAGTGGCTTGTCCGACACGCACAGAAGCGTCCCGTAGGGCACACGGAAGCGAAACCCGTTCGCCGCGATCGTGGCGCTTTCCATGTCGAGCGCGACGGCCCGCGACTGGCTCAAACGCTGTACCGGGCCGGAATTGTCGCGAAGCTCCCAGTTCCGGTTGTCGAGGCTCGCGACCGTACCCGTGCGCATGATCCGTTTGAGTTCGTATCCTTCAAGCTCGGTCACATCCGCCACCGCATCTTCCAGCGCGATCTGGATTTCGGCGAGCGGCGGGATCGGCACCCAGATCGGCAGATCGGCGTCGAGCACCTTGTCCTCGCGCAGATAGGCATGGGCCAGAACGAAATCGCCCAGCCGCTGCGAATTGCGCAGACCGGCACAGTGCCCGACCATCAGCCATGCGTGCGGGCGCAGAACGGCGATGTGGTCGGTCGCGGTCTTGGCGTTCGACGGGCCCACACCGATGTTGACCAGCGTGATCCCGGACCCGTCCTTGCGCTTGAGGTGATAGGTTGGCATCTGCGGCAGCTTCGACAGAACGGGAATCTCGCCGTCCGGTTCGGTCAGCTCGAAATTGCCGGGGCTGACAAAGGCGGTATAGCCGCTCGACTTGTCCGCCAGCATGGCACGGGCGAAAAGCTCGAACTCCTCGACGTAGAACTGGTAGTTCGTGAACAGCACGTGGTTCTGGAAATTCTCGGGCAGCGTCGCGGTGTAGTGGCTGAGGCGCGCCAGCGAATAGTCGATGCGCTGCGCGGTGAACGGGGCGAGCGGCTCCGACCCGTCCTCATGCCGATAGCCCAGCCCATTGACGATGTCGTCGTGGGTGTTGGACAGGTCCGGCACGTCGAACACGTCGCGCAGCGGAAAGGGCATCGCGCCTTCTTGCGGCACGGTGATGTCCGACCGTCCGGCCACGGCGAAATGCACCGGCATCGGGGTGGTGGACTGTCC
This sequence comes from Pseudomonadota bacterium, assembly GCA_036154315.1. Lineage (GTDB taxonomy): Bacteria > Pseudomonadota > Alphaproteobacteria > Rhodobacterales > Rhodobacteraceae > Maritimibacter. The sequence goes on from JAYZLL010000047.1 coordinate 48,698, forward strand.
GACGGACACCGGAACGCCGTGGTTCTGAATCAGAAGCCCGATCTGCTGTTCGAGGTAGTTGCGAAACAGATCAGGCCGCGTGATCGTCGTCGAATAGGTGCCCGGTCCGGGCACGTGCCCAAAGGACAGGCGGTTGTCGGTCGACGCGTGCGTCGTCGTGCGGAACCGGATCTCGGGATAGAAAGCCCGGAAGCGGTTCGCAGGCTGTTCGGTCAGCCCGGCAGCCTCGGAAAACTTCGTGGTCAGGAAATCGCAGGCCGCATCGTAGAGATCGCACAGACGGTCGACAGCTTCCTTGGCGTCGGTGAAGAACTCCGCCTGAACTTTCGGCGGCGTCTTGATCGGCAGGGTCAGGTCAGCAGGCGACATCAAGGCTCCTCAAACAATTCGGTCAACTCGAACTTGGTCACGTCGACCAGCCCGAGGTCGGAGATGCGTAGTTCAGGGATGACCACCAGCGCAAGCAGCGAGTGCTGCATGTAGGCGTTGTTCAGCGTGCATCCGCAGGCCTTCATCGCCTCCACCATGTTCTGCGCTTTGGCGGCCACCGTTTCGGCCGGCTCGTCGGACATGAGGCCTGCGACCGGCAATTCGACCAGCGCGATTTCCTTGCCGTCCTTGAAGACGGTGATGCCACCGCCGACCTCGCCCAGCCGGTTGGCGGCCAGTGCCATATCGGCGCGCGAGGTGCCGACGACGATCATGTGGTGGCTGTCATGCGCGACGGTCGAGGCCATCGCCATGTCGCCGGTGTAACCGAAGCCCGAGACGAACCCGTTGGTCACGGCGCCGGTGCCCCGGTGGCGTTCGACCAGCGCGATCTGCGCCACGTCCTGTGCTTTGTCCGGTTCGACGATCCCGTCGGTCACGCCAAGGTCTGCGGTCAGCGCCTTGGTCGGGGCTTGGTTTTCGACCACGCCGATCACCTTGGCGGTCACGGAATTGGCGCCCTCGGGTGCCGCGATGACGAAATCCTCGGCCACCAATTCCTTGCCCAGATGCACCGTGTCACGGGCATGGGCGGGCCAGTCGAGGTGAGGACAGGTGACGCTGATCTTGCCGTTTTCGGCCACCGTCCGCCCCCGCGCGATCACGCGCTCGATGGGCAGGGTTTTCAGGTCCGAGGTCAGGATCACATCCGCACGCCGTCCGGGGGCGATCGAGCCAAGCTCACGCTCCAGCCCGAAATGCGTTGCGGTGTTGATCGTCGCCATCTGGAGCGCGATCAGAGGATCGGCGCCGCAGTCGATCGCATGGCGCACCACGCGGTTCATGTGGCCGTCGTTGACCAGCGTGCCGGAATGGCTGTCGTCGGTGCAAAGGATGAAACTGCGCGGGTCCAGCCCCCGCTCGGTCACGGCGGTGATCTGGGTTTCGACGTCATACCACGCCGAGCCGAGCCGCATCATGCTCCGCATCCCCTGACGCACCCGCGCCACCGCATCGTCCTCACACACGCCTTCGTGGTCGTCAGCCGGGCCGCCCGCCGCATAGGCATGGAAATTCGGTCCCAGATCGGGCGAGGCATAATGCCCGCCCACGGTCTTGTTCGCGTTCTGGGTCGCCGCGATTTCGGCCAGCATCTTGGGGTCGCCGTGGACCACACCGGGGAAGTTCATCATCTCGCCCAGCCCGATGATGCCGGGCCATGTCATCGCCTCGGCCACATCGTCCGGCGTGATCTCATACCCGGTCGTCTCAAGCCCTGGCGCGGACGGCGCGCAGGAGGGCATCTGGGTGAAGATGTTGACCGGCTGCAACGCGGCCTCGTCATGCATCAGGCGCACGCCTTCGAGCCCGAGCACGTTCGCGATCTCATGCGGATCGGTGAACATGCTCGTCGTACCGTGCGGAATGACGGCGGCGGCGAATTCGGCGGGGGTCAGCATCCCGCTTTCGATGTGCATATGCGCGTCACACAGGCCGGGGACGAGGAATTTACCCTCGGCTTCGATCACCTCGGTGTCGTCCCCCACGCAATGGCTCGCATCCGGCCCGACATAGGCGAAACGCCCCTCGGCGATGGCCACCTGCCAGCCGTCCAGCACCTCGCGCGTATGGACGTTCACGACCTTGCCGCCCCGGATGACGAGGTCGGCAGGTTCACGGCCCGCAGCCACCGCGACAAGGCGCGGGGCGACTTCGGCCCAAGTTTTCAATGGAGTGTCTGTCATGGACCAATTGTCCTGAAAATTTGATCATATGCAAGCGGGTTCCAGCCGCGATTTGCGCAACGTCGCGTGACCCATTACATTGCCCTCGTATCAATCCGATGAAGGACAGCGACGATGGACCTGCACCCGATCCCGACGAACCCTATGCGTTTTCTGGAATCGGTGTCCCATGCCTGCCTTTTTGTCTCTTCACGACCTTTCTCTCAAAACCCCTGACGGGCGCACGCTCGTCGATGATCTGACGCTGGCCTTCGGGTCCGAGCGCACCGGCATCGTCGGTGCGAACGGGTCCGGCAAATCCACGCTGCTGGCTGCGATGGCGGCAGGCGGTCCGGGGCTGTCGCAGCACGGCACACTCGGCCTGTTCGACCAGCGGCTCGACCAATCCCAACCGGTGCCTGCCGCGCTGGGCGTGGACCGGCCGCTCGCGCAACTCGACAGGATCGAAAGCGGGGACTTCGCGCCCACCGACCTCGACACCGCCGACTGGACCCTGCCTACCCGGATCGAAAGCGTGCTGGCGCGGCTCGACCTGCCCGACGACACGCTCAGCCGTCATGTCGGCGACCTCTCCGGCGGGCAGCGTACCCGCCTGTCGGTCGCCCGCGCGATGCTCGACGCGCCGGACCTGCTGCTCATGGATGAGCCGACGAACAACCTCGACCGGGCCGGGCGCGCCGTGATTGCCGAGATGATCGCGGGCTGGTCCGGCGGCGTGGTGGTGGTGAGCCATGATCGCGCACTGCTGGGGGGCATGGATCGTATCCTCGAACTGTCACCGACCGGCTGGCACCTGCACGGCGGCGGCTGGTCGGTCTATGCCGAAGCCCGCGCGGCGCGGGAGGCACGCGCGAAGGCGGCGTTAGAGACCGCCGAGCGTGACCTTGCCCGCACCAAACGCGAAGTCCGCGCGCGGGAAGAGAAAAAAGCGCGACGCGACCGGGCCGGGCGCGCGCTTCGTGCGAGCGGGGGCCAGCCCAAGATACTTCTCGACGCGAAGAAAGACCGGGCCGGGCGCACGGCGGGGCGCGAGGCGGCGCTGTCACAGAAGCTGGAGGCACAGGCGAGTGCTGCACGCGAAACGGCCTCGGCCCTCGTCGCGGCCAAGCGTGACCTCAGGATCGATGCGGCGGCGGGCGCTGCGCATGGCGTGGTTCTATCGGTGAATGGGGTCGAGGCGACGCGCGGCGATTTCCAACTCGGCCCCATCGACCTCACCATCCGGGCTGGAGAGCATGTGGCGCTGGAGGGCGAGAACGGCGCGGGGAAATCGACGCTGCTCGACATTCTGCGCGGACGGCTTGCCGCGACGGGCGACATCCGCATGCCGGGCCGGATCGCGATGTTGGATCAGCAGGCCGACACGCTGAAGGACGACGAAACCATCGTCGCGGGCCTGCGCCGTCTGCATCCCACGATGAGCCCGAACGACGCCCACGCGATCCTCGCCCGCTTTGCCTTTCGCAACACCGATGCCGAAAAGCTGGTCGGCACGCTGTCCGGCGGTGAACGTCTGCGGGCCGGTCTGGCCGCCGCTCTGGGCGGACCCGCGCCGGACCTTCTCATCCTCGATGAGCCCACGAACCATCTGGATATCGAAGCGGTGGAGGTGCTGGAGGCCGCGCTGGCCGACTATCCCGGCGCGCTGCTCGTGGTCAGCCACGACACCGCATTTCTCGATGCCATCGGGATCGACCGGGTGTGCAGACTTGCAGAGGGGAAGCTCACGGAATGACCTTGCATCCCCGGCCGCGGTGCAGATGATCGGGCCATGACACGCACGCTTCTTTCCTTCGGCCACGGCTTCTCCGCCCGCGCCCTGTCGCGCCTCCTCATCCCTCAAGGCTGGCGGGTGATCGGCACCACCCGGTCCGAGGACAAGGCCGAAGCCTTGCGCGCCGAAGGGGTCGAGCCGATCATCTGGCCCGGCACCGACTTGACGCAGGCGATCCGCGAGGCGACGGATATCCTGATCTCGACAGCGCCCGATGAGAACGGCGACCCGGTGCTCGCCGAATGGCGCGACGCCATCGCAGCGCGTGCGGATCGGCTCGACTGGGTCGGGTATCTGTCGACTACGGGCGTCTATGGCGATCATCAGGGCGGATGGGTGGACGAGGAAACCGCGCTCACCCCCGGCACCAAGCGCGGCAAACAGCGGGTCATGGCCGAGGGTCAGTGGTGGATGCTGGCCAAGGAAACTCGGATGCTGCCGCTCCACATCTTCCGGCTCGCGGGCATCTATGGCCCCGGTCGCGGACCCTTCGCCAAGGTGCGCAACGGCACAGCGCGGCGGATCGTGAAGCCCGATCAGGTGTTTTCCCGCATTCACGTCGACGACATCGCGCAGGTGCTCGCGGCCTCGATCCGAAAGCCGCGTCCCGGTCGTGTTTACAATGTCTGCGATAACGAGGCGGCGCCGCCCGAGGATGTGATCGAACATGCCGCCGAATTGCTCGGCCTACCCGTGCCGCCCGCCGAGAATATCGAAGACGCCGAGATGACGCCGATGGCGCGCAGTTTCTATGCGGAATCCAAAAAGGTCCGGAACGACCGGATCACCCGCGAGCTTGGCGTCACGTTGAAATACCCGACCTACCGCGAGGGTCTGGCCGCTCTCCTGTCGGACGCCACAGACCGTTGACGGTCAGAGAAAGATCGCGATCCCGGCGATGAGCAGGAAGAAGATCGGGGGGATGATCGCGTGGCTGAACGCCGACGAAGCGGTGTCCTGCACAATGACCGCCTGATCCATGATCGGCTCGACGAGCGTGCCAGCGACGGCGGAGGTTGCCAGAAGGACGAGTGCCGCGCCCATAATCACTTTGGTCATGTCTGTTCCCAACACCAAATAAGCCTGTGATGACTTATTAAGACCCCACATGCGGTGCCGGTCCAGAACGAAGCGGTTAATTTCAGCGAAAGTGTTGCTCTGACAGAACGGTTGGTCAGGCGCGTTGGGTGCCGAGGGTCGAAATGTCCAAGGCGGCCATCACTTTCTCAACCATATCTTCGGCGGTCAGCCCGGCGACCTCGTACATCTGATCCGGCGTAGCCTGATCGATGAAGGTATCGGGCAGGACCATCGAACGGTATCTCAGCCCCGAATCGAAGACGCCGTTCTCGGCCAGAAGCTGCGCGACATGGCTGCCGAAGCCGCCGATTGCGCCCTCTTCGACCGTGATGAGAACCTCATGGTTGCGGGCGAGGTCGAGGATCATCTCCTCGTCCAGCGGCTTGGCGAACCGCGCATCCGCAATCGTCGGCGTGATGCCTTTGGCCGACAGCATCTCGGCGGCCTTCTGCACTTCGGCAAGACGCGGGCCGAGCGACAGGAACGCGACGCGCTTGCCTTGGGCGACGATCCGGCCCTTGCCGATCTCGAGCGCTTCCGGCACCTCAGGCATCTCGGTGCCCACACCTGCGCCACGCGGATAGCGCACGGCCGAGGGGCGGTCGTCGATTCGGCGCGCGGTTTCGATCATGTTGACCAGTTCCGCCTCGTCCGACGGGGCCATGATGACGAAGTCGGGCAGGTTGGCGAGATAGGCAATGTCGAAGCTGCCCGCATGGGTCGCGCCGTCCGCACCGACAAGCCCTGCACGGTCGATCATGAAGCGGACGGGCAGCCGCTGGATCGCCACGTCATGCACGACCTGATCGTAGCCGCGTTGCAGGAACGTCGAATAGATCGCGCAGAAGGGCCGCATCCCGCCAGCGGCCAGACCTGCGGCGAAGGTCACGCCATGCTGTTCGGCAATGCCAACGTCGAACGTGCGGTTCGGGAACCGCGCGCCGAAGATGTCGACTCCGGTGCCGTCCGGCAGGGCGGCGGTCACGGCAACGATCTTGTCGTCGGTCTCGCCCATCTTGGTCAGGGTCTTGCCGAACACGCTCGTATAACTTGGCGCGTTCGACGGGGCTTTGTGCTGCTTGCCCGTGGGCACGTCGAACTTGGCGGTCGCATGACCCTTGTCGTCGCGTTCCTCGGCGGGGCGGTAGCCCTTGCCCTTTTTTGTGATCGCGTGGATCAACACCGGCCCGGTGGCCCGCGCCTTGACCGTGCGCATGACCTGAGCAAGCTGATCCATGTCGTGCCCGTCGATGGGACCGACGTAGGAGAACCCCAGTTCCTCGAACATCGTGCCGCCGACGGTCATGCCCTTGAGCATTTCCTTCGCGCGGCGCGCGCCCTCCTGAAACGGCGGGGGGAGCAGTTTGACAGCGCCCTTGGCCGCCGCCTTGAATTCCTGAAACGGCTCGCCCGCATAGAGGCGCGAGAGATAGGTCGACAGCGCGCCGACGGGCGGCGCAATCGACATCTCATTGTCGTTCAAAACCACGATCAAGCGCTTGTTCAGCGCGCCCGCGTTGTTCATCGCCTCGAACGCCATGCCCGCGCTCATCGCGCCGTCGCCGATCACTGCGATGCAATCGCCGATCCCATTCTCGGGCGCGCCGCCAAGATCACGCGCCACGGCGAAACCGAGTGCTGCGGAAATCGAGGTGGAGCTATGGGCGGCACCAAACGGGTCATAGGGCGACTCGCTGCGCTTGGTGAAGCCCGACAGCCCGTCCTTTTGCCGGATCGTCGTCATCCGGTCGCGCCGACCCGTCAGGATCTTGTGGGGATAGCACTGGTGCGACACGTCCCAGATCAGTTTGTCGTGCGGCGTGTCGAAGATCGCATGGATCGCAACGGTTAGTTCGACCACGCCGAGTCCCGCGCCCAGATGCCCGCCGGTCTTCGATACCGAATGAATCGTCTCGGCCCGCAACTCGTCGGCAAGCTGGCGCAGTTCGGGCACGGACAGCCCGCGCATGTCAGCGGGGGATGCGATCCGGTCGAGCAGAGGTGTGGCGGGCGTGTCGGGCATCGGGGCCTCGTCGTCAATTCTTCCGCGAGATAGCGAAGCGGGCGGCCTCCCGCAAGTTATCGGCTTTGGATCCATAGGGCGAGAGCACGTCACAAGCCGTCTCGACCAGCATATGGGCACGCGCACGCGCCCCGTCCATGCCCAGCAGCGAAACGAAGGTCGCCTTGCCCGCGTCGGCATCCTTGTGGACGGCCTTGCCGACCGTTTCGGCGTCGCCTTCGATATCGAGGATGTCGTCCGCGATCTGGAATGCCTGACCCAGCGCCGCGCCGTATTGGCGAAGTGGCTCGCGGTCGGCCTCGCCCAGAATGGCACCTGCAAAGGCGGACCATTCAAAGAGGGCGCCGGTCTTGCCCGCCTGCAGCGCGATGATCTCGTCCAGCGTCAGGGGCGCCGGGGCCACTTCGGCCGCCAGATCCAACGCCTGACCCATGACCATGCCGTAGCCGCCCGCACCACGGCCCAGAGTGCGGGCAAGCTCGGCGCGAATGTCACCCGACCCCACCTTGGCGTCGCCGACCAGTTCGAAGGCGAGGAATTGCAGCGCCACGCCGACCAGAACGCCCGTCGCCTCGTCCCATTTCACATGAACGGTTGGCCGCCCGCGCCGCAGGTCGTCGTCGTCCATGCAGGGCAGATCGTCATGGACGAGCGAGCTTGCGTGAACCGCCTCGATCGCCGCCGCCCCATAGGCTGCGCGTTCTGGCGACACGTCGAAAAGCGATGCGCCTTCGATCACGAGAAAGCCGCGCAGGCCCTTACCGCCCTCAAGCGCATAGGCCATCGGTTCGGCCAGTGGGCCAGTCGTCGGAAGGGCCGCGGCTAGCCGCGCCCGGGCGAGCCGATTCGCCTCGGCAAGTGCATCTTGAAACATCAGTCGGTCTCGACCGGCGTGGTCCCCGTCGGTTGCCCGTCACGGTCCAGAGTGATCGCCGCGACCTTTTCCTCGGCCGCCTTCAGCTTTTCTTCGCACTGCGCTTTGAGCGCGGCGCCACGTTCATAGAGCTTGATCGATTCCTCGAGCGCCACGTCACCGCGTTCAAGCTGGCTCACCACCTGCTCCAGTTCGCGCATCGCCTCTTCGAAGCTCATCTCGTTCACAGGCTTGTCGGTCATGCGCCACGCTCCATCAGGGTCTTCACATGCGCTGCGGTGCCTTGGGCCAGCGCGTCGAGATCATATCCGCCCTCCAGCGAGGACACCACCCGACCTTCGCAGACCTCTTCGGCCACATCGATGATCCGGTCCGTCACCCATGCGTAATCTTCGGTGCGCCAGTTCAGCCCGGCCAGCGGGTCGGCGGCATGGGCATCGAAACCGGCCGACACCAGGATCAACTGGGGTTTGTAGTCTGCGATCCACGGCAGGATATGCTCGCCCCAAGCCTCGCGCATCAGGTCCGAGCCCGAGCCGCTGTCGAGTGCGGCATTGCGAATCTGGTCGTAGGCGCCGGTCTCGTTCGGCGCGCCGGTGCCGGGGTAGAGCGGCATCTGGTGCGACGAGGCAAAGCGCACGCCGCTTTCGTTCCACAGCACGTCCTGCGTTCCGTTGCCGTGATGCACATCGAAATCCAGCACCGCGACACGCTCGAGCCCGTGGTGTTCGATGGCGTGTAGCGCGGCGATGGCCACGTTGGCGAACAGGCAGAACCCCATCGGCTTGGCCTTTTCCGCATGATGCCCCGGCGGGCGCGTCATGACGAATGCGTTCCGCACGTCGCCCGACAGCACGGCATCGACCGCTGCGATGTTCCCGCCGATGGCGCGCATGGCCGCGTTGAAGCTGCCCGGCGACATCGAAGTGTCGGCGTCGATCTGGGAATAGCCCTCGACCGGTTCCGAGGTTCGGATCTTGTCGAAATGGGCCAGCGGATGCGCGAGCCGGATGTGCTTTTCCTCGCCCAGCGGGGCGGGGCGCCGATCCAGCGCGGCGAAATCGGGGGTGTCCAGAGCGCGGGCAATCGCCTCCAGACGTTCGACCCGCTCGGGGTGTCCCGGCGGCGTCACGTGGTCAAGGCATTGGTCATGCGAGAAAAGCGCTGTCGTCATGCGCGGACGCTAGGCGAAAGCCCGGGGCGCTTCAAGGTGGCGAAGCCCTTGCGGGAGGCGTCAACCCGCCTGCCGATCCTGCATCAGTTTGTCGACCGTGCCCCAGTCGTCGAGCTCCAGCCGGACCGGCAGGACGAGCACTTTGGGCCGAAACGCAGGGGGCAGGCGCACCGCGTCCTTCTCGGTCGTGACCATCTGGGCACCGGCCATCGCCGCCTCGCGTTCCAGCCGGGCCAGAAGCGTTGGCGTCATCTCCTGATGGTCGGCCAAAGCCTGTGCGCGGACCACGTTCGCGCCGAGGTCGTGGAGCGTGGCAAAGAAGCGTTCCGGCACGCCGATCCCGGCAAAGGCCAGAACGGGCAGACCGGACCATGACATGCCGGTCTGAAGCACGTCGAGGCGCGCGGCGGTGCGTGGGATGGGCACGGTCTGGAAGCTGTCCTGCGCCTTTTTCGACCCGACCGTCACCAGAAGATCGGCTTTGGCGAGACCTCGGCGGATTGGTTCGCGAAGCGATCCGAAGGGCCAGACGCGGCCATTACCGAACCCCCGCACGGCGTCTTCGACGAGAATGCGGGCGTCCGAAGCGATTTCGGCCACGCCATCCTCTTCGACGATCAAAAGCTGCGCCCCGGCCTCGATAGCGGCGCGCGCCGTCTCGACCATATCCGCGCCCACCCATGTCGGTGTGAAAGCTGCCGACAGAAGCGGTTCGTCCCCCACATCGTCGGCGGTGTGCCTGCGTTCCTCGACCCGCAAGGCCGGACCCGTGCCGCGCATCAGCACATGCACCTCGCGGTCAGGTCGCCCGAGACGCTGGGCCAGCGCGATGACCATCGGGGTCTTGCCGGTCCCGCCGCGCGACAGGCTGGCGACCGTGATCACCGGAACTCCGATTTGCACCGGGTCTGGCCGGGTGTTCCACGGCAAAGGCACGTCAGACGCCCTTACGGTCGAGCGTTTCGATCACGAGATCCACGACGCGGTCGGTGGCCTGCGCACCATTGGTCGTGATGTCCCACGCGGCCGCCGCCATCTTGGCCACGTCGTCCGGGGCGAGCAATTCCTCGACCGCGCGCGCCAGCGCCGGCTTGTCCGCGATGCACCGCGCCGCGCCCGCGTCGCGCAACCGCTCGAAGCTTTCGCGCCAAGGGCCGGGGCGGGGGCCGTAGAGCACTGCCGAGCCAAGGGCTGCCGCCTCATACGGATTGCGAACCGGGCCGCCGGTCAGCGTGCCGCCCAGAAACGACATCGGCGCAAGGCGATACCACAAGCCCAACTCGCCGGGCGTATCGGCGATGTAAATTTCGACCTCCGGCTCAGGTTCGTCCTCGAGCGATCTGAGGCCGACGACCCACCCTTCCTGCTCCAGCTTCCGCGCCAGCACAGGCCCTTGGCCGGGGTCCTGCGGCGCCAGAATCAAAAGCAGCCGGTGCGACCGGCGCATGACCTGCTGATGTACGCTGGTGAGCGTATCGAATTCTTCGGCGTCGGCCCCAGCGGCCAGCCAGACGGGGCGGGCCGCCAGTTCCTCGGCCAGCATGTCGCGCTCGGCCAGACTGCAGGTGAGCGGCGCGGTGCCCTCTTGCAGGAACCCGACCGTCTCGATCCTGTCCGGCTGCACGCCAAGGCCGATCAGCCCCGCTCGCGCCGTCTCGTCCCCGGCGAAGACCATTGAGAACTGGCGCAACAACGTGCGCCGTATCCCCGGCATCCAGCGCCAGCCCGCACGTTCCGGCACACGGGCATCGACCAGCACCATCTCGACCCCGGCGCTCGCCGTGCGGTCGATGAGGCCCGGCTCGAACCGGTTCTCGGCCCAGATGCACATGTCGGGCTTCCAATGCCCCAGAAACGCTTCGACCGCGCCCTCTTCGCCGTAGGGGGCGTATTGCAGGATCGCGCGCGCAGGCAGACGCGCCTCGAGCGGGTGATCGGGATCGTGACCGGTGGTGGTGACGAGGAAATTCAGGTCCTCGCGCTCCTCGGCCAGCCGGTCCACAAGCTCAGGGAACCCGAGCGCCTCGACCTCGTTCCCTGCGTGGAGCCAGATCAGCGGACCGGCGGGCCGATCCTGACGTGGTTTGCCCAGACGTTCGGCCGCGCGCGCCCGATCCTCGGACCCGTCGACCAGCCCACGCTTGAGCCGCGCCTCTGCACGAGCACGCCCGCGCAGTTTCTGAGATGCCAGATAGACCGATAGACCGGGGCGTTTCGCCATATGCGGGTTATTCCAGCTCCTCGGTCGGCGAGGCGGGGGTCTCCTCGTCGCGAAGACGGTGCAGGTGGGCGATGAAATAGCGCATGTGGGCGTTGTCCACCGTGCGCTGCGCTTCGGCGCGCCACGCGTCATATGCGGTCGCGTAATCGGGATAGATCCCGACGATGTGGATATCGTCCACGTTCTTGAACTGGGTCTTGGTCGGATCGACGAGCTCGCCGCCGAACACGAGGTGCAGTCTCTGTGCCATATCCGTCTCCGCCGTTACCTGAGACGAGCCTATCGCAGCCTCGGATCAGGTGAAAGCCGCTCAGGGTTTGAGCGTCGCGTCGTATCCGGCGGTCTTGATCGCATCCGCAAGCGCAGCGGTGTCGAGGGTTGAGTCGATGTCGACCTCGCGCGCCGCCATGTCGAATGCGATGACCGCGCCTTCGTCGGCGTCCATCACGGCGTCTTCGATCTTGGCCTTGCAGTGTCCGCAACTCATTTCGGGAACGGAAAATGTGGTCATCGGAACCTCCTGATCTGGCTTTCAGCTAGGAGCGAGCTCGGCCCCCGTCAATCTGGATTCGAAAAACTGAATGCGACCTCTTGACCTTCCAGTGACTGGAAGCCCTATCTGGTGGATCATCGAGAAAAGGAGTCGGTGATGAACGACATGACGATCAAGGTCGAGGGCATGCACTGCGCCTCCTGCGTGTCGCGTGTGGAAGACGCGCTGAAAGGTCTGCCGTTCGTGGCCGATCCGTCCGTGAACCTCGCGGGTGAAAGCGCGAACCTCACCTTCACCGAATCCGGCCACATGGGCGAAACCGCCGAGGCATTGGCGCGGGCGGGCTATCCGGTCGTGACCGATGAGATCGACCTTGCCGTCGACGGTCTGGTCGATGCCGCAGCGGTGGCCAAGGTCGAAGCGGCCCTGAACGCGATCCCCGGCGTGCTGGAGGCGCATGCGAACCCAGCCAGCGATACCGCGCGGGTGATTTTTGCCGCCGGGGCCGTCGCGCCGTCGACCATCACCGCCGCCGTCAATGCCACGGGCTACAGCGCCGAGGTGAAATCCGGTGGCTCGCTCGACCTCGAAGCCAGGAAAGCCGCCGAAGCGACGCGTCTGGGCCGCATGACCCTGCTTGCCGCGATCCTGACCTTGCCCGTGTTCATCGCCGAGATGGGCGGGCACCTGATCCCCGCTTTTCACCAGTGGCTTCACGGCCTGATCGGTATGCAGAACCTGCGGCTGGCCGAATTCGCGCTGACCGCGCTGGTCCTCGTCATCCCCGGTCGCCGCTTCTTCACGGCGGGCGTGCCGCAGCTTCTGCGTCTGTCGCCCGATATGAACTCGCTCGTCGCGGTCGGCACGGCGGCGGCCTTTGCCTATTCCACGCTCTCGACCTTCACGCCCGGCATCTTCCCGGCGGGCACGGCGAACGTGTACTTCGAAAGCGCCGCCGTCATCGTCACGCTGATCCTGTTCGGACGCTGGATGGAGGCGCGCGCAAAGGGGCGCACCGGCGAAGCGATCCGGGCGCTCATGAACCTCGCCCCCCGCACCGCTCGGGTCGAACGGGACGGTGAGACCCGCGAAATCCCGACATCCGAGGTGCAGCCCGGCGACACCGTGGTCGCGCGGCCCGGTGAGGCGATTGCGACTGACGGCGAGGTGCTGTCGGGCGAAAGCTATGTGGACGAAAGCATGGTCACGGGCGAGCCGGTTCCGGTCGAAAAGGGTCCGGGCGACAGCGTGACGGGCGGCACGGTGAACACGAACGGCGCGCTGCGTATCACCGCGACGCGCGTCGGGGCCGACACCACGCTCGCCCAGATCATCCGTATGGTCGAACAGGCGCAGGGGGCGAAACTGCCGATCCAGTCGCTCGTCGACCAGATCACCCGCTGGTTCGTTCCCGGCGTCATGGCCATCGCTGCCGTGACGGTTGCCGTCTGGCTCGCCTTTGGTCCCGATCCGGCGCTGAGTTTCGCGCTGGTCGCCGGTGTGGCGGTGCTCATCATCGCCTGTCCCTGTGCGATGGGTCTGGCGACCCCGACGTCGATCATGGTCGGCACGGGGCGAGGCGCGGAGCTTGGCGTGCTGTTTCGCAAGGGCGACGCACTTCAGATTATGGAAGGCGTCAAGGTCGTCGCGCTCGACAAGACCGGGACTTTGACCGAGGGCCAGCCGGAACTGACCGACCTGATCGGTGACGAGACGGATGAGGCGTTGCGCCTTGCCGCAAGTGTCGAGGCGCAGTCGGAACACCCGATCGGGCAGGCGATCCTGCGTGCCGCCGAAGAGCGCGGTTTGAAATTGTCCGAGCCCAAGGGGTTCAAGGCGCTGCCGGGATACGGGCTCATGGCCGAGGTCGACGGGCGCGCGGTGCTGATCGGCGCCGAGCGGCTGATGGCTCGCGAAAAGGTCGACACGGGAACGTTCCCCGACGAGGCCGCGCGCCTTGCCGCGCTGGGCAAGACGCCGCTCTACATCGCGCTCGACGGTGCCGTCGCGGCTCTGGTCGCGGTCGAAGACCCGATCAAGGACACGACCCCGCAGGCGATCAGGGCGCTGCATGGCATGGGGATCGAAGTCGCGATGATAACCGGCGATGCCCAAGGCACGGCGGATGCCATCGCCAAACGGCTGGGCATCGACCACGTCACCGCCGAGGTTCTGCCGCGCGGCAAAGTCAAGGCGCTGGAGGCGCTGAAGACCGAACATGGCACCACCGCCTTCGTCGGGGACGGGATCAACGACGCGCCCGCGCTCGCCGCCGCCGACGTCGGCCTTGCCATCGGCACCGGCACGGATGTGGCCATCGGCGCGGCGGATGTGGTGCTGTCCTCCGGTGAACTGACCGGCGTGCCGACCGCGATCCACCTCAGCCGCCGCACGATGCGCAATATTCGCCAGAACCTGTTCTGGGCCTTCGGCTACAACGTCGTGCTGATCCCGGTGGCTGCAGGTGTGTTTTACCCCCTGTTCGGCTGGCAACTCTCCCCCATGCTCGCGGCCTTCGCTATGGCGATGTCGTCGATCTTCGTCCTCACAAACGCGCTTCGACTGCGCTTCGTAAAGGTGCAATCATGAACATTTCAGACGCCGGGGCCCGCGCGGGCCTGCCACCGAAAACCATCCGGTATTACGAAGATATCGGGCTGGTCACGCCGGATCGCGACACAAACGGTTACCGCTCGTTCTCGGACGTGGACATCCACAACCTGACCTTCCTGTCGCGCGCCCGCGCGCTGGGCTTCACCATCGAGGAATGTCGCGCGCTGCTCGCGCTCTATCAGGACAAAAGCCGCGCTTCCGCCGAAGTGAAAAAGATCGCCGAAGGTCATCTGGCCGAGATCGAAAAGAAGATCGCCGACCTCACGTCGATGCGCGACACGCTTTCGCACCTCGTCCACTGCTGTCACGGCGACGACAGGCCGGATTGCCCGATTCTTGCCGATCTCGGTGCCAGTGAGAAAGCTTGAACGGTGGTGGTCCCAGGAGGGATGTAAAGGTCGCTTGACATAGCGCGATGATCTCTGGCAGGTGTAAAGCGTGCTTTACAAGGAGGTCATCCATGCGACGTATGCTCATCCAGTTCCTCGCAGGCTTCGCCGCCTATGTCGCCCTGCTGTTCTTGTCACAGCACCTTCTCGCAGCGACTGATGCGGGCCCCGCGATGCAAATCGTCCTGACGCTCCTGCCGATGCTCGGCGCGCTGGTGATCGGGGCGAGTATCCTCGGGATCATCCGGCGACTCGACGAGTTGCAGCGCAAGATTCAGATCGAGGCTCTGGCGATCGCCTTTGCAGGCACCGCTCTGATCACCTTCAGCTACGGGTTTCTCGAGGGCGTGGGCCTGCCGAAATTGTCGATGTTCGCGGTCTGGCCGCTGATGGCCGTGCTGTGGGTTGCCGGTCTGGTGGTCGGTCGGGTCCGACACTGATGGAGAACCGGATTGGGGAGCTTCGGCGGGCGCAGGGGCTGACGCAGGCGGACCTCGCCCGCGCGCTCGACGTGTCGCGCCAGACGGTGAACGCGCTGGAGCGGGGGCGATATGATCCGAGCTTGCCGCTGGCCTTCACCATCGCACGGGTCTTCGGATTGACGATCGAAGAAATCTTCACGCCCGAAGACTAAGCGCGAGCCAACGAAAAAGGGCGGCCCGCGCTGGGCCGCCCTTCCTGTCTCACACGACGGGGTCGCTTAGTTCAGCGCCATGTCCGTGATGTCGAGCGTGTAGGCGCCTTCCGGCTCCTTCGTGATGACCGGGTCCGAACCGCCGCCGAGCAGGGTTTCCACCGTGCGCTGGTAGTCGGCCGGGTCGAGCGCGCCGTCGGAACCGGCGGTCAGCTTGGCCACTTCGCCCATCATGCGGATCTGGTGCTCTTCGGTCTGGGCGCCGGTTTCATCGTACTCGAGCACGATCATCGCGGCTTCTTCCGGGTTCTCTTCGGCCCATTTCCAGCCCTTCATCGACGCGCGCACGAAGCGGGCCATCTTGTCTTTGAAGGCTTCGTCTTCGAGGTTCTCTTCGAGCACGTAAAGGCCGTCTTCCAGCGTCGCGACGCCTTGGTCTTCGTACTTGAAGGTCACCAGCTCGTCCTCACCGATGCCCGCGTCGATGACCTGCCAGTATTCGTTGTAGGTCATGGTCGAGATACAGGCGGCTTGGTTCTGAAGCAGCGGATCGACGTTGAAGCCCTGCTTGAGCACCTCGACACCGTCGTCGCCACCCTCGGTCGGGATGCCCAGCGTGCTCATCCACGACAGGAACGGGTATTCGTTGCCGAAGAACCAGACGCCGAGCGTGTTGCCCGGGAAGTCTTCGGGGCTTTCGATCCCGCTTTCGGCGAGACAGGTCAGCATCATGCCCGACGACTTGTAGGGCTGTGCGATGTTGACGAGCGGCAGGCCCTGTTCGCGCGCGGCGAGGGCGGCGGGCATCCATTCGACGATCACGTCGGCACCGCCACCGGCTATGACTTGCGGCGGCGCGATGTCTGGGCCGCCTGGTTTGATCGTGACGTCGAGGTTTTCCTCCTCGTAGAAGCCCTGCTCGAGCGCGACGTAGTAGCCAGCGAACTGGGCCTGCGTCACCCACTTGAGCTGGATCGTCACCTCGTCCTGAGCCATCGCGGCCCCCGAGGTCACGGCCAGCGCAGCGGCGGCGAGTTTCATGGATTTCATCATTGGTCTTTCTCCCGTTGGTAAGATTTTGGCTCAGCCTCGTTGTGACGGGTGCCAGAAGGTCACCCCTTTTTCTATGAGTGCCACGGCGCCGTAAAAGACGCTCCCGGCGATCGCAGCGACCGCGATTTCAGCCCAGACCATATCAAGTCTGAGACGCCCGACCTCGGTCGAGATGCGAAAACCCATGCCTTTGATCGGACTGCCGAAAAACTCGGCAACGATGGCGCCGATAAGGGCGAGTGTTGTCGTGATTTTAAGCCCGTTGAAGATGAACGGCATGGCTGCGGGCAGGCGCAGTTTGATGAGCGTTTGGGCGTAGCTTGCCGAATAGGTCGACATGAGGTCGCGCTGCATCCGCGTGGTGGCCGCCAGACCCTCGACCGTGTTCACCAGCATCGGGAAGAACACCATGACCACCACGACCGCAGCCTTGGACTGCCAGTCGAAGCCGAACCACATGACGAGGATCGGCGCGGTGCCGACGATGGGCAGGGCGGCGATGAAGTTGCCGACGGGCAGAAGCCCCTGTTGCAGGAACTTGGACCGGTCGATCAGGATCGCCGTCAGCACCGCCGCGCTGCACCCGATGACGTAGCCCGATAGTGCGCCCTTCACGAAGGTCTGGACGAAATCCTCCCACAGTGTAGGCACCGATTGCGTCATCCGCAGCCAGATGTCGGTGGGGGCGGGCAGGATCACCATTGGCACGTTCATCCCGCGCACCAGCCCCTGCCACACGACGAGGATCGTAAGTCCGAAGATCACCGGCACGGCGATGCGCACCGCGCGGAACTTGGCCCAGCGCGAATTGGCGAGCCAGATGTTCAGCGCATAGGCGGCGGCCCAGAAGACCAGCGCGAAGATCAGCCAACCCCAGCTCATGCCGTCATCCCCATCTTGGCGAGTGTCCGGCGCTGGATCACGCCGATGATCCCGACGAGGAGCGCGGCGAGGATGGCGGCGGCGAAAAGCGCCGACCAGATCTGGATCGTCTGGCCATAGTAGCTGCCCGACAGCATCCGCGCGCCAAGGCCGCGGATCGCACCGGCCGGAAGCTCACCCACGATGGTGCCGACGAGCGCGGCGGCAATGCCCACCTTCAGCGACGCGAAGAGATAGGGCATCGAGGCGGGCATGCGCAGTTTCCAGAAGATCTGCGACCGGCTGGCCGAATAGGTGTGCATGAGGTCGAGGTCCATCGTCGCCGGAGAACGCAGCCCTTTGACCATGCCGACGACGACCGGGAAGAAGCTGAGGTAGGCCGAAATGATCGCCTTGGGGACGATCCCGGATACGCCCATCGAACTCAGAACCACGATGATCATCGGCGCGATGGCGAGGATCGGGATGGTCTGCGAGGCGATGGCCCACGGCATCACGCCCATGTCCATCGCGCGGCTGTGGACGATGCCGACGGCGAGCAGGATACCAAGCCCGGTGCCGAAGGCGAAGCCCAGCATCGTGGCCGACAGGGTGATCCAGCCGTGGAAGATGAGCGACCGTTTGGACGTCACCTTCATCTCGACGGTCGATCCCCAAAGCTCGGCCACGACCTGATGCGGGGCCGGCAGGCGCGGGCGTTCCTGCGACCACGTGTCGACGATCAACTCGCTGGTCGAAAGCTCGACATCGGCGCGCTTGGCCTGATCCAGCGCCCACTGGCTGTTCATCGGGATCGCGGCGGCATACCAGATCACGACGATGGCCGCGACGACGGCAAGGATGGGGATGATGTTCTTCATGCGCCGTCCCCCTGCGTGCGGAGGTTCTTGATGCCGTAGAGGATGTTCAGAAGGCCGATCACAACGAACAGGATCGGGGCCACGGGGCCGCTCTCAGGCTGAGTGAGAGCGAAGTTCACGGCCACGCCGAGCATGATCACGCCCGCGATCAGCAGCATCCAGCCCGAGGGGCGGTCGCTCTCGCGCTTACGCGCATCGTTGGCGGCCTGCTTGGTGTTGGCTTTCCGCACGTACTTGTATGCCGCGTCTCGCTGGCTGACCATCACGCGCCCTCAGTCATAGCTGTGCCCTTCACGCAGACCCTCGCGGACCCGGTGGGCGATTTCGAGGAATTCCTTGGAGTCGCGGATTTCCAGCGGCCGCTCTTTCGGCAGCGGGCTTTCGATCACGTCGGTGATCCGACCGGGGCGGGGTGACATGACGACGATCTTGGTCGACAGATACACCGCCTCGGGGATCGAATGGGTGACGAAGGCGATGGTCTTTTCCGTGCGCGCCCACAGGTCCAGAAGCTGTTCGTTCAGGTGATCGCGCACGATCTCGTCCAGCGCGCCGAAGGGTTCGTCCATCAGCATGATGTCGGCGTCGAAGGCCAGCGCCCGCGCGATGCTTGCCCGTTGCTGCATGCCGCCCGACAGCTGCCACGGATATTTCTTCCCGAAGCCCGCGAGGTCGACGAGGTCCAGAACTTTTTCGATCCGCTTGGCATGCTCGGACTTGGGGTAACCCATGATCTCGAGCGGCAGGCGGATGTTGCCCGCGATGGTGCGCCACGGATAAAGCCCGGCGGCCTGAAAAACATAGCCATAGGCCCGCGACTTGCGCGCCTCGTCCGGCGTCATCCCGTTGACGGTCAGCGTGCCGCCGGTCGGATGTTCCAGCCCCGCGATGCAGCGCAGAAAGGTGGTCTTGCCGCAGCCGGACGGGCCGATGAAGCTGACGAAATCGCCCTTTTCCACAGCCAGATCGACGCCCTTCAGCGCATGGACCGGACCATCATTGGTCTCGAATGTCAGATCGAGTCCCTTTGCCTCGATCACAGGTTTCTTGCTCACGACAGTCCCCACAGTTTCGGTTCAGCGAATTCCACCGAGTTCCCCGCCGGATCGCGCACGTAGACCGAGCGCGGGCCGTGCGGCCAGTTGAAATCCGACTCGATGTCGATCCCCTTGCCCACGAGGTGGGCGACCCATCCGTCCAGGTCTTCGCCCGGTACGGAAAAACAGATATGCCCCGGTCCCATCGCACCATGCGGCGGCACCGGAAGCTGGTTTTCGTTCGGCGGTATCACCGTCTCTTCCGCGACAAAGGCCAGAACGACGCTCTGCCCGCAGGCGAAGAAGATGTGGCGCGGATCATGCCGCGTCACGATGTCGAGCCCCACGACACCGGCATAGAACGCTTCGGTCTTGTCGAGATCGTCGACATAGACCGCAGCCTCCAGCACGCCAGTGGGTTTCGCGGGGCTCGTCATGCCTTAGACGCCCGTCGCCGGAATGCCCGACCGTTCGATCGGCTGCGGCGCGGTCAGCGCCTTCCACTTGGAGAGCGATTGGTTCACCGTCGCGTTCGGCTCGCGCGCGACGAATTCGCCCCAGCCCGGCTGGTGGTTCATCTCGCCGTCCATCACGGCGACGTGGCCACGGGTCAGCACATAGCGGGGCAGGGCCGAGACCTCGTTGCCTTCGAACACGTTGTAATCGATCGACGACTGCTGCGTGTCGGCGGTGATCGTCTTGGACTTCGACGGGTCCAGCACCATGATGTCGGCATCCGCGCCCACCAGAATGGCCCCCTTCTTGGGGTAGCAGTTCAGGATCTTGGCGATGTTGGTCGAGGTGACGGCGACGAATTCGTTCATCGTGATCCGGCCTGTCTCGACCCCATAGGTCCAGAGCATCGGGATGCGATCCTCCAGCCCGCCGGTGCCGTTCGGGATCTTGGTGAAATCGCCGACGCCGTAGCGTTTCTGCTCGGTCGTGAAGGCGCAGTGGTCGGTGGCGACAACCGACAGCGTGCCCGAGGCGAGCCCGGCCCACAGACTGTCCTGATGCTGCTTGTTGCGGAACGGGGGCGACATGACGCGGCGGGCGGCATGATCCCAGTCCTGATTGAAATACTCGCTTTCATCCAGCGTCAGGTGCTGGATCAGCGGCTCGCCCCAGACGCGCTTGCCCTGCATCTTGGCCCGGCGGATCGCCTCGTGGCTTTCCTCGCAGGAGACGTGGACGACGTAGAGCGGCGCACCGGCCATGTCGGCGATCATGATCGCGCGGTTCGTGGCCTCGCCCTCGACCTGCGGCGGGCGCGAATAGGCATGCGCTTCCGGCCCGGTGTTGCCTTCGCGCAGAAGCTTGGCCGACAGTTCCGCCACCACGTCGCCGTTCTCGGCATGGACCATCGGGGTCGCGCCCAGTTCGGCCAGACGCATGAACGACGCGTAAAGCTCGTCATCGTTCACCATCAGCGCGCCCTTGTAGGCGAGGAAGTGCTTGAACGTGTTGATCCCGCGCTCTTTGACGACCGTTTCCATCTCGTTGAACACCTGCTCGCTCCACCACGTCACGGCCATGTGGAAGGAATAGTCGCAGGCGGCGCGGGTCGATTTGTTGTCCCAGCGCTTCAGCGCGTCGAGCAGGCTTTCACCGGGGTTCGGCAGGGCGAAGTCCACCACCATCGTGGTCCCGCCCGCCAGCGCCGCGCGCGTGCCAGACTCGAAATCGTCCGAGGAATAGGTGCCCATGAACGGCATCTCGAGGTGGGTGTGCGGGTCGATCCCGCCCGGCATGACGTAGCACCCGGTCGCGTCGAGCGTTTCGTCGCCCGACAGCCCCGTGCCGATCTCGATGATCTTGCCGTCCTCGATCAGCACGTCGGCCTTGTAGGTCAGGTCGGCGGTGACGATCGTTCCGTCCTTGATGACTTTGGTGGCCATGTTCTTTCTCCTGTTGGTCTTTCGCCCCGTTTACTGCACGCAGTAGGGGTAATTTGCGTATTCGGTGCCCTGATTGCGGGCCTCGGTCAGCGGATAGATTTCACCGTCGCGGCGGTAGAAGTAGCAGGCGCCCAGTTCACCGGGTCGCAACCGCGCGAGGATGTCGGAATAGGGGATATCGGCGGGCAGGGCCGACAGCACTTCGGGCGGATAAGGCGCCTCGGCGACCGAGAAATACTGCGGCAGGTCGCCGCTGTTCCCGGAGGCGCCGCAGGCGGCCAGCATCAAAGCGATCAGTCCCAGAGAAATGCGTGTCATAATCCCCCCTCACACACTTGCGAAACATCCGATGGCGTCGCCGTGGACCGAGATATCGCAGGGTCCGAACCGGCTTTCGACCGCGAGCGAAAAGATGTCGGACCACGGCAGCCAGAACACGCGGTACGGGCCCTTGGTCTCGGTCACGGCATAGGCGAAATCGGTGATCCCGCCTGCGAGGTTCACTTCCATCAGTTCGGGGTCGATCAGCGCCGCCTTGAAATCGGCGAGGATCGCCTCGTTCCACTCTTCGATGCCCGTATGCCGTTTCGGATCGAAGCCTTCGATCTCGGCCGCGATCAGCGCCTTGATGTGGGCCACGTCGCGGGCCGTATTCTTGTCGTCGTTCAGCATCGCGCTTGCGCCGGGCCTTTCAGGTCTTCGTTGTGCAGGATCATCGCGATCCCGAGTGCGCGGGCTTGGTCACAAGCGGCGGTCCAGTCGATGCCTCGCCCGGTGTATTCGGCGGCATAGACCGGTTTGCCCTGGTCGAGGTAAACCTTCGTCTCCTCGCACCACCCCTGTTCATAGCACTCCTCCGTCACGAGGAAGTCCATCACATCGACAAGGTAGGGCGCAAGTTCGATGGCGTTTTTCTGCCCGATGGTCAGACCCTCGGCATGGGCGATGAGCGCGAGCGCCCGGCCATAGTCCGCCGCGTGTTGCGCGGTCAGGGGAATGCCGGTGTCGTTGGCGTAAGCGTCGATGTTATCGGCCTCCACCCCGTCGAACCCCATCGCTTTGATGCGCCGGAACCGCGACTGCATGATCGTAGTGGCCGTCATCATGTCGCGAATGTCGAGATAGCGTTCATTCGGCCAATTGCCGAGCGTGTTGCCCTGCAAGTCTTGGGGAAACAGCCCCGCATCGACGCGGTAGTTTTCGACCGTGCCGACCGAGACATAGGCAATGGGCGTGACCCCCGCCGCCTTGAGCGATGCGATCTGCGCAGGCGCCACGAGGTCCGGGTCCACGTCCACCATGTCGACACCCGATTGCAGGCGGATCGGGTCGTCCAACTGCCAGTCCCATGTCTGGGCACTGGCAACGGACGTCCCGAAAGCCAAGGCTATGATCGCGGATCGGATCAGGACACGATCTCCGCCGTTTCCAGCGCGGCATGGAACAGGACATCGGCCCCGGCCATCGCCCAGTCTTTCGAGATTTCCTCGGCCTCGTTGTGGCTCAGACCGTCGACACAGGGGCACATGATCATCGCGGTGGGCGCGACCTGATTGATCCAGCAGGCATCGTGGCCCGCGCCCGAGATGATGTTGCGGTGGCTGTAGCCCAGACGCTCAGCCGCTTCGCGCACGGCGGTCACGCAGCTTTCGTCAAACTCGACCGGGTCGAACCCGCCGACCTTTTCGAACTCGACCGACAACTCCATCTCGTCGCAGATCTCTTTGGCGCCGGCCTTGAGCCGCTCTTCCATGTCCTTGATGACCGCCAGTTCCGGCGAGCGGAAGTCGACCGTGAACACCACCTTGCCGGGGATCACGTTGCGGCTGTTGGGGTAGACGTCGATGTGACCGGCGGCACCCACGGCGTGGGGCGCATGGCTCCACGCGATTTCCTCCACCAGTTGCAGGACGCGGGCCATGCCCAGACCGGCATTCCTGCGCATCGGCATCGGGGTCGAACCGGTGTGCGCGTCCTTGCCGGTGATCGTCACCTGCGTCCACGACAGGCCCTGACCGTGGGTCACGACGCCGATGTCCTTTTCCTCGGCCTCCAGAATCGGGCCCTGTTCGATGTGAAGCTCGAACATCGCATGCATTTTGCGGGCGCCGACCTCTTCGTCGCCGACCCAGCCGATACGCTTCAGCTCGTCGCCGAAGGATTTGCCCTCGGCGTCTTTCCGGTCATAGGCCCAATCCTGCGTGTGGATGCCCGCGAACACGCCCGACGACAGCATCGCCGGGGCGAACCGTGTGCCTTCTTCGTTGGTCCAGTTGGCAACGACGATGGGGTGCTTTGTCTTGATCCCGAGGTCATTCATCGAGCGCACGGCCTCCAGCGCGCCGAGAACGCCCAGAACCCCGTCGTACTTCCCGCCCGTGGGCTGGGTGTCGAGGTGGCTGCCCATGTAGACCGGAAGCGCCTCGGGGTCTTCGCCCGCGCGGGTCGCGAACATATTGCCCATCGTGTCGACGCCCATCGTCATGCCCGCGTCCTCGCACCATGTCTGAAACAGCGCGCGGCCCTCGGCATCGGCGTCGGTCAAGGTCTGGCGGTTGTTGCCGCCCGCCACGCCGGGGCCGATCTTGGCCATCTCCATAAGGCTGTCCCAAAGCCGGTCGGCATTGATACGAAGGTTTTCACCGGGGGCTGCCATGCCACTCTCCTGTTATTTCGTCGCAGTTACGGGCGAACGCCCATACATCAGGCGCAACGCCGTCAAATTGTGCAACAGGGAAATAGGCAGCGGCGTCCGGGTGCGCGGCAACGCCCCCCGAACCGATCTGTGATTTCGCGCGATGCAGCATCGCCCTTGTCCCTGTTGCGCCGCCCGCGCCCTTGTTTTGCAGGGCTTGGGGCGGAAGTTCATGTTTTTACCAATCGGTTAAAACGAGGCTAGCACAGGCCAACCCGCGGTCAAGCGCCGCTCACTGACCGCGCGAGATGCAGGTCAGCGGATCACCCATCGGATTGTTCGGATGCTCCAGCCACGTGCGTTTGTCGTCCTCGGCCGGGATCGTCATGCCGGTGCGCTCGTCGGTCTCGCCGGGGGCAAGGCGGCGCATCGTGATGCAGCCTTCGACCGGGCAGACGTTGACGCAGAGGTTACAGGCGACGCATTCGTCGTCCTTCACCGTGAAGGTGCGATCTTCGGACATGGCGATGGCCTGATGCGACGTGTCCTCGCAGGCCGCAAAGCAGCGCCCGCAGGAAATGCAAAGGTCCTGATCGATCTCGGCCTTGGTCACGTAGTCGAGGTTCAGGTGCTGCCAGTCGGTGACGCGCGGGGTCGCCATGCCGATGAAGTCCGAGGTCTTGGTGTAACCCTTCTCGTCCATCCACTGGCTCAGGCCCGAACACATCTCTTTCACGATGCGGAAGCCATAGGTCATCGCAGCGGTGCAGACCTGCGCGTTCCCGGCACCGAGCGCCATGAACTCCGCCGCGTCGCGCCACGTCGAGATGCCGCCGATGGCCGAAATCGGGATGCCCGCCGTCATTTCCCAGCGGGCCACTTCGGCCACCATGTTCATCGCGATGGGTTTGACCGCCGGGCCGCAATAGCCGCCGTGGGTGCCGAGCCCGTCGATCATCGGTTCGGGGCACATCGCGTCCAAATTGACCGAGGTGATCGAGTTGATCGTGTTGATCATGCTGACCGCGTCGGCGCCGCCCTGTTTCGCGGCGAGGGCAGGCTGGCGGATGTCGGTGATATTCGGCGTGAGTTTCACGATACAGGGCAGGTCGGAGTGCTTCTTCACCCATTCCGTGATCTGGCCCACGTACTCCGGCACCTGACCCACAGCCGACCCCATGCCGCGCTCGGCCATCCCGTGCGGACAGCCGAAGTTCAGCTCGACCCCGTCCGCGCCCGTCTCGCCCACGCGGTCGAGGATCTTGCGCCACGCGTCCTCGTCCAGCGGGACCATGAGCGACACGACCACCGCGCGGTCCGGGTAGTCGGCTTTGACGCGCTTGATCTCGTCGAGGTTGGTCTGAAGCGGGCGGTCGGTGATCAACTCGATGTTGTTCAGACCCAGAAGCCGCCGATCGGCGCCCCAGATCGCACCGTAGCGCGGGCCGGAGACGTTCACGACGGGCGGGCCTTCTTCGCCCAGAGTCTTCCACACGACGCCGCCCCATCCGGCCTCGAAGGCGCGGCGCACGTTGTATTCCTTGTCGGTCGGCGGCGCCGAGGCCAGCCAGAACGGGTTGGGGGATTTGATCCCTACGAAATCGGTCGTCAGGTCGGCCATGGCTCAGGCTCCTTCGCTAGGCAATCTTGATGACGGCGCGGGCGCGTCCCGCGCCAAGGTGTCAGCCCATCAGGCTCGCATGAATGTCTTCGGCGGCGTCGCGGCCTTCGGACACGGCCACCACGGTCAGGTCTTCGCCCGCCGTGCAGTCGCCCCCGGCCCAGATGCCGTCGCGCGACGTGCGCCCGGCGCCGGTCACTTTGATCTTGCGCCCTTCGGTCTCAAGTCCCGAGACCTCTTCGAACACCTGACCGATCGCCTTGAACACCTGATCGGCGGGAAGGGTGAAGGTCTCGCCCGTCGGCTTGGCGTTCTCGTCGGTGTAGGCCAGTTCGATGGCGGCCACATGCCCCTCGCCCTTGAGCGAGACGGGCGCGACGCCCGGCATGATATGGACGCCCTTGGACTGTGCGAGTTGCTGCTCGTATTCCGACGCGGGCATTTTGTCCTGCGCCCGGCGGTAGACCAGCGTGACGTTTTCGGCGCCGAGCAGTTTGGACTGCACGGCAGCGTCGATGGCGGTCATGCCGCCGCCGATGACGACCACGTTGCGGCCCACGGGCAGCTTGGTCAGGTCGTCTGCTTGGCGCAGGTCGGCGATGAAGTCGACCGCGTCCACGACGCCGGAAAGCTCCTCGCCGTCGATGCCGAGCGCATTGGTGCTACCCAGCCCGATGCCAAGGAACACGGCGTCGAAATCGGCGGTCAGACTGTCGAGCGATATGTCGGCGCCCAGCGCCTTGCCTAACTCCATCGTGATCCCGCCGATCTGCATCAGCCAGTCAACCTCGCGCGCCGCAAAGTTGTCGACGCTCTTGTAAGACGCGATGCCGAACTCGTTCAGCCCGCCGGGTTTCGGCTTTGCGTCAAAGATCACCACGTCATGCCCGTGCATCGCCAGACGGTGCGCGGCGGCAAGGCCTGCAGGCCCAGCGCCCACGACCGCCACGCGCTTGCCGGTTGGCGCGGCGCGTTTGAACGGATGGACATTGGCACGCATCAGCGTGTCGGTGGCGTAGCGCTGCAAGCGGCCGATCTGCACCGGCTCGCCCTCGGCCACTTCGCGCACGCAGACCTCTTCGCACAGCGTTTCGGTCGGGCAGACGCGGGCGCACATGCCGCCAAGGATGTTCTGATCGAGGATCGTCTTGGCCGCCGCTTCGGGCGTGCCGGTCATGATCTGACGAATGAACAGCGGGATGTCGATGTCGGTCGGGCAGGCGTCCATGCAGGGCGCGTCATGGCAGAAATAGCAGCGGTCTGCGGCCACCTGCGCTTCGTGCTTGTCGAGCGGCGGATGTAAGTCGCCGAAATTCTCGTCCAGAACCTGTGCCTGCAAACGCCCGGCCACCACGCCGGGGGTCTGTGGGGAATGGGTCACGGCTGTCTCCCTGAATCTTTTGTTACGTAGAAACGCTGGCACGACTCCACTTTTTTATCAATTGGTAAAATTTATCGACCTATCGGCTTTTCCATTCGCCGCATCCCGAGGCGTCAAAATTGACCAAATGGTCAAATCCTGAGCGCCGCGTGCATGTGGTGGATGCGACCCACCCGTAAATGCGCCGCGCGCCACACGTATTTGGTACTCGCCCAAACGGATTTTCGCCTTTAAGATGTGGGGTGGAGATTTGAGTGCAAACCGTGCGCGACCGGTTTGAGGGTGCTCTGGAGTTTGATAGGACGGGCAGCAAGGGGCGTACTGCGCCCGCACCGGTTCGTGAGGAAGCGATTTGGATAAAGCAGTCGACGATTTGATTGTCGTAGGTGTCGCGGCATCGGCAGGGGGGCTCGAAGCGACGTCTCTGCTTGCGCAAAATCTTCCCAAGAGCCTGAACTGCGCCTACGTCATCGCGCAGCACATGTCGCCGACACACAAGAGCATGCTGGTGCCGCTTCTGTCGCGCGAGACGCGGCTCAAGGTCGAAGAGGTCGAGGCCGAGACGGTGCCGCAACCCGGCACGATCTATGTGCCGCCTCCGGGCCGTGACGTGGTGCTCGAGAATGGCACGCTGGTTCTGCGCGAGCCTGTGGGGCATACCGCTGCCCCCAAGCCCTCGGCCGACCGTCTGTTGAAATCGCTCGCGAGCGATCTGGGCTCCAGCGCCGTGGGCGTGGTTCTGTCGGGCACCGGCAGCGACGGATCATACGGGGTGCAAGCGATCCGTGAGGCGGGCGGCATCACCATCGCGCAGGACCCGGGCTCGTCGAAATACGATTCCATGCCAATTTCTGCGATCCGCACGGGCTGTGTCGACCTCACCCTGACGCCTGAACAGATCGGCCAGCATCTCGCCACCGTCCTCCAGCAGCCGCGCGATCTGTCGTCGCTCAAGGACCTGAACGACAAGACCTCAAAAAACCACGACCTGTTCCAGATCCTGCTCGCCCATACGCTCGTCGACTTCCGTCACTACAAGGAGACGACGATCAACCGGCGCATTCATCGCAGGATGTTCGCCAAGGGTATCGAGACCTTCGAGCAATATGTCGAGCTTTGCCGCCGTTCGGTCGAAGAGGTCGAGGCGCTGTACCGCGACCTTCTGATCTCCGTGACGAACTTTTTCCGCGACCCGGATCAATTCGGTGCCTTGGAGCAAGAGATCGCGCAGCGCTTCGGCGATCGCGACGACGAGCCGATCCGTGTCTGGGTGCCGGGCTGCGCCACGGGGGAAGAGGCCTATTCCATCGCCATTCTGGTGGCCGAGGCGCTCGGCGGGCTTGAAAAACTGACGAAAGACCGGCTGCAGATTTTCGCGACCGACATCGACGACCGCGCGCTGGGCATAGGTCGCAAGGGCAGATACCCGGCCTCGGCGGCGAGCGACATTCCCTCGCGGTTCCTCGAAAAGTACTTCGACGTGTCCGACGACACGGTGAAGGTGAAAGACAAGCTCAAGCAGCACGTCATGTTCACCCGCCACAACGTCTTTCAGGACGCGCCGTTCATGTCGATCGACCTCGTATCGATCCGCAACGTGCTGATCTATTTCGAGACGAAGTTGCAGGAGCGGGTGCTGACCCGAATTCAGTACGCGCTGAAATCCGATGGCATCCTGTTCTTGGGCACCTCGGAAACCACCGGTGTGCTGGAAAGCTACTTTGTCCCGATCGAGGCGAACTCCAAGATCTTCGGCAAACGCTCGATCCGCCTGTCGCGCCCGCTGGGGCCTGAGCGGAGCCTGCCTACCGGTCTGAACTTCCACGCGGGCAGCAACACCGGGTTCCATCGCGGCGCCATCGTCGCGGATGACGCCTGGCGGTTCGATTCTCTCGCCCGGTCCGTGGTCGAGACGGGCATCCTGACGAACAACGAAAAGTCGATCCTCAAGATTTATGGCGACATCGCTGAGTTCGTCGAAATGCGCGAGCCGATTCAGGGCAGCATGACCCTGAGCGTCCTGAAAAAGACCCTCGCCTATGAGGCCGGGTCGATGGTTCTCGTCGCGCTCAAACACAAGGAAACGCGGGCCGGTCAGTGGCATCAGATCGACGGCCGCGGCTACAACAACCTGCGCATGGTCGCCTATCCGATCCTGCCCGAAGGCAAGGATACGGAAACCGAGCCGCTCGTCCTCATCGGGTTCGAGACCGAGATGCGCGAGGAGCCCAAGGACGACGAGACCGAGCGCACCGATTACCTCGACTATCTCGAAACCGAGCTCACGCGCACCCGCGATACGCTGCAGGTCACCATCGAGCAGCTTCAGACCTCGAACGAGGAATTGCAGTCGCTCAACGAAGAGCTTCAGTCCTCGAACGAGGAGCTTCAATCGACCAACGAGGAACTCGAAACCTCGAACGAAGAGCTTCAGTCCACCAACGAAGAACTCATTACGGTGAACGAAGAGCTTTTGGTGAACACTTCGCAGCTCGAACGGACCACGGCGGAACTGAACGGCCTGATCTCGGGCATCCCGACGGTCATGATGATGCTCGACCTCGGGCTTCTGATCCGCCACGCCTCGCGCAGCGCCATCGACACGTTCCAGATCAAGGAGCGCGGCCATTCGCTGGGCCATCTGTCACAGTGCTTCATTCCCAAAGGCTACCCGCCGCTGGTCGACATCTGTTCGCAGGCCCTGCTCGACCGGCAGGTCCATACCCGCCACATCGAAATCGGCGGTTCTCTCATTTCGCTCTCGGTGTCTCCGCTTTCGACCGAAGGCGAGGGGCTGATCGGGCTCATCGTTCTGGCGGACGAGGTCGACATGTCGATCGAGGGCAAGCTGAACGAGACGCTCCGCACCTTCGGCCATATCGGCACGTGGAAGATGAACTTGACCACGGGCGAGCTCGACTGGTCGCGCGAGACCTATCTGATCCACGGGATCGACCCTGACGACAAGCGGCGGCAGATCGACGAGGGCGTGAATTTCTATCACCCCGACGATCAGGACATGGTGCGCAAAACGATTGACCGGACCGTCGCGACCGGCGAGCCGTTCCATTTCTTCGCGCGCCTCAATCGTGCGGATGGCCGGACCATCGTGGTCGAAGCCTCGGGCTCAGCAGTCCACAACGAAGCGGGCGAGGCGGTCGCGCTGGTCGGTGTGTTCCGCGACTATTCGCGCCAACGCAACGAGGACCTTCTGGTCCAGCATTACAACGAGGTCGCGGCGGATCAGGGCATCGGCTTTTATTCCTACGACCTGGAAAACGACCTGCCGTATTGGAGCCCGCAGCTCTACGACATTCTCGGGCTGGACCCCAAGGTGCCCGCCACGCTTGAGGCCGCGCTTGCGTTGTTCGAAGACGACGCCAAGGCCCGTGTCGAGAGCTATATGCAGGCGGCGATCGAGAAGAACGAACCCTATGACTACGTTGAGGAAATCGAGCGCCCGGACGGCAGCCGCGCCAAATGTCGCGGCACCGGGCGGTCCGAAGTGGATGAGAACGGAAAAGCGACACACATCTACGGGTCCTTCCAGATCGTGTCCTGATCGGGACTGGAGGGACTCGGGTCACGAGTTAACGGTTCTTTAGGAAATTGGAATTAGCGCAGACAGGCGCCGAGGTGACGTGAACATGACACAAGAACAGATTTCTCAGGACGGCCCGACCGACACGCTGCAACTGCGGCTCGTGCGGGATTCGGATTCCGGCGAATGGTATGCCGAACAGATCGATATCGCCCGCGGCGACGTCCACCACCGCATCAGTTTCCGCAACAACCTGCCCCTGTCGCAGGCCTTCGTGCCTCAGTTCCTGAGTGAGTTGGAGCCCTATCTGCCAGAAGGTCCCGCCAAGGGCGTGATGGCGGACAGCTCCGCCCTGATTGAGGTGCCCGGCCTGGTTCTGGGCGGCATTCGCGTGATCGCGCAATCCGTCGTGTCGGGCATCCAGTCGCTGACCATCCGCTTCATCCGTGCGCTGGGCGCGTTGCAGGCGGTTCTGCTGCCCCGGCACCGGACCGAAACCGATATGTTCGCCAAACTCGAAGGGGCGGCGGCCCACACGCTCCTGTCACTCCTGCATCCCGCGCTCGATCTGGCAGACGTCGGACCGCCCACGTCACTCAGCCGCAATGTGATGGAGCAGGTTGCCGAACGGCTCGACGTGCTTGCGCGTAACCGCAACGAAATCGGCTTCTTCGCGGTCCTTTTGCAACGCTACATTCGAAACGCACCGGACATGGACCTCGCCACCCGGCAGATCGCGGCGCAGGCCTTTGCGATTTCCAGATACTGATTGAGCTGGCTTGGAGCGCGCCCAGCCCGAACCTTTCGCGGCGGGGGGCATTTCTGAGACCGAGTCGTCCGGGGAAAGCCCTAGGTTGCTCGAATCGCATCTCGCATGGGTTGCGCCGCGTTTGTGAGAGGAATGGCGACCAAGGAAACTGAAAGATCAGCATCACGGCGCAAAGCATTGCGATGTTGGAGGCTAGCCTCCGCCCAATACCGACACCCAACCTAAGGGGTGCGAACGCAGTTTCACGATATTGGGATAATGGTGCCCAGGAGAGGACTCGAACCTCCACGTCCATACAGACACCAGCACCTGAAGCTGGCGCGTCTACCAATTCCGCCACCTGGGCACAGGTGCGTGGAGCCGCGATGTAAGGCCCCGCGCAAACACTGTCAACGGGATTCGCACACTTTCAATTCGCCTTGTTCAGATTGACGGGCGGGGCTATGCAGGAACCCGTATTTACGAAGGAGATCGGGCATGTCGAAACTCGTGACCATCTACGGCGGTTCAGGCTTTGTCGGGCGCTATATCGCGCGACGGATGGCCAAGGCGGGCTGGCGCGTGCGCGTTGCGGTCCGGCGGCCGAACGAGGCGCTCTTCGTCAAACCTTATGGTACTGTCGGTCAAGTCGCACCGATCCTGTGCAACATCCGCAACGATGCTTCGGTGGCCGAGGCGATGTCCGGTGCGGACGCGGTCGTTAACTGCGTGGGCACCTTCGACAAGGGCGGCAAGAACAACTTCGACGCCGTGCAGCACGAGGGGGCCGAACGGATCGCGCGGCTCGCCGCCGAAAAAGGCATTCCGACGCTGGTTCACCTGTCGGCCATCGGCGCCGATGCCGAGGGCGCGAGTCTTTACGCCCGATCCAAGGGCAAGGGAGAGGCGGGCATCCTCGAGCATTTCCCGAACGCCGTGATCCTGCGCCCGTCGGTGATGTTCGGGCCTGAAGACAACTTCTTCAACCGGTTCGCTGGCATGACCCGCATGGGGCCGGTGCTGCCCATCGTGGGCGGTCAGACCAAGTTCCAGCCGGTGTTCGTCGATGACGTCGCCGCCGCAGCCGAAAAGGCGATCAAGGGCGAAGCCGCGCCGGGTGTCTATGAGCTTGGCGGACCGGATGTGCAGACCTTCCGCGAACTGATGGACGATATGCTCTCCGTCATCCAGCGCCGCCGCATGGTCATGAACATCCCGTTCTGGATCGCGGGCATCATGGGGTCGCTCTTCGATATGGGGTCGTCGCTGACCGGCGGGCTGGTGAAAGCGCCGCTGACCAAGGATCAGGTAACCTCGCTCAAGTCCGACAACATTGTCGCCGACGGGGCCAAGACTTTTGCCGATCTGGGGATCACCCCGACCGCGATGGAGGTGGTGCTGCCACAATACCTCTGGCGCTTCCGTCAGGCCGGGCAGTATGCCGATATCACCGCCTCGGCGCGCAACCTGCGCACCTGACCGCAGTACATACCAAACAAAAGGCCGGTCCGTTTGGGCCGGCCTTTGTCGTTTCAGGTATAGGCGATGACGAGCAGCACGATCCCGAGGATCACGCGGTAGATCACGTAGGGCGTGAAGCTCACCGATTTGAGTAGCCGCATCATGAGCGACAGGGCGAGCAGGGCCGCGACGAAGGACATCACCGCGGCAATGGCCCCGTCACGCAACACGGCCCAGTCGGCCTGTGAGGCGGCTTCCCCGCCCAGCAGGATCGCCGAGGCCACGATGGTCGGGATCGACATGAGCATGGCGAGCCGGGTTCCGTCTTCGCGGTTGTAGCCCAAGGCCCGGGCACCCGAGATCGTGGCGCCGGAGCGCGAGGTGCCGGGGATCAGTGCGACCGCCTGCCACAACCCCATGATGATCGCATCGCGCAGCGTCCAGTCGGCGTCGGTCTTGGTCTCGGCCCCCTTCTGGTCGACCCAATAGAGCACGAGACCGAAGATCAGCATGGTCCACCCGATCACGGTGATCGAGCGCATAGAGTCGGAAAGCCCCGTGACGCTGAGGATCAGACCGAACACCAGCACCGGTATCGTTGCGACGAGCAGCAGAAACGCGAGCCGCGAGCCTTTGGTGTCGATACGCCCGGTCAGCATCCGGGGGACACCCGACAATCCCTCGCGCACATCGGACCAGAAATAGAGAACGACCGCGCCCAGCGTCCCGACATGGACCGCCACGTCGATCACCTGACCCTGATCGGCAAGGCCCGTTAGATTCGGCAGGAGAATCAGGTGACCTGAGGACGAAACCGGAAGAAACTCGGTAAGTCCCTGAATGACAGCGACAATGAACAGGTGGAAGAGTGACATGCCCGCTGCTCCAGCTTTGAACGGTGCCCAAAGCTAACCTTCTGGAAAGTAATGGAAAGCGGAAATATATGGCAGCTTATGTGACCTAATAATTCTGTATTCGGTGCGGGAAACATGACACCTTTGGTGAAATGATCTATTTTAGGTCAGCACTTATGCCTTTTCTTTTCCTCAGACCCTGCTAGATAGGCGGCTCGAAGACGGAGGACGTGATGGCCAAACAGCCGATGCTCAAATTCGTGACTGTTCAGCGAGACATGCCCGAAAAGCGTGGCGCAGAACTACGTCGTGAAGACTTTCACGAGATTTATGCCGAGTTCGCGGAAGCGAAGGCGGAAGAACAGGCGAGCCGGTGCAGCCAGTGCGGTGTGCCGTACTGCCAAAGCCACTGCCCGCTCCACAACAACATCCCCGACTGGCTGCGCATGACCGCGACCGGGCGGCTCAAGGAAGCCTACGAAATCTCGCAGGCGACCAACACCTTCCCGGAAATCTGCGGTCGCATCTGCCCGCAGGATCGTCTGTGCGAAGGCAACTGCGTGATCGAACAGTCGGGCCACGGCACCGTCACGATCGGCGCGGTCGAGAAATACATCACCGATACGGCGTTCGAAGAAGGCTGGGTCGAGGACATCAAACCCGCTGCCGAGCGTGGCGAGAGCGTGGGTATCATCGGGGCCGGCCCCGGTGGTCTGGCCGCGGCCGACCGTCTGCGTCGCGCGGGCGTTCAGGTCACGGTCTATGACCGTTACGACCGTTCGGGCGGCCTGCTGACCTACGGCATTCCCGGCTTCAAGCTGGAAAAAGACATCGTCATGCGCCGCAACGAGCAGCTCGAAAAGGGCGGTGTGGAGTTCGTGATGAACTGCAACGTGGGCGAGGATATCTCGTTCGCCGAGCTGCGCGAGAAACACGATGCGGTGCTGATTGCGACCGGTGTTTACAAGACCCGTGACCTGACCGGTCCCGGCGCAGGCAGCGCAGGGATCGTGCGCGCGATCGACTATCTCACGGCCTCGAACAAGGCGTCTTTCGGTGATGAGGTTGCCGAGCACAAGGATGGCTCGCTCTGGGCCGAGGGTAAAAAGGTCGTCGTGATCGGCGGCGGTGACACCGCGATGGACTGTGTCCGCACCGCGATCCGTCAGGGCGCGACCAGCGTGAAATGCCTGTATCGCCGCGACCGTGACAACATGCCCGGCTCGCAGCGCGAAGTGCAGAACGCCGAAGAAGAAGGCGTGGAATTCGTCTGGCTGTCGAACCCCAAGGGCTTCCACGGCGATCCGGTGAACGGTGTTGTCGTCCAGCGTATGCGTCTGGGTCAGCCCGATGCGACCGGCCGTCGTTCGCCCGAAGCGATCGAAGGCGCCGAGTACACGGAAGAGGCCGATCTGGTCATCAAGGCTCTGGGCTTCGAGCCCGAGGACCTGCCGACGCTCTGGGATCAACCGGAACTGCCCGTGACCCGC
This sequence comes from Pseudomonadota bacterium, assembly GCA_036154315.1. Lineage (GTDB taxonomy): Bacteria > Pseudomonadota > Alphaproteobacteria > Rhodobacterales > Rhodobacteraceae > Maritimibacter. The sequence goes on from JAYZLL010000047.1 coordinate 83,608, forward strand.
TGGGGCACGATCAAGGCCGATTTCCGCACCGGCGCGACCGACATGGACGGTGTCTATGCGGTGGGCGACATCGTGCGCGGTGCCTCGCTTGTCGTCTGGGCGATCAAGGACGGTCGCGACGCTGCGGATGCCATGCTCAAGCGGTTCAACACCGCGGCCGCGCGCGTGGCGGCCGAGTAAATACGGGTCGCTGAAGCCCATATGAACGCCCTGCTCCGCCCCGACGCGCGGTGCCGGGACATCAACCAAATGATCGGGGTGGGTCGGCGCGCCTGACTCACCGGCCACAGACAGAAGGAGGGCTACAGATGATGCGTGTTGCGACCGGCATGTTCTCGGCCGTTCTTCTGATGTCCGCACCGGCCCAGGCGCAGGAGTTCACGCCGCCCGAAGGCTGCGAAGTCTTTCTGACGGTGCAGAGCAAGCAATGCTCGGTGTCGAACATGTATCGCTGCAGCGACGCCGAGGATGGCGCGTTCGGCGAGGCGATGTTCGATGGCGAGGGCATGTCGGCCGTGGTCAGCTATGGCCCCGGCTATCAGTGGCAGGACAGCCTGTATCTATGGGACAACTCCCGCGAGCAGTTGGTGGCACCTGCCGAAGACCCGATCAACATCGACACGCTGCGTGACGAAGGCGTCGACACCTTCCGTTTCACCATGCGCCGTACGGCGCCGGGCGAGGATCGCGAGATCACCATCGTCGGGGCCGACATGCTGACCGGCGAGACGACCACTATCGATGGCATGCCGCTCGAGGTCGTGCAGACGCAGCTTCAGATCCTGACCGAAGACGGCGCCGTGGAATACAGCTCACGCGGGGTGCAGTACCTGAACCGCGAACTGGGCCTGTTCTTCCTCGGACCGGAAGACGTCTTTGACGACGGGGGCGAGGCGACGCCTTACGACAACAGCCCCGTCGATTTCATCCATCCGGGCGAGCCGGGCTTTGCCGAAACGCTCCCCCTTTACGAATGCGACCAGCAGAAGGCGGGGTTCACCCCCGCGCCAGCCGCCCCCACTCCGGGGCTCGAGGAGACCGACCATGACCAAATTTGATGAACGCTGGGTGGCCGAGGAAGAAGCCAAGCGCGCCTACCTCGCCGAACATGGGATGTACCGCGAAGAGTTCGAACACGCCTCGTGCGGCGTCGGCCTCGTCGTGTCGATCGACGGCAAGAAAAGCCGGAAAGTCGTCGAAGGTGGCATCGAGGCGCTCAAGGCGATCTGGCACCGCGGCGCGGTCGATGCCGACGGCAAGACCGGCGACGGCGCGGGTATCCACGTACAGATCCCGGTCGAGTTCTTCTACGATCAGGTCCGCCGCACCGGCCACGAGCCGCGCAAGGACGAGCTGATCGCAGTCGGTCAGGTGTTCCTGCCGCGCACCGATTTCGGGGCTCAGGAAACCTGCCGGACCATCGTGGAAACCGAAGTTCTGCGCATGGGCTATTACATCTACGGCTGGCGTCACGTGCCGGTCGACATCTCGTGCCTTGGCGAAAAGGCCAACGCGACGCGGCCCGAGATCGAGCAAATTCTGATCTCCAACGCCAAAGGCGTGGACGAAGAGACGTTCGAGCGTGAGCTTTACGTCATCCGCCGCCGGATCGAGAAAGCTGCCGCTGCGGCGGGCGTGGGTCAACTTTACCTCGCCTCGTTCTCGTGCCGGTCGATCATCTACAAAGGCATGATGTTGGCCGAGCAGGTCGCCGAGTTCTATCCGGACCTGCAGGACGAGCGGTTCGAGAGCGCTTTCGCGATCTATCACCAGCGTTACTCCACCAACACCTTCCCGCAGTGGTGGCTGGCTCAGCCGTTCCGCATGCTGGCCCACAACGGCGAGATCAACACGCTGAAGGGCAACCTGAACTGGATGCGCAGCCACGAGATCCGCATGGCCTCAGGCGCGTTCGGTGATCTGGCCGAGGACATCAAACCGATCGTGCCGCAGGGGTCGTCGGACTCCGCCGCGCTCGACTCGGTGTTCGAGGTGCTGGTGCGCGCCGGTCGTTCGGCTCCGATGGCCAAGACGATGCTGGTGCCCGAGTCGTGGTCCAAGCAGTCGGCGGAACTGCCCAAGGCCTGGGTCGACATGTACTCCTACGCCAACTCGACGATGGAGCCGTGGGACGGCCCCGCCGCGCTCGCCATGACTGACGGCCGTTGGGTCTGCGCCGGTCTCGACCGCAACGGCCTGCGCCCGATGCGCTACGTCGTGACCGGTGACGGGCTGGTCATCGCCGGGTCCGAAGCCGGGATGGTCCCGGTGGACGAGGCAACCTGCGTCGAGAAAGGCGCGCTGGGTCCGGGTCAGCTGCTCGCCGTCGACATGAAAGAGGGCAAACTCTACCACGACGTTGAGATCAAGGACAAACTCGCCAACAGCCAGCCGTTCGGCGACTGGGTCGGCAAGGTCAACGACATCGACGAGCAACTGCTGGGCATTGACGAAAAGCCGATGTTCACGGGCACCGACCTGCGTAAGCGTCAGGTTGCTGCCGGCTACACGCTCGAAGAGCTGGAACAGATCCTCGCCCCAATGGCCGAGGACGGGAAAGAGACGCTCGCCTCGATGGGTGACGACACGCCGTCTGCGGTGCTGTCGAACGAGTATCGCCCGCTCAGCCACTTCTTCCGCCAGAACTTCAGTCAGGTCACGAACCCGCCGATCGACAGCTTGCGCGAATTCCGGGTCATGAGCCTCAAGACCCGGTTCGGCAACCTCAAGAACGTGCTGGACGAGACCGGCAGCCAGACCGAAATCCTCGTGCTGGAAAGCCCCTTCGTCGGCAACGCGCAGTTCGACGAGCTTCTCAAGCATTTCAATGCGAAATGCGTCGACATCGACTGTACCTTCCCGGCGGATGGCGGCGATCAGGCGCTGCGTGACGGTCTGGCCCGTATCCGCGACGAGGCGGAAGAGGCCGTGCGCTCGGGCGCCGGGCATATCGTGCTCAGCGACATGGCGCAGGACGAGGACAAAGTCGGTATGCCGATGATCCTCGCGACCTCGGCGGTCCATTCGTGGCTGACGCGCAAGGGTTTGCGGACCTTCACCTCGCTCAACGTGCGCTCGGCCGAGTGCATCGACCCGCATTACTTCGCCGTGCTCATCGCGTCGGGTGCGACGGTGGTCAACGCCTACCTCGCCGAAGACAGCCTTGCCGACCGGATCGAACGTGGCCTGCTTGAAGGGTCGCTCACCGACGCCGTGCGCAAGTATCGCGAAGCGGTGGATCAGGGTCTGCTCAAGATCATGGCCAAGATGGGCATCTCGGTCATCTCGTCCTATCGCGGCGGTCTGAACTTCGAAGCCGTGGGCCTGTCGCGTGCCATGGTGCACGAGTACTTCCCGGGCATGACCAGTCGTATCTCGGGCATCGGGGTCGGCGGTATTCAAAAGAAAGCCCGCGCGATCCACGCCAAAGGCTGGCGTCTGGGGCAGGACATTCTGCCCATCGGCGGCTTCTACAAAGCCCGCAAGAACGGCGAGACACACGCGTGGGGTGCGCAGACCATGCACCTGATGCAGGCGGCCTGCGACCGCGCGTCTTACGAGATGTGGAAGCAGTATTCCGCGCGGATGCAGGCGAACCCGCCGATCCACCTGCGCGACATGCTCGACATCAAACCGCTGGGCGAGCCGGTTCCGATCGAACAAGTGGAATCGATCACCTCGATCCGCAAACGGTTTGTGACCCCCGGCATGTCGCTCGGCGCGCTGTCGCCCGAGGCGCACAAGACGCTGAACGTCGCGATGAACCGGATCGGCGCCAAGTCCGACTCTGGCGAGGGTGGCGAGGATCCGGCGCATTTCGTGCCGGAGCCCAACGGCGACAACCCGTCGGCCAAGATCAAGCAGGTGGCTTCGGGCCGTTTCGGTGTGACCGCCGAATACCTGAACCAGTGCGAAGAGCTCGAGATCAAGGTCGCCCAAGGTGCCAAGCCCGGCGAGGGGGGTCAGCTTCCGGGGATGAAAGTCACCGACCTGATCGCGCGTCTGCGTCACTCGACCAAAGGCGTGACACTGATTTCGCCGCCGCCGCACCACGACATCTACTCGATCGAAGACCTTGCGCAGCTGATCTATGACCTCAAGCAGATCAACCCGCGCTGTAAGGTGACGGTGAAACTGGTGGCCTCGTCCGGTGTCGGCACGATTGCGGCCGGTGTCGCCAAGGCGAAAGCGGACGTGATCCTGATTTCGGGTCACAACGGCGGCACGGGTGCATCGCCCGCCACGTCGATCAAGTTCGCGGGCCTGCCGTGGGAGATGGGTCTGTCGGAAGCGCATCAGGTGCTTGCGATGAACAACCTGCGGTCCCGCGTCACGCTGCGCACGGACGGTGGTCTGCGCACCGGTCGTGACATCGTCATGGCCGCGATGATGGGTGCCGAGGAATACGGCATCGGCACCGCCGCGCTGATCGCGATGGGCTGCATCATGGTGCGTCAGTGTCAGTCGAACACCTGCCCGGTGGGCGTGTGTACGCAGGACGAGGCGCTGCGTGGCAAGTTCACAGGCAATGCCGACAAGGTGGTGAACCTCATCACCTTCTACGCCACTGAAGTGCGCGAAATCCTCGCCCGTATCGGTGCCCGTTCGCTGGACGAAGTCATCGGTCGCGCCGATCTTCTGAGCCAGGTCAGCCGTGGTGCCGCGCACCTCGACGATCTGGACCTGAACCCGCTCCTGATCTCGGTCGATGGCGTGGATCAGGACACCTATGACCGCAACCGTCCGCGCAACGCCGTGCCGGATACGCTGGATGCCGAAATCGTCAAGGACGCCGCGCGTTTCCTCAACGACGGCGAAAAGATGCAGCTGCAATACGCGGTGCAAAACACGGCCCGGACCATCGGGACGCGGGTGTCGAGCCACATCGTGCGCAACTTTGGCATGAACAACAACCTTCAGCCCGATCACCTGACGATCAAGCTGTCGGGGTCTGCCGGTCAGTCGCTCGGCGCCTTTGCCGCACCGGGTCTGAAGATCGAGGTTGCGGGCGACGCCAACGACTATGTCGGCAAGGGTCTGTCCGGTGGCACGGTCGTGGTGCGCCCGACCATGTCGTCGCCGCTGGTGGCGAGCGAGAACACGATCATCGGCAACACCGTGCTGTACGGTGCGACCGCCGGGTATCTGTTCGCGGCAGGTCGTGCGGGCGAGCGTTTCGCGGTCCGCAACTCGGGCGCCCATGTAGTGATCGAGGGCTGTGGTTCGAACGGGTGTGAGTACATGACCGGCGGTATCGCGGTGATCCTCGGGTCGATCGGGGCCAACTTCGGTGCCGGGATGACGGGCGGTATGGCCTATCTCTACGACCCGGATGCGGTGGCCGAGACTTACATGAACAAGGAAACGCTGGTGACCTGCCCGGTCACGGTCGAGCATTGGGAAACCGAACTGCGCGGCCTGATCGAACGGCACGTGAAGGAAACGAACAGCCGCAAGGGTGCCGAAATCCTTCAGCATTGGGAGATCGAGAAGGACAACTTCCTTCAGATCTGCCCGAAGGAGATGCTTGCGCACCTCCCCGCGCCGCTGTCGGTCGAAAAGGGTGCGATCCCGGCCGAGTGATCCGGGACAGCGAGATGAGAAGAGGGCGGGCCATTGGTCCGCCCTTTTTCGTTCACACCCGCAGTTTTCGGTTATGCTGTCCTCACTGCAAGGGGGATTGTCATGGGAAAACTGTTGAAAATCGCAGCGCTGATCGCCGCCGTCGCGCCGGGTGCGGCATTGGCACAGCAATGGGGCGCCGTCTGTATCGGACCGGGCGGAGCTTGGGGTTATGCGCACAACTATCAGTCCGAGGCTGGCGCCTACGACCGGGCGATGGCGGAATCGCGCTATGGATGCGACGAGGTCCGCACGTTTTACAACACCTGCGGAGCGATGGCGGTGGCCACGAATGGGGGCTGGGGCTGGTCCTTGGGAAATTCGCGCGCGCAGGCCGAAGCAGGCGCGATGAACTACTGCCGCCAGTACGGGGGCGGCTGTCGCGTCACTGTCTGGGCTTGTTCCGGCTGAGATAACAGTTCGTTTCTCAAATTATTGTGCCTGCGCGGACGAGTTGATCCGTGCAACACTCGCCCGAACTGGGGGAAATTTCATGCTGTTACACTTTGCGTCCACTGCGCAGTTTTTCATGCGCGTCGTTTTGGGACTTTGCTTTGGCCTGATCATCGGGGCGATGCTGGCGACCTTTCTGCCGGTCTACGTCTAGCCCGGGCGCTGGGCGAAAACGCGGCCTGCGCCGTGCTGCTTGACCGGCGGGCCGCCCGCGTGGTCATAAGTGGCCATGGCGCGCAAAAAGACGAAAACCGATCGAAAGCCTCGCCGCGCCAAGGCAAAGCGGCCGGCGCGCAAATTCCTGTGGCGTTGGCTGCGGCGCGGTGTGCTGGGCTTTGTCGCGCTCGTCTGTCTGCTCGTTGCGCTCTATGCCGTCGTGAACCCGCCCACCACGCTCTACATGGCCAGCGAATCCAGACGCTTGGGCGGTGTGGCGCATGATTGGGTCCGCATGGAAGACGTGGCGCCCGTCATGGCGCGATCCATCGTGGCGGCGGAAGATGCGAATTACTGCCTGCACTGGGGCTTCGACATGCAAGCGATCCGGCAGGTGATCGAGGCGGGCGAGACGCGCGGCGCCTCGACCCTCAGTCAACAGACCGTGAAGAACGTGTTCCTCTGGCATGGCCGCAGCTACGTACGAAAGGCGTTGGAGGCGATGATTACCCCGGTCATGGAACTGGTCTGGTCCAAGCGCCGGATCGTCGAGGTCTATATGAACGTTGCCGAATTCGACGAGGGCGTGTTCGGGGTACAGGCGGCTGCACAGCACTATTTCGGCGTCAATGCAGGTCAATTGAGCGAGACGCAGGCCGCCCGGCTGGCCGCGATCCTGCCCAATCCCAAGGACCGCTCGGCGTCTAACCCGGGTCAATTCGTGCAACGACGGGCCGCGTCGATCCGCGATGGGGCGGCGACGATCCTCCGAGACGGGCGTGCGGATTGCTTCGAGGATTGAACCGGGCTGCTTTTCACGGCATGACAGGCGAAACTCCACTAAAAATGCAGCGATGATCCGCCTCTACCACTCCCCCCTGTCTCCGTTCTGCCGCAAGGTGCGGCTTGTGCTTGCCGAAAAGCGGCTCGAGGTCGAGCTGGTGGAAGAGCGGTATTGGGAGAAGAGCGTCGAGTTCATGCGCCGCAACCCGGCTGGCAAGGTCCCGGTGCTGCGTATCGACGGCAAGACCCTGACCGAAAGTGCCCCGATCTGCGAGTATATCGAGGAAACCGTGCCGGAGCCTGCGCTCATGCCCACCACGGCGGACGGGCGGTATGAGGTGCGGCGGCTCATCATGTGGTTCGACGACAAGTTCCACAACGAGGTGACAGCGAACCTGCTCTACGAGCGGGTGAACAAAAAGCTCATGGGGCAGGGCTATCCGGATTCGACCCGGATCAAGAACGGCGCGAAGGCGATCAAGTACCACCTCGACTATATGGGCTGGCTTTTGGATCAGCGTCGCTGGCTGGCGGGTGATGCGCTGACGATGGCCGATTTCGCGGCGGCCGCGCATCTGTCGGCGCTGGACTATATCTCGGACGTCGACTGGAACCGGAACGAGAACGTGCGCGAGTGGTATGCCAAGATCAAGTCGCGGCCTGCGTTCCGGTCGCTGCTGGCCGATCAAGTGCCCAGCTTCCCGCCGCCCGAACATTACGCCAACCTCGATTTCTGACGCGGCCCGGACCGGAGAGGTCCCATGACACTGACCGAAAAGCTGAAAGCGCAGGCTCTGGCCGAGGGGTTCTCGGCGGTCGGCGTGACGCGGCCCGATGCGGTGCCCGCGCTTGCGGGCAGGCTGGCGGCGTTCGTCGAGGCCGGGCGGCATGGCGACATGGGGTGGATGGCCGAGCGCATGGGGTGGCGCGGCGCGCCGGATGCGCTCTGGCCCGAAGCGAAATCGGTGGTGATGCTGGCGGAGCTTTACACCCCCGAGCATGACCCGATGCAGGTCGTGGGACAGCCGGAGCGGGGCGCGATCAGCGTCTATGCCCAGAACCGCGACTACCATGACATCGTGAAAAAGCGGCTGAAACGTGTGGGGCGCTGGCTGATCGACGCGGCGGGCGCGGACACCGAGATCAAGGTCTTCGTCGACACCGCGCCGGTGATGGAAAAGCCGCTGGCACAGGCCGCCGGGCTGGGATGGCAAGGCAAACACACGAACCTGTTGAGCCGTGATCTGGGAAACTGGTTCTTTCTGGGTGCGATTTTCACGACCGCCGCGTTGGAGGTGGACGCGCCGGGGCGGGAGAACTGCGGAAGCTGCACCGCCTGTCTCGATGCCTGCCCGACCAATGCCTTTCCGGCGCCGTTTCAACTGGATGCCCGGCGGTGCATTTCCTATCTCACCATTGAGCATCACGGGGCTGTGGACGAGGCGCTGCGCCCCCTGCTGGGCAATCGCATCTACGGTTGTGATGACTGCCTCGCAGCCTGTCCGTGGAACAAGTTCGCGGTCGAAGCCTCAGAGGCCCGATATCTGGCGCGCGGCGATCTCGCGGCGCCGAAACTGGCCGATCTGGCGACGCTGGACGACACGGCGTTCCGAGAAAAGTTCTCGGGCAGTCCGATCAAACGCATCGGGCGCAATCGGTTCCTGCGCAACGTGGCCTATGCAATGGGAAATTCGGGGGATGCTGGCTATCTGCCGCGTCTGGCATCACTCGCAGCCGAGGACGACGCGGTGCTCGCCGATGCCGCGCGCTGGGCGATCGGACAGCTCAGTTGACCGGGACGTGCATCCGGTAAGCATCGACCGCAGCAGTGACGCCCCGTGCCGCCTGCGCAGGCGAAAACGGGCCGATGGTTGAACGTCCGACGCGGAAATTCACGCGAGTCCGGTCCACCCCGTCGTGGAAAAAGACGAAAACCTCGACGCCCTTGGCCCTGAACGCATTTTCCAGCGCCATCTCGAATGCCCTTTGGGAGTAGCCTGCGGTGTTGCCCGGGACCCATTCGATCTGGGCGACGACATGGACCTGACCGTCGATGCGCCCACGGGCATAAGCCGAAAGCGCCTCCTGCGTGACGCCAAGGGGGCGCAGGTTCGGATCCTGGGTAATCACATAGAACCCGAGGCTCGCAGCCGTGGGGGTCACCAACAGCGCGATGACCACAAGGACGTAGAAAAAATTGCGGCGCTTGGCCATGTTTGCCCCCTAGGCTGGACGGCGCCAGTCTAGGAGACAAGTCTTTTCAAAACGTTACGAGCGAACGTGCTGCTCGTAGGCTTCCGCGATCTCTCGGGTGAGCGCGCCCACCTCGAAGGTGTAGTCACCGATCTGCCCGACCGGCGTGACCTCGGCGGCCGACCCGGTGAGCCAGCACTGTTCGAAGCCCTCCATCTCTTCCGGCATGATGTGGCGCTCGTGGACTTTGACCCCACGCTCTTCCAGCATCTTGATGACGGTCTGACGGGTCAGGCCATTCAGGATCGCGTCGGGCAGCGGGGTGTGAACCTCGCCGTCTTTGACAAAGAACACGTTGGCCCCGGTCGCCTCGGCCACATAGCCGCGATAGTCGTAAAACAGCGCGTCGGAACAGCCTTTGGCCTCGGCCGCGTGCTTGGACATGGTGCAGATCATGTAAAGACCAGCCGCCTTGGCCGCGGTCGGGATCGTTTCCGGCGAGGGGCGCTTCCATTTCGAGATGTCGAGCTTGGCGCCCTTCATCTTGGCGTCGCCATAGTAGCTGCCCCATTCCCATGCCGCGATGAACAGCCGGACGGGGTTGCGCGACGAGCTGACACCCATGTCTTCGCCCGCGCCACGGAACGCCACCGCACGCACGTAGGCGTTGGTGAAGCCGTTGGCCTTGAGCACCTCATCCTTGGCGGCGGTGATCTGTTCCGCCGTCCACGGGATCGGCATGTCGAGCAGATCGCCCGAGCGCAGGAGGCGCTTGGAGTGCTCTTCAGTGAGGAAGATCTTGCCGTTATAGGCGCGCTCGCCCTCGAACACGGACGAGGCGTAATGCAGGGCGTGGGTCAGAATGTGTACGTTCGCATCGCGCCATTCGACGAGCGTGCCGTCGACCCAGATCTTGCCGTCGCGGTCATCATATCCAGCCATTCCAACCTCCTTAGCCCTCATGGGCGGTTTTGCAAAAGTTGCGCAACCTATGTCCGCATCGGACGTAAAGTTGCGTCAAAGGTGCGACTCGCTACCATTGAGGTCTGGTAAAGTCAATAAGACTGACGTAAATTGCCTATCCAAGCGGCAATTTGTGAACGAGGATGCCAAGCATGGATGACCGACGTGGACCTCACCTGCTGTTCCTCACGGACGAGCAACTCAAGAAGGGCATCGAGGCGATGTTCTTTGCCTACAAAGGGTTCACGGCGGATCCGGATCGCATCCTCGAACAATACGGCTATGGCCGCGCGCATCACCGCGCCATCCATTTCATTCACCGCAGTCCGGGCACGACCGTCAACAACCTGCTGGCGATCCTCGGCGTTACCAAACAGTCTCTGAACCGGGTGCTGCGCACGCTGGTCGAGGACGGGCTGGTGGAAAGCCGGGTGGGCACGCGCGACAAACGCGAGCGTCATCTGGTGCTCACCGAAAAGGGGCAGTCGCTGGAAGCTGAACTGGCCGAGGCGCAGCGCGCCCGGATGCGGGCTGCCTATCGCGATGTCGGCCCCGAAGCGGTCGATGGGTTTCGCAAAGTGCTGGAGGCGATGATGGACCCGGACATGCGCCGCCACTTCAACGCGCTGAAGGACCCGGAATGACCCTGGCCGACGCGCATCTGCTTCTGGTCGATCCGGACGAGACCAAGCGCGGGCTGCTCAAGTCCTTTCTCGGGCGGCACGGCTTTCTCGTCTCTGCCGCGCGCGACGCGGACCATGCGCGCCGCCTGCTCGCCGGGCTGGATTTCGACCTGATCGTGATCGAAGAGGCCGCCGAGGCCGCGTTGGGCGACGCGACCACCGCACAGGTGCTCTGGCTGACCGCCAGCGCCGGGACGCGCGAGGGCGAGGTGCTGGTGAAACCTTTCGAGCCGCCCGCGCTGATCGACAAGATCAACCAGATGCTCGACCGTCGCCCGCCGCCGGAGGCCGCCGCGCCCAAGGTTCTGCGCATGGGGCCGTTCACCTATGACATCGAAGCGGGTGTGTTGACCGAGGGCGACACCCGCGTGCGCCTGACCGCGACCGAGGTCAAACTGATGCGCTCTCTCGCTGCCCGGCCCAACGCGCCGATCACCCGTTCGGAACTGGCCGATGTGGTCGATGCAGACCCGGCGAGCCGCGCGGTGGACGTGCAGATCACACGGCTGCGGCGCAAGCTCGAGGCGAACCCGAAGATGCCCAAGGTCCTGCAGACCGTGCGCGGCACCGGCTACATGATCGTCGCCGATTGATCCCGTCCCCACGTCACGCTTGCACCGATGGGGCGCCCCGTGCCCCACTCGCAGGTGGGAGGACCAGCCATGTATGAAGTGATCGGAAAGATCGACACCCGCGCATTCCGCGTGCTCTGGATGCTCGAGGAATTGGGTGAACCCTATGAGTGGACCAAGGCCGGGCCACGCAGCGCCGAGGTGATGAAACACAACCCCTCGGGCAAAGTGCCGGTTCTGCTGGTCGATGGGGAACCGGTGAACGACTCGGTCGCGATCATGCAGTTTCTGGCCGACCGTCATGGGCAATTTACCCATCCCGCCGGGACGTTGGAGCGTGCTCGGCAGGATGCGATCACAAATTTCCTGATCGACGATTTCGACGCGCTGCTCTGGATGGGCGCGCGCCATGTCTTCGTGCTGCCGGAAGAACACCGGATGCCGGAAATCCGATCCTCGCTGAAGTGGGAATTCGCGGGCGCCGTGGAGCGATGCGTGTCCATCCTCGGCGACAAGCCGTACCTCGCAGGCGATGACATGACGGTGCCGGATATCCTCGCCGCCCACTGCGCCAACTGGGCCTTCGCCGCGAAATATCCGCTCGAGAACGAGGTGTTCAACGCCTACGTCAAACGGATGCGGGATCGCGACGCGTTCAAGCGCGTGGCGGCTCTCGCGAAGGCCTAACCGAGCGCCTGACGCGCAGCGGCCAGCCCGGTCGCGAAACAGGCGGTGAGGAGGTAACCGCCCGTCGGCGCCTCCCAATCCAGCATCTCGCCACAGGCAAAAAGGCCGGGGATGGCGCGGACCGCGTAACCGTCGAGCGCCCCCGCCGTGATGCCCCCGGCGGTCGAGATCGCCTCATCCATCGGCCGCAACCCGGCATGCCTAATCGGCAGCGCCTTGACGAGCGGGGCAAGATCGTCGGGCAAGGGACGCCCGAACTCCATCAGAAGGGCAAGGCGCACGGGATCGAGCTTCAGCGCCTTGCGCAGATGCGCCGTGACGGTCGCCTTGCCGCGTGGCTTGGCCAGACGCGCTGCAACCTCACCTGGCGATAGGTCCGGGCAGAGGTCGAGTGTCAGCGCGGCCCCTTCGCGCACCGCGCGCGAAACGGCATAGATCGCGGACCCTTCCAGCCCGCGCGCCGATACGACGAACTCCCCCCGGACCGAGGTGTCACCTGCGGTGAGCCGCGCGACCTTGACCGGCGCGCCGAAGTGCTTGGTCATGTGATCCGACCAATCGACCACGAGCCCTGCGTTCGCAGGTGCAAGCGGCGCGGTGTCCACGCCGCGCTCGACCAGCCACGGCGCCCACGCGCCGTCCGAGCCAAGCCGCGCCCAACTCCCGCCGCCAAGGGCGAGGATGCAGAGGTCGGGGGCCATCACCTGCTGTCCCTCTGGTGTGTCGAACACATAGCCCGCGCCCTCGAACCCGACCCAACGCCACCTCGTGCGAACGTCTACGCCTGCAAGCGTGCCGAGCCATGCGCGCAACAGCGGCGACCCTTTCATGGTCTCGGGGAACACCCGCCCCGACGACCCGGTGAACACAGGCTGTCCCAGCCCGCGCGCCCAGTCCGCCACGGCCTCCGGCCCGAACGCCGCGACCGCCTCGCGCACCAGCCCCGCGCAGCTTCCGTGATAGGCCGCGAGGAACCGTTCGAGCGGCTCGTCCTTGGTCAGGTTCAGCCCGCTCTTTCCGGCCATCAGAAATTTGCGCGCGACCGACGTCTTGGCCTCGGCCACCACGACGTCGCACCCGCCGCGCGTCAGCACCCCGGCGGCCATCAACCCCGCCGGTCCCGCGCCGATCACCAATGCTTGCCGATTGCCCATCTTCATCCCACCTTCACTGCATGGAAGCGCCGCCCGACACAAGCGACCCGATCTGCCCGATCTGCGCCCGCCCGATCCCCGAGGGGGTCCCGCAATCGCGCCACCACCTGATCCCGCGCCTCAAGGGCGGCAAGGGGGGCGAGACCGTGCTCCTTCACCATATCTGCCACACGGAAATCCACGCGACCCTGTCCGAGGCCGAGCTTGCCCGTCTCTACAACACACCCGAGGCACTGCTCGCCCATCCCCGGATCGCCAAATTCGCCAGATGGGTCGCGAAACGCCCGCCCGACTTTCTGTCCCGCAGCGAAGGCAAACGCCGACCCCGCCGCTGATCTTCTCTGTTTCAGAAAACCTCGGGGGGTCCGGGGGGGCAGCGCCCCCCGGTGGGTCGGGTCGGGCGCAAGCCCGATCCGAAATCAGATCAGGCCCTTGATCCCGGCCACATGCTCCGGCGTCGCGCCGAGCGCGTCGGTGGCGAGATCCCGCGCCGCGCCGACGACATCGCCCTCGACGATCCGGTCGATGAGACCCCAGTCCAAGGCCTCCGGCGCTTCGATCTTCTGCCCGGCCATGAGGATCATCTTGGCTCGCGACGGTCCGACCAAAGCGGCAAGTCGCTTGGGGTCAGACGGCTGCGGCAGGAAACCAAGCTTCATCACGGGGTAAAAGAACCTGGCTGTCGGCACCGCGATCCGCAGATCGCAGGCCAGTGCCATGCCCATCGCGCCACCCGCCAGCGTGCCGTTCAAAGCGGCGATGGTCAGGATTGGAGCGCTCGCGATGGCGCCTGACAGGCGCTCCCACACCGTGTCGATGGCGAGACCGGCCTTGGCCTCGTCCAGATCGGCCCCGGCGGAAAACACCTTGCCCTCGCCGGTCAGGATCAGGGCGCGCGCGGCGGTCGAGGCCTCTTCAGCCACGGTTGCGAGTTCCAAGAGCATCTCGCGGGTAAGCGAATTGGCCTTGTCGGGCCGGGCGATGGTGACGGTCCAGAGCCCGCTGTCACGCTCCAGCCGGATCATGCGATCAGACCCACGGAACGGCGCACGTCTTCGTCACGCAACGACACTTCCTGCCCGAGCCACGCATCCCCAGCCGGGCCGCAGAGCCATAACAGGCACTTGGCGGGCCAGTCCGCCGGGATGTGGTCGGACCAGTCGAGCTGGCTCACCGGGTTCACGCCCGAGGCCTTGATCTCACGCTGCATTTCGGTCGCGACCGTACCGGGCGACAGGCCGATGGCGCGGATGCCCTGCGCGGCCTCTTCCTTGTGCAGACACTTCGTCAACATGTGAACAGCGGCCTTGGAGGCGCAATAGTGGCTCCAACTGTCGCGCGCGCCGTGGGCCGCACCGGACGAGATGGTCAGCACCGTGCCGGACCCTGCCTTCTGCATCGTCGGCAGCACCGCGCGCATGCCGTGGTAGACGCCTTTGACGTTGATATCGATCGCGCGGCCCCAGTCGTCCGGGTCGCTGTCCGCGAGCCTGGCGATGGGTTCGATCACGCCTGCGTTGTTGATGAGCGCGTCGACGCCGCCGAACCGCGCGATCGTCTCATCCACCGCCGTCTGCACTGCCTCGAAGCTCGCCACGTCGCATTCGAGTGCAAGCGCCTTGTCCCCGATCTCTTCCGCGAGGTCGGCAAGCGCATCGCCGGAGCGGGCCAGCAGGGCGACATTCGCGCCGGCTTTGGCGAACACGCGGGCGGCAGCTTCGCCGATCCCCCGGCTCGCGCCGGTGATGACCGCCGTTTTGCCTGTCATATCCATCTGAAATCTCCCTGATTTGGGCAGAGCGTAGTGGGTCTCGACGCCATGGGCCAGTGCGTCGCCCTTGCGGGGGACCCCTCCGGCGTTTACCTGAGACGTCAACGTGGAAAGGAAACCCATGAAGGCCAACCTCGACAATCTTACCCAGCAGCTTCTCGACGCCGCACGCAAAGCCGGGGCCGACGGTGCCGATGCGCTCGCCGTCGCGGGCACCTCGCTCTCCATCGATGTGCTCAAGGGCGCGCTGGAACATGCCGAGCGGTCCGAGGGCGTGGACATCGGGCTGCGCGTCATGGTCGGGCATCGACAGGCGAATGTGTCGGCCTCCGACACCTCGGCGGATACGATTGCGGAAATGGCGCAGCGCGCCGTGGCAATGGCGCGTGAGGCGCCGGAGGACCCCACGATCGGGCTGGCCGATCCGTCGCAATATGCGCGCGACTGGGACCTGGCGGCGCTCGAGCTTGCCGACCCGTCCGAAGAGCCCGCGCCTGAGGCGCTGGAAGAGGATGCACGGATCGCCGAGGCCGCTGCGCTTGGTATCGATGGCGTCAGTCAGGTGCAGGCCACCTCGGCAGGCTACGGACGTACCGACATCTACCTCGCCACCTCGAACGGGTTCGGCGGTGGCTATGGTCGCACGACGCGCGCCGTCTCGCTCGCCGCGATTTCCGGCACGGGTGCCGAGATGGAGCGGGAGTTCAACGGCGAGTCCCGTATTTTCCAACGTGACCTGCCGTCTGCCGAAGAGATCGGCCGGATCGCCGGGGAGCGCGCGGCGGGCCGCAAGGGCGCCAAGCAGCCGCCGACGGGAACCTATCCGGTGCTGTTCGACGAACGTGTCTCGGCCTCGATCATCGGGCACCTCTTGGGGGCGATCAACGGCACGTCCATCGTGCGCGGGTCGTCCTTCCTGCGTGACAAGATGGGGCAGCAGGTGCTGCCCGCGCATCTGTCGATCATCGAAGACCCGCTGCGCGTGCGCGCCACCGGCTCGCGCCCCTTCGATGGTGAAGGCCTGCCAACCGCGCGCCGGGCGCTGGTCGAGAACGGCGTGCTGAACGGCTGGGTTCTAGACCTCGCTACCGCGCGCAAACTGGGGCTGGAGAGCACCGGAAATGCCGGGCGCGGCACCGGCGCGCCGCCCAGCCCGGGCGTGTCGAACATGCATCTGACGCCGGGCGACAAGACCCATGCCGATCTCATGTCGGACATGGGGACCGGGCTTCTGGTGACCGGCCTGATCGGCTCGACCGTGAACTTGAACACCGGCGACTATTCGCGCGGAGCGTCGGGCTTCTGGGTCGAGAACGGCGAGATCGCCTATCCGGTCAACGAATGCACCATCGCGAGCAACCTGATCGACATGCTTCTGCGCATCATCCCGGCCAATGACGCCGAGCCGCACAAGTCGCGGCAGGTGCCGTCGCTGCTGATCGAAGGGATGACCCTTGCGGGAAGCTGATACCGCGCTTCTGGCCGACGCAGCACGAGAGGCGGGGGAGATCGCAAAGCGGTTCTTCAAGCGCGACGTGACCAAGTGGGAGAAGCCGGATTATCAGGGCCCGGTGACCGAGGCCGATCTGGCGGTCGACGAGATGCTGAAGGCGCGCCTGCGCGAGGCCCGGCCCGACTATGGCTGGCTGTCGGAGGAAACCCCGGACGCGACCGACCGGCTGGACACCGAGACCCTGTTCATCATCGACCCGATCGACGGAACGCGCGCCTTTATCGAGGGCAACCCGACATGGTCGCACTCGCTCGCCATTGTGCGGGGCGGCGAAGTGGTGGCGGCTGTCGTCTATCTGCCGATGCATGACAAGCTCTACACTGCGACCGCGGGGCAGGGGGCGCAGCTCAACGGCGAAGCGATCAGAGCGTCGGACCAAGCGGTGCTGGCCGAGGCCGAGGTTCTGGCGGCCAAGCCCGCGATGGAGCCGCACAACTGGCTCGACGCGTCGGTCCCCGAGATGAAACGACAGTTCCGGTCTTCGCTGGCTTACCGCATGGCGCTGGTCGCCGAGGGGCGCAAGGACGCGATGTTCACCCTGCGCGCGACATGGGAATGGGACGTGGCCGCCGGTGCGCTGCTGGTCGCCGAAGCGGGCGGGCGCGTGTCGGACCGCAAAGGCGGGGCGCTCGCGTTCAACAACCCGCATCCGCAGGTGAACGGCGTTGTCGCAGGCGGCGGTGCGGTCCACGCCGATATCGTTTCGCGTCTGCTTTAGGGATTTCGCCGTAGGCTTGCGCCCACGTCGACCCGCTGGAGGGGAGGCCAGCCTCCCCTCCAGACCTCCCCACCGGGATATTTGAGGACCGGAAAGAACGGGAGGTCTGCGCGAATCCGTCTGGGCCGTGCTATGCTGGGGGCGGATCTGGATCGAGGAGTGTCCCATGCGACTTGCCGTTATCGCCGCTTTCGCCATGTGCCCCGGTGTCGTTTTCGCGCAGGAGGGGCCGACCTTCGATTGTGCAAAAGCCGAGCATGAGGCCGAGATCGCGATTTGCGAGAACGCGGAGCTTGCTGCGCTCGACCGCGACATGGCCAATGTCTATGGCGCGGCGCTCGAGGTGGCCGGGGGGCTGGATGCGGGCGCCGAGGAGGCGGTGGCAGAGTTGAAGGCCTATCAGCGCGGCTGGATCGGCGGGCGCGACGAGTGCTGGAAGGATGACGACATCGTGGCCTGTATCGAACAGTCCTATCAGCGTCGCGAGGCCGAATTGGTGGCGATGTGGATGTTGCAGGACCCCTTGGAAACCTCGACGTGGATGTGCGAGGGCGGTCCGGAAGTGGTCACCATGTTCTATGACACCATGCTGGCCAGCGTTCGCATGGAGATCGGCGACACCATCGACGTCGGCACCGTGACGCGCACCGCGTCGGGCGCGAAGTACGACGGCAGTTTCGGGCGGTCGATCTGGATCAAGGGTAATGAGGCGCTGTATCACGAGGCATCGCCGAACGACGCCGATTACACCTGCGCGCGCGTCGAATAAGGGTTTCGGTGCATTTTATGTTAGCGGGATACAACGCCGCTAACACGCATGGAAAAAGGGACTTTACAGGGCCGCGTCACCTCCTAACATCGGGGTATACCGAGTTTGAGAGGACTGACCATGGCCGATGCCCCGAAACGCCCCCTGACCCTGCGCGACGTGTCCGAGGCATCGGGCGTCAGCGAAATGACGGTCAGCCGGGTTCTGCGCAATCGCGGTGACGTGTCGGATGCGACCCGCGAGAAGGTGCTCGAGGCGGCGAAGGCGCTGGGCTACGTGCCGAACAAGATCGCAGGCGCTCTGGCGAGCCAGCGGGTGAACCTTGTCGCCGTGATCATCCCGTCGCTGTCCAACATGGTCTTTCCCGAGGTGATGGCCGCGATTTCCGACGTGCTCGACGACACGCCGCTGCAGCCGGTCGTGGGGGTGACGAACTACAAGAAGGAACGCGAGGAGAAGGTGCTTTACGAGATGCTCTCGTGGCGGCCTTCTGGCGTGATCATTGCGGGGCTCGAACATTCGGACGCCTCCAAGGCGATGCTGCGGGGGGCGGGGATTCCCGTGGTCGAGATCATGGACACGGACGGGACGCCCATCGACGCCGCCGTGGGGATCAGCCACCGACGCGCGGGTCGGATGATGGCCGAGTCGATCATCAAGGCGGGCTATCGCAAGATCGGGTTCCTGGGCACCAAGATGCCGCTCGACCACCGTGCCCGCAAACGCTTCGAGGGCTTCACCGAGGCGCTGGCCAAGGCCGGGATGGAGATCGCGGATCAGGAGTTCTACGAGGGCGGCTCGGCGCTGGGCAAGGGCCGTGAGATGACCGAGGCGATCCTGAAACGGACCCCGGACCTCGATTTCCTCTACTACTCCAACGATATGATCGGGGCGGGTGGGTTGCTTTATTGCCTCGACAACGGGATCGACGTGCCGAACGATCTGGGGCTGGCCGGGTTCAATGACGTCGAACTGCTCAAGGGTCTGCCGCGCCAGCTAGCCACGATGGACAGCTGCCGGGCCGAGATCGGGCGCAAGGCGGCCGAGATCATCGCGGCCCGTGTCGAAGACGGTGTCGAGGGACCGCAAGGCGAAAAGATCGAGATGACGCCGACCATCGCGCGTGGCGATACCCTGCGCCGCAAGCCCAAGGACGCAGCCTACCCGGAATGAGTTGACGGAGGGCGCCTTGCGGGGCATCAACCTCGCGCGTGGTCCCGTGGCTCAATTGGATAGAGCAGCCCCCTCCTAAGGGGCAGGTTGCAGGTTCGAATCCTGCCGGGATCACCAGAGCGGCAGGCAAGGGCGGGCAGGACTCGATGAGCACCAATAAGGCAGCCGATCTGTTTAGCCGCTTTTTCAGCCTCGCAGTATTGTCAAACACACGGCGCCTGTTCTCCAGGAAGGAGGCAGAAACCTTCTATTCGCTATCCGATGCTGAAGAGATCAAAAAGGGTCGTATCCGCGGGCCCAACAGGTTGTGGAATACGACAGGCGACGTGCGCTCGGGCCATTACACCAGCATAAACGGTACGACTGATGCCCGTGGACAGGTTCTCATCGGACGCTACTGCGCTATCGGCCGCTACGTTGCGTTCTTTGCGCGCAACCACCGCACGGACATGCCGAACCAACAGATCTGGCTGAGCGAGCGATTTGGCTTCGCGATCCCTGAAGACAGTAAGGGGCCTGTGGAGATCGGTCATAATGTGTGGATCGGCGACAAGGTCACGGTCCTGTCCGGCGTAAAGGTTGGGCATGGGGCAGTCATCGCGGCGGGAGCGACCGTGACGCGGGATGTCGAGCCGTTCGCCATAGTCGGCGGGAACCCGGCGCGCGAGATCCGCAAGCGGTTTACTGACGATGTCATCAAACAGATGCTCGAGATCGCCTGGTGGGACTGGGACGACGACCGTATTTCGCGCAACAAGACGTTTTTCGAAACGGTGATCCCGCCGGATAAGGACATGAATCTACGCAAGCTCGTCGTCGACTAAGGTTCCGTTGGGCTGACGCGACGACGCCTACGAAATTGGTGGGCGGCCGGACAGACGGTCGTTAGGCTCCCGATCAGGGAGGACAGCATGATCTGGTTACGTGTCGCATCGGCGCTTATCGCGCTCGCGTATTGGATATTCGAACCCATCGGCGGGGACGGCGCGCTGGTCAATTCGGTGGTCAAGGCGTCCTGCGTGACGCTTCTGGCGTTGTCCGTGGTGCCGACCGGGCGTTGGCTCTTGGTTGGGGCGCTGGCGCTGGGGGCGGCCGGGGATTACCTGCTCAGCCGTCCGGGTGACATCCTGTTCATGGCGGGCATGGGGGCGTTTGCGGTCGCGCATATCCTCTATGTCGTGCTGTTCCTGAGCCTGCCTGCGCGGATGCGGGTCGTGTCGATGGCGGCGCTCGTCGTCTATGGCGCGGTGATGGCGGTTCTGATGTGGGACGGGGCGGGCGCGCTGCGGTTGCCGGTCATGGCCTATATCGTGGTCATCATCGCGATGGGATTGGCCGCGCTCAGTCGGGCGCGGGGTGCGCAGTTCTGGGTGCTGATTGCCGGGGCAGGGCTGTTCATTCTGTCCGACACCCTGCTCGCCACCCGCCTGTTTCTGTGGGAGGGCGACACCACATTCCCCGGCGCGATCCTGATCTGGGCCACCTACTGGTGCGCCCAGTTCGCGCTGATGTGGGGGTTCGAAAACTCAACGGATGAACTAGACTCAAGAAACTAAATTTCAAAGGACTTGCCAATGAACGTAGATTTCGACCAGTTGCAAAGAGATTTGACTGAAACAGAAATAGCCTTGCTCATTGCGATTGATGCATCATTTAACGCGTCGATGCTGGCAGGTGCCGACCCAATGCCCACCATTGAACACCTTGAGCAACACATGAACAATTTTGGATCGTTGGGGCAATCGAAAGCACAGCACATAATGGCGGCGTTTGTTGCTATGCGAAGGAATGCTGCAGGCTTGTAGCGTCTAGCCGGTCACGCGCCTTCAAACCATCCGGATCACGTCCTTGTCGATCGACAGCATGTAGCCCCGGCGAGCGATGGTCTTGACCAGCAGTTCGGCCATCATCTGATTGCCGAGCGCATCGCGCAGACGTTTGATCCGGGTCGCGCCCGCAGCCTCTTCGCAGTCCGAGGCATCGCGGCCCGAGATGACGCCTTCGAGCTCGGCACCGGTCAGAATATCCTCGTCCATGCGGGCTTCGGCCAGCACGGCGAGGGTTTCGAGGGCGGCTTCGGTCAGCGAGAACTCCATGTCGTTCAGCATGACGGTGCGGTCGTTGCGGTTGATCGTGAGTGATTTGACGCGCAGGCCCGCGCGCTCAATCTCGTCCATCCGGCGGTTCTGGCCGATGATGATGACGAGAAACACAAGCGCCGCGACGAGAAGCGCGGTGGCGAAGACCATGAGCACGAAAATCACCACCCGGTAGCTGGTCAGCGTGTCCGAGAACGCGGTGCCGGATTGGGCGAGGATTTCGAGCAGCTTGATCTCGGCCTCGCCGGTCAGCGCGTCGTTCTCGATAAAGATCTGCTCGACGCGTTCGTTGAAGGCATTGGCCGAGGGCAGGTTCAGAAACAGGAACACCGCCGCGACGCCGAGGATTACGACGATGGCGGCCACGCCGACGGCGACCAGTCGGTTGCCGCTCAGGCGCGCATCAGTAGCGAAGGAAGTAGGTTCCGGCACTCGCTTTCCTCTCCTCAAGACCTGCATCGCTAAACACCGAAACGACGTTCAGCAGCGTCCACCCGTCTGCCGCGATTCGGCGGCTCACCTCGGGCGCGGCATCCTGCGCCGATCCGCAGGCGGCGTCGGGCAATTCGATGACACCGTAGTGCAGTTGCAAGGGGTTGTCCTGCTTGGCCTTGTAGTCGGCAAAGCAGGCTGCCGTCGCCGGGGCGGCGATCAGCGTGGTGGCGGCAAGTGCCGTGGAAAGAAGGAGTGTTTTCATGGGCGTAGAGATGCGCCGAAGGCCCCTGTTATGCGATATCAAACCACCATTTCCGGGCCGCTATGCGATGTCAACGCGGCGATATTCCATGTCCGGAGGTCCCGGGTCCAGTTTGGGTTCATCAACACTGCGGGTCGCCCCGCACAGACCCAACAGGACCCGAAAGGACACGCTATGAAATTCCTCTCCAAGATCACCCGCCCGGTCACCGCCATCGCGCTCGCCGCATCCGTCGCTTTGTCGCCAGTGTCGGCCACCCAAGCGCAGGCGGGCAACGAAGACGCGCTGATCGCAGGCGCCATCGGCACGATCATCCTGGGTGCGATCGCCACGCATGCGATCACCAATGGCAACATCCGCTTCCAGAACAACACGCAGTCGCATTACACGCCGCCGCGCACCACGCCGCCAAACTACGGCAACCAGCACGGCGGTCGTCATGACGGCAACCGTGGTGGCAACTACGGCAACCACGGCGGCAACCGTCACAATGCCAAACAGCTCCCCGCGGCTTGTATCGTGAACAACATTCCGGGCGAGCGCGGCGTGCTCTTCGGCAACCGCTGCCTGCAGCGCAACTTTGCCGGCGCTTCGCGTCTGCCGGTGCAGTGCAAGGACAACGTCTACAACCGCAATACGGGTAACGTGCGTAATGTCTACCGTGGTCACTGCCTGCGTCAGTACGGCTACACCGTGGCCTCGCGCTAAGAACATCGAGCAGGGAGCGGCAAATCTGTCCCCGATCTTCCAACGCCGCTCCTGATCTGGCGGCGGGCCCACAGAAGGCCCGCCGCCATTTTCGTTTCCCTTGCCTGTCGCGGGCGCTTGCCGCAGGTAGGCGGCATGACGACAGGACCCGATTTCTCGTATGAAACCGCCGCGCTCGCCCGTGGCTTCGTCCGTATCGCCGGAGTGGACGAGGTGGGGCGTGGCCCGCTGGCTGGCCCCGTGACCGCCGCTGCCGTGATCCTCGACCCCGCACGCATTCCCGAGGGGCTGAACGATTCAAAGAAGATCAGCGCCAAGAAACGCGATGTGCTGTTCGAGGCGATCATGGAACAGGCGCAGGTGGGCGTCGCCCATGCCACGGTCGAAGAGATCGACGAGCACAACATCCTGCGCGCCTCTCACATCGCGATGCTGCGCGCCGTCGAGGCGCTGGGCGTCACGCCCGACCATCTGCTGATCGACGGAAACCTGATTCCGCGCGGCTGCACTGTTTCTGCCGAAGCCGTAATCAAAGGCGACGGCAAATCACTGTCCATCGCCGCCGCGTCGATCGTGGCGAAAGTGACACGCGATCGCATCATGGTGGACTTGGCGCAACAGCACCCCGGCTATGGCTGGGAGAGCAATGCGGGATATCCATCAAAAAGCCACATTTCGGCACTCCAAGAATTAGGCGTGACCCCACACCATAGGCGATCCTTCAAGCCGGTCCACAATATCTTGTGTCCACAAAAACAGTAACACACTGATTTAAAAAAGAAATTGACCCGGAATCCCGTCTGACTCAAACTTATCCACAACAACGAGGACCAAAAAGGTCCCGGGGAACGAGGCAGACGAATGAACAAAATGATCCCTGCGGCAGAGACTCTGCCGCTCAATCAGATTTTGCCCGGTGATTGCATCGAGGTGATGAACAGCCTTCCAGAAGGCTCAGTCGATCTGATTTTTGCAGACCCGCCGTACAACCTTCAGCTCAAGGGCGACCTGCATCGCCCGGACAATTCCAAGGTCGACGCGGTGGACGACGAATGGGATCAATTCGCGAGCTTCAAGGTCTATGACGACTTCACCCGCGAATGGCTGGCCGCCGCGCGCCGCCTGCTCAAGCCGAATGGCGCGATCTGGGTGATCGGCTCCTACCACAACGTGTTCCGCATGGGTGCCGAGCTTCAGAACCAGGGCTTCTGGATCCTGAACGACGTGGTGTGGCGCAAGTCGAACCCGATGCCGAACTTCCGGGGAAAGCGCCTGACCAATGCGCATGAGACGCTGATCTGGGCCCAGAAGTCCGAGGACAGCAAGGCGACCTTCAACTACGAGGCGCTGAAGTCGTTGAATGAAGGCGTGCAGATGCGGTCGGATTGGGTCATCCCGATCTGCAACGGTGGTGAGCGTCTGAAAGACGACAACGGCGACAAGGCGCACCCGACGCAGAAGCCCGAGGCCCTGCTTCATCGTGTGCTGGTCGGCACGACCAACCCCGGCGACGTGGTGCTCGACCCGTTCTTCGGCACCGGCACCACCGGTGCGGTCGCCAAGATGCTGGGCCGCGAGTTCATCGGGATCGAGCGTGAGGAGGCCTATCGCAAGGTCGCCGAAAAGCGCATCTCCAAGATCCGCAAGTTCGACAAAGAGGCACTGACCGTCTCGACCTCCAAACGCGCCGAGCCGCGCGTCGCCTTCGGGCAACTGGTCGAGCGTGGCATGCTGCGCCCTGGCGAAACCCTGATCGGCCCGCGCGGCCAGCTGGCCAAAGTGCGCGCTGACGGCACGCTCATCTCGGGCGAGGCGCGCGGTTCGATCCATCAGGTCGGCGCGGCGCTGGAAAGCGCGCCTTCGTGCAACGGATGGACCTACTGGGCCTTCAAGCGCGACGGCAAGACCGTGTCGATCGACGTTCTCAGACAACAAATTCGCGCAGAAATGCGCTGACGGAATTGCCCCTCGGGGCAAACGGCGTACCGCCTGTGCCCGTGGTTCGACCACGGCACCACTGACCCCGCCCTCGTGGCGGGGTTTTTTTGCTTTTGCTTTGAACCGATGCGGCGCGCGGGCACACTCAGCCGAAAGGGGACGTGTCCATGAAGCTTCTCATCATCGCGGTCGGGTCGCGCGGCGACGTGCAGCCATTCGTGGCCTTTGGTCGGGCCGCGCGGGCGGCGGGGCATGAGGTGGTGCTGTCCGCGCCGCAGGGGTTCGACGGAATGATCGAGGCGGCGGGGCTGACGGCGGCCGCGCTCGCGGTCGATTTTCAGGACCTCTTGCAGAAGCCCGAGATGCAGGCGGCGTTCAACTCGCTCACCGGGCGACTCAAGGCGTTTCGCTGGGCGAACGAGATCATGAACGACCAGTTGTCCGAGATTTGGCGCATCGGGCTCGACGTCGCGCCGGACCTGATCCTCTATCACTTCAAGGGGGCGATGGGGCCATATCTCGGCCGCAGGCTCGGCGTGCCCGCCGTGCCCGTGGCGCTGCAACCGGGGTTCGCGGCGACCGGCGAGTATCCGATGTTCTTGATGGGGTCCAAAGATCGCGGCGCGTTGCTCAACCGGATGACGCACCGGATCATCCACGCCACGATGCGCATGGGCACGAACGTGATGGTCAAACGCTGGATCAAGGCGACCGGGGCCGATGTCGGCCCGCTGATGGAGGTGCGGGAGGGGTATTCGCCAACCGGCACGCCCACGCGGCTACACGCCTTTTCGCCCGCGCTCGTGCCACGTCCGAAGGATTGGGAACCGCGCGACGTTCAGCCGGGGTATTTCTTCGAAGCACCTGACGAAGCTTACGCGCCCGACCCGGCGCTGGCCGCGTTTCTGGCTGATGGGCCGAAACCGATCTATGCGGGCTTTGGGTCAATGCCGGGGCTGGATCACGCGCGCACGACGACTGCGTTGCGGGGTGCGCTGGAGAAGACGGGTCAACGCGCGGTGCTGGCCACTGGCTGGGGCGGGATCGAAGGGTTCGAGACCGGCGAGAACATTCATGTGCTCGACGCCGTGCCGCATATGTGGCTGTTTCCGCGCGTGTCGGCGGTCATCCACCACGGCGGCTCCGGCACCACGCATGAGGGACTGCGCTGGGGCCGTCCGTCGGTCGTCTGCCCGCTCTTCGCCGATCAACCCTTCTTTGGGGCGCGGGTCGCGGCGCTGGGGGCCGGGCCGGCGCCGATCCGGCAAAAGCACCTGACCGCCGAGAACCTCGCTGCTGCTATCGACGTGGCGTTGCGGCCTGAGACGGCCGAGCGGGCCGGGGCGCTCGGGGTGCGGATCTGGGCGGAGACTGGAATGGCCGAGACGCTGGCGCTGATCGAACGGCTCGCCTAACGCGGGCCGGGGATCGGGTGCTCGCCGCGTTTGTAGGGGCCCCAATCCTCGATCTCGGGGTAATATTGCCGCCGCCAGTCCCGCACCCGCTTGTTCATCACGCGCCGCCAGATCGGCGGGACCATCGCCCCCATCGCCATCAGCGGATAGCCGTAGGGCAACTGCGGCGCCTGCGTCTCGTCATAGGTCTGGAGCAACGGGAAGCGCCGCGCGGGCTTGTAGTGATGGTCCGAGTGGCGTTGCAGGTTGATGAGCAGCCAGTTCGTCGCCGTGTGATCCGCGTTCCACGAATGATGCGGGCGGACAGGTTCGTATTTCCCGTTGCCGAGGTATTTGCGGTTCAGCCCGTAGTGCTCGACGTAATTCGTCAGCTCCAGCTGCCAAATCGCGATGAAGGCCTGAAACAGGAACAGCGCAAGGCCGAGCCAGCCACCGATCAGAAGCGCGAGGATCACGGCACCGCCCTGCAACGCCCAATAGCGCCAGAACGGGTTCGCCCCGTCCCATGGCGACAGGTCGCGCCGGGCGAGCATGGCGCGTTCGGCCTGCCAGGCCGAGACCGGCCCTTCGTGCAGCACGCGGAAGAAATAGCGGTGGAACCCTTCGTTGTAGCGCGCCGTGACGGCATCGCGCCGGGTGCCGACCCACGGGTGATGGACGAGCAGATGTTCGGTGCGGAAATGCGAATAAAGCACCGTGGCCAATAGCAGATCGGCAAGCCAGCGCTCGAGCCGATCCTTCTGGTGCATGAGCTCATGGGCATAGACGATCCCCACCGAGCCACCCATGACGCCGACGCCGAAGAAGACGCCGAATTTTTCCCACAGCGCCAGATGCTCGGCGCGGGGGATATAGGCGATCATGCCGTAGAGCGTGATGACCTGAATGGGCAGCCAGACCCATGTGATGAGCGAATACCAGTACAGGTGCGCGTCGGTCGCGTTCGGGTCGGGGTTGTCGGTGTTGCGGCCAAGCAGACGGTCGAGGGCGGTAAAGCTCCACCATGTGCCCGCGATGGGCAGGAGCAACGCCCAGCCACCATAGGCCGCCGCGATCAGGACGAGCGGAATCAGGATCAGCGACGACCAGAAGGGCGCCGCGTGACGGAAATCTATGGCGGTGTCGGTCGGGGCCATCTGCTCGCTCCTCATCCGCCTGCGAGTCTACGCCTGCCTGCGGGAACGGGCAACGGGGGCGCTCAGGTCAGGCTGTCGCGGGCGAGGTCGAAGGCTTTGCGCATGACCGTGGGCAGATCAGACGGGGCGAGGCGCGGCTCGAAATGTCCGCGTTCGGGCGTGGCGTCTTCAGGCAAGATCGCGATCCGCACCCGCAGGATCAGGTGAAAATGCGTGAAGGTGTGGCGCACGTCGCCGGGCAGGTCGGTCCAGTCGGCGGCAATGGGCGGCAGGTCTTGGGCCTCGTCCCCCCAAGCGCCACCGGGCCAGCCGAGCATCCCGCCGAGGAGACCCTTGTCCGGCCGGGTCTCGACCAGCCACGCGCCATCTTCGCGCCGTGCGACATAGGCGATGCCTTGGCGGATCGGTTTGGGTTTCTTAGCCTCTCGGGCGGGGAGGCCAGATTGCACGCCTTTCGCACGCCCCGCGCAGTCGTCACGCCACGGGCAGATGCCGCAGGCGGGCGACTTGGGGGTGCAGATGGTGGCACCGAGGTCCATGACCGCCTGCGCGTAGTCGCCGGGGCGTGCCTCGGGCGTCAGGGTCGCAGCGGCGTCGCGGAGTTGCGGTTTCGACCCCGGCATCGGGTCTTCGATACAGAAGAGCCGCGCCATGACCCGCTCGACGTTCCCGTCGACAACGGTTTCGCTCCGGTCAAAGGCGATGGCGGCGATCGCGGCGGCGGTGTAGGGGCCGATCCCCGGCAGGGTCTTTAGACCCTCGAGCGTGTCGGGAAACACGCCGTCCAGATCGCGCGAAACGACTCGGGCGCACTTCAGAAGGTTTCGGGCGCGGGCGTAATAGCCCAGACCCGCCCATTCCCCCATCACCCGCGCATCCTCGGCCTGCGCCAGATCGTGAACGGTCGGCCACAGCGCCATGAACCGGGTGAAGTAGTCGCGCACGGCGGCAACGGTGGTCTGCTGGAGCATCACTTCGGACATCCAGACGGCATAGGGATCAGGGGTCACGCCCGCTGCACGCTCGGCCGGGCCCACGCGCCACGGCATGGCGCGGGCGTGGCGGTCGTACCAGTCCAGAAGTTCGCGAGCCATCACCGAAGCGTCACGCATGTTTTATCCTTGTAACCTTATCGATCGTGGCGTCCCCTGCGTGCGAACCGTAGTATCCGGCCAAACACGGAGAGGCCAGTGACCGACACCAAGTTCAAACGCGACCGCCGCATGCGCGGGTTCGAGCGGACCAGCAAATTGCTGGGAAGCCGTATCCGTAAGGCTGGCGAATCGCGGGGCTTTGCGGTCACCCGGCTCATCACCCATTGGGACGAGATCGCGGGCGCGAGCGTCGCGCAGATTTCGCGGCCCGTCGAGGTGTCTTACGGTCGCGGCGGCTTTGGGGCCACGCTGACGCTGCTGACCACCGGGGCCAATGCGCCGATGCTGGAAATGCAGAAAGAGCAGATCCGTGAAAAGGTGAACGCGGTCTATGGTTACGCCGCCATTTCGCGCATCCGCGTGACCCAGACCGCGCCCACGGGCTTTTCCGAAGGGCAGGTTGAGTTCGCGCCGCGCAAGGCCGAGACTCCGACCGCGCCCGATCCCGAAATCACCTCACGCGCCAAGGCAACCGCCGACGGCGTGGAGAGTGAGGCGCTCAAGGCCGCGCTCGAAGCACTGGCCGCGAACGTCTACACCCGAAATTCTTCGAAAACATGAGGCAGACCCCATGAACAAGATCCTTCCCATCGCGCTTGGCGCTGCCGTCCTCGTGGGCGGTGGAGCGTTCTTCGCAACGCAGTCGGGCACGACCCCCGGCACGTCGGCCCTGTCGCCGGTGACGCCTGCCTTCGCGCAGGACGCCGAGGGCGCGGCTGACGTCGAACTGGCACCGGACATGGTGCTGGGCGAAGCCGACGCGCCGATCACGATGATCGAATACGCGTCCTTCACCTGCCCGCACTGCGCCGATTTCCACGAACGCGTGTGGGAAGACCTCAAGACCGACTATATCGACACCGACAAGGTCAAGTTCGTGAACCGCGAGGTCTATTTCGACAAATACGGTCTCTGGGCCGGTCTTGTCGCCCGTTGCGGTGGCGAGATGCGCTACTTCGGCATCACCGACATCCTGTTCCAGACGCAGCGCGACTGGATCGGCGGCGGTCAGGAATCCGAGATCCTCGACAACCTCAAAACCATCGGCAAGACCGCCGGGATGAGCGAAGACCAGCTCGACACCTGCCTGAACGACAACGCCATGGCGCAGTCGATGGTCGCCGCCTACCAGCAGAACGCGACCGAGGATGACGTGACCGGCACGCCGACCTTCATCATCAACGGCGAGAAATACTCGAACATGACCTATGACGATCTGAAAGTGATCCTCGACGGTCTACTCGAAAGCTGATCTGTCCGAATTCGGATTTGGGAAATGGCGGCTCACGGGCCGCCATTTTTCGTTAGCGCCCGGCCATGAACGCGAGCCGGATGAGCGTGCGTTCGATCAGCGCCATCTGCGGCGCCTTGGAGGTCGAGCGCAGCGTCAGGTCGGCCTCGATAATCATGTCGAGCGCCGATTCCAGCTTGGCCGCGCCCCAGCGCGAGGCTTGCCGCGTCATCCGGTCGCGGGATTTGAAATGCACGGGCGGGCGGGCACGGAAGATGCCCTTGTTCGGCCCCTCCGGGTCGCTGGCCGCCATATGCAGCGTGCGGAAATGGTTGGTCGTCGCGATGGCGAGGCGCGTGGGCGCGATGCCTTGGGCTTCGAGCCGTGTCAGAAGCGGGCCCAGTTCCGGCGCGCGCCCTTCGGCGGTCGCGTGGAGCAGGTCGTCGAGCACGGCCTCGGTCGAGGCAGGGGCGCAGGCTTCGACATCGTCCGGGGTCAAAAGCGACGGGTCGCCCAGTTTGTAGAGCGATAGTTTCTCGACCGTCTGGCGGAAATCGCCGGGGTCGAGCGAACGGGCGAGCGCTTCGAGATCACGCATCGCTTCGGGGTCGATCTGGTTCAGGCCTGCTTTCCTAAGCTCGTCCTGTATCTCGTCGCGAGACATCGGATCGTCGTAGATGCCGATGGCAAAGGCCGACGGGTGCTTCTCGAAATACTTCCTGAGCTTGCCCGTGGGCTTGAGGTTACCGCCGGTGACGACGACATGGGCATCGCCCGGCTGCCAGTCGTCCAGGGCTTGCGTGATCTTGTCGCCATGCGCGTCGGTCGCGTCTTCGACAAAGACCGCGCGGGGGCCGGGAAAGAACACCTGCGCCTTGATCGCGTCCGACAGCGCCGCCGGATCGGCGCGCAGATCGCCCGCGAGCATTCGGGTCAGGCGCATTTCCTCTTCGGCACCTTCGCCGAGCAGGTTCTTCAGCAGGTCCTGCCGTTTCAGGGCCACCCGCATCGCATCGGTGCCATAGATCAACGTGCCGGTGGTGTCCGGCGCGGGCTTGGCGAAATGGCGGTTGGCTTCGGCGGGTTTGAGTTTCATGGGCTCACACTAGCCTGAACCGAATTGGCGCGCCCATCGGAAATGAGCGCGCCCTTGGGTCAGGCGACCACGTTCACGATCCGGCCGGGCACGACGATGACTTTCTTCGGTGCATTACCGTCGAGCGCGCGTTTCACCCCGTCGGTGGCCAGAGCGAGTTTCTCAATCTCGGCCTTGTCCATGTCCCTGGGCACGGTGATTTCGTCGCGTCGCTTGCCGTTCACCTGAATCGGCATGGTCACGGTGTCCTCGACCAGCATCGCCTCGTCCGCGACGGGCCATTCGGCTTCGGCCACAAGCCCCTCGCCACCCAGCATCGCCCAGACCTCTTCCGCGAGGTGCGGGGTCATCGGGGCCATGAGCTGCGCCATGACGCGCATCGCGGTCTTCTTGGTCTCGGCGCCTGCCTTGGACTTCGACAACGCATTGGTGAAACCGTAAAGCTTGGCGATGGAGGTGTTGAAGGCAAAGCCCTCGATCCCGTCCGTCACGGCCTTGATGGTCTTGTGCATCTCTCGCAAGAGGTCTTCGTCGCCCTCACCGGTGCCGGTCGCCTCGGCGATCTCGGCGGCGATGCGATAGACGCGGGCCAGGTGCTTGGACGCGCCTTCCGCACCCGACGCGGTCCATTCCACGTCCCGCTCGGGGGGCGAGTCGGACATGACGAACCAGCGGGCGGTGTCGGCGCCGTATTGGGCGATGATCTCAAGCGGGTCGACGACGTTCTTTTTCGACTTCGACATCTTGGCGGAGGGGATGACCTCCACCGCTTCGCCCGTCGCCTTGAGCGTCGCGCCGGAGTCCGTTGCGTCCACGTCTTCGGGGAAGTGATAGACGGCGCGGCCCTCGGCATCGCGAGTCTGGTAGATCGCGTGCGTCACCATGCCTTGGGTAAAGAGCGCGTTGAACGGCTCTTTCGACTTCTCCGGCAGGTGACCGCAGATGTGCATCGCGCGGGCGAAGAAGCGCGAGTAGAGCAGGTGGAGAATCGCGTGCTCGATGCCGCCGATGTATTGATCGACGTTCATCCAGTACTCCGCATCCTCGGCCACGGTCGGCGTCGTCGCGCGGGGCGCGGTGAAGCGTGCGAAATACCACGAGCTGTCCACGAAGGTGTCCATCGTGTCGGTTTCGCGCTTGGCGGGCTTGCCACACGACGGGCAGGCGCAGTCGCGCCACGTCGGGTGCCGGCCGAGCGGGTTTCCGGGCGTATCGAAGCTGACGTCATAGGGCAGTTCGATCGGCAGGTTTTCTTTCTTCTCCGGCACCACGCCGCAGTCGTCGCAATGAACGACCGGAATCGGGCAGCCCCAGTAGCGCTGGCGGGAGAGGCCCCAGTCGCGCAGGCGGTATTGCGTGTGGCCTTTGCCCCAGCCCTGCTTTTCAGCGAAGTCTATGGTGACCGCGATGGCCTCTTCCCCGGTCGCCTCGTCCAGCCCCGCGAAGTGGTCGACCCACTTCACCTTGTCGGATTTCGGCGGCACGAAGGCTTCGGTGCCGACCGGTTGCGGGTCGTTCAGCGCAAAGAAGGTGTCGATCACCGGCAGGTCGTACTTGCGGCAGAAGTCGAGGTCGCGCTGATCGTGCGCCGGGCAGGCGAAGATCGCGCCGGTGCCGTAATCCATCAGGATGAAGTTCGCGATCCAGACCGGCAGTTCCCAGTTCGGGTCCAGCGGGTGCTTTACGGTGAGCCCGGTGTCGTAGCCCAGCTTTTCCGCCGTCTCGATGGCTTCGGCGGTGGTGCCGCCCTTGCGGGCCAGCGCGCAGAATTCGGCGACCTTGGGATCGGCAACTTCCAGTTCCTTGGCAAGCGGATGGTCGGGCGAGATGCCCACGAAGCTCGCGCCTTTCAGCGTGTCGGGGCGAGTCGTATAGACCTCGATCGGCGCGCCACCATCGGTGCGCTCGAACGCAAACCGCAGACCCTGCGATTTCCCGATCCAGTTGGCCTGCATCAGGCGGACCTTTTCGGGCCAGTCCTTGAGCGTGTCGATGGCCTCCAGCAGTTCTTCGGAGAAATCGCTGATCTTGAAGAACCATTGAGTCAACTCGCGCCGCTCGACCTCGGCGCCCGACCGCCAGCCTTTGCCGTCGATGACCTGCTCGTTGGCGAGCACTGTCATGTCTACGGGATCCCAGTTCACCACCGCGTTCTTGCGATAGACGAGCTCTTTCTCGAGGAAGTCGATGAACAGCGCCTGTTGCTGGCCGTAATATTCCGGGTCGCAGGTGGCGAATTCTCGGGTCCAGTCCAGCGACCAGCCCATCGGCTTCATCTGCGACTTCATCTCGGAGATGTTGTTGTAGGTCCAGTCCTTGGGGTGACCGCCCGTCGCCATCGCGGCGTTCTCGGCAGGCATCCCGAACGCGTCCCAGCCCATCGGGTGAAGGACGGAAAAGCCGCTCGATTTCTTATAGCGCGCGACCACGTCGCCCATCGTGTAGTTGCGCACGTGCCCAATGTGGATGCGGCCCGAAGGATAGGGAAACATCTCGAGCACATAGAACTTGGGCTTGGCCGGATCGCGGGTCGCGGCGAAGGTGCCGGCCTCGTCCCAGGCGGTTTGCCATTTCGGCTCGATTGTCGATGCGTCGTAGCGGGACATTGCTTCGTGGTCCTTCGGAAATGAAAACGCCGGGCTGTTGCCCGGCGCTTGAATAGTTGGATGTGGCCCGAGGGTCCAGCGGCTTACAGGTTGTAGTCCTGAATCCGAAGCTGGCGGGCGCGGCCCAGAATGGCGTCTTCGATGGCGTGCTGCGTGGCCGAGGACACGGCGCGACCGCCACGGGTCTGAAGCGCGACGTTCAGGCCGCGGGCATCCAGCGCCGGGTCCGAGACGTGGACGGTGGCGCGATAGGCCTGACCGCCGCCCGGCGGGACACCGTAACCGAAGACGATGACACCCGAGAAGGGATCGACGACTTCGACCGGCATGAAGCTGAGAACATCGAGCGAGGCGTTCCAGAGATACTTGTTCACCTCGAGGGTGGTGTTGGGATCGTCGCGGTCTGCGAAGAGATCCCAGATCGTGGAGCGTTCCTGCGCCTGACCCCGGACACGCTCCGGTCGGGCGATGGTTTGGCCATCGGCGGTCTGTACCGTTTGCGTCCGGCTTCCAAAGAGATTGCCGAACCCGCCCGAACAGCCGGCCAAGGCGACGAGACTGGCAAGGATCACAGCCTTGGCGGTGAAGCGCCCGTATGTCATATGAATGCCCCGTTCCACTGGTTTGCTCCTACCTACCCAAGCGAAAAAGCGCGGGCAAGCGTTTTCCCGGTGGGAATAGGACCACGGGTAGCGCCTGACACCTTATAGAGACTCAATATATACGCCATGCCTGGGGTTTGACGGGGGTAGCCGGGAGATGTGTGGCAACTCTGCACCATCCGCAGGCACATTCTTTTAGCGCAGTTTGCATCGCTTGCATCAGAACCGGGAAAGAGCGAGGAAACAGCATACTCAATTCGGATTCCCCTGAATTGAGGTGCACCTTTAGATAAACGAGGGAAACGAAATGAAAAAGATTCTCCTTGCTTCGACGATGCTGGTGGGTACCGCCGGTTTCGCCGCTGCAGACGTCAGCTTCTCCGGTAGCGCTTATGTGGGCGGTGCCTACGTGTTCAGCGGTGCCGCAAGCGTCGACTACACCGTCAGCTTCCGCGCTGGTATGATGACCACCACCGACTACGGCCTCGAAGTTGGCGCCGGCGTCGTCATGGTGACCCCGTCGTACAACATCGTCAAAGATCCGGACGATGCTGACTTCGCGACCATCTCGAACTACACCACCTCCGCTGGTGTTGCCGGTACTGCCGCGACGATCATCGCTCCGGCCTCGAACATCTACATGTCGGGCTCCTGGGGTAAACTGGACGTTGCTTACGACAACGACTCCGATGACTCGAACGCGACCCCGGGCGACTGGGACATCACCGCGACGTACTCGAACACCTGGGGCAACTTCGGCCTCGAAGTGTACGGCGTGTACGTTCCGGCCGGTGCTTCGACCGCGACCACCGGTGGTGACTTCGGCGCCAAAGGTACCTACTCGTTCGGCGACTACTCGATCTGGGTTGCTTACGGCTACAACCGCTTTGACTCGGCCAACGCTGGTGTTTCGCACAACATCATGGCTGGTGTGTCCGGCTCGGTTGGCAACTTCTCGGCCAACGCCGACGTCGAATACGACATCACCAACGCCGTCTTCGGCTGGCACGTCGACGCGACCTACGCCACCGGCCCGTACTCGGTCACCGCGTTCATCAACGACGGTCTGAACTACGGCGTCTCCGGGTCCTACGACCTGGGCGGCGGTGTGTCGATCCAAGCCGGTTACGCCGGTGTCCAAGCTGGCGCGAACCTCGTGTACGCCGGTGTGGGCATGCGCTTCTAATCCCATCGGGATTTGAATTGGGAAGAGCGGGCCTTGCGCCCGCTCTTTTCATTTTGGGCCTCTCGTGATTTGTCAGGGCGACACAGAGAGGAACCTTCGATATGGCCCTGTCCGAAATCCTTCAGAAAATCCGTGACGAAGAGACCCGGGTTGGCCGCAAGCCCGGCACGACCCGCCTGATTGCCGTGTCCAAGGTGCAGCCGCTGGAACGCGTTGTCGCGGTTTTGGAAGAGGGGCATCGCCTGTTCGGTGAAAACAAGGTGCAGGAAGCAGCGGGCAAATGGCCCGATCTGCGGGCGCGTTTTCCCGGCGTCGAGCTTCACCTCATCGGCCCGCTGCAGACCAACAAGGCGCGGCAGGCGATGGAGCTTTTCGACGCGATCGAAACCATCGACCGCCCGAAACTCGCCAAGACCATCGCGCGGTTGGCCGACGAACTGGGTCATTGCCCGAAACTCTTTGTGCAGGTGAACACGGGCGAGGAAGAGCAGAAAGCCGGCATCCTTCCCGCAGATGCGGATGCCTTCATCGCCGAATGCCGCGAACTGGGCCTGACGATCACAGGTCTGATGTGCATCCCACCGGTGGAGGAGGAGCCGTCACTCCACTTTGCGCTCTTGGCCAAGATCGCGGTGCGCAATGGCATCGAAGAATTGTCGATGGGCATGTCCGGCGATTTCGAGAAAGCCGTGGCGCAAGGCGCGACCTACGTGCGAGTGGGGTCGGCGATCTTTGGCGAACGGGTACCGCCCAAGGCCTAGTATGTGCCTCGCGAAGGCATTTCCGAGTGACCTTTACCGAACAACGACCCGCGAGCGCGGGGTCCAGCGCGCCAGAATCCAGCGCAGGTGATCTGGCCGAAAGGCGAGGCAGCCTGCGGTGGGTTTGCGCGGACCGCGCCAGCAATGCACGAAGATGGCCGAGCCTTTGCCGGGTTCTGCCACAGGCCAGTTCCAATCGGTGACGATGTAGATGTCATAGAGCGGGTCAGATCGCCTGAGTCGCTCGTGCGAGGCCGGGTAAGGGGCGGTGACTGCGTGGTTATAGGCTGGATCGTCGGGGGCATCGCACCACAGGTCCTGTGGCCCTGTCGCGCCCATCCCGAAAGGAACCCGTGGGCGCGTGGTGCGGTCTGCGCGGTAGCCGCCTTCCATCAGGTGCCAGACGCCAACGGGTGTCGCCCCGTCGCCCTCACGCTTATCATCCGTCATCCCGCCGCGTCCGATGGCGACCGGAAAGCGCCGCCCGGCGAACCGTGCGCCCCAGCGGTTCACGACCAGATCGAAACGGCCGGGGGTCAAAAGAGGTGCCCGGATTTCGCGGCCTTGGTGTCGAGATAATCGGTGTTGTGCGCCCCGCGTCCGACCTGAAGCGGGACGCGTTCGGTGACGGTGATGCCGTTCGCCTCCATCATCGCGACCTTGGCCGGGTTGTTCGTCATCAAGCGGACCGCGGAAAAACCCATCTGCGTCAGGATTTCCGACCCGATGCGGAAATCGCGCTCGTCATCCTCGAACCCGAGCCGGTGGTTCGCCTCGACCGTGTCGAACCCCTGATCCTGCAGCGAATAGGCGCGCATCTTGTTGGCGAGCCCGATTCCGCGCCCTTCTTGGTTGAGGTAGAGCAACACCCCGGTCCCGTTCTCGCCCATCGCTGCCATCGCCGCGCGCAATTGCGGACCGCAATCGCATTTCAGGCTGCCCATGAGGTCGCCGGTGAAACAGGCGGAATGGAGGCGGGCGAGCACCGGTTGATCGCGGTCGGGCCGGCCGATCTCGACCGCGTAATGCTCTTCCCCACCATCCTCGGGCCGGAAGATGTGGAGCCGCCCAGCTTCGGACACCTCCAAGGGTACGCGGGCCGACACCACCTCGGTCATCGCCGTAACGGGCGGATCGTCGGGGCGTCCGGTGAGGTCGACGCGGGTCAGGCCGTGGGTCATCGCGATCTCGGCCCCGTTCTCGACCATGACGACCAGCGCGGCGGGCAGGAGCATCGCGGATTTGGCGAGCGCGATGGCAGCGCGCGCGACAGCCTCGTCACCGCCGCGCTCGGTCAGCAGCGGGCCCTTCATGGGCTTCATCAGATCGTCCTTGGGGTCAGCCACGCCGAGCACCCATTTGACGCCTTCATCCGCAGGAACACGCACCCGCGCGACGTGATCCGAATAGGCGCGCGCCTTGAGCGTCGCCGCCCGGCGCGGGGTGATCGCAAGGAGGAGTTGCCCGAACTGCCGAAGCTCGCCCAACCGTTCGCCATCCACGGTTTCCGCCGCGGCGACGAGCCCTGCTGTGCCGCCGATTTCAAGCACGACCGGCAGGCCCATGCGCAGGTCGGCGCGGGCGCGAGCGGTCAATTCGGTCTGGGTCGGTTTGAGCGTCATCTTGATCCTTCAAGGCCATTCCATAGGCCGCGTCCACGGGAAAGTGAAACAATTCGAATGATCCCGACACGACCACGTGAACGTATTGCCACAAATATTGCCGCTGGGGTGATGAGACCCAAGGTCTGGCGAAACAACAAGGAGGGCCGAAGATGGCGACCCAGAAAAACATCCTGCTCGTGGACGACGACGAAGACCTTCGCGAAGCACTGGCAGAGCAGTTGGTCATGACCGAGGACTTCGAGGTGTTCGAAGCCGCGAACGGTGCGGACGCCATGCAGAAGGTCAAGGAACAGATCCACGACCTCGTGATTCTCGACGTGGGACTGCCGGATACGGACGGCCGCGAGCTGTGCAAACTGATGCGCAAACAGGGCGTGAAATGCCCGGTTCTGATGCTGACGGGGCATGACAGCGACGCGGACACGATCCTCGGCCTCGACGCGGGCGCCAACGACTATGTCACCAAGCCCTTCAAATTCCCGGTCCTTCTGGCCCGTATTCGCGCGCAGCTGCGCCAGCACGAGCAGTCGGAAGACGCTGTGTTCCAGCTTGGGCCGTATACGTTCAAGCCGTCGATGAAGATGCTCATCACCGAGGACGAGCGGAAAATCCGGCTGACCGAGAAAGAGACCAATATCCTGAAGTTCCTGTATCGCAGTCAGGAAGGTGTGGTCGCGCGCGATGTGCTGTTGCACGAGGTCTGGGGCTACAACGCAGGCGTCACGACCCACACGCTGGAAACCCACATCTACCGTCTGCGCCAGAAAATCGAGCCCGATCCGGGCAATGCGCGTCTCCTGGTGACGGAATCGGGCGGCTATCGGCTTGTGGCGTGATCGCAACAGGCCCGATTGCCTACCCTCGTCACATAGGGATTACCGGGTAAGTTGATCCTTAACGTGGTATCGTTCTCTTAAGACGAATACGCGAAATCCCCTTGCCGTGTCGGGGTAATGGCACGACATCCTCCCTGTTGGACTGACCCGGCTTCGCGCCGGGTCTTTTTTGTTTGACGTCTGACTGTGCGCGATCCGGAAGGATGCACAGATTC
The DNA here is from genome assembly GCA_036154315.1 of Pseudomonadota bacterium. Taxonomy (GTDB): domain Bacteria; phylum Pseudomonadota; class Alphaproteobacteria; order Rhodobacterales; family Rhodobacteraceae; genus Maritimibacter. The sequence continues at coordinate 122,123 of JAYZLL010000047.1, forward strand.
CGGGCATCTGGGGTATTCTTCATAATCAATTCGGCCACTGGCGTTGAGCCGTGCGGCCCCGTCCGCCTTGCTGTTGGGGCACGGGACGAGGACGCATGGAACTCAGGTTTTTCGAAATCTACCGCAACCCGGACTACCTCTGGCTGCTGGCCGAGGGGGTGGGCAAGTCGGCGGGGCTGACGCTCGCGGGGGCCGTTTTGGGATTCATCCTCGCGGTGGGGCTGGCGCTGGCGCGGTATGAGAATATCCCGGTGCTGAAATGGGTCGCGGCGGCCTGGGTCGATTTCATCCGAAACACGCCCCTGATCGTTCAGCTGTTCTTCGTGGCCTTCGGTCTGCCGATGCTGCTGGGTTACGTCTGGCCGTTCTGGGCCCATGCGGTGCTAGCGCTGACGATCAATTTCTCAGCCTATTTCGCGGAAATTCTGCGCGCGGGCTTTCAGACCGTCGACAAGGGCCAGAAAGAGGCCGCGATGGCGCTGGGGGTCGGCAAGATGACGCGCTTCGTCAAAATCGTGCTGCCGCAGTCCATCGCGCAGATGTTCGCGTCGCTGAATTCTCAGTTCATCTTCCTCTTCCTGACCACTGGCGTGATCTCGGAAATCGGGGTGCGCGATCTGACCTTCGCGGGTCTCTACATCGACAGCCGCACCTTCCGGTCGTTCGAGGTCGCTATCACCCTCACGGTGCTCTACATCCTCATCTCGCTCGCCTTCAAAGGGCTGATGCAAGTGGTGGAAACGCGGGCCTTCCGCTGGAAGGACGCGAAATGAGGGACGCTTTCATCGCCGTCCTCGGCAAGCCCGAGGGGATTATCCTGTTCCAGCTGATCGAGGCCACGCAGTTCACCATCTACCTCTCGCTGATCGCGTTCATCGGCGGCGGCTTGATCGGCGCGCTCATCACGCTGATGCGGATCACCAAATCCAAGGCGCTGCGCCGGATCGCGGTGAGCTATATCTGGCTGTTCCAGTCCACGCCGCTTCTGATGATGCTGTTCCTGACGGGCCTCGGCGTGCCCCGACTGCTCGACATCGACGTGAACCCGTGGACGGCGGCGGTCGTGAGCCTTGTGATCTATTCGTCCGCCTACCTGTCGGACGTCTGGCGCGGGGCGGTCGAATCGATCCCCAAGGGCCAGTGGGAAGGGGCCGAGGCGCTGGGGCTCAGGTTCATTCCCACCTTGCGTCTCGTCATCATTCCGCAGGCGCTGCGCATCGCGCTCGCCCCCACGGTCGGCTTCATGGTGCAGATCATCAAGGGGACGTCGCTCGCCTATATCATCGGGTTTCACGACCTCATGGCCATCGGCAAACGCTGGGCCAATGCCCCTGTCGACGGGTCGGAACCCTTCATCATCTTCCCGATCATGGCGTTGATCTATTTCGCGCTGTGCTACCCGCTGACCCTTTGGTCGCGGCATCTCGAGAAACGTCTCGGGACCATCAAGGAGGAGGTGGCACCGGCCCCGGTCGCCGCCTGACGCATTCAACAGAGGAGACAGATATGATTTCGAAAACCATCAAGACGCTCGTGGCCGCAGCCGCGCTTGCGCTGCCGTTCACGGCCCCGGCCAAGGCGGACCTCTCCGACATTCTCGAGGCGGGCGTCATCAAGGTCGGCGTGCCGGAAAGCTTTCCGCCCTTCGGCGCACTTGGCGCCGAAGGCGAGCATGAGGGCTATGACGTGGACGTCGCCAAGCTGATTGCCGAAGACCTCGGCGTCGAGCTGGAGCTTGTGCCGGTGGTGTCCAAGCAGCGCATCCCCTTTCTCGAAACCGACCGCGTGGACCTCGTCATTTCCGTGATGGGCGCGAACCCCGAGCGCGCCAAGTCGATCTGGTTCTCGGCCGCCTATGCGCCGTTCTACTCCGGCGCCTTCGCGCCCGCCGACATGGCCATCGAAAGCGCCGCCGATCTCTCGGGCATGACCGTGGGTCTGACCGGCGGAACGCTCGAAGACCTCGAACTGACCGAGATTGCGCCGGACGATGTCGAGATCGTGCGCTTCGGCGACAACGCAGCAACCCTGTCGGCCTTCACCTCGGGTCAGGTGGATGTGCTCGTCTCGGGCAACACGGCGGCGGCCGAAATTTCCGAGAACAACCCGGACATGAACCTTGAGACCAAGTTCATCCTCAAGCAAAGCCCGGCCTTCATTGGCGTGAAGAAGGGCAACTTCGACCTGCTCCAGTGGGTGAACGTCTTTATCCTGCACAAGAAACTGGGCGGCGAGCTGGACGATCTGTCCGAGAAATGGCTGGGTCAGCCGCTCCCCGATCTGCCGACGTTCTGAACCGTCAGACAGACAAGGAAAGGGCCCCGCAACTGCCGGGGCCCTTTTCATATTTCAACCGCGCGTCAGGCGCCCTTCGATCGGGTCGATCGGTTGTATCACCTCACGATTGGCGAGCCATTGGGGGCGCGGCTTGCCTGCGGCGAACGGATCGACCGGACGGTTCGTGACCGCGTTGAACACGAAAAACGCGTTAGAGCGCGGGTCGGGCGTGATGTTCCCGTTCGAGCCATGCAGCGTGTTGCAGTCGAAAAAGACCACAGTGCCGGTCTGCCCGGTCGCGGTGTCCAACCCGAAATGCTCGGCAAAGCGGCGGATCGTGTCGGGCTGCGGGACGCCCACCTCCTGCGCCTTGAGCGAGCTTTCGTGGTTGTCGTCCGGCGTCTCACCGAGACAGGCGATGAATTCGCCCTGCGAGCCGGGGATCAGCATCAGCGGGCCGTTGGTCGACGAATTGTCCGTCAGCAGGATCGAGGCCGACACGGCCCGCATCCGGGGCAGACCATCCTCGGCGTGCCACGTCTCGAAATCGGAGTGCCAATAGAACTCTTTCCCCTTGAAGCCGGGCTTATAGTTCAGCCGCGATTGGTGCAGATACACCCGGTCGTTCAGCAGGAACTCGGCGACACCGGCAAGGCGCGTGTCGGCGGCGAGGCGTGCGAAGAGCGGCGAATGCTCGTCCAGCCGGAACACGGTGCGCACGTCATCGGAATTGGGTTCGGTCACGAAATCCGCCGGACGTTCGGCAGGGTCGGTGTCACGCAGGCGCTTGGCCGTATCGACCAGAAGCTCCAGTTCGTCGGGCGCGAAAATGTCACGCCGCACGAGATAGCCGTTGTCGCGATAGTGCCTTGCTTCGTCCCGCGTAATCGGGGCTGCGTCCGACCAGTCAGACCACAGCACCGGGTCGCGGCGCATCGTGATCTCTTCACGATCCGGCAGACGGGTCGGATAGGCGTCTACCGCATCGAAGTGCTGGAGGGCTTTGGTTGAGATATTCATGGTTCGATCCTCTTGGATTTCTAATTGCGATCATCGGTCCCACTTAGTGGGCGTGCGGGCGCAACGCGGGGTTGCGCGCCGGTGTTCCAAATCCGCCGAACTTGTAATGTTCGCGGGTGGAACTGGCCCGGACCCCCGGATAGGGTGCGCGCAGAATCTCAAAATGGGAGCAGTCATGTCCTTCACCCTCGCCACGTGGAATATCAACAGCGTGCGGCTTCGCGCCGACCTCGTGTCGCGCCTTCTGGCTGACGAAGCGCCGGATGTTCTGTGCCTTCAGGAGTGTAAATCGCCGGTCGACAAGATCCCGCACGACATCTTCAAGGCGCGTGGATACGACCACATGGTGGCGCGGGGGCAGAAGGGCTACAACGGCGTTGCGATCCTGTCGAAATTGCCGTTGGAAGAAGCGGGGGCCGAGGATTTCGCGTCGCTCGGACATGCCCGCCACATTGCCGCCAAGCTGGAAAACGGCGTGACGATCCACAACTTTTACGTGCCCGCAGGTGGCGACAAGCCGGACCGCGAGATCAACGAGAAGTTCGGGCAAAAGCTCGACTACCTCACCGAGATGCGCGACTGGTTCCATGCCCAAAAGCCTGAAAAGGCGATCCTCGTCGGTGACCTGAATATCGCCCCGCGTGAGGATGACGTGTGGAACCACAAGCAACTGCTCAAGATCGTCAGCCACACGCCGGTCGAGGTCGAGCACCTCGGGGCGGCGCAGGAAGCTGGCAACTGGGTCGACATCACGCGACAGGACATCCCCGAGGGGCTGCTCTATTCGTGGTGGTCCTATCGCTCGCCCGACTGGGATACGGCGGATAAGGGACGGCGGCTCGACCACGTCTGGGCGACGCCGGATATTTCCAACGCCGCGCATGGCAGCAAGATCCTGCGCGACGTGCGCGGGTGGGAGAAACCCTCGGATCACGCGCCGGTCTTCGCGACTTTCGACCTTTAGCGTTAGGATGCCGCAGGACTGCGGGCTTGGACGCGACGGAATGCAGGCCCATATTGGGGTCAAATGACAGACAAGGAGCCAGACATGCTTGAACTGGGTCAGACGAATGGGGCCGCGCCTGCGGGCGGCAATGTAAAAGACATCTCGGAAGCCGACTTCATGGCCGAAGTCGTCGATGCGTCGCAGGAGGTCCCGGTCATCGTGGACTTCTGGGCGCCGTGGTGCGGGCCCTGCAAGACACTCGGCCCGGCGCTCGAGGAGGCGGTGAACGCGCTCGGCGGCAAGGTGAAGATGGTCAAGGTCAACGTGGATGAGAACCAGCAGATCGCGGCGCAGATGCGTGTGCAGTCGATCCCGACCGTGTACGCGTTTTCCGGTGGTCAGCCGGTCGACGGATTTCAGGGAGCGCTGCCTCCGAGCCAGGTGAAAGAGTTCGTCGACAAGGTCGCCGCGATGGCACCCGAAGAGGATGGCGGGCTTGCCGATGCCGTGGCGGCTGCGGAAGAGATGCTCGAAGCCGGGCAGGTGGACGACGCCGCACAGACTTTTGCCGCGATCATCGAAGCGGATCAGCAGATGGCCGCCGCCTATGCCGGTTTGGCAAAATGCCACATCGCCAAGGGCGACACGGAAGGGGCCGAGGCTGTTCTCAACGGTGTGCCCGCCGAGGTGTCGTCTGCGCCCGAGGTCGAGGCCGTGCTGGCGCAGATCGAGCTTGCTCGTCAGGCAGAGGCCGCAGGCCCGGTGGACGAGTTGCGCGCCAAGGTCGACGCGAACCCGGACGATCACGAGGCCCGTTTCGATCTGGCACAGGCGCTTTATGCGGCAGGCGACACGGGTGGGGCGGTCGACGAGCTGCTCGACCTGTTCCGCCGGGATCGCACGTGGAACGACGAGGCGGCGAAGCTTCAGCTCTTCAAGATTTTCGAGGCGCTGCCGGCGAACGATCCGATTGCCCTTTCGGGGCGTCGTAAACTCAGCTCGATGATCCTCGCCTGAGATGAGCCCGCGCACGGACCTTCCGGACGTTCTCCCGATCTTTCCGCTGCCGGGCGCGGTGGTCCTGCCGCGTGGCAGGCTGCCGCTCAATATCTTCGAGCCGCGTTACCTTGCGATGTTCGACGATGCGCTCAAGACCGATGGTCGCTTGATCGGCATGGTCCAGCCTGCCGTGGCCGACGGATCGCGCCTGCACACCATCGGCTGCGCCGGGCGGATCACGCAGTTCACCGAGACGGACGATCATCGCTACATGATCCAATTGTCGGGGATCAGCCGCTTTCGCATCCTCGAAGAAATCGACGGGTTCACGCCCTATCGACGCGTGAAGGCAGGCTGGGACAGTTTCGAGCGTGATCTGGGCCGGTCTGAGAAAGACCCCGGACTCAATCGCGGTCCGTTCCTCGACCTGCTTGCGCGCTATTTCGACGTCGCGGACCTGCGCACCGACTGGGGCAGCCTTAAGGAGGCCGAGGACGAGTTGCTCATCAATTCGCTGTCGATGCTGTGCCCCTTCGACCCCGAAGACAAGCAGGCGCTGCTCGAGGCGCCATCGCTGACCACCCGGCGTGAGACGTTGGTCACGTTGATGGAATTCGCGCTCGCCACCGGTTCAGGCGGGGAGGGGAGCTTGCAATGAGCGAAGTGAAGTTCGATCGTCACATGCTCGAGGCGCTGGTTTGCCCGGTGACGCAACGCACGCTCGAATACGATGCCGAAAAGCAGGAACTGATCTCATCCTCCGCCGGTCTGGCGTTTCCGATCCGTGACGGGATACCGGTCATGCTGGTCGACGAGGCGCGCAAGCTGAAAAACTGATCTGCCAAAAGGTGCGGGCTGACGCCCGCGCTTTACAAGCCGTGAAAATCGGTTCCCGATTCCCACGGCTGTGAGGGGGCCAGCCCCCTTGGACGCATTTACCTTGCAAATGCGTCCCACCCCCGAGGTTTTCTCAAACAGAGAAGATCAGCGGCGTTCAGCCTCGGCCACGATCGAGAAGTTGCGGTCGGAGATCGAGCCGCCGGTGTTGAGCGCGCCCAGAACCACGGTCGTCTGCTGGCCTGCGTCATCCGTGATGACCCACTGGCGCAATTCCGTGGGATTGCCGGTGAAGGTCAGCTGGATGTTGCCGTATTCGGGGTGCTCGGGGTCCTGCGCGGTCACGGTCGTCGCGGTGCCGTCGTAGTTGTGACCCACGACCATCCCGTTACGACCCAGATCGACGTTCTGGGCGAGGATCAGGTTCAGCGGCGTGCGCGCAAGCGGGTATTGTTCGGGGCCGGTGTTCGACTTGCTGTCGAAGATCGCGAGTTGCCCGGCGGAGGCCAGAACGAGCGTCTGTTCCGGTGGGTTGTATTCGAATCGGGCGCGTCCGGGACGCTTGATATAGATCGTGCCGGTCGAGATCGTGCCATCAGCGTTGATCTGCGTGAACTCCGCCTGCGCGGTGCTCAGACCGTTCAGGTAGCTCGACAGGGCGTTCAGCGACAGCTGCTGGGCGGCAGCGGGCAGGGCGGTGGCGGCCAGCGCGATGGCGGCGGCGATCAGGCGTATCTGTTTCATGGCTCTCATGTAGTCAGCAACTTGCGGGAATCCATCCCGGTTCCCTGCCATGTGAGCAGGACATCGCCTGTTATGCCATAGCGATGTCCTGAAATGCGATTACTGCTCTGGGATCAGGATCTCGCGTTTGCCCACGTGGTTGGCGGGCGAGACGAGGCTTTCCTCTTCCATCTGCTCCACGAGGCGTGCGGCCTTGTTGTAGCCGATGCCCAGCTTGCGCTGGATGTAGGAGGTCGAGCATTTGCGATCCTTGATGACGATCGCGACCGCCTGATCGTAGAGCGCATCTTCGCCGCCGGTGTTGCCCCCGGTGTTGAGGCCGAGCACGGCGTCGATGTCGTCGGCCTTGTCGTCGTCCGGCCCTTCGACCACGCCGCCGATGTATTCCGGCGGGCCATAGGATTTGAGGCAGGTGACGATTTCCTCGACTTCCTCATCCGACACGAACGGACCGTGGACACGGGTGATCCGCGCGCCGCCAGCCATGTAGAGCATATCGCCCATGCCCAAGAGCTGTTCGGCGCCCTGTTCGCCAAGGATGGTCCGCGAGTCGATCTTGGACGTGACCTGGAACGAGATCCGGGTCGGGAAGTTCGCCTTGATCGTGCCGGTGATGACGTCGACCGACGGGCGCTGGGTGGCCATGATCAGGTGGATTCCGCTCGCCCGCGCCATCTGCGCGAGGCGCTGAATGCAGGCTTCGATCTCCTTGCCCGCGACCATCATCAGGTCGGCCATCTCGTCGACGATGACGACGATGAAAGGCATTTTCTCGGGCGCGAATTCTTCAGTCTCGAAGATCGGCTCGCCGGTGTCCTCGTCGAACCCGGTCTGCACCGTGCGCGAGAACATCTCGCCCTTGCCAAGCGCGTCGGCCACGCGGCTGTTGTAGCCGTCGATGTTGCGCACGCCCATCTTGGACATCTTGCGATAGCGCTCTTCCATCTCGCCCACGACCCACTTGAGGGCGACGACCGCCTTTTTCGGGTCGGTGACCACGGGCGACAGGAGGTGCGGAATGCCGTCATAGACCGAGAGTTCCAGCATCTTCGGGTCGATCATGATCATGCGGCACTCTTCGGGCGTGAGCCGGTAGAGGAGCGACAGGATCATCGTGTTGATCGCCACGGATTTACCCGAGCCGGTGGTCCCTGCGATCAGCAGGTGAGGCATCTTGGCGAGGTTTGCGACGACCGGACCGCCGCCGATGTCCTTACCCAGAGCCAGCGGCAGGCGCATGTTGGTGTCGCCGAAATCACGCGCCGAAAGGATTTCGCGCAGCACCACCTTTTCGCGGTTCGCGTTCGGCAGTTCGATCCCGATCACGCTGCGGCCCGGCACGGTCGAGACACGCGCGGAGAGGGCCGACATCGAACGTGCGATGTCGTCGGCAAGACCGATTACGCGGCTCGCCTTGAGGCCCGGCGCAGGCTCCAACTCGTACATCGTGACGACGGGGCCGGGGCGGACCGAGACGATCTCGCCCTTCACGCCATAGTCGTCGAGCACGGTTTCGAGCATGCGCGCGTTTTCTTCGAGCGCCTCGTCCGACAGGTGGTGCCGTTCGATGGTGGCCGGGTTCGCGAGCAGGTTCAGGGGCGGAAGTTCGTACTGCACATCGCTTTCGGTGAAGGCGAGCGAGGGCTGTGCTTCGGCCATCGCGCGGGTCGATGGCTTGGTCGCTTTGCGCGGCGGGTGCTGGACCACCTTTTTCGGCTCCGGCGCAGGCGGAGGCGTATAGGCTTCGGACATGTCCGGCGCGGGTTCATAGGGCTCGACGTCGTAATCGGGCGCGTAGTCCGGGCTCAGATCGTCCTCGTCGCCGGGCATCCAACCGTCGAGCACACGCGGCTCATGCGGGCGGTCGTACGCGCGCATCTGCGGTTCGAGCGAAAGCGGCGTTTCCTCGACCGGGTAGTGGTCGGCCGGATAAGCTTCGGGCGTGTAAGAGTCGGCCGGATAGGCTTCGGCCAGTTCATCCTCGGCAAGGTAATCCTCGGCCGCGTAGTTCTGGACCGGATAGGCGTCGACCGCTTCCTCGGTCATGTCGGTGAAGATGTTGGCATGCTCCATCTCGGCCACCGAGGCAGGCGCAGCTTGCGGTGCGACCGGGGCCGCCGTCATGGGCGGCTCGGGCCGCATCGAGGGGTCGAGCCGGATTACGTGCTTGGGATGCTGCGCCTTGGCGCGCGCAGCCGCACGGGCGATCATGGCCGAGGTCGAGTTCGCGGGCTCTTCCTCTTCGTAGATCGGCTGACCGGTCAGGGCAGCGGTGCGGTTGCGCAGCGCGTTCGCGATCTTCGCCGAGATACGGTCGGGGTTGTCGCCGCCTTCGGGCTCGGCGCCGTGGAAGGCGTTATCCACCAGTTCGGGTTCCGGCTCGGGGGCACGTTTCATCACACGCGACAGGAGGCCGCCCTTGGGCTGCGGTTGCGGTTGGGGCTGCGGCGCAGGGGCGGCGTCGCTATAGGCCATCTGGGGCTGGGGCTGCGGTGCCACTTGCGGTTGCGGCTGAACCTGCGGCGCGGGGGCGCGACGCATCGGCGGTTCATGCGGCGCTTCGGCCCGGATCACGCGGTTCGTGGCCATCGGAGGCGGGCTGTCGAAGGGCTCGTCGTCTTCGTACAGCGGCTCTTCCTCATGCTCGACCCAGCTTTCGCGGGTCTCACGGCGGCTCGTCTGATACTCTTGCACGCCCCGCGCGGCAGCAGTGGCTGCGGAAGCCGCAGACGAGGCACCGGCGCGCGCGCCCATCGCGGCACCGCGGGCACCGAAGCGCACGAGTTTCAGGATGCCCGCATAGGTCATCACGACGCCGACGATCAGAAAGCGCGCAGCACGGCCCAGTTCATACCGGGTGACGCCGAGCGAAAAGGCCCCGACGGCGAGCGCGGCGAGCGCGAAGATCAGGGCCAGAAGCTTGATCCCGAAGGCTGCCGAGCCGGGCATGATGCCCAGCACGGCACCCAAGACGGTATCGCCGAACAGGCCGCCCAGACCAAAGGAATGGGTCCAGTCCGCAGGCGGCACGAGGGTCGAGGCATAGACGGCGCCAAGCGCGACGGCGATGGGCGCAAAGATTGCCCGCCCCATCGCGCGCTCTTCGCCGTAATGCAGGATGTAGCGCAGGCCCCAAGCCGCGAAAGCGATGCCGAAGCCCCACGCGCCGTAGCCGAGGATCACCGCGAGCGGCGAGGCGACAGTGGCGCCGAACGAGCCGAGCGCATTCTGCGCCGGGCCTTCGGTCGCCGACATCCAGCCCGGATCTTCGGCCGAATAGGTGGCCATCATCAGGGCGATGGCTACGCCCACCACGAGAAGCGCGAGGCCAAGCAGTTCCTTGCCCCGTCGTTCGATCATCGCCTGCGTGGCTTCATCGAAAATCGGATCTCGTTCCCTGACGTGGTATGCCATCGTTGTCCTCGTCCTCAGTTCAGGAGGCAGTCGCGCATTGTCTCCAACGTGCGCTGCGTCTCTTCTTTTGGGGCGACAAGCGCCACTCTTATGTATTCTTTTCCGGGGTTTACCCGGTTCACATCCCGCGCAAGGTAGGCACCGGGAAGCACCCGGATGCCGGTCTCGGTCCAGAGCTTCATCGCCGCGGCCTCGCCGTCATGGACGGGGAGCCACAGGAAGAACCCGGCCTCGGGTTTGTGGTAACCGGGGTAGTCCGCAAAGACCGCATCAGCGATCGCGTACTTTTCCTGATAGAGCTTACGCGACGCGATGACGTGATCTTCGTCGGCCCAGACGGCAGCCGCCGCGTGCTGCAACGGAAGCGGCAGCGGCGCACCGGCATAGGCGCGCAGTTGCCGGATACGGGCCATGTTCTCGGGCCCCGACGCCACGAAGCCCGAGCGTAGGCCGGGCAGGTTCGAGCGTTTCGACAGCGAATGAAAGATCACCACACGTTCCGGGTCGGCATCGCCGAACATCGCGACCTCCATCGCCCCCGGGGGTGGGGTGTCGCGGTAGATCTCGGAATAGCATTCGTCTGCGAAGATGCGGAAATCGTACTTCTCGGCCAGCGCGATCAGGTTGGCCCAGTAGTCGCGGTCGGCCACGGCACCCTGCGGGTTGCCCGGCGAACAGATATAGGCGATCGCGGTGCGCGTCAGGATCTCTGGCGGCAGGCTCGCGTAATCCGGCAGGAACCCGTTGTCGGCGGTGGCCGAGACGAAAACGGGCTCGGCCCCCACGGTCGCGGCGGCGACGGCGTAGACCTGATAGAATGGGTTCGGGATCAGGATCACGGGTTTCTGCCCCCGGACCTCTTCCGGGCAAAGCGCGATGGCCGCGTTGAACAGCCCCTCACGCGTGCCGTTGAGCGGCATGACCTGATTTTCCGGTGACAGTTCAATGCCATAGCGGCGCTTGAGCCAGTCGGTGAAAGCGGTTCGAAGTGCGGGCGTGCCCTCGTTCGGCGGGTACTTCCCGAAATCGGCCGCGGTCTCGGCAATGATGCGGGAGACGAAGTCCGGCATGGCGTGTTTGGGCTCGCCGATGGTCATATGAACGACCTCACCGCCCGGCGCATGTGCGTCGAGAAGGCTCCGCAGACGCGGAAACGCGTATTCTGGCAGGTTCGAAAACCGCTCGGGGAACGCTGTCATCGTTCGATATGCCTCAAGGTTCGGGATCGTTGTCGCCCCGATTTGGGATCAGGATAACGTCAATGTGTGGCCCGGTCCAGAAAAAGGCAGGAATCCCGAGGCTTATGTGTCTTTTGAGTCGATGGAGTTTCGCCGCGGGCTGACGCCCGCGTCGATCCGCTGGGAGGGCGCTGCCCTCCCAGACCCTCCCGTGGTATTTTCAGACCGAAGAAGAGATCAGGTGAGCGCGCGTTCTGACGCCGCCCCCAGACGCAGCAGACGTTCCTCGCCCATCGCTTTGCCGATGAACATGATGCCGGTGCTGGGCGTGCCCGTGGGTAGGGTCAGCGCTGCGCCGTCCAGCAGGTTGCCGTAGCGCGTATTGCGAAGCGTGAGCAGGTTCTCAGTGACGTAGTAGTCATCATCCTCGAGCAGGCGCTGGGCCTCGGGGGGCATGTTCGGGGTCGTCGGCAGGATGATCGCGTCATAGCCTGCGACCTCGGCACGCACCTTGCGACGGATTTTGTCGAGCCTGCGCCATGCCGCGACATAGTCGGAGGCCGCAAAGGATGCGCCGGATTGGAAACGGTCGCGGATGCGGGCGAACATGGCGTCCGGGTTCGCCTCGATCTCATGCCGCCAAGTGCCCCAGGCTTCGGCGGTATAGAGGATCGCGGCCAAGGATTGGGCTTCGTCGAGGTCCGGGAGCATTGCCCGGTCGATGATCGCCCCCGCTGCGGCGAGTTTGGAGGCGGCGGCTTCGAATGCCGTGACGGGTGTGTCGCGGGTGCCGGCGAGCCCGTTCTCGAGTACGAGGAGGCGGTTCCCATCGAGCGAGGCGCCCGTCAGGTCGGCGGGCCCGCCCCCTTCGAGCGCCGCAAGCAGGAGGGCAGCATCTTCGACCGAACGACAGACCGGGCCGACCGTGTCGAACTTTTCGGCAAGCGGCACCACGCCCTTCAGCGACAGGCGGCCATGCGTGGTCTTCAGCCCGACGAGATCGTTCCAAGCCGGGGGCACACGGACGGAACCGCCGGTGTCGGACCCGATGCCTGCGGGGGCAAGGCCGAAGGCGACCGAGGCGGCAGCACCCGATGACGAGCCGCCCGGCACGGCCTTGGGGTCGTTGATGTTCGGCGGTGTCGCCGTGATAGGGTTGAGGCCCAACCCCGAGAACGCCAGTTCGGACATATGCGTTTTGCCAAGGCAGACGAGGCCCTGAAACGTCGCGGCTCTCAGGACTTCGGCATCCTGTGCCGGGACCCGGCCCGCGAGCAGGGCCGAGCCCGCCTCGGTCGCCGTGCCTGCCGTGTCGAAGAGGTCTTTCCAGCTGATCGGCACACCGTCGAGCGGGCCGTTTCGAAGACCCGCCTTGGCGCGTTTGCGGGCCGCCCCGGCCTCGGCCAGTGCGCGGTCGCGTGTGAGACGGGCGTATATCCGGTCGCCCTCAGGGTGGGACGTCGCGGCGTCGAGATAGGCTTCGGTCAACTCGACGGGATCGATGCGGCCCGCGCCGATATCACGACCCAGATCGCCCGCCGTCATCCAAAGCCAATCGTTCGACATATGCCCCTCCGTTTTCGCGCAGGCTAGCGACCGCGCGGCGCATGGACAATCCCGGCGCTTGGGCGCAGAAACATGGCATGACGACCGATACCGATATTCTGATCGTGGGCGGCGGGCTGAATGGCCCGGCGCTGGCCTTGGCGCTCGGCGATGCCGGGTTCAACGTGACCGTGATCGATGCGCTGCCCGCCGGTGTCCGAGGCGAGGATGCCTTTGACGGACGCGGCTATGCGCTGGCGCTGGCATCCCAGCGGTTGCTCAGGGCGGTGGGCATCTGGGGCGCGGTGGCCGAGCATGCCACGCCGCTTCTCGAAATCCGCATTTCCGCAGGCAAGGCAGGCACCGGGCCGGGCCCCTTCGTGCTGGAGTTCGACCACGCCGAAATCGACGAGGGCCCGATGGGCTACATGGTCGAGGATCGGTTCCTGTCCAAGGCGCTGACCGAGGCTGTCGCGGCGCATCCGCGTGTAACGCTCCTGCCCGGTGAAACCGTGGTGGCGCAGACGGTCGAGGGTGCTACCGCTTCCGTGACGTTGGCCAGCGGGCGCACATTGAGCGCACGGCTGATCGTCGGGTGCGATGGTCGCGCCTCCGGTACGGCGCGCCGCGCCGGGATCGACCGGTGGGGGCATGACTACGGGCAGTCGGCGCTGGTCTGCGCGATCAAGCACGAGCACCCGCACAACGGCGTGGCGCACCAGTTTTTCATGCCGCCCGGACCGCTCGCGATTCTGCCGCTGACCGACAATCGGTCGTCCATCGTCTGGACCGAAACGACCGAGGATGCCGCGCGGGTCCACGCGCTGGGCGAGGCTGAATACCTCGACCATCTGCGTCCCCGGTTCGGGGATTTCCTTGGCGATATCTCGGTGGCGGGTGAGCGGTTCACCTATCCGCTGACCCTGACCGTGGCTGAGAGGTTCGTGGACGAGCGTGTCGTTCTGGTTGGCGATGCGGCGCACGGAATGCACCCGATTGCCGGGCAGGGGCTGAATGCAGGGCTCAAGGACGTTGGTGCATTGGCCGAGGTGCTGACGCTCGCCAGACGGCGGGGCGAAGATTACGGGCGCCGCGATGTGCTGGACCGCTATCAGCAATGGCGGCGGTTCGACGTGATGCAGATGGTGCTTGCGACCGAAGGGGCCAACAGGCTGTTTTCGAACGACAATCTGATTTTGCGCGTGGCGCGTGACGTGGGGCTCGGGCTGGTCAATGCCATGCCGGGTTTGCGGCGCGGGTTCATTCGCGAGGCCGCCGGATTGACCGGCGACCTGCCTCGTCTGCTCGAAGGGCGGAAGATCTAGCGCTTGCCGCAGGTCTTGAGCTGAAGGTCATAGACCGCAGCGCGCGCCGCCACCTCATCCGAGATCCTGAGAAGCCACGACTTCGAGTTGTGCGACCCGCGCATGTAGCCCGACCGACCCTCGTGATAGGCGAGGTACTGGTTCTTGGCGTCGCCCAGCTGAACGCCGGTCTCGGCCACCGTCTGGGTCATGTACCAACCGATAAAATCGGTCGCTGCGCGAATATCGTGCCGCTTCGCGCTGCGCCGGTTCTGCTGGTCGCGGTATTCGTCCCACGTCCCGTCCAGCGCCTGCGCGTAGCCGTAAGCTGAGCTTTGACGACCCATCGGGATGACGCCCAGCGTGTATTTCATCGGCGTCCGGTTGTTTCCGATGAATTTGGATTCCTGGTAAATAAACGCCATCTGAACCGGAACCGGCACGCCCCACTTTTTCTCCGTCGCCCTCATGGCGCGGAGGTATTTCGGGCGTTCCTTCACAATGGCGCATGCGTCGTCCAGATGTTGTGGCGCAGAAAAGTTCTGCCCACAGGACACGAGCGCCGCCGCAAGGACGGTCATTATCAGGGCGCGGAGAAACCTGCTCATTTGCCTCTCGCTATGTTCTTTTGTTTTGAGAACCATAGCCGATCGGCGTCGATTTGGAAATGGCGGGTGTCCTTAAACGAATAACGCCAGCGTGAGGGGGAGCGTGAGGACGGCCAAAAGCGTCGATACGATCACCAGTCCGGCCACCTCGTTCGGGTCCGCGTCGTACTTTTCGGCGAGCAGGTAATTGGACACCGCGACGGGGGTCGACAGCTGGATCGTCAACACCGCGAGCGCGATGGGCTCCAACCCCAGCATGCCGCCGATCCCAAGGGCGACGGCCACGCCCGCCGCAAGCTTGAGTGCCGATAGCCAGAAGGCGCGAAACAGCCCCGAGGGGCGCAGGCGGGCAAGGGCCACACCGAGCGTCAGGAGCATGAGCGGAATGGCCAGTTGGGCGATCAGTTCGAGGGTGTTTGTGAGGAAGGTCGGGGTGTGCCAACCCATGACGAGAAACACGGCCCCGGCGAGTGTGGCGAGCAGGATCGGGTCCTTGAGGACGCCAATCGGCGATCCTCCGCCGGAGACGAGCCAAAGTCCGAAGGTGAACGCGATGACGGCCATCACGGCAAAGACCACGACGGCGTAATCCAGCCCGACGTCACCAAAGGCGAACAGCGCGAGAGGAAGCCCGAGGTTTCCGGTGTTGCCGAACATCAGCGGGGCGAGGAAGGTGCGCAGGCTCAGACCGCGCAGCTTGAGGATCACATAGAAAAGGGCGGCAATGGCGGCGTAACCGGCAAGCGTCGCGAGGGTGATCGCAGTAAGTGCCGAGGGCTCGATCTCGGTCCCCATGAGGGCCGTGAAGATCAGTGCCGGGGTGCTCAGGGTCATCGCCAGCTTGGTGACGAAGTTGATTCGATACTCGTGACCCAGCTTCACCCAGGCAAAACCGATCGCGGCGAGTAGGAACACGGGCGCGACGATTTCCAGCACTGTCAGGACGAGGTTCACAATCTGTTTCCCTTGAATCACATGGCGCCCCGATGGACAGGGGAAGCCCGAATGACTAGTACTGGTCTGGGGACTGTTGATCTATGTTGAAAACGCACGCGAAATATCATCTCGGGCAAATTGTGCGCCATCGAAAGCATCCCTTTCGGGGTGTGATCTTTGATGTCGACGCGATGTTTGCCAACACCGAGGAATGGTACGAAGCCATTCCCGAAGACAGTCGTCCGCCCAAAGATCAGCCGTTCTATCACCTGCTCGCTGAGAACGATCAGACCTATTACGTGGCCTATGTGTCGGAGCAGAACCTCGTCGAGGATTATTCGGGCGAGCCGGTGACGCACCCGGATGTCGAGGATCTCTTCGGTGATTTCGAAGACGGGCACTACCCGCTGCACTTCCAGATGAACTGATCCGACCGTCATCGGAAAACGAACCGGGCGCCCTAGGGCGCCCGTCGTTGTTTCAGCTCCCCGTTTTGAAGAACCTCGGTGCCACGCACTGGGTGGGGGCTGTTAAGCGCGGCACCGAGGGAAGCATTGCAGCTACAGGTCCTGTTTTGCTTCCGCATTCTGTCCGCGTTTGGGAACCAATCGGGCAATTTGGGGGCATTTCGTGTCGGAATGGTTAATGCCTGCCTGCCCCTAGACGCTCGCGTCGAATTCCGTGAAGTCGATCGCGAAGGTCAGTTCGTTGCGCGTGCCGTCTCGCCGGTAGTTCAGATCGCGCGTCAGCTCCCGAATGATCCCCCACCCAAAGCCACCTTCAGGCAGGTCGTGGGTTTCCACGGTCAGATCGTGGCGCGTCGCGGCGGGGATGCGCCCGCCGGGCATCGGTTTGCCGTCGTCGCGAATGCGCATCGACAGGGCATTGCCTGCCCGCCAAGCCTCCAACTCGATGATCCCGTGCCCACGCGCGGTGCAGGCGTGTTTGACGACGTTGTTCAGAACTTCGGCAAGCACGAGCTCGGCCAGCCCGCAGGCATCCTGATCGACGCCAAGCTCATGAAAGACCGTGACCGAGGTCGACAGCGCCCGCCGCACGGCAAGGTCGCTGGCCGGAAAGATCAGATGAAGCCCCCCGTTGCCTGCAATCGGCCCGGTCATATGCCTGTCGCGCGCGCGTCCCATGAAACTCAATGTATCAATCTGCATTCGCTGGCCCGGCGAGAATCACATCCACACTTTCATGGATGGTGAAAACCCGATCCATCCGGGTCAGGGCAAAGACCTTGGCGACGCTCCGCGTCAGTCCGGCGAGTTCCAGCCTTTGCGGTTTTCCAGCCTGCTTCATCGCCGCGACGATGGCGCCCAGCCCTGAACTGTCGACAAAAGACACGCCCGAAAGGTCCAGCACGACCCGGTCCGGACCGTCATCGATCAGGGCCCGCATCTGATCCTTGAACTGGATCGCCACCGCGGCGTCGATCCGAGACTCGTCGACGCGCACGATGCGCGTATCGCCGATATCGCGTGAGCCAAGCTCCATTGCCAATCCCCTTCGCGGACGTTTTGATGGCGCCAACTTAGGAAAGCTTCGTTACCAACCGGTAAGCGCGGCGAGAATTATCGACGGGAGGTTGAGATGGAGAACGTGGTGATCGCGGGGGCGTCCCGCACGGCGATGGGCGGATTTCAGGGCGTGTTCGACGGGGTTCCGGCGGCCGAACTCGGCGGCGCGGCCATCCGTGCGGCGATGGAGAATGCCGGGGTGTCGCCCGACCGAATCGAAGAGGTTCTGATGGGCTGCGTTCTGCCTGCGGGTCAGGGGCAGGCCCCGGCGCGTCAGGCCGGGTTCGCAGCCGGGCTGGGCGAAGAGGTGCCCGCCACGACGATGAACAAGATGTGCGGTTCCGGGATGAAAACCGCGATGGTCGCTTTTGACCAGCTTGCTCTGGGCCAGACCGGGATCATGGTCGCAGGCGGGATGGAGAGCATGACGAATGCACCCTACCTTCTGCCCAAGATGCGCGGCGGCGCCCGGATCGGCCATGGTCAGGTGATCGACCACATGTTCCTCGACGGTCTCGAAGACGCCTATGACAAAGGCCGCCTGATGGGCACCTTCGCCGAAGACTGCGCCGAGGCGTTTCAATTCACGCGCGAGGCTCAGGACGACTATGCCATCGGTTCGCTGAACAACGCCCTTGCGGCCCAGAGCAGCGGCGCTTTCGCGGACGAGATCACGCCGATGACCCTGTCGACCCGCAAAGGCGACGTCGTGATTTCCGAGGATGAGCAACCCGCGAAAGCGCGCCCGGAAAAGATCCCGACTTTGAAGCCGGCCTTTCGCAAGGATGGTACGGTGACGCCTGCGAACTCCTCGTCGATCTCGGACGGTGCCGCAGCACTCGTGATGGCGGGCGAGGCCGCGGCGCAAAAGGCCGGTCTCAAAATCCGGGCCCGCGTTCTGGGCCACGCCTCTCACGCACAGGCCCCGGCGCTCTTCCCGACCGCGCCCGTGCCTGCGGCCAAAAAGCTCCTCGAGCGGATCGGCTGGAGCAAGGACGACGTCGACCTGTGGGAAGTGAACGAGGCTTTCGCGGTCGTTCCCATGGCCTTCATGCATGAAATGGGCCTGCCGCGAGACATCGTGAACGTGAACGGCGGCGCCTGTGCGCTGGGCCATCCGATTGGCGCATCCGGCACCCGGATCATCGTCACGCTTCTGAACGCGCTCGAAAAACGCGGGCTCAAGCGCGGCGTCGCGGCCATCTGCATCGGTGGGGGTGAAGGCACCGCCATCGCCATCGAGCGGGTCTGATCTTCTCTGTTTCAAAAAACCTCACGGGGGTCCGGGGGTGTGAAACCCCCGGCGTCCTCAACCGGACCGAACCAATGGACTATGCCGAACTCGCCACACGCATCCGCGCCCTGACCGAGGGCGAAGCCGACGAGGTCGCTCTCATGGCGACCATCGCCTGCGAAGTTCACCACTTCGACGACCGCTTCGACTGGACCGGGTTCTACCGCGTGACCGAACCGGAGCTTCTCAAGATCGGTCCCTATCAGGGCGGGCACGGCTGCCTGACCATCCCGTTTTCGCGCGGTGTCTGCGGTGCGGCGGCGCGTACGGGCGAAGTGCAAATCGTACCCGATGTCGACGCCTTCCCGGGCCATATCGCCTGCGCGTCCTCGACCCGGTCCGAACTCGTCCTACCGGTGCGGAACCGCGATGGTGACGTGATTGCGGTGTTCGATTTGGACAGCGACAAGCCTGACGCCTTCACGGAAACAGATGCCACACGACTGTCGGCGATCCTCGACGAGGTCTTCGCCAGATGATCGAGGACGCGCGACAATGATCTTGGGGCTCGATCCATCGGCGGTTCTGGCCTTTGTCGGGGCGGGTGTCCTTCTCAATCTCACGCCCGGGGCCGATGTCATGTTCGCGACGGCGTCCGGCGTGTCGGGCGGTCCGCGTGTCGGGGCCGCCGCCGCGCTGGGGGTCGCGCTTGGAGCCCTGTGGCATGCGCTGCTTGCCGCCGCGGGTCTGTCCGCATTGCTCGCGGCCTTCCCGCCTGCCTATGACGCTGTGCGCTATGCCGGGGCCGCCTACCTCATCTTTCTCGCGTGGAAGACGTGGCGCGCAGGTCCTGCTGTTGCCGGAGACGGGGCGCAGGGTCTCTGGCGTGCGATCCGGCGAGGATTCATGACGAATGCGCTCAACCCCAAGGTCGCGCTCTTCATCCTCGCACTGCTTCCTCAGTTCACCTCACCGTCCACCGGCCCGATCTGGGCGCAGATCCTTGCGCTGGGGCTGGTCTTTGCGGTGACCGGGTTCTTCATCACGGCGGGCTACGGCATCGCGGCAGGGCTGGTGGGCGCGCGGCTCACCCGTCATGCGCGCCTGCTCAATCGGGTGAGCGCGATGGTCTATGCGCTCCTCGCGCTGCGTCTCGTGCTTGGTGGCGGCCAACGCTAGACTTGCGCCGCTGCGCGAGCTTTGTCAAAGCGCGGGGATGGACGACCGCTACGACCCACCGACCGACCCGCTCGACATCATCCACATGGACCATGAGGTTCTGCTGGTGAACAAACCGTCAGGTCTGCTGTCCGTGCCCGGCAAAGGACCCGATCTGGCCGATTGCCTGATCGCGCGGTTGCAGGCCGCGTTTCCCGAGGTGCTGCTCGTCCACCGGCTCGACCGGGATACCTCCGGGGTGATGGTCTTTGCCATGACCCCGCATGCCCAACGGAATCTCGGCCTGCAGTTCGAGAAACGGCAGACGAAAAAAACCTACGTCGCGCGTGTCTGGGGCGCGGTGGATGAAGACACCGGGACCGTCGATCTGCCGCTGATCGTCGATTGGCCCAATCGCCCCCGGCAGCATGTCGATTTCGAAAACGGCAAGCCGGCTGTCACCGACTGGAAGGTCATGAAGCGCGAGGGCGAGACGACGCGCATGCGGCTTTTCCCGCAGACCGGGCGCAGCCATCAGCTGCGGGTGCATATGCTCGAGATCGGCCATCCCATCTGTGGCGATCCGTTCTATGCCGAAGGGCCAGCGCGCGAATTCCCACGGCTGATGCTGCACGCGGAGAGTTTGCGGTTTCGCCATCCCGATGGTGGAAAGGGCATGAACTTTCGGGCCAAGGCGCCGTTCTAGAGCGGATTGCTGGTCTGCTCGAAAACGGCACTCCAAAGATACCAGAATACTAGGATTCTAGTATCCTTGATCGGCGCTTAGAGCTTTAAAATTCATCGCTTATTCAAGCTTCAAGTTCGGGATCGGCTCCAGCGTCTTAACCAATTCGCTGCGCAGAGGCTCATGTTGATTCGGTAGCTTGAGCGCCTCGCCAAGCGTTTCTACCGGCTCGTCGGCATCGAACCCGATGTCCATCGTCGCGACCTCGAACAGCACGCCACCGGGTTCGCGGAAGTAGATCGAATGGAAATAGTTCCGGTCCCGCACCTCGGTCGGTTTCAACCCGGCGTCGATCACCGCCTCGCGCACTGCGCGTTGGGTTTCGTCGTTCGGGGTGGCGAAGGCGATGTGGTGGACCGAACCGGCCCCTTCGACCGATTTCGGCATCTCAGGGGCCGCCATGACGTCGATCACGCCGACCGGAGCATCCATCGTCAGACGCGTGGTCGTTCCTTCGACACCGGCTTCGGCATATCCCATGGCGGTGAGCAGATCGAGCGTCGGGCGCGGATCGGCGATCATCAGCGTGACGGAGTGAAACCCCCGGATCGCCATATCATCCGGAAGCGCGTCCCACGGCGTGCGGGGGTCGTCGCGCTCGACGAGGGCGAGGGTTTCGCCGTCCGGGCCGGGGATGCGAAGCTGCGCCTCGCCAAACACTTCGGTCCGCGTGCCACCGCCCAACCGCTTCTCCCAGTCGCCCAGCGAACCGCGCGGGA
Source organism: Pseudomonadota bacterium (assembly GCA_036154315.1). Classification (GTDB taxonomy): domain Bacteria; phylum Pseudomonadota; class Alphaproteobacteria; order Rhodobacterales; family Rhodobacteraceae; genus Maritimibacter. The sequence continues at coordinate 143,313 of JAYZLL010000047.1, forward strand.
CGGTAAAGGCCGTCACGGCAACCTCGCCCGTGCCACGGTGGCCCTGCTTCCACTTCCGGTCCGGGAAGTGGGTCATGACCGTTCCGGGTGTCCCGACCCTGTCGCCGAAATAGAGGTGATAGACGTAAGGGTTGTCGAAATTCACCGTGGTCTTCACGCGCCTCAGCCCGAGCGTGTCGGTGAAGAACGCGTCGTTTTCGGGGGCCGGTCCGGCGAAGGCGGTGACGTGGTGAAGGCCTTGGATGTGCGGGATCATGTCTTTCTCCATTTCGTCGGATACGCCGGATCTGTGTGGCTGGATGATAACAGGAAACCAGCTAGTCTTGGCACCATGACCTTCAAGGGCGCGAAACTCATCCTTCTTATCGGTCGCCAGCTTGTGACGATCCGCCGGGACGACCGGCCGGATATCCCGTGGCCGGGGCTTTGGGATCTGCCGGGCGGTGGCCGGGAAGGGGACGAAAGCGCCGAGGCCTGCGTGCTGCGCGAAACGGCGGAGGAGATCGGGCTTCCCCTCACCCCCGCGCAGCTCATCTGGCGGCGTCATTACATGCGCCCTTCGCCCGCGTGGTTCTTTGCCGCGCGACTGCCCGAGGGTGCCGCGGATCAGATTCGCCTTGGGAATGAGGGGCAGGAGATCGCGCTCATGCATCCTGCCGACTGGGTGCTGCGCGACGATGTGATTCCCCACTTTCCGGCGCGCGTCGCGATGGTGATGGAGGAAATGCACGACCTTTGACCCCCTGTATCGGGTGTGAAACGCCGATATTGGCTTGCTGCACGGCCGCGCCCCCCGCATAGTATGCCCGATATTTCAGCAGCCGGAGTAGGCCCCCATGAATTCCGAGGATTTCCTGTCCCAGTTTGTGGGGTCGAATATCGTCCTCCTGCTGGTCGCCCTTTTCATCATCGTTTCGATCTTTCTCGGGGTGCGAATCGTGCCGCAGTCCGAGAAGTATGTCGTTGAACGCTTCGGGCGACTTCAGGCGGTGCTCGGGCCGGGGATCAACTTCATCATCCCGTTTCTGGATCGGGTCCGGCACAGGATCTCGATCTTAGAGCGTCAGCTTCCGACGATGAGCCAGGATGCGATCACCCGCGACAACGTGCTGGTGCAGGTCGATACCAGCGTGTTCTACCGCATCCTGAACCCGGAAAAGACGGTCTATCGCATCCGTGATGTGGACGGGGCCATCGCGACCACGGTGGCCGGTATCGTGCGGAGCGAGATCGGTATGATGGATCTGGATGACGTGCAGTCGAACCGCACGCAGCTTATTCAGCGGATCAAGGCGCAGGTCGAGGATGCGGTGGATGACTGGGGGATCGAGGTGACGCGGACCGAGATTCTTGACGTGAACCTCGATCAGGCGACGCGTGACGCGATGCTCCAGCAGTTGAACGCCGAACGCGCGCGACGGGCGCAGGTGACCGAAGCCGAGGGCAAGAAACGCGCGGTCGAGCTTCAGGCAGATGCCGAGCTTTACGCCGCCGAACAGATCGCCAAGGCGCGGCGCATTCAGGCGGATGCCGAAGCCTATGCGACCGAAGTGGTGGCCAAGGCCATCGCGGACAACGGGCTTGAGGCGGCGCAGTATCAGGTTGCTCTGAAACAGGTGGAGGCGCTGACGAAGGTGGGCGACGGACCGGGCAACCAGATGATCCTTTTGCCCGCAGACGCGGTCGATGCGTTCAAGAACGCCTTTGGGATGCTGAAGGGCCGGTCGTGATGCTGCTCTGGGAAATCTGGTGGGTCTGGATCGCGGCGGCGCTCGTCCTCGCGATCTTCGAGGTCTTTACGGCGGGCTTCGTTTTCGTCGGCTTTGCGCTGGGCGCGGCGGTCGTCGGCGTGATCCTCGCCGTCGGGATTTCCATCGCACTCGCCTGGGCGCTGGTGGTGTTCGCGATCGTCTCGGTCGTGGCCTGGGTGATCCTGCGCGCGGCTTTCGGAGTGCGGCGCGGGCAGCGCCAGACCTTTCATCGCGACATCAACGAGGACTAGTCGGCAGGCGCCACCATCTGTGCCACCGCGCGCACGGCGCCGAGTTGCTTGCCCTTGACCAGCCATGAGACCGCAAAGGCGACGACGCCGACGGTCTCGAGTATGAACATGTATTTGTAGGGTGCCAGCGCCTCGGTGATCCGGTCGGACAGGACGTAAGGCACGAGCGCCACGAGTGCTGCGATCATGACGACGCCGCAGACCACGAAAATCAGGTTGTCGCCGGTCCAGATGATCTTGCCGTTCTCGTCGCGGTCGGACTTGGTGAATTGCACCATCGACATGAGCGCGAGCAGGACGAAAAACCCGGTCGCAGACCCGAAATGGAACAGGTTCGGGTGGCCCTCAAACCCCAGATTGACGTCGGCGAGCGCGACCATGTCGGGGCTGTCCACGACCACGGGAAACAGCGCGACGCCGATGGCGAAGATACCCGCGCCGGTGGTCAGGACGTTGTCGGAAAAGGTCTCGTCGTCGGTTCTGGCATATCCCTTGTAGCTGACGAGAAAGACCCCGATAGCGCACATGGTGCCGACAAAGATGTTGCCCATGTGGGTGTAGTAGAACTCGCTGATCGAAGGCGCGAAATACGTCCCCGGCAGCAGCCCGTAGATCGTGAGCGAAGCGGGAAGGAAGAAGCCGAGCCATCCGAGCGCGCGGCGCACGTTCAGGTATTCGATCACGAGGGCGTTCTTGTCTTCCTCGATGTCGCCTTTGATTTCCTTGCCGAGCTGATCCAACGCGACCTCCCCCCAACCGTTGGGGCAGTCTAGCAGGGTCCGGGCACGCGCCTAGTCAGTGCTGCCTTACCTGTCCGTAGGGTCCGGCCGGTTACGGCAGTTCGGCGAGGATCGCTTCGGCGGCCGCGTGCGGGTCGGGCGCGGACTTGATCGGGCGTCCCACGACGATGTGGTCGGCGCCGTCCTGTATGGCTTGCGCCGGGGTCGCGATGCGTTTCTGATCGCCCGTCGCAGCGCCTGCGGGACGAACGCCGGGGGTGACGATCAGCTTGCCTTTCGCTTCCGGCAGCGCGCGGATCATCGCGGCTTCGTGGGGCGAAGCGATGACACCGTCGGCACCGGCGGCCATCGCGCGGCGGGCGCGGTCCACGACGATCTCCTGCACGTCGCCGGGTGTGATGAGCATGTCGTCGAGGTCTTCGCGGTCGAGCGAGGTCAGGATCGTCACCGCGAGGATTTTGAGGTCCGAGGCCCCTTTGCCCTCCTGCGCGGCGCGCACGACATGTGGGTCACCATGAACGGTAAGGAAGTCGAGCCCATAGTTCGACAGCCCGCGCACGGTGGCCTCGACGGTGTTGCCGATGTCGAACAGCTTCATGTCGAGGAAGATGCGCTTGTCCATCTCGTCGATCAGTTCGCGGGCGAGCGCGAGCCCGCCCCCCATGAGCATCCCGAGGCCGATCTTGTAAAATCCGACCGGGTCGCCGATCCGTTGCGCGAGGGCGAGGCCCTCGAGCGCATTGGGCACGTCGAGCGCGACGATCAGGCGGTCATCGGTTTTGGTCAGTTTCTCGGCCATACGGGGCCTCCTCATCCGGTTTCGGGCCTTGTGCGAAAGCGGCCCCGCGTCGTCAAGCGCTCAACCGTAAAGACGTCGCATGTCGGGGGCCTCGGTGGTGTACATATGCACCCAGATATAGGCGTGCTGGAACAGCGCGACGACGAGCGCATTCCATGAACCGAACAGGAGTGCGATGCCCCAGAGGCCAAGGAACACCACGCCATACATGCCGTTGTCGGTGTAGTTGAAGATGCCGCCCTTCACCTTTGGCAGCGCGCGAATGTCCTCACGAAAGTGGTCGCCGCCGACCGCGCGCCTCAACGTGAAAAACTTCAAGGTCGAGTGCATGCCCCAGATGGCAGGGATCAGCAGGGCGATCCCCAAAGCAATCTGGAGCCATCGAGGCCCCGGAAGCATCGTGGCGTCGGCCCAACCGGTCAGGGCGAGCGTGATGGGGCGGGATGCCAGAAGCGGGATGAAGATCACCGTCCAGATCGCCAGATCGCGGGAGCCGACAAGCCGGGTGAGCAGCGCATGATGCAACTGCAGCCGAAACACGACGGCGACGATGAACTGATGCAGGATTGCGAGCGCGATTGACACGGCGGCCCAACCATACCCCGACAGACCCAGGATCGTCTCACCCCGAGTGGGCTGCAGCAGCGCGACGGAGCCGACGAGCATGAGGATGAGAAGCATGAGGTGTTGGGCCTGCCCCTCGATCAACTGGCGCCAATTCGTCTTTGCGCGGATCTGTTCCAAAGTCGCCATCGCACACCTCCGCCCGTAGGCTAGCACGTGAGCGACGAATGACCAGTATCAGCCGGTCGCGGCACGCGACATGAAAGGAATGCGCCCGACCGCGGTCGTGATGTCGACTGAAATCTGTTCCTCGCCACGGCGGAAACCGGGCATGGCGCGCGCCTGATCCAAGGCGTGGGTCACGAGGTCGTAGGTGATAAGCGACGAGGGGCAGTCGTTGGCGCGGTGCGACTGGCAGATGAAGTTCACGTGTTTCGGCCGCGTCCCGCCCGCAGGCAGCATGGCCATGGACACGGCGGCCCGGAAGCATTTGGTGCGATCGTCCCAGCGCAGATCGCGGATGTCGATGTCGGTCACTTTCATGGTCGGTCCTTTTAGCCCCACGGGCGGACCATCGGCGAAACCGGTGAACATTCCGTTCCCGAACCCTTGCCGAAAGGTGAACGGACATATGCAATTTTCGTGATCACAGGCTTGCGAGGGGTGCACCGCCGCCCCATGTATGATCCGAGGCCCGAAAGGGGTGTGCCGCCGGGCGGGCACCGCAAATCACAGGGCGCTTAACGAGAGGAAAACACCATGAATTTGGAAAAATTCACCGAACGGTCGCGTGGGTTCATTCAAGCCGCCCAGACGATCGCGATGCGCGAAAATCATCAAAAACTCGCGCCTGAGCATCTGCTCAAAGCACTTATGGACGACGAAGAAGGCATGGCCGCGAACCTCATCCGTCAGGCGGGTGGGGAGCCGAAGCGTGTCGTCGAAGCCGTCGATGCCTATGTCGCCAAAATCCCGCGTGTCACGGGGGATGCGGGGCAGGTCTATCTCGACAATGCCACGGCCCGCGTGCTGGACGAGGCCGAGAAGGTCGCCAAGAAGGCAGGCGACAGCTTTGTGCCGGTCGAACGCCTGCTCACCGCGCTTGCGCTGGTGAAATCCAAGGCGAAAGAGGCGCTCGAGGCGGGCGCCGTGACGGCCCAGAACCTGAACGCTGCGATCAACGGCGTGCGTAAGGGGCGCACGGCTGACTCGGCCTCGGCCGAAGACAGCTATGAGGCGCTGAAGAAATACGCGCGCGACCTGACCGAGGCCGCCGAGGACGGCAAGATCGACCCCATCATTGGCCGTGACGAAGAAATTCGCCGCGCGATGCAGGTTCTGTCGCGCCGGACCAAGAACAACCCGGTTCTGATCGGTGATCCGGGCGTCGGTAAAACCGCGATTGCCGAGGGCCTTGCCCTGCGCATCGTGAACGGCGACGTGCCCGAAAGCCTTAAGAACAAGAAACTCATGGCGCTCGACATGGGTGCGCTGATCGCCGGTGCGAAATACCGTGGTGAGTTCGAGGAACGGCTCAAGGCCGTGCTGAACGAGATCACCGCTGCGGCGGGTGAGATCATCCTGTTCATCGACGAGATGCACACGCTCGTAGGGGCCGGTAAGACCGACGGCGCGATGGATGCGGCGAACCTCATCAAACCGGCGCTCGCGCGGGGGGAGCTTCACTGTATCGGTGCCACGACGCTCGACGAATATCGCAAGTATGTCGAAAAAGACGCGGCCCTTGCCCGCCGGTTCCAGCCGGTGATGGTGGACGAGCCGACGGTCGAGGACACGATCTCGATCCTGCGTGGCATCAAGGAGAAGTACGAACTGCACCACGGCGTGCGGATCTCGGACTCCGCGCTCGTGTCGGCGGCGACCTTGTCGAACCGTTACATCACCGACCGGTTCCTGCCGGACAAGGCGATCGACCTCGTGGACGAAGCCGCGAGCCGTCTGCGCATGGAAGTGGATTCGAAGCCGGAAGAGCTCGACCAACTCGACCGCAACATCCTGCAGCTTCAGATCGAAGCCGAGGCGCTCAAGAAAGAAGACGACAAGGCGTCGAAAGACCGGCTTGAAAAGCTCGAAGGCGAGTTGGCCGATCTTCAGGAAAAATCGGCGAGCATGACGGCCAAGTGGCAGTCTGAGCGTGACAAGCTCGAAGGTGCGCGCGAGTTGAAGGAACAGCTCGACCGTGCCCGCGCCGAACTGGACGCTGCCAAGCGTGAGGGCAACCTCGCCAAGGCGGGCGAACTGTCCTACGGCGTGATCCCGGAGTTGGAGCGCAAGCTGGCCGAGGCCGAGAATGCCGAGGACGATGTCATGGTCGAAGAGGCCGTGCGTCCGGAGCAGATCGCACAGGTCGTCGAGCGGTGGACGGGTATCCCGACCTCGAAGATGCTCGAAGGCGAACGCGAGAAGCTCCTGCGGATGGAGGATGGTCTGCACAAGCGGGTCATCGGTCAGGATCAGGCGGTTCGTGCGGTGGCCAATGCCGTGCGCCGGGCCCGTGCGGGTCTGAACGACGAGGCGCGGCCGCTCGGCAGCTTCCTCTTCCTCGGGCCGACCGGCGTGGGTAAGACCGAGCTGACCAAGGCCGTGGCCGAGTTCCTGTTCGACGACGACAGCGCGATGGTGCGTATCGATATGTCGGAGTTCATGGAGAAGCACGCGGTCGCCCGCCTGATCGGCGCGCCTCCGGGCTATGTCGGCTATGACGAAGGCGGCGTGCTGACAGAAGCCGTGCGGCGCAAACCGTATCAGGTCGTCCTGTTCGACGAGGTCGAAAAGGCGCACCCGGACGTGTTCAACGTGCTGCTTCAGGTGCTTGACGACGGTGTGCTCACCGACGGGCAGGGGCGGACGGTCAGCTTCAAACAGACGCTGATCGTGCTGACCTCGAACCTCGGTGCGCAGGCTCTGAGCCAGCTTCCCGACGGCGCGGATGCGTCGAAGGCGAAGCAGGACGTGATGGACGCGGTGCGGGCGCATTTCCGGCCCGAGTTCCTGAACCGACTGGACGAGACCATCATCTTCGACCGGCTGGGCCGGGCGGATATGTCGGGCATCGTGGACATCCAGCTTGGTCTGCTCGCCAAGCGTCTGGCCAAGCGCAACATCACGCTGACGCTGGATGACGACGCGCGCAAATGGCTTGGCGATCAGGGCTACGACCCGGTCTATGGGGCGCGCCCGCTGAAGCGGGTGATCCAGAAGGCGCTTCAGGACCCGCTGGCCGAGATGATCCTTGCGGGCGATGTACTCGACGGAGCGACGATCCCGGTCACAGCCGGGGCGGACGGGCTCATCATCGGGGACCGGGTGGGAAACTCCCAGAACCCCAAGCCGAATGACGCGGTCGTTCACTGAATAAGGTCGGACAACCGACCGGGCACTGGCGGTGCCGCGAAATGGGCGGGGGCAACCCCGCCCTTTTTGTTTTGCTTGACCGGCGTGAGTGATGCGAGTAAATACTCGCTCCCATATGCGAGTGAACACTCGCATCTGCTTTCGGGAGGCTCCCATGAAAACCCACGTCAACACGTTCTTCCAAGGTCCGATGGCCAAACAGGCGATCATCGTCCCGGTCCTCATCATGCTCATCTTCTCGGTCTTCAACCTGACCGCGCCGATGGACCCGGCGCGCACGGTGCAATCCGTGACGCTCGGCATCGTCAATCAGGACGAAGGCCTGCAGATGCCGCCGGTCAAAGTGTCCGAACGGATGCTGCAGGGGCTGAGCGGCCAGATGCCCTTCGCGACCCAGAGCTTCGATGACAGCGACGCGGCGGTCGCGGCGCTGGAAGCGGGAGACATCAGCGTGCTTCTCGTCTTCCCGACCGATTTCTCGGCCAAGGCGTTCCGGGGCGACCAAGCCTCGTTCGAGATCGTGACCTCGCCCGCCGTGACCGTGGCGGAGTTTCAGATGGCACAGCAGCTAGAGCGGATGCTGCCCGCCGCGATGTCGGCCGGCGTGGCATCGCTGCGCCTGGCGATGGAAAAGGGGCAGATGCCGACGGGCGCCATGCCGGTGACGGCAGAGGTTTCGTCGATTGCTGAAGTCGGGCCGATGGCGAAACTGCAGGCGCCGTTCGTCATGCTCTTCACGACGTGGCTCGCGGGCTTCGTCGGTGCGCTCATGATGACGCTGGCCACCCGTGGCCGGGCCGATCGTGGCACCGTCGCCCTGACCCGCACGCTCATTCCCGTGCTGGTCACCGGCTTCGCCTCGTTCTGCCTGTCGCTCATCGTCGGTGCCACGGCGGGGTGGGAGACGTTCCTGCCCGCATGGATCGTGGTCTGGCCGACGACGCTCGCCCTCACCTGGTTGTTCGTGGGGCTTCTGTCGCTTCTGGGTCTGTGGATGATCGCGGTGATCCTTCCGCTGGTCTTTTATCAATCCGCCATCGGCGGCGTGATGGCCCCGGCGGCGGCGGCCCCTGACTGGCTGACCGCGATCACCGGCTGGGCCGGGCTCGACCAGATCGGCGCGGCCTATCGTGGCGCGGTTCACGGTGTCGGCATGTCTTACCCGGTTGTCCTTGTCGCGAGCATCGCGATACTCGGCCTCGCCCTGATCTGGATCCGCGCGACGCTGCCCGCGCGGGCCGGGGCGAGCGGAGCCGCGACGACTGTATGAGTGATCCAGAGACGAGGTTCGACAGCGAAGCCTATCGGGCCGTCCTTGAGGCGGTCGAAAAGGAAGAGGGTCCGAGCGCGCCGAAAAAGCGCCTCGCGATCCTCGCTGCGCTGGATTGCTTTGCCGAGTTCGGGTTCGACGGCACATCGACAAAGATGATCGCCGAACGCGCCGGGATCGGCGAGGCGACGATCTTTCGGCATTTCCCGTCGAAGAAGGCGCTGCTTCTCAGGATCACCCAGCCCGTCGTGCGCCACATCCTTACGCCCGCAGCGGAGCAGGAGGCCTATGCCTTGATCGAACGCTTCCGCGAGGATCGCCGCGGGCTGCTTCGGGCCGTCATGCTGTCGCGCATCCATTTCATGCGTCTTTACGAACCGCTGGTGAAAATCCTCATGCAGGAGGTGCTTGTGAACCCCGACCTCAGATCGGTGGTAGTGCAGGAGGCGACGCCACTGTTTCATCAGTTGGCCGGTGCGCTGACGGGGCTCGGGCCCGAGACCGATCTGGACCGCGAGCGGTTCTTTCGCACACTCGGGTCGTTCATCGCGGGCTACTTCATTCACCGCGCCGTGCTTGCCTCCGACCGGGAATGGAGCGACGAGGCGGAAGTCGATTTCATGCTGAGCGTGCTTTTCGAGGGATTGGACGCAGCGCTTGGCGTGGCCTGATCGCACCGTGAACGAACGGCCCTCAGCGCAACCTCCCTACCAGAAAACTTCGGCTCGTCTGTGCATCCCGTCCGTGCATCTGCGCGAATTGCCCGTCGGTATGCAGCGGCATACCTTTTCCTCGTGACAAGTGAACAGCGCCCATTCGAGCGCACGCCAATACGAGGAAAAGAACCATGCAGTTCGAAAACAAAACCGTTCTCATCACCGGGGCCGCAGGTGGCATCGGGATCGCAGCAGCCAAGAAATTCGCCGCGGAAGGCGCGAACATCGCGCTCGTCGACCTCAAGCTAGATGCGCTTGAGAAAGCGGCCAAGGAAATTCCGGGCGAGCCGCTCTTGATCGCCGCGAACGTGTCGGACGAGGCTGAGGTCGAAAACTACGTTGCCAAGACAGTCGAAAAGTTCGGCACCATCGACGTGTTCGTGAACAACGCCGGGATCAACGGCCACATGGCCCCGATCACCGAGCAGTCGCTCGAGAACTATCAGCAGGTCATGGGCGTGAACGTCTACGGCGTCTTTCTGGGCCTCAAGCATGTGCTCAAAGTCATGCAGAAACAGAAATCCGGCGCGGTCGTGAACACGGCGTCCTTCGGTGGCCTGCGCGGCTCGCCCGGTATGAGCGCCTATATCGCGTCGAAACACGCGGTGATCGGGATCAACAAGACCGTAGCGCTTGAAGTGGCGGGTGACGGTATTCGCGTGAATGCCATCGCGCCGTCCGGGGTCGACACGCAGATGATGCGTGCGATCGAGACGAACGTGGCCAAAGGTCACGAAGCCGAAGCGCGCAAGCAGTTCGAGGCGACGGTGCCGCTGAACCGCTATGCCGAGGCCGACGAGATCGCGGACCTGATCGTATTTCTGGGCAGCGACAAATCCTCGTTCATCACCGGGGCGTATTACCGGATCGACGGCGGTAGCGGCGCGACCTCGGTCTGATCCGCTCTACAGCAAGGTGCACTTCAAGACCCGCCCCAACAAGGCGGGTCTTTTCTCGTGAGATGACCCTCACGTAAGGGCAAGCGCGATTTGAACGGGGTTTCGTGCTAATCTCCCGGCCAGCTGACTGACCCGTGAGGCCGGTTCGGCAAGGGAGGATAGAATGAGAAAAGTCGACTCGCTGCTCGCCGAATATGGCGAGAGCCATCAGAACCCGACGAACAAGACGGTGCATTGGATCTGCGTGCCCGTGATCTTTGTCTGCGTCATGGCGCTGATCTATGCGATCCCGCCGATTGCCGGGGTGAACCTGTTGTGGCCGGTCGCGGTTGCCGCGCTCATATACTATGCCGTTCTGTCGCCGCCGCTGGCGGTGGGCTTTGTGGTGGTGCTGATCGCAGGCTACCTCGTGATCCAGCTTCTCGAAGCGGTGGTTCCGCTTCCGATCTGGGCGACCGCGCTGATCCTGTTCGTACTGGCGTGGATCGGGCAGTTCTGGGGGCACAAGGTCGAGGGCAAGAAGCCGTCGTTCTTCAAGGATGTGCAGTTTCTGCTGATCGGGCCCGCGTGGCTCATGTCGTTTCTCTACACGCGCGCGGGCGTGAAATACTGACACGACCCCCGCCGCAGGGGATGGCGGGGGCCGCGCCGGGGAGGGGGTGAGATGGGGGCTACATCTCACCCGTCGGGATCAGCCCGTCCTCCTGCGCCGAGGCGAGCTCTTCCATATCGAGTACGCCATCCTGATTGGTGTCGGATGCGGTGAAGATGTCTTCGTTCACGTTGTCGAAGGCGGCCATGAGCTCTTCGACCGTGATCAGGCCATCGCCGTCCGTGTCGATCATCTGCACGTCCTGCGCGATTGCGACCGATCCGATGGTCAGGGTGGCCGCGATGGCGAGGTTTGCGATCTTCATATCTATGTCCTCTCTCTAAGGTCCCGTCTGTCGGGGTGAGGTCACATGGCCATGCCGCGACGCAGGGCGCATCTGTCCGTTGCGCCGGGCACGGTTTTGGGCGTCGGGTTGCGCGATTGGGGGCTTCGCCCCGGCGGAAAGCCGACCGTCAAAGGCGGCGTTTCGCCATGCGGCGGAAGTGTACCGACGGCGGGCGGGTCTACGGGCAGCACGCCGCCTGTGATCGGTGGATCGCAAGACCAGACCATCACCGGGCGCTATGCGAATCCCATTTCCCCTTGTTCGCAGAAAGTCCCCGCTGCATGATCGCATCAACCGGGCGCGAGACCCCATGAGCAGACCGAAACAGGAGCCGGTATGAGCCCCGACGTCGAACGCATCCTGACCAAGATCAAATTCGGAAAGCCGTTCCGCGCGCATGACGTCACCATCATCCATACGCTTGTCGACGACACCCGCGTCAGTTTCTGCGTGGATATGGAAAACGACCCGATTCAGCGAAACCATCGCCGGGGTCAGTTCTACGAACAAAAGGAACTGAACGACCTCAAACGGCTCTTTCCCGTGGGCGGCACATTCGTCGACATCGGCGCGAACGTCGGAAACCACTCCTTATATGCGGCGCTCATTCTGAAGGCTGGTAAGGTAATTCCGGTCGAGCCCAACCTGCTCGCCTTTCGCCTGCTCATCCATAACGTGCTCATCAACCGGCTCGAGCATGTCTTCGACCTCGCCAAACTCGGGGTCGGGCTGTCGGACAAGGCTGAAAAGGGCTACGCGATGCAAAAGCGCGAGCGCAACCTTGGCGGGGCCAAGATGCTGCCGGGCGAGGGCGACCTGATGGTCGTGCCGGGTGATGCGCTGCTTGCGGGCATTACCCCTGACCTCATCAAGATCGATGTCGAAGGGATGGAGATGATGGCGCTCTCCGGTCTCGAGGATACGATCACGACGCACCATCCCGTTCTCTTGGTCGAGGTCGACAACGAGAACGAAGACGCATTTTTCGCCTGGGCCGAAGCGCATGACTATGTGATCGACAAGACCGTGCAGCGGTATCGGCTGAACAAGAACCATCTGCTGATCCACGCGTCGCAGGTCGACACGGTCGCAGCGGAATAGCCGGGGAGGGCGCGATGGAAACTGAGATGAGTACCACCTTCTGGATCCTCGAATACCTCGCGATGTTTTTTATCTTCCTGATCGGGGCAGCGGTGGCGCTGGTTCTGATCTGGTGGGCAGTTGACAAGTTCCAGACGGCCGACGCAGTGCGCCGCAACTATCCGGTGATCGGCCGGTTCCGGCACCTGTTCACATCGCTGGGCGAGTTTTTCCGGCAGTACTTCTTCGCGATGGACCGCGAAGAGATGCCGTTCAACCGGGCGCAACGCGACTGGGTCTATCGGGCGGCTGCGGGCAAGGACAACACCGTGGCTTTCGGTTCCACCCGCAACATCTCGACCCCCGGCACCTCGATCTTCGTGAACGCGGCCTTTCCACCGCTCGGGTTCCAATACGCCAAGACCGCGCCGATGGTGATCGGGCCGACGGCGGCCAAACCCTATGAGGCGCCGAGCTTCTTCAACATTTCCGGCATGTCCTATGGCGCGTTGTCCCAGCCTGCAGTGCGCGCGCTGTCGATGGGGGCCAAGAAAGCGAACATCTGGCTGAACACGGGCGAGGGGGGCATGGCGCCCTATCACCTCGAGGGCGGATGCGACGTGGTCTATCAGATCGGCACAGCGAAATACGGTGTGCGCGACGAGCACGGCAAGCTGTCGGACGAGATGCTGCGCAAGGTCGCGGCGCGCCCCGAAGTAAAGATGTTCGAGTTGAAACTCGCGCAGGGGGCCAAGCCCGGCAAAGGCGGCATCCTTCCTGCGGCCAAGGTCGATGCAGAGGTTTCGCGTATCCGGGGCATCCCGGTCGGCAAGGCGAGCGAGTCGCCCAACCGGCACGAAGAAATCGACGATTGGGACGATCTGCTCGACGTCATCACCCATATCCGCGACGTCACCGGGAAACCGGTCGGGTTCAAGACCGTCGTGGGCGCGGTCGACCCGTTCTCGGACCTCTTCGACTGCATCATGCGGCGCGGGGCCGACAGCGCGCCCGACTTCATCACCATCGACGGGGGCGAGGGCGGGACCGGCGCGGCCCCGATGCCTCTGATCGACCTCGTTGGGATGCCGATCCGCGAGGCGCTGCCCCGGATCGTCGATCTGCGCGACCAGCGGGGGCTTCACGACCGCATCCGCATGATCGCGTCGGGAAAGATGGTGAACCCCTCGGATGTGGCATGGGCCATCTGCGCGGGGGCCGATTTCGTCGTGTCCGCACGCGGCTTTATGTTCTCGCTCGGCTGCATTCAGGCATTGAAGTGCAACAAGAACACCTGCCCCACCGGCGTCACCACCCATGACCCGCATCTGCAAAAGGGCCTCGTCCCCAAGGACAAGGCGGCGAAGGTCGCGAGTTTCGCCAAGAACATGATCCACGAGGTCGAGACGATCGCGCATTCGGTCGGCGTGGCCGAGCCGCGCCAGATGCGCAGGCGGCATGTTCGGATCGTGCAGGGGGATGGTCGGTCGATCCCGATGAACGAGATCTATCCAAGTTACAGTACTCACGCACTATCGTGATGCACCTTTATTGGGCCGGCGCTCGTATCTTCCGTATGAAGTCAAAAGGAAGGACGTAGGAGGACCCGATGGGAAACGGATACAAGCCAGACCTGACGCGTGACGACGTCACGCCCAAGGCACTCTTCCTGAACAGGCGCCAGATCATGGCGAGCGCGGCGGGCCTGATGGCTGGCGGCCTTGCGGCCCCGGCGCTGGCGCAGGACGCGCTCAAGCCCAATACTCTCGAAGAGATCACCAACTACAACAACTACTACGAGTTCGGGACCGGCAAAGAAGATCCGGCCCAGAACGCGCATATGCTGACGGTCGATCCGTGGTCGATCGAGGTCGACGGTCTGGTGGACCGCCCCGGGACCTATACCTTGGCCGAGATGATGGACGGCATGACCATCGAAGAACGCATCTACCGGTTCCGCTGTGTCGAAGCCTGGTCGATGGTGATCCCGTGGAACGGATTCGAGTTGAACCAGCTGCTCGACAAAGTCGGCGTGCAGTCCGGTGCCAAGTATGTGGCATTCGAAACCGCCTATCGCCCGGACGAGATGCCGGGTGTGCGGTTCCCGGTCGTCGAATGGCCCTATGTCGAGGGTCTGCGGCTGGACGAAGCCATGCACCCGCTCACGCTTATGGCGACCGGCATTTACGGCGAACCCATGCCCAAGCAGAACGGCGCGCCGATCCGGCTGGTCGTGCCGTGGAAGTATGGCTTCAAGTCGATCAAGTCGATCGTGCGCATCTCGCTGGTCGAGGATGAGCCGCCGACCACGTGGAATAAAGCGAACGCACGGGAATACGGCTTTTACAGCAACGTGAACCCGCAAGTGGATCACCCGCGCTGGTCGCAGGCCACCGAGCGTGTCATCGGTGCGGGCATCTTCGCCTCGCGCCAAGAGACGCTCATGTTCAACGGGTATGAGGATCAGGTCGCCAGCCTCTATGCCGGCATGGACCTGTCCGAGAACTACTGATGGCTGAGATCGCTCGATCCATCAACGGCGCCCTGCGCAAAGTGCCCGCTTGGCCGATCTACCTGATCGGGGTGATCCCGCCCGCTTGGCTCTTTTATCAGGGAGTCATGGGGAACCTCGGGGTCGACCCGGTCAAGGAGATGGAGCATCAGATCGGCCTGCTGGGCCTTCAGGTGCTTCTCGCCACGCTGGCGATCACGCCGCTGTTTCGGTTTACCAAGATCAACCTCGTGAAGTTTCGCCGCGCGCTGGGCCTCGTCGGGTTCTTCTATATCGTCTGCCATCTGGCGGTCTGGCTGTTCCTCGACGTGCAGATCTGGAGCCAGATCTGGGCCGACATCGTGAAACGTCCCTACATCACCATCGGGATGGGGGCCTTTGCCCTGCTGATCCCGCTGGCGGTGACGTCGAACAACTGGTCGATGCGCAAACTGCGCAAGACGTGGAAGACCGTCCACAAGCTCTTTTACCCCGCGATCATACTGGGGGGGATTCACTTCCTGCTCCTGCGTAAGGGCATCCAGCTCGAACCCGTCCTCTATATGGTGGCGATCGTGGCGCTGCTTGCTCTGAGGGTGAGGTTGCCGAAACGCAGCCGTCAGACGGCGAACGCATGACCTGAAACCGGCCCCTGTCCGATAGGAGAGGGGCCGGTTCGCATTCTGCCCACTGATTCATCCGTGAATCGGCTCGAGCGCAGGATTCTTAACCGGCCGATTCACCGATTCACGGCCAACGGCCCGAAATTCCGCCGATTCACCCGGGAGCCTGTGCTCCACACTGGCTGAATCGGCGGGCCAAAGGGCCTCATTCGGCGCCCGAGTCTGTGGAAAACTGGCCGATGGGCCAAAATAGGCGATGTTAGCGCCCTGAAAATCAGGGGCTCGGCAAGGCGGTGATGGAAAGCTGCCAAACAAATCCCTTTAATATCAATGGGTTCCATCTCTACGGCGAAAAATGTCATGTTTCTGCAAAAAAGCCCTTGCGACCTCCGGGCCAGATACGTAAATACCCCCTCACCGGCGGCGCTGAGGCGCACGACGGTGGGCCAGACGGGCCGACGGGGTGAAGCTCCTGAGGGTCGCGAGGCAACAAATTAGAGGCTAGATCAGGCGGGCGCGCCGCACAAGTTAGGGCG
>JAYZLL010000048.1:0-65532 GCA_036154315.1 Pseudomonadota bacterium
AAAAAACACGCTCTACTGCTCCTTTTGCGGCAAGAGCCAGCATGAGGTCCGCAAGCTCATTGCCGGCCCGACGGTGTTCATCTGCGATGAATGCGTCGAATTGTGCATGGACATTATCCGCGAGGAGCACAACAGCGCCCTCGTCAAGAGCCTCGACGGCGTCCCCACGCCCGTCGATATATGCCGGGTCCTTGATGATTACGTCATTGGCCAGGACTACGCCAAGCGTGTGCTCTCGGTTGCCGTGCACAACCATTACAAGCGGCTCAACCACGACAGCAAGACCAATGACGTTGAGCTCGCCAAGTCGAACATCCTACTGATCGGCCCGACGGGTTGCGGCAAGACGCTACTCGCGCAGACGCTGGCGCGCATCCTCGACGTGCCGTTTACGATGGCCGATGCGACGACGCTGACCGAAGCCGGTTACGTTGGCGAGGATGTCGAAAACATAATTCTGAAGCTTCTGCAGGCTGCCGACTACAACGTCGAACGGGCGCAGCGCGGCATCGTCTATATCGACGAGGTCGACAAGATCACGCGCAAGTCCGACAACCCCTCGATCACCCGCGACGTGTCGGGTGAGGGCGTGCAGCAGGCGCTTCTCAAGATCATGGAAGGCACCGTGGCCAGCGTTCCCCCGCAGGGCGGGCGCAAGCATCCGCAGCAGGAATTCCTGCAGGTGGACACCACGAACATCCTGTTCATCTGCGGCGGCGCTTTTGCCGGTCTCGACCGGATCATCGCGCAGCGCGGCAAAGGCTCGGCCATCGGGTTCGGTGCCGACGTCAAGGACGAGCAGGCCCGCAAGATCGGCGAAGTGTTCCAGGACCTCGAGCCCGAGGATCTGCTGAAATTCGGTCTGATCCCGGAATTCGTCGGCCGTCTGCCGGTCATCGCGACGCTCGAAGACCTCGACGAAGAGGCGCTGGTCACGATCCTGACGCAGCCCAAGAACGCGCTGGTCAAACAGTACCAGCGTCTGTTCGACATCGAGGACGCCAAGCTGACCTTTACCGATGATGCGCTGCTGGCGATCTCGAAAAAGGCCATCGCCCGCAAGACCGGGGCGCGTGGCCTGCGCTCGATCATGGAGGACATCCTGCTCGACACGATGTTCGACCTGCCGGCGCTCGAAGGTGTCGACGAGGTTGTGGTGAACGAAGAGGCGGCGAATACCGACGCCAAGCCGCTCATCATCTATGCCGAGGACCGCAAGGAAGGCGCCAGCGCAGGCTGAGTGACCGACAGACACAAGTTTCAGGGCCACCCGAAGCCGGGTGGCCTTTTTCGTGGGAGATCATGACATGAACCGTAAACACATCAGTTCCGGCTCGCCGTTCGAGGCGCAGATCGGCTATTCCCGCGCCGTCGCAGTCGACGGCTGGGTCTATGTCTCGGGCACCACCGGCTACGATTACGAGACGATGGAGATGCCCGCAGACGTAGCCGATCAGGCTGCCAACGCGCTCGCCACGATCGGGCGCGCGCTGGCAGAGGCCGGGGGCAGTCTCGACGATGTCGTGCAAGTGAAATACATCCTGCCCGACGGGAACGATTTCGAGGCCTGCTGGCCGGTTTTGTCCAAGGCGTTCGCGACGGCAATGCCCGCGGCGACCATGATTGAAGCCCGCCTCATGAACCCCGAGATGAAAATCGAGATCGAGGCGGTGGCGCGGCTCAGTCAGTAAGCGATATGAGCACCTGCTTTGCCCTGTAGGCCAGACTTTCGGTAAGCTGGTCCCAGGCCACCATGACCTTTTCATAGGCCGAGGCTTCGCCCTCGGCCTCTTGCGCAAAGGCGCCGAGACCGGAATAGGCCTGCATGCGGGTGTCTGTCGCATGGCGAGACGAGACCGTGACCACCTTGGCCCCGGAGACGTGCAATTCGCCGGTATTCAGCCCGTTACCACCAAGCTGGAAGGCGCCGATCAGAACCGCACCTGCGGTCAAAGCGCCGAGATTATGAAACTCGAACATAGGGTCCTCCTGAAACACGTGAATAAAAACCGTTTCCATATGGGCGCCAATCGTGCCGAAAAGATGGCATTGCCGCAAAAAATGAACGAAAAAGTTCACACCTCGCCCTTTGGCGGGCTTCGGCCCAGAGGCCCCGTTCGGGCTGGACCTTGCCGGGCGTTTGAGCCATACGGGAAAGGCAATATCGGAGGCGTCCAATGCGGTTCATCCTGTCCCTTCTGACCTGGTGGCACGAAGAAACACTCGGCACCCGTATCTACACCTGGCGCAAAGGCGTGAAGGTGGGCGAGGATGCGCAGGGCAACGAGTTCTACCGCAACAAGGAAGACAGCAAACGCTGGGTCTGCTACGCGGGCGAGCCCGAGGCGAGCCGCATCTCGGCGGACTGGCACGGCTGGCTGCACCGCACCTTCGACGACAACCCGTCGCTGAACCCGCTGGCCCACAAGGACTGGGAAAAGCCGCATAT
Source organism: Pseudomonadota bacterium (assembly GCA_036154315.1). Classification (GTDB taxonomy): domain Bacteria; phylum Pseudomonadota; class Alphaproteobacteria; order Rhodobacterales; family Rhodobacteraceae; genus Maritimibacter. Next base: position 2,450 of record JAYZLL010000048.1, read on the forward strand.
CGACAACATGACCGGCACCGCGATGGCCTATGTGCCCGCCGGGTCGATCCGCCGCGAAAAGCCCGTCGAACGGTCCGACTACGAGGCCTGGCAGCCGGAGTGACCCTGTCACGGCGAGGTCGGGGGGATCGCGCATGATCAGCCGGAGCGAGATTGCCGAAACCGTCACCGGTGGCGTGGTTCTGGCCGTGGCCGTGGGATTCCTGATCTATGCGGGCGGCGCAATCGGCTGGTTCGGGGGCGGTGACGCCACGCAAAGCTATCGCGTGTCGCTCGTATCTGCGAAGGGGATCAACGTCGGCTCCGACGTGCGGGTGGCTGGCGTGAAAGTGGGCCGGGTGAGCTGGCTCGCCCTCAACCCCGAAACCTTTTCAGCCGAGACCGAATTGACCGTGGACCCGACATACGCCTTTCCCGAAGACAGCCTCGCCGTCGTGGCGTCAGAGGGCCTGCTGGGGGGCAACTATGTCGAGATCATCCCCGGCGACTCGTCGTTTCCGCTGTCCTCCGGCGGACGCTTCCGCACCGGGTCTCGGGACGAGACCCTCATGGATTTCCTTCTCGACCAGCTTGGGAGGCAGTGATGCGCCTGACCTCGGCCCTTGTCGCCGCAGCGCTTGTAGCGGCGGCCCCGACGCTTGCACAGGATGGCCAGCAATTCGAACCGCTCGATGTGATCGAGGGCGAGGCGCCCATCGACACGCCTGAGGATCAGGTGTTCGAGGAAGACGTGCCCTTCGATGAATACGGCAACCCGATCGACCCCAACGCGCCGCTGCGCGAGGGCGAGGGGGACACCGTGACCACGGTGCAGGAAGGGCCGGAGGTGACGCAGGGCACCGGCGCGCTTCTGCGGGGGCTGGACAAGCTGGCGGGCACCTCGGTCGACCTCAGCCTCGCGGCGGGCGAGACCGGGCAACTGGGCTGGCTACAGGTCACGATGGCTGAATGCCGCTATCCGAACGACAACCCGCAAGGCGACGCGTTCGCGCATCTGGTCATCCGCGACGGCAACAACGAGGACGCGCTGTTCGACGGCTGGATGGTGGCCTCGTCCCCGGCGCTGTCCGCGCTGGATCACTCGCGGTTCGACGTCTGGGTGATGAACTGCACGACCGAGTGAGGGTCGGGCAGGGGGCGCGACAGGATGTCGGCCTCGCCATCTGAAAGCGCCGCAGACAGCATCGCGTGATATCGCGCGCGCGGCACTTCGACCCCACCGAGCGAGGCCAGATGCTTGGTGATGAACTGCGTGTCGAAGAGCGTAAAGCCGGTCTGGCCCAGATGCGCCACGAGGGTCGCGAGCGCGATCTTGGAGGCGTCGCGGCGGCGCGAGAACATCGACTCGCCAAAGAAGGCGCGGCCCAGCGTGACGCCATAGACGCCACCGATCAGCGCCTCACCCTCCCACAATTCGATGGAATGGGCGCGGCCCATCGCGTGAAGGCGTCGGTAGCCCTCGAAGATCGAGCCGTTGATCCACGTCGTCTCACGGTCCGCGCAGCCCTCGACCACGCCCTCGAAATCCTCGTCGAGCGAAGCCCGGAAAGGCGCTTTGCGGATCGTGCGGGCGAGAGAGCGGGAGAGCCGGAAGCCGTCGAGCGGCAGGATGCCCCGGAACCGTGGGTCGACCCAGAAAACCGAGCTGTCCCCTGCGTCCTCGGCCATCGGAAAGATGCCCGAGGCATAGGCATGCAGAAGGATTTCCGGGGTCAGCCTGTCCGGGGGACCGGCCATCCCGTCAGCTCATGTTCTCGGCCAGCCAGTGCTCCAGCCAGTGGATGTCGTAGTTGCCGGTGAGGATGTCCTCTTCGGCGAGCAGCGCGTGGAACAGCGGGATCGAGGTGTCGATGCCGTCGATCACCAACTCGCCCAGCGCACGGGCCAGACGCGACAGCGCCTCGGGCCGGTCACGTCCGTGGACGATGAGCTTGCCGATCAGGCTGTCGTAATAGGGCGGGATCGAATAGCCGTCATAGAGCGCGCTATCCATCCGCACGCCAAGCCCGCCGGGGGCATGGTACTGCGTGATCTTGCCCGGAGACGGCGAGAAGTTCGGAAGCTTCTCGGCGTTGATGCGAATCTCGATGGCATGGCCGTTGATGACGAGGTCGTCTTGGGTGAACGACAGGCCCAGACCTTCGGCCACGCGGATCTGTTCGCGCACGAGATCGACGCCGAAGATGCCTTCGGTGACCGGGTGTTCGACCTGAAGGCGGGTGTTCATCTCGATGAAATAGAACTCGCCGTCCTCGTAGAGAAACTCGATCGTCCCCGCGCCGGCATAGCCCATTTCGGCAATCGCCTTGGCGCAGACGCCACCGATGCGCGCGCGTTCCTCGGGCGAGATCGCGGGGCCGGGGGCCTCTTCAAAGACCTTCTGGTGACGGCGCTGGAGCGAGCAGTCCCGCTCGGCCAGATGGACGCCGCCGCCCTTGCCGTCGCCGAACACCTGCACTTCGATGTGGCGCGGTTTCTGGAGATACTTCTCCATATAGACTTCGTCGTTGCCGAAGGCGGCCTTGGCCTCGGACCGGGCGGTGCGGAACGCATTTTCCAGCTTGGCCTCGGTTTCGGCCACTTTCATGCCGCGCCCGCCACCACCGGCGGTCGCCTTGATGATGACCGGATAGCCCATCTCGGCCGCGACCTTGCGCGCGGTTTCGATGTCGGGCACGCCGCCTGCCGAGCCGGGAACGACCGGGATGCCGAGCTTCTCGGCGGTTTCCTTGGCCGTGATCTTGTCGCCCATCATACGGATATGCGCCGCCGACGGACCGATGAAGGTCAGCCCGTGGTCTTCGACGATCTGCACGAAGTTCGCGTTTTCCGAGAGGAAGCCGTAACCGGGGTGGATCGCCTGAGCGCCGGTGACTTCGCAGGCCGCGATGATGGCCGGGATGTGCAGGTAGCTCTGCGCGCCCGAGGCCGGGCCGATGCAGACGCTTTCATCGGCCATACGCACATGCATGGCATCCGCGTCGGCGGTGGAGTGGACGGCCACGGTGGCAATCCCCATCTCGCGGGCCGCGCGGATGACGCGAAGGGCGATTTCGCCCCGGTTGGCGATCAGGATCTTGTCGAACATCCGAAACCCTTACTCGAGGATCATCAGGGGCGCGCCGTATTCCACGGGCGAGCCGTCTTCGACGAGGATGCGTTTGACGGTGCCTGCGCGGGGCGCGGGGATCTGGTTCATGGTCTTCATCGCCTCGACGATGAGAACCGTGTCGCCCTCGGCAACCTTGTCGCCGACCTTGACGAAGGCGGCGGCACCGGGTTCGGCGGCGAGATAGACGGTGCCCACCATCGGCGAGGTGACCGCGCCAGGGTGCTTGGCCGGGTCTTCGTCGGTGCCAGCGGCGGCGGGGGCCGGAGCGGCAGCGGCGGGCGCGGCGGCAGGGGCCGGCGCCGGGGCTGCGGGGGCTTGCGCGACATGGGTCACGACCTGACCGCCGCGGGCAACGCGGACGTTCAGCCGGTCGGCCTCGCCATACTCACGCTTCACCTCGAGCTCGGTGAGGTCGTTCTCACGCAGAAGCTCGGCAAGGGCCTGAATGAAGGCCACATCGCTGTCATGGGAATTCTTGGTCATACCGTCCTCGAGCCTGGTCCCCCCATCTATCGCGGGGGCATATCAACCCCGCTTATAGGACGGCAGGCGGGGGGAGAAAAGCACCCCCATGCGATTTGACCGGAATCGGCGTATCGGATCACCCGCCCGAAAGCGGCTTATCCGGCAGAAGTGATATCTGGCGCACCAGTTTGGGCGCCAGCGATCAGGCGGCATCCTCGTCCGCGACCGGTTCGGGCGTGTCCTGCGCCTGAGCCGGTGCGGTTTCGAGCGCGGGGTCTGATGCCGGTTCCGGAGCCGGTTCGGGTGCCGGTCTGGGTTCGGGCTGGCCCTGAACGGCGGAAAGGTCGCGCGCCTGAGTGCGCTCAACCTCCATCCGGGCGAGTTTCTGCTTCAGGTCGCTTTCGACCTCCAGCAGGCTCACTTCGAACGACGGTGGCGGCCCGGCAGGGCGTTGCCCCTGCGCGACCATGCGCCGAAGGGCGATGATGTCGCGCGATGCGCTGGCCTGTGCGTCCTGTTGGGGATGCTCGCGTGCCTCGGCCCCGGCGTCAGAGGTCGCCGACTTCTGCTCGACCTTGTGGACCGCTGCGGGGCGCAGGTCATGTACGGGCATCGCGAATGCGGCCTTGGTGCCCATTGGGGCTGGTCCGGAAATCTCCATTTCCATGCTCCGACTACGGTGCCCCCACCGTATGCGTCCCTCCATACTTTGCGTCGAAAGTCGGGTTGTCCACAGAATCCCGGAAGGCTGGTTAACCAAGCCTTAAGCCGAGGGGGTCAGCGCCGCCGTGTACATGTGGGTCAGGAACGCCCGTGCATCGTCGAAATGCTCGGCGCCGGTCGGCTGAAGAATCCCGCGCACCTGAATGTCGAAGTCGGCATAATGCTGAGTGGTCGACCAGATCGAGAAAATCAGGTGATAGGGGTTAACGGGGGCCAGTCGCCCGGCCTCGGACCAGTTGCGGATGACCTCGGCCTTTTCATCCACCAGTTCCTTCAGCTCGCCGGTGATCATATCCATGATCCGGGGCGCGCCCTGCACGATCTCGTTCGCGAACAGCCGGCTTTCACGCGGAAGCTCCTGCGACATGTCGAGTTTGCGCAGCACATAGGCCACGATTTCCTGCACCGGGTCGCCATTCGCGTCGAGCGCGCGCAGCGGTTCGAGCCAGTCGGTCATCAGATGCGACAGAAGCTCGACATGGATCGCCTCTTTCGAGGGGAAATAGTACAGAAGGTTGGGTTTCGACAGTCCCGCCGCCTGCGCGATCTGGTCGAGAGTCGCGCCGCGAAAGCCATGTTGCGAGAACACGTCCAGCGCGGCCTCGCGGATGGTTTCGCGATTTCTGCGCTGAATGCGCGTGACGGGCTTGGCGTGGTTCATCTGCGTTTTCTCTCACCGGACGGAAACACAGATTGCATGGATTTGACCAGACGATCAACAACTACGGGACTTTACGGACTGGCGCGTGGCGCGGAGGCCGCATTAGGGTCCCGCAGAGCCCGCAACGGCCGCACGTGCGAGGGGGCGGGGGCGAAAAGCCGGTTGCGCCACGGGACGCAGGCGGGATTATGGGGTTAACACGCGGTGCACGGCAATGCGCGCGCGGCTCAAGGAGATGACCTGATGACTTCACTGAACGGAAAAACCGCCCTGATCACCGGATCGACCAGCGGCATCGGACTGGGTGTCGCGCTGGAGCTTGCGCGTGCAGGCGCGCGGATCGCGCTGCATTCGCTGCCGGGCGACAAATCCGCCGACGATGCGGTGAAACAGGTGCAGGCGGCGGGTGCGCCGGAGGTGAGGTTCTTCGGCTCGGACGTGTCCAAGGCGCAGAACGTGCGCGACCTGATGGACGAGGTCGAAGGCTGGGGGCCGATCGACATTCTTGTGAATAACGCAGGCATCCAGCACACCGCCCCGATCGAGGATATGCCGGACGAGAAATGGGACGCGATCATCGCGATCATGTTGTCGGCCTGTTTCCACACGATGAAGGCGGCGCTGCCCAAAATGGCCGAACGCGGCTATGGCCGCGTGGTGAACATCGCATCCGTGCATGGGCTGGTCGCCTCGAAGGAAAAGACGCCTTACGTGGCGGCCAAGCACGGTCTGGTGGGGCTGTCCAAGGTCGTGGCGCTGGAATACGCCTCGAAGGGTGATCCCAAAATGGGCGGCGTGACGGTGAACTGCATCGGGCCGGGGTTCACCGAGACCGCGCTGATCGAAAGCCAGATTCAGGCCAAGGCCGATCTGCATGACGGCGACCGGGATGCGGGGATCGCGGACCTTCTGTCGGAAAAGCAGCCCTCGCTGCGCATGACCCAGACCTCAGACCTTGGTGCGCTCGCGGTGTTTTTGTGCTCTGAGGCCGCGCACAACCTGACCGGCGTGACGATCCCGGTCGATGGCGGCTGGACCGCGCAGTAACGATCTCATTGAACCGAAACGGCTGACCGTCGCACTCTCCCATACGAAAGGGGAAAAGCGGCGATGGACAGTCGTATCCGGGCGCTCGAAGCCTATCTTGTCGCCTCGGCGCGGGCCGGGGACCGCCGTGCTCTGGCGCGGCTGGTGGAGCTTCGCGGTGACCGGCTGATGGCGCATGCCGTGCGGCTCTTGGGCGACCGGGACGCTGCGCGCGACGTGGTGCAGGAGGCATGGGTGGACATCCTGCGGGGGCTTCGGTCCCTGCGCGATGACCATGCGTTTCTGCCTTGGGCGCTCAGGATCGTGACTCGACGCGTGGCGCGCGAGATCAAGCGACGTCAACGTGGTCGGGCGCTCGAAGCGGCGGCTCTGGCCGAAGCTGTGGTGACGGTCGACGAGGCCGGGCCACTGGCCAGCGACGGGGCCAAGGTGCGCAGCGCAATCGCATCGCTGCCACGCGATCAGGCGGCGACGGTCGCGCTTTTCTATCTCGAAGACCTGTCGGTGGGCGAGGTCGCCACGGCGCTGGATGTGCCCGTGGGGACCGTGAAAACCCGCCTCATGCATGCGCGGCGCAAGCTGCGCGATCTCTTGGAAGGAGAGGATGATGAACAAGATTGATCGGATGATCGAAGAGGCGCTGTCCGAAGAGGATCGCGCCATCGCCGAGGCGACCGCCGAACGGGGCTGGTTCGCGCTGGCGCTTGGGACGTTTCAGGGCAAGCTCGGGTGGATCACGTGGGTGGTCATGATCGTGCAGACGACGATGTTCGGCTTCGCCGTCTGGTGCGGGTTCCAGTTCTACGGCGCGACGGACGTGCTGATGGCCGTCAAATGGGGGATCACGGCGGCCACGCTGGCGCTGATGGCGACGGTTCTGAAACTGAGCCTGATGCCGCAGATCCAAGCCGACCGCATCCTGCGGGAGCTGCGGCGCGTCGAGTTGATGATCGCCAAACGGGACGGCTGAGGGGGAGGGGGAACGAATAACCCCCGAGCCGAGAAATCGGTCGGGGGTCGATCCGTCCACTCACTAACTTAAATGCAGTCTTAAATGTCTACACGATGCGTAAATGATCCAATGGTTCTCATATTGGGTCGATTCTTACCGTTCGGTCAAGAAATGGTTGTCGTTACAACTTGGGCGTAAGACAGAAATAAGCCGGCGCATGGAGCCCCATGCGCCGGCCTCGAACGTTAAATTTACGTCCGTGAGTGATGTCGTGGATTACGAGCCGGAAGCGGCGCGCAGGCTCGACGTCGAGTCGATGACCGTGGCGGTTTCGCTGTCGAACTCTTCCATCGCTTCGAGATCAGCTTCCGTGTAGCCGGTGATCATGAACTCGGTCACGAGGCCGTCTTCGCTGGTTTCGTTCACGGCGAGGTTCGCAAGGTCGATGGCGACGTCATGTTCGCCAATGCCGAGGAAACCACCGATGCCGACCACAGCCCAGACTTTGTTGTCGAGCATGTAGAAGTTGTCGATCTCACCGACGTCGTTGCCGTCCTGCGACACGACGTTGGTGCCGACGAGCGACGCGATTTCGACGTCAGCAGCGGCTTCGAGGTCGGAGTCGATCATGCCAGCTTCGGCGGACATTTCACCGTCGACCGAACCTTCGATCTCGGCTTCCGCATCGGCAGCCATCTCGTTCATCTCTTCGCCAGCTTCGTCCGCAGCGGCTTCGGCGTCGGCGGCCAGTTCTTCGGCGCCTTCTTCGATGTCGTCCGCGGTGTTCTCGGCGGCGTCAGCCACGTCTTCGGCGGTGTTCTCGATCGCTTCACCGGTTTCTTCGGCGGCGGTCTCGAGGTCCGATTCCAGCTCGGTCTCGGTTTCCATTTCCGCGTCAGCGGTCACGTCACCACCGGTCGCGTCCATGTCGGTCGACATGTCCGTGTCGGTGTTCATCGTGGTGCCTTCGGTGGCCACGTCGCCGGTCACTTCAGCATCGGTCGAAACGTCCTGAGCAAAGGCCGAGCCCGCGACGAGGACGAGGGCGGCAGCAGACGTCATCAGGGTCTTGTTCAGCGGTTTCATAATTTAAATCTCCTAGTTGTCGTGGCGCGTTGCGCGCCTTGCCACTCCAATGCGAGGCCGGTGTGATTTGTTCCCGGAGTTGTGAGATTTGCGGTCTATCACTTGGTTAATGTTATTTTTCAGGGGCTTATCGGTTGGGTGGCCGCCCGCATCTCAGGTGTCGAACGTATGGGAAAACAAAAAAGGCCGACGCACGAAGCGTCGGCCTGAAGGTGAGACCCCGCATATCGCGGAGCGCTCGGGGAGGCGTCAGTCGGGTTTGCGGTTCGCGATCAGGTCGTCGACCACGCTCGGGTCGGCCAGCGTCGAGGTGTCGCCGAGCGCGCCATAGTCGTTCTCGGCGATCTTGCGCAGGATGCGGCGCATGATCTTGCCCGACCGGGTTTTGGGGAGGCCCGGTGCCCACTGGATGTAATCCGGCGAGGCGATGGGGCCGATTTCGGAGCGGACCCAGTTGCGAAGCTCGGTCTTGAGCTCGTCGGTATATTCCTCGCCCTCCATCAGGGTGACGTAGCAATAGATGCCTTGACCCTTGATCTCGTGCGGGAAGCCGACGACGGCAGCCTCGGACACTTTGGAATGGGCGACGAGGGCGCTTTCGACCTCGGCGGTGCCCATCCGGTGGCCCGACACGTTGATGACGTCATCGACCCGGCCGGTGATCCAATAGTCGCCGTCGGCATCGCGGCGACACCCGTCACCGGCGAAGTAGTAGCCCTTGTAGTCCGAGAAGTAGGTTTTCACGAACCGCTCATGGTCGCCGTAAACCGTGCGCATCTGGCCCGGCCAGCTGTCGGCGATGCAAAGCACGCCCTCGCAGGGGGACTCGGCGATTTCGGTTCCGGCCTGCGGGTCGAGCACCACGGGCTGCACCCCGAAGAACGGCTTCATCGCCGCGCCCGGTTTGGTCGCATGGGCGCCGGGCAGGGGGGTCATCATGTGACCGCCGGTTTCGGTCTGCCACCAGGTGTCGACGATGGGGCAGTTCCCCTTGCCGACGACCTCGTTGTACCAGTTCCAGGCTTCGGGGTTGATCGGTTCGCCCACGGTGCCCAAGAGCTTGAGGTCGGAGAGGTCGTATTTCGTGACCCATTCGGTGCCCTGACCCATGAGCGCGCGGATCGCAGTGGGAGCGGTGTAGAACTGGTTCACCTTGTGCTTTTCGCACACGGCCCAGAACCGGCCCGCATCCGGGTAGGTCGGCACGCCTTCGAACATCAGCGTGGTCGCGCCGTTGGCCAGCGGGCCATAGACGATGTAGCTGTGGCCGGTGACCCATCCCACATCCGCCGTACACCAGTAGATGTCGCCGTCATGGTAGTCGAACGTCACCTCGTGCGTGAGGGCTGCGTAAAGCAGGTAGCCGCCGGTGGTGTGGACCACGCCCTTGGGCGCGCCGGTCGAGCCGGAGGTGTAGAGGATGAACAGCGGGTCTTCGGCGTTCATCGGCTCCGGCGGGCAATCGGCCGAGGCATTGGCCATCAGCGCGTTATAGGAATGGTCGAGCCCTTCCTTGAGCCCGACATCGGCGCCCGTGCGCTCGACCACGAGGGTCTGCACGTCACCGCAATGCTCGCGCGCCTTGTCCACGTTCGACTTGAGCGGCGTGGCGCGGCCCCCGCGCGGGGCCTGATCTGCGGTGACGATGAGCTTGGCCTCGCAGCCCGACACACGGGCCGCCAGCGCCTCGGGCGAGAAGCCTGCGAAAACGATGGAGTGGATCGCGCCGATGCGCGCGCAGGCCAGCATGGCATAGGCCGCTTCGGGGATCATGGGGAGGTAGAGCACCACCCGGTCGCCCTTGCCCACGCCCAGCGACTTGTAGACGTTGGCGAGCTTGTTCACCTGCTCGGACAGCTCGTTATAGGTGATGTGCTTGTCGACGTTGGGGTCGTCGCTTTCCCAGATGATCGCGGTCTGATCGCCCCTCGTGGCAAGGTGGCGGTCGACGCAGTTCGCGGCCACGTTGATCTCGCCGTCCTCGAACCACTTGATCGACACGTTGTGGTAGTCGAACGAGGTGTTCTTGATCTTGGTCGGCGTCTTGATCCAGTCGAGCCGGGTCATGTGCTCGCCCCAGAAGGCGTCGGGGTCGTTCACGGATGCGGCGTACATCTCTTCGTACTTGGCCGCGTCGACATTGGCGTTTTTGACGAAATCATCGGATGGGGCGTAGGTCTTGTCGGACATGGTCGGTCCTCCTCCTGCCGGTCGTGTTCTTGAAACGGACGCCCCGGAAGGCGCCCGTGATCTGGCGGGTGCGCGCGCCCCTCCCGGCGCGTCGCGGGTCCGGCTCAGATGGCCAGGTATTCGTGACGCAGCTCTTCGTTGTCGAGCACCTCTTTCGCGGTGCCGTCGAAGACCACGGTGCCAGTGTCGAGGATCACGGCCCGGTCGGCGAGTTCCAGCGCCCGGACCGCGTTCTGCTCCACCAGCACGGTTGTGATGCCCTGTGCCTTGATGATGTTCAAGGTCTTCTCGATCTCGTCGACGATGACGGGGGCCAGACCTTCGTAGGGCTCGTCAAGCAGGAGAACCTTGATATCGCGGACCAGAGCGCGGGCGATGGCGAGCATCTGCTGTTCGCCGCCCGAGAGCGTCGTGCCCTCTTGCTTACGCCGTTCCTTGAGACGGGGGAAGAGCTCGTACACGCGCTCCAGCGACCAGCCGATCGGCGGGGCGATCTGGGCGAGTTGCAGGTTCTCTTCGACCGTGAGGCCCTGAATGATCCGGCGATCTTCGGGCACGAGGGCGAGGCCGTTCTGCGCCGCTTCGTGGCTTTTCATCTGGTGCAGGGGCTTGTGGTCGAGCCAGATTTCGCCCTGCGTGACCATCGGGCTGCCGGTGCGGGCGATGGCGCGCAGGGTCGAGGTCTTGCCGGCCCCGTTGCGGCCCAGAAGCGCGAGGATCTCGCCTTCGTGGATGTTGAAGGTCACGCCCTGCACGATGTAGCTCTCGCCGTAATAGGCGTGAATGTCCCAGCACGAGAAGAACGCGGGCGCCGTGGCGGCGTGGTTGGCGTTGCTCGAGTGGTCCACCGGTTCGCGGCGCTTGGCCTCTCCGACGACTTGTTCGTTCATGTCCTTCATCCCCTTACGCAGCCTCGCCCAGATAGGCTTCTTTCACCTTCGGATGGCCTTTGATGTTCTCGGGCGTATCCTCGACCAGCGGCGTGCCTTGCGCCAGCACCGTGATCCGTTCGGCGAGCGAGAACACGACGTGCATGTCGTGTTCGATGATCGCCATCGTGATGTCGCGCTTCTCTTTGATCTCCTTCAGGAGGTCGATCGTGTTGTTGGTGTCGGCGCGCGCCATGCCCGCCGTCGGCTCGTCCAGCAGCAGGAGTTTCGGCTCCTGCGCCAGACACATCGCCATTTCGAGCCGCCGCTTGTCGCCGCGCGACATGGACGACGCCTGCATGTGCCGTTTGTCCACCATGTTCACGTCGGTGAGCATCATCTCGGCCTGCTCGACGATGTCCATCTCATGCGCCACCGTTTCGAACGGATGCATGCGGAAGGCACCGTCGCGCTTGGCGAAGCACGAGATCATGACGTTTTCCATCACGGTCAGGTCGCCGAAAATCTCGGGCGTCTGGAACACGCGGGAAATGCCCATCTGGTTGATCTGGTGCGGCTTGAGACCCAGCACCGACTGGCCGTTGAACATGACCGATCCGGTGTCGGGGATCAGCTTGCCCACGAAACAGTTGAGCAGGGTGGACTTGCCCGCGCCGTTTGGCCCGATGATCGCGTGGACGGTGTTTTCCTGAACCGAGAGGTTCACGTCCGAGAGGGCCTGCAGACCGCCGAAGCGTTTGCCCACGTTCTTGACTTCAAGGATACCCATTGGAGCTTCTCCTTATTCCGCGGGCTGCGTCTGGGCTTCCGCCCCGCTGTCTTTCGACTTGCGGTTGCGGAAGCGTTTGGCGATGCGCTGGCCACCTTCGACAAGGCCACCGGGCAGGAAGATGACGACGAGCATGAAGAGCAGGCCGAGCGTCAGGTGCCAGGATTTGCCGACGAAGAAGTGGCTGACACCGATAAGGAAATCCTCGATCCCGTCCGGCATCCACGCGAACCACTGGTGCAGCATGTTGTCGTTGATCTTCGAGAAGATGTTTTCGAAGTACTTGATGAAGCCCGCGCCGAGGATCGGCCCCATGAGGGTGCCGGCACCGCCGAGGATGGTCATCAGGACGACTTCGCCCGATGCGGTCCACTGCATCCGCTCCGCACCCGCCAGCGGGTCCATCGAGGCCATGAGCGCACCGGCGAGACCGGCATACATGCCCGAGATGACGAAGGCGGCGAGGGTGTAGGGGCGCGAGTTCAGCCCGGTGTAGTTCAGGCGCGTCTGGTTCGTCTTGATCGCGCGCAGCATCAGGCCGAAGGGTGACCGGAAGATCCGCAGCGACAGGTAAAAGACGAGGACCGCGACCACGGCACAGAAGTAGTAGCCGTTGTTGAAGGTGAACTCCCACCCGCCCAAGTTCAGCTTCGAGCTTTCGTTCATCACGATGCCGAAGAAATGCGGCGAGGTCGGGCTGCCTTCGCCCATCAGGACCTGCGGGTCGTTGGTGTAGACCTGAAGCCCGGTTTCCCCATTGGTGAGCGGGGTCAGCATCGAATAGGCGAGGTTGTAGCTCATCTGCGCGAAGGCCAGCGTGAGGATCGAGAAGTAGATCCCCGACCGGCGTAGCGACACGTAACCGATGAGCAGGGCAAAGAGGCCCGAGATGATGATCGCCAGCACGATGCCGGGGACCACGTTGTAGCCCAGCAGCTTGTACATCCAGACCACCGAGTAGGACCCGACCCCGAGAAAGGCCGCGTGGCCGAACGAGAGGTAGCCGGTGAGGCCGAACAGGATGTTAAAGCCGATGGCGAAGATGCCGAAGATCGCGAACCGCTGCATCAGGTCCGGGTAGCCCGCGTTGAACGTGGCCATGCCGGAGCCTTCGGGGAACGGCTGGAGCAGGATCGGCGTGATCAGCGTCAGAAAGATGACGATCAGCAGAAAGGTTGTGTCCTTCTGGGACAGACCGAGCATTTTCATGGTCTTATTCCTCCATCACGCCGGCACGGCCCATGAGGCCCCGCGGACGGGTGAGCAGAATGATGATGGCGACGAGGTAGATGATGACCTGGTCGATGCCGGGAATGAGCGACTTGATCTCGTTCATCGAGGCGAAGCTTTGCAGGATGCCCAAGAGGAAGCCTGCGGCGACGGCGCCGGGCAGGCTGCCCATGCCGCCGACCACGACCACGACGAAGGAGAGGACGAGGAAGTCCATCCCCATGTGATAGTTCGGGGCCAGAATGGGCGTGTACATCACGCCCGCCATGCCCGCGACGGCGGCGGCGAGGCCGAACATCAGCGTGAACCGCTTGTCGATGTTGATACCCAAGAGGCCTACGGTCTCGCGGTCGGCCATACCGGCGCGCACGACCATCCCGAAGGTGGTGAACTGGAGGAAGGCGAACACCGCGCCGATCACGATGGCAGCGAAGAGGAAGTAGACCAGACGCCAGTAGGGATAGATGATGACGTTCGGGTCAAAGCCCAGAAGCACGCCGAAATCCATCGACCCGGCAAAGGCGTCGGGCGCCCCGGTCTGGATCGGGTTGGCCCCGAAGAAATACTTGATGAGTTCCTGCAGCACGATCGCGAGGCCGAAGGTCACGAGGATCTGGTCGGCATGAGGACGCTTGTAGAAGTGCTTGATGAGCCCGCGCTCCATCACAAAACCGACCAGCAGCATCACGGGGATCGAGGCAATGATGGCCAGCGGCACGGACCAGTCGATCAGCCATTCGCCGACATCATGGCCGAACCATGCGTCCACATAGGGCACTTCGACCTTGAGCGGATTGCCGAGGAAGTCTTTTTTCGACGGGTCGATCTGCTCGAAGGACAGGTTGAAAATACGCTGGAGCGTGACGGCGACGAAGGCGCCGATCATGAACAGCGCGCCATGCGCGAAGTTCACCACGCCGAGCGTGCCGAAAATGAGCGTGAGCCCGAGGGCGATCAGCGCGTAAGCTGAGCCTTTGTCGAGCCCGTTCAGAATTTGAAGAATGATGGCGTCCATTGTCCCCACCGGTGCTGCATGAAGGTGTGTGAAACGAACGCGGCGCGGGTCTTGCCGCCCACTGCCTGCGCATGAGTGTAGGGCGGGGGTGTCCCCGCCCTACGAAAGGGTCAGACGATTACGCGCCGTCGTTGCACGCGCCGAGCGAGGCTTCGTCGCCACCGAACATCGGGTGGTTGGGCTCGTACATGACCTGATCCACCGGGGTGACTTCCACGATTTCGAGGGTGTCGTATTCGGTGGTCGGGTTCTCGGCGCCTTTCATGACCAGCACGTCCTTGAAGCACTGGTGATCTTCGGCGCGGTAAAGCGTCGGGCCATTGCCCAGACCGTCGAACTCGAAGCCTTCGAGAGCTTCGGCCACGGCGCAGGGGTTGAACGAACCGGCACGGGTCACGGCGTCTGCATAGAGCAGGGTCTGCACGTAGCAGGTGTGGGCCGAACCCGACGGCGGACGGCCGTACTTTTCACCGAAGGATTTCACGAAGGCTTGGGTGCCCTCATCCGACAGCTGCCAGTTCCAGTTCATCGAGCCGTACACGCCCTTGATGTTCTCGCCAGCACCGGCGGCCATCAGTTCGGAGTAGAGTGGCACGACGATCTCGAAGTTCTTGCCGTTGGCTTGCGCGTCGCGCAGGCCGAACTGGATCGACTGGGTGAGCGAGTTCACCATGTCGCCGCCGTAGTGGTTCAGGATCAGCACGTCCGCGCCCGAGTTCAGAACCGGCGTGATGTAGGACGAGAAGTCGCCTGCGCCCACCGGGGTCAGCACGTTGTTGACGGTTTCCCAACCCAGCGCTTCGGTCGCGTTCTGGATCGACTCCTGCTGGGTCCAGCCCCAGGTGTAGTCGGCGGTCAGGTGATAGGCGCGACGGTCGGTGCCGTAGGCGTTCTTCAGCACCGGGGCCAGAGCGGCGCCCGACATGTAGGCGTTGAAGAAGTGACGGAACCCGTTGGCCTTGCGGTCCTTACCGGTGGTGTCGTTCGAGTGGGTCAGACCGGCCATGAAAATGATGCCGGCTTCCTGACAGAGGCTCTGAACCGCAACGGCCACGCCCGAGGACGAACCGCCGTTGATCATCACGACGCCGTCTTTTTCGATCATCGACTTGGCCGAAGCGCGGGCGGCGTCAGACTTGGTCTGCGTGTCGCCGGTCACGAAGGCGGCTTTCTTGCCGAGGATGCCGGTGCCGTCGAGCACTTTCGACGAGAAGGTGTTCAGCATGCCGCCGTCGCCTTCGCCGTTGAGGTGCTGGATCGCCAGCTCCTGCGCGCGCAGTTCGTCGAGACCTTCTTCGGCATAGGGGCCGGTCTGCGGAACGTTGAAGCCGAAGGTGACGGTGTCGCCGGTCGGCTCGTTGGTGAACGCCATCGCGCCGGAGGTAAAGATCGTCGGCATTGCAAGGCCGGCGCCGGTCACGGCACCCGTCTTCAACAGCCCACGACGGGTGAAGTTCGATTTGGACATGAATATCCTCCCGTTTGGAAATGACGACATGGCCTCCCCGCACATGTCGCGTGCCCTTTTACAGGCTGAGGGCATTATTGTGGGGCTTTAGAAAATCGCGCAACAAATCGTTCAGATAAAACAGTTTTTTTGTAAACAAATGAACTGATACCGTGGTATACTTGTAAACAAATTTTCGCGCAGGTGCAGAAAGCGTCGGAAAAGCAAAGGAAAATTCATGCCGCAGTCCCGCCTGACCGGAAGCCGTATTCGCGAGCGTCGTCTGGCGTTGGGCACGCGGCAGGCCGACCTTGCGCGGGCTGTCGGGGTGTCTCCGGCCTATCTCAACCTCATCGAACACAACCGCCGCAGAATCGGCGGCAAGCTGCTGGTCGATCTGGCGCGCGAGCTCAAGGCCGAGCCTGCGCAACTGTCCGAGGGGGCCGGGCAGGCGCTCGTCACCGGCCTGCGCGACGCGGCGGCGCGGTTCGAGACCGTGGCGCCCGAGCTGGACCGGGTCGAGGAATTCGCGGGTCGCTTTGCGGGCTGGGCCGGGCTGATCGCGGCGCAGTCGGGGCGGATCGAAGACCTCGAACGGGTGGTCGAGACGTTGTCCGACCGCCTGACGCATGACCCGCATCTCGCGGCCTCATTGCATGAGGTTCTGTCGACCGTGACCGCGATCCGCTCGACCGCTGCGATCCTTGCGGAAACCGAGGACATCGACCCCGACTGGCAGACCCGGTTCCTGCGTAACATGCGCGAAGAGGCGCAGCGATTGTCGGCCTCGGCCGAGGGGCTGGTGACCTATCTTGAGGCCGGGGCGGACACGCGGGAAATGCAGGTGTCGGCGGTCGATGACCTTGCGGCGTTTGTGGTCGAGGCGGCTTATCACTTCCCGGACCTCGAAAAACCTGCGGTCGGCGAGGGCGAGATCGGCCTGATGGTCGAACGCGCGGGACCGCTCAGGGACAAGGGCGCGCGAGACCTCGCCCGGCGCATGCTGGTGCGCTACCTCTCGGATGCGCGCGCGATGCCGCTGGGGCCGTTCCAGACCTCGCTCGCCAACACCGGCGAAGACCCGGCGCGGGTCGCCGACAGTTTCGCGGTGGGGCTCGACGCGGTGCTCCGGCGCATGGCGAGCCTCCCAGTGGCCGAGGGCGCGCCGGGGCGGGGGCTGGTGGTCTGCGACGGCTCGGGCACGGTGACGCTGCGCAAGCCGCTCGACGGCTTTCCGTTGCCGCGCTTCGGGGCCGCCTGTCCGCTCTGGCCGCTCTATCAGGCGCTCGCCCGGCCCGCGCAACCGATCGCGCGGGTGGTCGAGATGCCGGGCACCGACCCCAAGCTGTTTCTGTGCCGCGCCGTGTCGGTGCCGCGCCCCGCCGCGACCTTCGACGCCCCGCCGATCCACGAGGCGACGATGCTGATCGAGCCGGTCGAGCACTACGACGGCCCGGTGCTGGATGTCGGCGCCTCCTGCCGCATCTGCCCGCGCGAGACCTGCGCGGCGCGGCGCGAGCCGTCGATCCTTGGCAATCGCGGCTGACCTTGCGCCCATGCGCCGGGCGGATCACTGTCGGCGGGACAGGCGAAGGGGAGCGAAGAAATGGCTGGTCTCGGTGCGCTGATCTTCGTGGCCCTGCACGTGGTGGTGATGGGGGCCTGCGTCGCGCATATCCTGTTGCGCGAACATCGACAGCCTGAAAGCCGCGCGGCGTGGCTGATCCTTGTCGCGGCGGTGCCTTATGCCGGGGTCGTGGCCTATATGCTCTTCGGGCGCACCAGCGTCGGGCGGCGCCGGGTCGAGCGGCTGACCGATGCTTTCCGCGCCCTGCCGCGACCCGAGGGGCCGGTGCGCTCTGCGGTGCAGGACGAATATGCCCCGCTGTTCGCGGTGGGGCACTCGATCAGCGGGTATGAGCCGGTGGGCGGCAATCGGGCAAAGCTGCTCGACGGGTCCGAGGCGGTGATCGACGCGATGGTGGCCGATATCGACGCGGCGACGGATCATGTGCATCTGATGTTCTACATCTGGCTCGACGATGTGAGCGGTCGCCGGGTGGCCGAGGCGCTGATGCGGGCGGCCGGGCGGGGTGTGGCCTGTCGGGCGCTGGTCGATGATCTGGGGTCGCGCCATTTCCTGCGCAGTCCGCTCTGGGCCGCGATGGGCGAGGCCGGGGTGCAGACCCGGCGCGCGCTGCCGGTGGGCAACCCGCTGTTTCGCGCGCTTCTCGGGCGGATCGACCTGCGCAATCACCGCAAGATTTTCATCGTGGACAACCGCGTGACCTACTGCGGCAGTCAGAACTGCGCCGATGCAGCGTTCCTGCCCAAGGCCAAATACGCCCCGTGGGTCGACAGCGTCGTGCGGTTCGAGGGGCCGGTGGCCGCACAGGCGCAGCACCTGTTCGCAAGCGACTGGGTGGGCAATGGCGGCGACGATTTCACCGCCGCGCTGGGGCCGGTCGCGGCGGTGTCCGAACCGGGCGTGCGGGCGCAGGTCATCGGATCGGGCCCCACGTTCCGCACCACGGCGATGCCGGAGCTATTCGCCGCGCTCATCTATGCCGCGCGTGACGAGCTGTGCGTGACCACGCCCTATTACGTGCCCTCTGCCGCGATCCACTCGGCACTTTGCGCGGCGGCCAACCGGGGGGTCGCGACGACCCTGATCCTGCCTGCCCGCAACGACAGCTTTGCCGTGGGCGCGGCCAGCCGCAGCTATTACCGCGACCTGATCGTGGCGGGCGTCAGGCTTTATGAATTCGAGCCGGGGCTTCTGCATGCCAAGACGCTGACGCTGGACGGGCGGGTGAGCCTGATCGGCTCGACCAACATGGACCGTCGCAGCTTCGATCTGAACTACGAGAACAACGTGCTCGTCGATGACGCCGGGTTGACCGAGGCGATCCGCACGCGGCAGGGGGACTATCTCGTCCAGAGCCGTCCGGTCACGCTCGACACCGTCGACGGCTGGTCCACCGGGCGGCGCATCTGGAACAACGCACTCGCCATCGTCAGCCCCGTGCTCTGACCCACGGTGCCCTCACGCGCCCGTGTTCGGCTTTGACTCCGAACAACCCTGCGGCGATAAACGTGTGAGGCGGGCCCGGGGAGGGGCCTATCGGGGGAGTATATGGCGAAACAAGTTCTGCTGATCGAGGACGAGCCGAACATCATCGAAGCGATTTCATTCATCCTCAGCCGGGACGGCTGGTCGGTGTCGACCCATGCGAATGGCGAAACGGCGATGGATGCGGTCAAGCGCCATGCGCCCGATGCGCTGGTGCTCGACGTCATGCTGCCCGGCCGGTCGGGATATGAAATCCTGCAGGATCTGCGCGCGGACCCGGCCACGACGACGCTCCCGATCCTGATGCTCACGGCGCGCGGGCAGAAGAAGGATCGCGAGATGGCGGACCGGCTGGGGGCGACCCGGTTCATGACAAAGCCGTTTTCCAATGCCGAGGTTCTGGCGGTTCTGCGTGAGATGATCGGCGGGGCATGAGGGGCGGATGACCCGGCGCCCGACCACCTTTCTTGCCCGCGACACCTATCGCCGCCGCCGTCTGATCGACGCGCTGCGCGTCCTGCCGGTGCTGGGCGCTCTGTTCTTTCTGGTCCCGATGCTGGGGGCGGCCACAACCGACCGGTCCACGGCCTATGCGGGCATGTACCTGTTCGCCGCGTGGTTCCTGCTGATCGTCGGGGCCGCGCTTTTGGTGCGGGCCGTCAGCCGCTCGCCGGGCGGCGTGGCGTCGGACCCTCTCGAGCCCGGCTCTGTCGAAGACGAGGACTAGGGCATGGTCGGCTTCAACCTGCTGATCGCGGTGAGCCTTGCCTATGTCGGGCTGCTCTTTGCCGTCGCATTCTGGGGGGATCGGCAGGCGCGGACCGGGCGCGGTGGCTGGCTGCGCGCGCCCATCATCTACACCCTGTCGCTGTCGATCTATTGCACCGCCTGGACGTTCTACGGCGCCGTCGGCTATGCCGCGCGCTCGGGGCTGGAGTTCGTGACGATCTATCTTGGCCCCACCATCGTCATGGTCGGCTGGTGGTGGATCCTGCGCAAGCTGGTGCGGATCGGGCGGGCGCAGCGCATCACTTCGATCGCCGACCTGATTTCGTCGCGCTACGGCAAGTCGAACCTGTTGGGCGTGATCGTCACGCTGCTCGCCGTGATCGGCACCACGCCCTATATCGCGCTCCAACTGCAATCGGTGGTCCTGTCCTATTCGGTCTTTGCCCAGCAGGGCGGTGACGGCGCGGCGGACCCGGAGGCGACGGCGCTCTGGGTCGCGGTCGGGCTTGCGGCCTTTACCGTGCTCTTCGGCACCCGCAACCTTGACGCGAACGAGCGGCATCACGGAGTCGTCACCGCCATCGCGGTCGAGGCGGTGGTCAAGCTGATCGCGCTGCTGGCCGTTGGCATATTCGTGGTCTGGGGCGTGACCGGCGGCCCGGCGGCGATTGCCGAGACGATCCACGCCTCGCCCATCGCCACATGGCAGCTCGACGGCGCACGCTGGGCCACGATGATTTTCCTCTCCGCCGCCGCGTTCCTGACCCTGCCCCGGATGTTTCAGGTGCTCGTGGTCGAGAATGTGGACGAAAAGCAACTGGCGACCGCAAGTTGGGCCTTTCCGCTCTACATGTTTCTGATGAGCCTGTTCGTCGTGCCGATCGCGGTCGTGGGTCTGAGCGTCCTGCCGGAGGGGGCGAACCCGGACCTCTTCGTGCTGACCGTACCGCTCCACTTCGATCAGGGGGGCTTGGCGATGCTGACCTTCCTCGGTGGCTTTTCGTCGGCCACGTCGATGGTGATCGTGGCGGCGATTGCGCTGTCGACGATGGTGTCGAACCACATCGTCATGCCGATCTGGATTTCCACGCGTTCGGCGGGGGCGGCCATGTCCGGCGACGTACGGCAGGTCGTAATCGTGTCGCGCCGCCTGTCCATCGCGGCGGTGCTGGGGCTGGGCTGGCTCTACTACCACCTGTCTGGCGGGGGCGAGGCGCTGGCGGCCATTGGCCTGATCTCTTTCGCCGGGGTCGCGCAGGTGCTGCCCTCGCTGATCGGCGGGCTGTTCTGGCGCGGGGCCACGCGGGTGGGCGCGGCGGCGGGCCTGATCCTTGGCTTCGCGATCTGGGCCTATGCGCTTTTTCTGCCGTCCTTCGGCGAGGGTGTGATGACCGCCCGCTTCATGGCCGAGGGGCCGTGGGGCATCGGCTGGCTGCGCCCGCAGGCGTTTTTCGGGATCGAAGGCATGGACCCGGTGGTGCATGCGATCTTCTGGTCGATGGCGCTGAACGCGGGTGCCTTTATCTCGGGCTCGCTGGTGTCGTTCCCCCGTCCGATGGAGCGGCTACAGGGCGCGCAGTTCGTCAACGTGTTCGAGCACAGCCGCACCGCCCAAGGCTGGACGCGCGGCAACGCCGAGGCCGAGGACCTGCTCGTCATGGCGCAGCGGATCATGGGCGCGCGCGAGGCGCAGGCGCTGTTTCAGGCCGAAAGCGCCCGGCAGGGGAAAGAGGGGTATCTGCCCGACACGACCCCGGATTTCCTGCGCATTCTCGAACGCGAACTCTCGGGGTCGGTGGGCGCGGCCACGGCGCACGCGATGGTCGGTCAGATCGTGGGCGGCGCGTCGGTGTCGGTCGACGACCTGATGGCAGTGGCGGACGAGACGCAGCAGATCCTCGAATATTCCTCGCAGCTCGAAGCGAAATCCGAGGAACAGGCCCGCACCGCGCGTCAGTTGCAGGAGGCCAACGAAAAGCTCACCGCGCTGTCGATCCAGAAGGACGCGTTCCTGAGCCAGATCAGCCACGAATTGCGCACGCCGATGACCTCGATCCGGGCATTCTCGGAAATCCTGAAAGAAGGCGGGATGGAGGATGCGGACACGCGCAAATATTCCGGCATCATTCAGGACGAGGCGATCCGGCTGACCCGGTTGCTCGACGATCTGCTCGACCTGTCGGTGCTCGAGGCGGGGCAGGTCACGCTCAACATCCAGCAGGCCAATCTGCGCGAGGTGCTGGACCGGGCGGTGTCGGCAGGGGGGACGGGGCGCGACGGGCGCACGCTCGACATCCGGCGCATGCCCGCGCGCGAGGAACTGGGGGTCGAAACCGATGCGGACCGGCTGTGTCAGGTCTTCATCAACCTGATCGCGAACGCGCGCAAATACTGCGATGCCACCGCACCCCGGCTGACGATTTCGGTGGCCCAGCATCCCGGACGGGTGGACATCGATTTCGCCGACAACGGCACCGGCATCCCGACCGAGAGCCAGACCATGATCTTTGAAAAGTTCTCGCGCCTGTCGGACCAGCAAAAGGCGGGGGGTGCGGGGCTCGGCCTTGCCATCTGTCGTGAGATCATGGCCAAGCTCGGCGGTTCGGTCACCTATCTGCCGGGGCAGGGCGGTGCTGCGTTTCGGGTGACCTTGCCGCGTTAACCTTCACGCTTTGTCAACCTTGTGCTGCGAGGGTCGGTCTCGGACAACTCTGCCCGTGGCACAGGATATGAGCACAGACCAAAGCCCCAGCGCGATGCAGCGCAAGGCGGGGGCGGGACGACCGCCGCCCGAGATCGGCGCGCCCACCGCGGCGCGTATCCTGCGCACGGCCATCATGCAGGCGGGCGAGGATGTGGCGGCGCTCACCATCGTCGCGGGCCAGCCGGAAGAAGCGCGCACGACGCTCGAACCCATCGTCGAGGGTATCGCCGAGAACGTGCTGATGGCGCTGATCGAGGGGCCGGAGGGGCGCTATGGGCTGGTTCTGGTCGATCCCGACACGCTCGCCGCGCTGATCGAGATGCAGACCACCGGGCGCGTGGTGGCCCGGCCCGCCGTGGCGCGCGCGCCGACGCGCACCGATGCGATCATGTGCGCGGATTTCATTGACCGGGTGCTCGAACTACTGGAGACGCGCGCGGTCGAGGCGGACATCGCCATCGCCCCGGCGCTGGCCGGGTTTCGCTATGCGCTGGCCCTGTCCGAGCCGCGCGCGATCCCGATGACGCTGGACGATGTGCCCTATCGCCGGTTTCACATCCCGCTCGACCTCGGGCGCGGGGCCAAGCAGGGGACACTGGACCTGATCCTGCCGTTCGATGCCGCGCCCTCGGCTCAGGTGGCGACGGCGACCGGCGACCCCGCCGGGTTCACCGAGGCGCTGGCCGAGGCCGTGTCACGCACCGAGGCGCATCTGCGCGGCACCTTGCACCGGATGGACATGACCCTGTCCGAGGTGGCGGCCCTCACCGTCGGCAGCGTCATTGCGATTCCGCGCGAAGCCTTGGGGCAGGTCGCTATCGAGGATATCGAGGGGCGCGTCGTCATGAACGGCAGGCTCGGTATGGCGGGCGGGCACCGCGCCATTCGCGTGGGTACGGCCGAGACTGGGGGCGAGGCGGGCGAGGCGCTACAACGCGCGCCAAGCCCCGCGGCGCTGCCTGTGGCCGAGACATTGGGAGATTTGCCATCCGCGCCTGAACCTGTGGCTGAGCTCGCCGAAATCGGTGACCTGCCGGCGCTGGGGGATCTGGGCGACTTGGGTGGGGGCGACGACCTTGGTGACCTTGGCGAATTGCCCGACCTGCCGGATCTGGGCGACCTTGGCGACCTGCCGGACTTGCCCGATCTGGCGGACCTTTAGGGGCGTCTGGCGTCTAACTAGGACAAATGGGGCAAGGCAATCCCGCCTTGACCAAGATCAATGCGGCACCGCACAGTCGGTGTATTGATGCTCCTGCACACAGGAGAATGACCATGCCAGACGTCGCGAAGTATCGCCCAATTCTCGAAGCGCGCCTCGAGGAACTCGACACGCGCCTTCACGAGATCGATGATGAATTGGACAGCCACCAGTCGAAGGACTGGGAGGAATTGGCGACGGAACGCGAAGAGGACGAGGTGCTCGAACAGATGGGGGCCTCGGGCCAGAGCGAGATTGCCCAGATCAAGGCCGCACTGACCCGGATGGACCAAGGCGAGTACGGATATTGCGTTCAATGTGGGGATGAGATCGCCGAGGCGCGGCTCGACCTCGTACCGCAGGCGCCGCTTTGCGCGACCTGTGCATCGAAGACCGGCTGAAGGATCGGCCTGCTGCTTGGTTCGCGAGGACGGAACCGGGAGGAGAATATGAAGAACGAATTGATGGCGACGGCACGCACGCTGATGGATGACATCTCGGCGGACCCCGTCAACTGGCGCATGTGGGAGGACCGTCTGCGTCAGGTCATTACGGCGCATCGCGACAACGCGATCGACCTGCCCGCACAGCTGCGTGTCTATGCGGAGTGGCTTCGGCAGGACGACGAGGTCGACCTGTTCGAGAACATGCCCGTTTGATGCCCGCCTGACGCAGGCGTCCTGTGGACGAAAGATTTGCAATACGGCCGCCTGCGGCCTAGTTTGCTGTAACAATTAGGCAAATCGGAGCGGTAGCGCCGTATGGACGCGGGACCGTCAGGGGCAGAAAAGGTCAGGTGGGACCGACGCGAAGGCGTCGCCGTCCTGACTGTCGCCAACCCTCCGGTCAATGCGCTGGTCCAGCCGGTGCGCGCCGCCCTTTTGGACGCGGTCGAACGCGCCGAGGCCGACCCCGAGGTCGGCGTTATCCTCATTCAGGCAGAGGGGCGGACATTCCCCGCAGGCGCCGATGTGCGCGAATTCTCCAGCGCGGCGGGGTCGCCGACGTTGGCGGAGCTGTGCCTGAGGATCGAGGCCTGCACCAAACCTGTGGTGGCCGCGATCCACGGCACGGCGCTGGGCGGCGGGCTGGAACTGGCGCTCGCCTGTCACTACCGCATGGCGCTGCAGGACGCGCGCTTCGGCTTCCCCGAAGTGTCGCTGGGCCTCGTGCCCAACGCCGGTGGGTCGCAACGTCTGCCCCGGCTGGTGGGTGCGCGGGTCGCGCTCGACCTGCTGACCACCGGCAAGCCCATCGACGCCACGCGGGCGGCGGCGGCCGGGCTGGTCGACAAGGTGATCCAGAAAAACCTCGACAAGGCGGCCTTTGGCTCGGCCCGCAACTTTGCCGAAAGCGGCGTGCCGCCACGCCCGACGCGCCTGCGCGACGAGGGACTGGGGCGCGCGCGCGATTACCTCGACGCGATCCGAGCGCGCCGGGTCGAGGTTGCGGCACGTTCTGACACGGCGGCGTCGCGGGTCATCGAACTGGTCGAGGCCGCGCTGCTCGTCCCGTTCGAGGCCGGGCTCGACATGGAACACGCGGCCTATGACGACCTGGTCAATTCCGATGCGGCGCGGGGGCTGCGGCATGCGTTTCTGGCCGAGCGCCGGGCCGGGCGGTTCCCGTCCCTCGCGGGCGTCTCGGCGCAGCGCGTCGGCTCGATCGGCGTGATCGGGGCCGGGGCCTATGCGCGCGATGTGGCGATGGCCGCGCTCAGGGCCGGGGTGCCGGTGACCGTCGCGCTCGAAGACGACGTGGCCATCACCCGTGTGCGGACCCGGATCGAACGCGCCTTTGGCGAGGCGGTCGAGGCGGGCACCCTGAGCGGCAAGGACCGGGACGAGCGCTTGCGCCGCCTGAACGTGGCCGAGGATTACGGCGCGCTCGACGCCGCCGATGTGGTGATCGAAGCGCTGGCCGAGGACAGCGTGCGCAAGACCCATGCGCTCACGCAACTGGCCGAGGCCGCCGCCGCGCATACGATCTTTGCAAGTGCCACGGCGGAATGCGACATCGAAACCCTCGCCGGGGCTTCGGGCCGGGCAGACCGCTTTGCGGCGATGCATTTCGTCGATCCTGCCGATACCAACCGTCTGGTCGAAATCGCACCGGCCCGCGCGACCAGTCCTGCGACGCTGATGACCCTGATCCGGCTCGCCCGCGCGATGGGCAAGGGGCCGGTCCTGACCGGCGCGCGGCAGGGGCTGGTCTATAACCGGATGATCCAGGCCTATTACGGCGCCGCCGCGCTGGTGGTCGAGCAGGGCGCGCTCCCTGCCGAGGCGGATCAGGCGATGCGGCACTACGGCCTCGCGTTGGGCCCGTTTCAGGCGCAGGACATGTCGGGGATCGAGGCGATCTGGGGTCTGAGCCTCGACGCCTGTCCGTCCGAACTCCCCGCCCGGATGATCGAGCAGGCGTGGTACGGGCGGCGCACCGGGCAGGGCTATTACGATTACCGGAGCGAGGATGGCGTCGGGCGGGTGTCGCCGGAGGTGACCAATCTGATCCGGGCGCTGCGCGAGTATCGTGGGATCACGCCGCGCCTTTTCGAGCGCGAGGATATTCAGCGGCGCTGCCTTTACGCGATGGCGAACGAGGGTGCGCGGCTGGTTGCGGCGCGGGTGGTGGACCGGCCCTCGGACATCGACGCGGCCATGCTTCTGGGCCTTGGGTTCCCGCGCGAAAAGGGCGGGCCGATGCTGGCGGCGGATCTGGCGGGCACGGTCGAGGTGCGCAAGTGCCTGACCCAATGGGCGGCAGAGGACCCGTTCTGGACCCCGGTCCCCCTTTGGGACGAACTCATCAAATACGGGCGTCGGTTCGAGACGATCGGGCGGGCCTGAGCCGGGGTCAGGCGAGGATGACGCCGACCACCACGAGGATCAGCCCGAAGGCCGACAGCATCAGCGAGCCGAAGTTCAGGATCATCGCGCGGCGCACGGTTTCGCGCAGCGCCTCGTCCTCCTGCCCCGAGCGTTTCGCCTTGAGCACGCGCAGGGCGCTGAGGATGAGGCCCACAAGGCCCACGGCGGAGATGACCGCCCCGATGATGATCAGAAGTTCCATGCGCTGGCTCTAGCGTGGGCAAGCCCCTGCCGCAAGCGAGAAGGGGACTTGATGGGCGCGGGCGATCCGACTAGCAAGAGGTCTCACCAGACCGAGCAAGGACAGGATGATGGACGTTATGGACGAGACCGAAGGCACCCCGAGCAGCTACCGCGTGACGGCGGACGAGCTTCGCCAGTTCATCGAACGGTTCGAGCGTCTGGAGATGGAGAAAAAGGACATCGCCGACCAGCAGAAAGAGGTGATGGCCGAGGCCAAGGGTCGTGGCTACGACACCAAGGTCATGCGCAAGGTGATCGCGCTGCGCAAGCGCGAGCCGGACGACATCGCCGAGGAAGAGGCGGTGCTCGATATGTATAAGCAAGCGCTCGGCATGGGCTGAGCCCGCACCCGGCCTCCTCAGGCCGGGGCTGAGAATTTTGCCATGTTCGCAGGGCTCGCGCCGGGGTTTTCTGACCCCTGAAAGCGAGGCGCGGACATGGCCCCCCGAATAGAGATAGACGCGGATCTGGTGCGCGACCGGATCGACAGGCTCGCCGCCATCGGGCGCGTGGGCGAGACTGGCGTGACCCGCACCCTCTATGACGACGCGTGGGTTGCCGCGACCGATCAATATGCGGCGTGGTGCGACGCGGCGGGGCTGGCCGTGACGCGCGATGCGGTCGGCAATGTCTGGGGGCGGCTCGAAGGCACCGCGGGCGGGGATGCGGTCGTCTCAGGCTCCCACATCGACAGTCAGGTGAACGGCGGGCGCTTTGACGGGGCACTGGGCGCGCTCGCGGGCCTGATCGCGGTGGCCGCACTTCGCGACCAGTTCGGCGCACCGAAGCGCCCGTTGGAGGCGGTGGCCTTTTGCGAGGAAGAGGGGAGCCGGTTTCCCAACGCGCAGTTCTGGGGATCGCGCGCGATCACCGGGCGGATCGGGGCGGCTGACCTCGACACCGTGTGCGACGGGGCCGGGCGCAGCATCGGCGCGGTCATGCGCGACGTCGGGCTGGACCCGGACGCGGTCGGCACGGCCAAGCGCGGTGACATCGGCGATTTCATCGAGTTGCACATCGAGCAGGGGCCGATCCTCGAACAGGACGATCTGGCGGTCGCCATCGTCGATGCGATCACGGGCATCCGCCATTACCACGTGACCCTCACCGGCGTGCAGAACCACGCGGGCGGCTTTCCGATGGATATCCGCAACGATCCGATGGCGGGTTTTCTGGAATTGGGCGCCGGGCTGATCGACACCGCGCACAGGGCCGGGCGGCCTGCGGTCAGCACCATCGGGCGGGTCGAGGCCACGCCGGGCGCACGCGCGATCATCCCGCGCGAGGTGCGCTTCACGCTCGACACCCGCCACCCGGACCCAGCGGCGCGGGCGCGGCAATATGCAGTGCAGGAGGCGCTGATGCGCGAGGTCGCGGCGCGCCGGGGTTTGGGGATCGACTGGACGATTGAGCTCGACCATCCGCCCTGCCTGTCGGACCCCGGCATTCTGGCGGCGCTGCAGGCGGGCGCGACAGAGCAGGGGATCGCCACGCGCGTGATGGCGTCGGGCGCAGGCCACGACACCCAGCAGATGGCGCGGATCGCGCGGGTCGCGATGATCTTTGTGCGCTCAAAGGACGGGCGCAGTCACACGCCCGAGGAATTCTCGTCGCTTGAGGATTGTGTCGAAGGCATCCGTCTCCTCGCCGCCGCAATGCACAAGCTCGCGTACTGAGAGATCAGGCGGTGATGAAGCTCACGCCGGGGATACGCGAGATTTCCAACATGTCGTCTTCGTAGGAGGACGACAGTTCCTCGACCAGTTCGGCGGTCCAGCCGGGCAGGTCGATCTCCTGCTCCACCTCTTCTTCGATCGCGTATTTGTCGAGAAAGGCGGCGAGCACGCGGCGGCGCTGAATTTCGCTCGTCGGCTGGTTCTCGGCCATATAGGCGCGCAGGCGTTTGACCCCCTCGCGCTGCATGATCTGGGCGATGATGTCGAGCCCGCCCTTGAACAGGATGCGCATGTCGATCCCGGTGATCTCATGCATGACCTCGGGCCAGATGAGCGGCGTGTCCTCGTTGCACCAGACGGTGATCGGGCAGTCGGGATTGTCGTCGCGGATGTCCTTGATGATATCGGACCAGACCATACCCATCGGGTTGAGCTTGGCCATGACATCGTCGCGGTCGATCTCGGGGTACTTGGTCAGAAAGGCGGGGACAAAGGTCGCCGGGTCGCGCACGGCGAGATAAAACTCGACGTCGTGATCGGGGAACAGGTCGTGCAGCACGCGAGTCTTTTCGCCCGCCGCCGGATAGAGCATCCCGTTCTCGAGCGCGCGGCGCGGCCCGCTGATATAGTTGTCGAAGGAGAACACCACTCGGTCCGGGTCGGTCCCGTCGAGGATCTGTTCGAGCACCATGTCCTGCGTCTCGAGCGAGGCGGGCTTGCCGGCGAGCTTGACCGCCACGTCGGTCAGAAGCTTGCGGTAACGGGACGGGCCGGGGACCGAGACGCCGTGGTCGGTGAAAATCTGGGTGTTCTTGACCAGCGATTTGACGAGTTGATCCTCGTCAGTGCAATGGGCGCCGATGTGGAATGCAATCTGCATGGGTAGGTTCGGGCCGTCCTTTCGGTGTTGGGCCAATCTATACCGGGAAATCTGGACAGTTAAACCGGAAATGGGCTAAGGCGGGCGCGCTATGGTTGAGCAAAACGGTCAAGTTCTGGCGCGTCCCCGGCGCATGCGGCTTCCCGGCCCCTGGGCGGTGGGTGCGGTGCTGATCGGCCTGTTGGTCGTCGGCCCGATCCTCGCGGTCGCGTGGATGGCGGTGAATCCGGCGGAAAACGTCTGGCCGCACCTGATCTCGACCACCTTGCCGCGCTATTTCACGAACAGTGTCATCCTCGCCCTGTCGGTCGCCCTGCTGTCGGCGGCGGTGGGCACCGGGGCGGCGTGGCTCATCGTCATGTACCGGTTTCCGGGGAGCCGATGGCTCGAATGGCTCATGCTGTTTCCGCTGGCGATCCCGGCCTATGTCGGCGCCTATGCGCTGGTCGATTTCCTCGAATACTCCGGCCCCGTACAGACCGGCCTGCGCGGGCTTTTCGGGTGGGAGAATGCGCGCGACTACTGGTTTCCCGAAATCCGGTCGATGGGCGCGGCGATCATCGTGCTCACGGCAGCGTTGTCGCCTTACGTCTATCTGCTGACCCGCACCGGGCTGCGCGAGCAATCGGGCGGGGTCTATGAGGTCGCGCGTGCACTGGGGGCAGGGCCCTTCGGTCGCTTCTGGCGCGTGGGTCTGCCGCTGGTGCGCCCCGCCATCGCGGCGGGGTCGGCCATCGTGATGATGGAGGCCGTGTCGGACTTCGGCACCGTCGATTTCTTTGCGGTCCAGACGCTGACCACGGGGATTTTCACCACATGGCTCGAAATGGGCAACGCGGGCGGCGCGGCGCAGATCGCGATGGTAATCCTTGGCCTCGTGCTGGTGCTGGTCGCCTTTGAAAAGATCAGCCGCTCGAAAAGCCGCTTTTACCGGCTCGAGCGCCAGCAGCGCCCCGTGGCACCGGTGCGCATCACCGGCTGGCGCGGCTGGGTCGCGACTGCGGCCTGCGTCCTGCCCTTTGCGGTGGGGTTCATCCTGCCGGTGGGCGTGCTGATGTGGCATGCGCTGCACAATGCCGAGGAATGGCTCTCGCCGGGACTGTTCAAGGCGCTGGGGCACACGGTCGTCGTGGGGGGGAGCGCCTCGGTCGTGACCGTCGCGCTGGCCCTGTTCCTCGTCTACGGGGTGCGGCTGACGGGCGCGCGCCTGCCGCGCATGGTGCTGCCGGTCTCGACGATGGGCTACGCCGCGCCGGGGGCGGTGCTGGCGGTCGGCATCCTGATCCCGCTCGCCGCCATCGACAACCGGGTGGCCGACACGATCTATGGGCTGACCGGCTTCGATCCCGGACTGGTCCTGACCGGCACCGCCGTCGCGATGGTCTATGCCTATTGCGTGCGCTTCTTCGCCATCGCCCAGAACGCTGCCGACGCGGCGATGGAGCGGGTGTCGCCGTCGCTGCCGATGGCCGCGCGCTCGCTCGGTCGGACCGCAGGCGGCACACTGCGCGCGGTCTATGTGCCGCTGATCCGGGGCTCGGTGGGCACCGCGCTCCTCCTCGTTTTTGTCGACTGCGTCAAGGAACTGCCCGCGACGCTCCTCCTGCGCCCTTTCAA
This sequence comes from Pseudomonadota bacterium, assembly GCA_036154315.1. Taxonomy (GTDB): domain Bacteria; phylum Pseudomonadota; class Alphaproteobacteria; order Rhodobacterales; family Rhodobacteraceae; genus Maritimibacter. Next base: position 33,030 of record JAYZLL010000048.1, read on the forward strand.
CTACAACACGCTCGCCACGCGGGTTTATGAGAAAGCCTCGCTCGAACTGATCGGGCAGGCGGCGCCCGCCGCGATCCTCGTCATTCTCGTGGGCATGGTCGCCGTCGGCTTCATGGCACGTGCCAACCGCTGATGGCCGATTGACAGGGGCCGGGCGCGGTCTTATCTGCCGCGACGATGCGCAATTTCGGCGCAGCGTGACGCCCGCCGCGTGGCCGACCGGCAAATGAGCGGGCCCCTTATGGACTGACAGTTATGGCGGGACTTGCGTTCCCTTCTGGCGATCCGTCTGCCGACCGGCGGGCGAGCTATGCCGAGTCGATGGCCTATCTCGGCGACATGGACGCCGCGATCGAAGTGCTGCGCGGGGCGCTCGACCTGATGCCCGGCTGGGCGGCGGGCTGGTTCCGGCTGGGCGAGTATTACGAGAAGGTCGGCGAGACCGATGCAGCGGTCGAAGCCTGGGGCCACGCGGTGCGCGAGGATCCGTCGGACCCGTTCGGGGCCGGGCTGAAACGCGACCTGATGCGGCGTGTATCCGTGGCCGAAACCATGCCTGTGGCTTTCGTCGAGTTGCTGTTCGACCAATACGCCCCACGGTTCGAGACCTCGCTGGTCGAAAAGCTCGACTATCGCGGGCCGGACGAGATCATGGCGGCGCTCGCAGCCTCGGGCTTCGAGCGGGCCGAGCGCGTGCTCGATCTGGGCTGCGGCACCGGGCTGATGGGCGAGCGCCTGCGCGGCGTGAGCGGGTGGCTCGAAGGCTGCGACATCTCATCGGGGATGCTGGCCGAAGCGGGGCTCAAGGGCATCTACGACCGGCTCGACAAGCGCGACATCGCGGCGCTGGAGGTCGCGGGCGAAGCCTATGACCTGATCGTGGCGGCGGATGTCTTTGCCTATCTCGGCGCGCTGGAGCGGATCGTCGGCTGGTGTGCCGGCATGCTGACGGCGGGCGGGCGACTGGCCTTTACGGTCGAGCGCGGCGAGGCGGGTGTGGTGCTGCGCGAGAGCCGCCGTTTCGCCCATGCGCCGGGTTATGTCGAAGCCTTGCTGCGCGACGCGGGCTTTACCGCCATCCGCATCGAGGACTGCGTGGTGCGAATGGATCGCGGCGCCCCCATCGCCTCGCTCTGCGTGGTCGCGGACTGGCCGGGGATCACCCGCACCGCCGGGGAAGAGGATCAGGCCGCGCTCCCGGCCTGACGGTCGGATGAGCGGTGCGGGCTTGCGCCCGCGCAGGGTTTGCGCCGCCCCGACTGCGTCGGGACGTCGCGGGTGGGGGAGGCCAGCCTCCCCCGGATTTGCGGGGCAAATCCGCCCCCTCCGAGGTTTCTTGAAACGAAGAAGGGGGCGGGGGATCAGGCGTGCAGCGCGCGGATCGCGGTGGAGAGATCGACGGTGCCGATCATCTTGCCGTCTTCGTCCTTGACGCCGACCATGCGTTCGGGCGTGTCGTTGATGACCGGGAAGGCCTGTTCCAGCACCATGTCGCCATCGACGACGGTGCCGTTGAACCCCTCAGGCGCCGGGGTGGCGAGACCGTAGAGCCGGATCACCTTGGCGCGGTTGATATCCTTGGTGAAGTCCGCGATGTAGTCGTCCGCCGGTTTCAGCACGATCTCCTGCGCGTCACCCTCTTGGATCAGGGCGCCGTCGCGCAGGATGGCGATGTTTTCGCCAAGGCGCAGCGCCTCGTCCAGATCGTGAGTGATGAAGATGATCGTCTTATGTAACTCGTCCTGAAGTTCGAGCAGGATCGACTGCATGTCGTAGCGAATGAGCGGGTCGAGCGCCGAGAAGGCTTCGTCCATCAAGAGGATCTCGGCGTCGGTCGCCAGCGCGCGGGCGAGGCCCACGCGCTGTTGCATGCCGCCCGAGAGCTGACCCGGATAGTGCCGTTCATAGCCGGTGAGGCCGACGCGGTCGATCCAGTGCTGGGCGCGCTTCTTGGCCTCGGCCTCGTCCACGCCCTGAATGGCCAGACCGTATTGTACGTTCTCCTCCACCAGCCGGTGGGGAAGGAGGCCGAACTTCTGAAACACCATCGACATTTTGAAGCGCCGGATGTCGCGTAGCTGCGCATCCGACATCTTCATCACGTCCTCGCCGTCGACGAGGATTTCCCCCGCCGTCGGTTCGATCAGCCGGTTGATGTGGCGGATGAGGGTCGACTTGCCGGACCCCGACAGGCCCATGATGACCTGAATCCGTTTCTCGGGGATGTCGAGCGACACGTTCTGAATGCCGAGCACATGGTTGTGCTTGTCCAGAAGTTCGGGTTTCCCCATGCCCTTCTGGACCATCGGCAGGACTTTCTGCGGGGTGTTCCCGAAGATCTTGTAGAGGTTCTTGATCTGAACCTTGATGTTTTCCTCAGTCATTGCCGTGCCCCGTCCGATAGGCCTGAAGCCGTTTGCCGTAGGTCTGGCTGACCCGGTCGAAGATGATGGCGAGCGCCACGATGGCGAGGCCGTTCATCACGCCAAGCGCGAGGTACTGGTTCGAGATCGCGCGCAGCACCGGCACGCCCAGCCCCTGAACCCCGATCATCGAGGCGATGACGACCATCGAGAGCGCCATCATGATGGTCTGGTTCACGCCCGCGAAGATGTTGGGCAGCGCCAGGGGCACCTGCACGCCGAACAGCTTTTGGCGCGGCGAGGCGCCGAAGGCATCGGCGGCCTCCATCACGTCGGCATCGACGAGGCGGATGCCGAGGTTGGTCAGGCGCACGATGGGCGGGATGGCGTAGATGCACACGGCGATGAGGCCGGGCACCTTGCCGATGCCCAGAAGCATGACGACGGGGATCAGATAGACGAAGGACGGGATGGTCTGCATCACGTCGAGAATGGGCGTGATGATCGCCTGCATCCGGTTGGAGCGTGACATCAGAATGCCGATGGGGATGCCGATGGCGATACAGAGGATCGTGGCCACCGAGATGATCGCGAGGGTGGACATCGTATCCTCCCACATCCCGAAGAAGCCGATCAGAATGAAGGCGACGACGGAGCCGATCGTGATCTTCCAGTCGCGCGCGCCGAGCCAGGCCAGGCCCCCGACGACCAGAAGGATGATCGGCCACGGCGTGGCCTGCAGCAGATCCTCGAACCAGACGAGGAATTGCAGTAGCGGATTGAAGAAAGCTTCGAGCGCCTCGCCGGTCGCGCGGGTGAATTCGCGGAAGTTGCCGTCGATCCAGCGGCGCATGGCCGAGAGATCGGCCCGTCCGAGCGAGGGGAATTCAGTCAGAAATTCCATCCCTGTGTCCCTGTGTGATTGTTATCGTTGAATTGAAAAAGGGCCCGCGTGCGAGGCGGGCCCTTTTTACGTTCACGTCGCGATCAAAGCGCGTCCTTGACCTTGGCGGCGACATCTTCGCCGACCCACTGGGTCCAGATGTCTTCGTGCGTCATCAGGAATTCGAACGCGGCATCTTCGCCGGTCGCCTGATTTTCGTTCATGAAGACGAGCATCTGGTTCATGATGTCGCCGGGGAACACGCGGGCCTCAAAGTATTCGGCCGCGACGCCGCCCTTTTCCATGAAGTCGTCGGTCACGACGGTCTCGACCTCGGACACGGTCCATGCGGTCGGCTGCGGGTCCTGACAATCCTGTTCGGCGAGCGCGATGCAGCCGTCCCAGTTGTCACGACCGGCGAATTCGGCCTCGAAGGGCAGCATGACCATCTCGTATTTGCCGATCATCGAGGTGGGCGACCAGTAGTAGCCGAACCAGTTCTCACCCCGCTCGGCGGCGCGGGCCATCGAGCCGTCGAGGCCGGCAGCGGAGCCCGGATCGACCAGCGTCCAGCCTTTTTCTTCCATGTCGAAGGCGCGGAAGAGGTTGGCGTTCACAAGCTGACAGCCCCAGCCCGCCGGGCAGCCGATGAAGGCGCCGAGGTCTTCGTCTTCCTGATAGGGGAAGAGGTCGGGACGTTCGAGCAGCTTCTCGACCGTGTCGAGCTCCGGGTATTCCTCGGCGAAGGCGGGCGTGACCCACCAGCCTTCACCCAGACCGGTGATCGGGCCATCGTTCAGCGCGACGAGCGAGCCTTCTTCCTTGGCCACGTTCAGCGGATCGCGCACGGCGTTGATCCAGAGTTCCGGGGCCACGTCGGGCTCGGCTTTCTCGGACATCGAGGCGAAGGTCGTGGTGGTCGCGCCCGGGATGAGCGAGACGTCGCAGCCATAGCCCTCTTCGAGGATGATGGCGTCGACATTGGCCATGAGTTCGGCCGAGGCCCAGTCCATTTCCGCGATCGAGACTTCGCCGCAGTCCTGCGCGAAGGCCGCCGAGCCGAAGCAGACCGAAAGCCCGAGCGCGCCGAGCACGCTAAGTGTCTTGGTTTTCATGATTATCTCCCTGTGTGATCGTCTTTCGGGGCACCCTGTCCCGAAAGCGACATCAGTCTTGGTTCATGTCGCAAAAAGAGCATAGGGTCTGACTGTTGTAAACACCGGTACACCCCACTTGCGATCGACTGCGAACATTTGGTGCAGGATTGAGCAAAAATTCAACGAAAAAATGAGACTCGGTTAGGCCGGGCTTGATCGCCTGACCGGCTCAGTCTAAATCGGCGGGCGTGCCCCTATAGCTCAGCTGGTAGAGCAACTGATTTGTAATCAGTGGGTCGGGAGTTCGAGTCTCTCTGGGGGCACCATTTACCGTCATGACATTGATTTCCCTGCGTTCGACCTTGGGCGCGCCAGACGTCTGAACCTTCACCGGGTCAGGGCCACGGATGCGGCGCTTGGGGCTGTCGTCTGCTTCGTGCCACGTCAAGAGCCAGCCCGGCGCATCGGTGCCGTGATCTAGCAGGTGCGCGGCCGCTTGATCTGCATTGCGCCGCCCTCCGGCAAGGCTCTCGGACTCTCCGGACAAATTGACACATATCAAAGTGTGAATTCTTCGGTGAGATTAGGCTTATGTGAGTAATGAGTCACATTGTTCCGTCGCTCACGTAGGCCAAGGAGGAGCCGCTGTGACCACATACACATCACCCACTCACGTGTTTTCGATCCAAGACCTGACAGGCACGTTCTCGGGCCTTCAGTATCCGGTGCTGCCCGCGATGCTGGACACGGCGGGAACGACCGTCGAGCCCTATACCGACAAGGACGGCAATGTCCTGTACGGCATCGACAGCGAATTCGGCTTTTACATCGACGACTTCATCGGTGCGATGCCCAAGGTTCTGGACGGCGACTATGCCGAAGGCTACGCGGGTGACGCGTTCGATGACGAGGGCAATCAGATCGGGCTTGCCTTGCGCGACGCCGAAACCGACGTGTTCCTCTCCGGCGCGCCTTTCGGGACGTGGTCGCTCGGGCTGGGCGGCAATACCGTCAAAGCTTCGACCGAGCACTATGAAACGATGGCATCGGTCCTGTCTGATCAGGCGTATCCCGGCGACCCCGAGGCGCTCGGCCCGCTCGACAATGACCTCAGGATGCTCGACATCCGGCCCAGCGAGACGACGCCGGGCACGTTCGAGACCGGTCCCCTGCACAACGCTTACGTCCATGAACTGATCGTAGCGCTGCAATCCGCGATGGACGCGGCGGACCCGAGCCTCGACATGGTGTTGTCGGATATCGATTTCGACCGCGACGGCGTGATGGACACCTACCGCATCACCAAGACGGTGGTGAATTTCGACCATGACGGGGACGGGACGGCAGACCCGATCATCGTGGGTGCGGTGGACGTGGACAACGACGGCACGGTCGACATCGTCGACAGCTTTCTGAACGGCTACGGCGACGAGGCCGACATCGTCGACCTGCTCGAGCCCAACGAGTCCAGCGTCACCTACAACATCGCCTACGGGCAGGACTATTCGGTGACGCTCAAGGACGACGGCAAGCTGCTGTACCGCTGGGGCGAGGCGGTCAAACGGCCGAACGACATTCGTCTGGACGTGGACATGCCGCTGCCCGAAGAATGGACGCGGGACGCGAACAACAACTCGATCATGGATGGTCTCGAGGGCGAAGGGTTCACCATCACCCGCGCCGAACTCATCATCACCCATGATATCACGAACGACCCCAATGATCAGGTCCGCCCAGAGGATTACGAGAACGAGGCCGCCATCGGTCGCATCCCGTCCTTCTACATTGTCAAGGACCCGGACGATCCGAGCAAACTGCTCTGGGTCTCGCCACTGGACAGCTACGATGGGACCGGCGCGCCGCTTCCGAGCTATTTCGTGCTCGACGCAGACGGTAACATCGACCTCGGCGCTGGCGGGACGGCGATCTATGACCCGAACGACGTCCTCGTGGGCTACCGGAACGAAGATGGCGGTGGCAACGCCATCGGCACCGTCTTCCGCAGCGATGCGCTGGCCGAGCTGAACGACGCGGCCGATCTCGACTTTTCGACTGCGGACCTCGACCAAGGCTTCACTGCGGCGTGGTACACCACCACCGACCGTGAGCCGTTCGAATGGTCCTACGACCTGTTCCCGACCGATCCTTACAAGAACGTGTTCGAAAGCTTCCGCTCGCCCGACGATGCGGCGGATGCCGGGTTCACCGAGGACGCGCTGGTGTCGGGGCCGCGCTGGCGCCTGACGCCGAACAAATTCGGTCAGGACCTTCCGGGGCTCGAAATCCCGCTCGAAGAGAACTCCGAGCCACCCTACACGCGCGACAACATCAAATACGAGACCGGCGAATTCATCACGACGACCCTGAACCTGCTCGACTGGGACGGGGACTCGCCTTTGGCCAGCAGTCTGGGTTGGATGAGCATCGACCTCGCCACGATCGACGCGAATGCCGACGGGCTGATCGATGATGGCTGGTCGATGGTCAACGGCACCTTGGGCGGTGGCGATGCCTTGCCCACCGATCCGATCCTGACCGCCGTGACCCCCAACGGCGTGGTGCTCGAGGCCGGGTTCTTCGATGTCGCGGTCTATATGAAGGGCGACCGTCAGGACGACTCGATCATCTACGACATGGAACTGATCATCGAATACGAATCCGAGGCGGGCGAGGTCATCGGCGCGGTCCAGAGCGTCGCCAATGTCGACCATGAGGTGTCGACGGTCAGCTATCAGGGCGGCGCGACTTTCGACAATCCCGTGGTCTTCGCCACGCTCGCCAGCCGGGCGGGCTGGGACATGGTGACAGTGGAGTTCACCGATATCACGTCGACCGGCGCAAGCTTCCACCTCGACGAGCCGGAGTGTTACGATGGCACCCATGCCGAAGAGACCGTCACGCTCGTCACCTTCGAGGAAGGGGTCTGGGAGCTTGGCGATGGCAGCCTGCTTCAGGTCGGCACGACCACCTTCGACGCGGGCGCGACGGACGAATTCCACCACGTCACCTTCGAGCATGCCTTCGACGACGCGCCCATCCTCCTCTTGCAGATCCAGACGGACAACGGCGGCGAGTGGGAGATCGTGCGCGCCGACAACGTAAGCGCCGACGGTTTCGACTTCGCCTTCGAGGAGCGCGAGGACGCGGACGGGTGGCACACGTCAGAAGTGGTCGGCTGGGCCGCACTCGACGCCGCCGCGGCCGATGGGGTCATCGACTGGGGCGGTCTGGGGGCGCAGGCCTTTTCGACCGGCGACACCGTCACGCATGAGGCCACGCCGTTCGCGCTCGACGCCTCGGTCGGGGCCGACCCGCTCATTGCGGCCTTCCTCGCCAGCTACAACGGCTGGGATACGGCCAACGTCCGCAACACCGGCGTGACCTTCGACGGGCTGGTCGCATCGGCCAACTTCATGATCGACGAAGAGATCAGCCTTGATGCGGAACTCGATCACCGGGCCGAGGACGTCCACGGGTTTGCGTTCGAACAGGCCGGTCTGCTGATCGGTGAGCAATACGACGATCTCTTGCTGATCGGCTAGGACCACATGGCCCCGATCTGTGCGGCGCATGCGGGCCGCCCAGTCCCGCGTCGGCCGGTGCCAGAACCGACCAACGCGATAAGGCGCCAAGGGCGTGCGCACCACGGGGTCGGGGCAATTCAATGATCACGCATCCAGAGCTGCTGAAGGAAGGAAATCCTATGAAACTTGCAACAACCGCCACACTCGGAATGGTCCTCCTGACCCAGGCCTGCACGCAACCGGAAGCGTGGGTGATGTACGACCAGCCAGTGTTCAACAAATTCGGTGAGCCGTCCTGCCGCCCGCCGGATGTCGCGGTCGGAGGGGTCTATGCGGCGAACCTGCCGATCTGCCAGCGGACCGCCGTTGCGGTCGTTCCTACCGGAAGCGGGGCCGCGAGTGCGCCTGCGGGCACCACGACCTCTCCCACCACACCGGGCGACACCTCCGGGACCACCGGCGGCACGGACGGGACGAGTTCCGGCGACGACGGATCGACCGACCCGACCTCCGGCGGCAACGGGACGCAAAACCAGAACCAGAACACGCAGTCCACCCAGACCACGACCCGAAACACGTCGGGCAACCAGAACCAGTCCCAGTCCGGCAACGGCAAGCCGTAGGGCTGGACCCGCACACCGCGTTCGATCACCTCTCCAGCCATCAGGGCTGGAGGGCATGGGGGCTGGAGGGCAGGGGGCTCGTCACCCCCGAACCATCTCAAGCCCGCCCTAAGACGATCAGCGCGAAGCGCCCCGCGTCGCGCGCGTCAGGCCAATCCCGCAAACGCCACGTCGAGCGCCTCGCAGATCTGGTCGATATCCGCCGTCGTCGCGATGAGGGCGGGGGACAGGCAGATCGTGTTGTTCAGACCGGGGAGCGAGCGGTTGGTCATGCCGACGATGACACCCTGCGCGTCACAGGCCGCAACCACCTGCGCGACGCGTTTTTCGTCCAGCGGTTCGCGGGTCGATCTGTCGGCGACAAGCTCCGCGCCGCAGAACAGACCCTTGCCCCGGACGTCGCCGATCACCGGATACTTGTCCTTGAGCGCTTCGAGATGCGCCATCAGATGCGCACCCATCTCCGTGGCGTTGTCGAGCAGGTTTTCGTCCTCGATGATCCGCATGTTTTCAAGCGCCGCCGCCGGGCCCGCCGTGCAGCCCCCGAAGGTCGAGATGTCGCGAAAGTGGTTCAGAGGATCGTCTGCATCGTCCTTGAACAGGTCGAACACCGCCTCTGTCGTGACGCAGCAGGCGATGGCGGCATAGCCCGAGGCGACCCCCTTCGCCATCGTGACCATATCGGGTTCGATGCCGTAATGCTGATAGCCGAACCATGTGCCGGTCCGGCCCAGCCCGCAGACGACCTCGTCGATGTGGAGCAGGATATCGTATTTCCGGCAAATCTCCTGCACGCGCGGCCAGTAGCCTTCGGGGGGCGTGATCACCCCGCCGCCCGCCGTGATCGGCTCAAGGCAGAGCGCCCCGACCGTGTCGGGGCCTTCGCGCAGGATGACCTCCTCAATCGCATTGGCCGCCCGCTCGCCATAGGCCTCGACGTCCCATTGGGCGCGGTATTCAAGACAATGCGGCACTTCGACGAAACCCGGTGCCAGTGGCCCGTACTGCGCCACCCGCTCGGGCTGGCCGCCTGCCGACAGCGTGCCGATGGTGGTGCCGTGATAATCGCGCTCGCGGTAGAGGATCTTGTGCTTTTTCCCGCCGTATCGCTTGTGCGCGATCTGCCGGACCATCTTGAAGGCCTTCTCGTTCGCCTCGGACCCGGAGTTGGTATAATAGACGCGGCTCAGACCGGGCATCTTCTCGATCAGTCTTTCAGCGAACAGCGCGCCGGGAACGCTCCCCGCCGATCCGGCGAAGTAGTTCATTTTCACAAGCTGGTCGCGCACGGCGTCAGCAATACTTTCGCGCCCATAGCCCACGTTCACGGTCCAGACCCCGCCCGACACCGCGTCGAGAAATTCGCGCCCGTTCTGGTCCCAGACCCGCAAGCCCTTGCCCTCGACGATGACGCGCGGGTCCTTTGTGTCAAAGGCCTTGTGTTGAACCAGATGGTGCCAGACGTGGGCGCGGTCGGCATCGACCACGCGGGTCAGATCATTGTCGAGCATTGGGGTCTCCGTTCCGTTTTGCCCGACTAAGCCGACATCGACGAACCTCTGACAGGTCCAGCGCGACCGATTGCACAGGTCCAGCCTCGGCCCGTGAAAACGCGCTACCCTCTCGGGGGTATTTGAGCCTTTCGCCAAATGTTCAAGGAACGAAAGCGACGCGTCGGAACGGCGAGCGCGGAGCCGCGCCTCACGTTCCACTCGCGCACTGGCCTGCCCGAACAGGGCCGTTTGAAACGAGGAACGGACATGAACATAGCATCCAAGAACGAACTCAAGACCTGCCATCATTTCGTGAATGGCAAACCGTGGATCGCGACGTCGACCCGGACGGCCGACATTTACAATCCGGCGCTGGGCGCGGTGTCGGGGCAGGTCTATCTGGCGGCCGAAGCGGATGTCGAGACGGCGGTAGCCGCCGCCAAGGCCGCGCAGCCCGCATGGGGCGCGACCCCGCCGGCCAAGCGTGCCGCGGTGATGTTCCGGTTTCGCGAATTGCTGAACGCCCATATCGACGAACTGGCCGAATTGCTCTCGGTCGAACATGGCAAGACCCTGCCGGACGCCAAGGGCGAGATCGCGCGCGGGATCGAGGTCGTGGAATTCGTCTGCGGCATTCCCCAGCTTCTCAAGGGCGAGTATTCCGAGAACGTGGCCCGCGACGTCGACAGTTTCGGCCTGCGTCAGCCGCTGGGCGTGGTCGCCGGGATCACCCCGTTCAACTTCCCGGCGATGGTGCCCCTGTGGATATTCCCCGTCGCCATCGCCTGCGGCAACACCTTCGTCCTGAAGCCGTCCGAGAAAGACCCGAGCGTGGTCCTGCGGATCGCCGAACTGCTGACCGAGGCGGGGCTGCCGGATGGCGTGTTCAACGTCGTCAACGGCGACAAGGAAGCGGTGGACGCGATCCTCGACCATCCCGACGTTCAGGCGGTCAGCTTTGTCGGCTCGACGCAGATCGGCGAGTACATCTATGGGCGCGGCACGGCTTCGGGCAAAAGGGTGCAGGCGCTGTGCGGGGCGAAGAACCACCTCGTCGTGATGCCGGATGCGGACATGGATCAGGTGGCCGACGCGCTGATCGGGTCGGCCTATGGGTCTGCGGGCGAGCGGTGCATGGCGATTTCCGTCACGGTCGCGGTGGGCGAGGGCACGGCAGAGCGGCTGATCGAGACGCTCAAGCCCCGCGTGGAAGCCCTGCGGATCGCGCCGTTCACGGATGCAACCTCTGACATGGGGCCGGTCATCTCGCAGCAATCCTATGACAAGATCCACCGCCTGATCGGCGAGGGCGTCGACGCGGGGGCCGAGCTTGTCGTCGATGGGCGCAACGTGAAGGTCGAGGGCCACGAAGAGGGCTATTTCGTCGGCGGCTGCCTGTTCGACAAGGTGACGACCGACATGTCGATCTACCGGCAGGAAATCTTCGGCCCCGTGCTGGCCGTGGTCCGGGCCGAAAGCCATGACGATGCGATCCAGATGATCAACGATCACGAATACGGCAACGGCACGTCGATCTTCACCCGCGATGGCGATGCGGCGCGCGATTTCTTCTCGCGGGTTCAGATTGGCATGGTGGGCGTGAACGTCCCGATCCCGGTGCCGGTGGCCTATCACTCCTTCGGCGGCTGGAAACGGTCGCTGTTCGGCGATCACCACATCCACGGGATGGAAGGCATCCGGTTCAACACCCGGCTCAAGACGGTGACGACGCGCTGGCCCACGGGGATCAAGGAAGGCGCGGTCTTCAACTTCCACGCCGGGTCCGAAACAGCGGACTGAACTCCGAACCAACGATGACGAAAGGCCCGGCGCTGTCCGGGCCTTCTTCGGTGCGTGCCTGCGTGCTCGCCTGCGTGCGGGCCAGCGTCGTTCGGCCCCTCCGAGCGACCCGCGATCCCCCCAGAGCGGTATGCCCTCAGGGATATGGCAAGGACCGGCGCGGACCGGGACATTGGGCGCAATCCGAATTCAGACGTGAGAGGCGCTTATGAACAAGCCAATGACCAAGTTTTCCTCCCGCCCCCCGACCACGGGGCTGGTAGAGGCCGCCGAGACCCTGTCCGAGACCATTGCCGCAGGCGCGGCCGAGCGCGACCGGGAGCGGCTGTTGGCTTACGACGAACTGAACGCCATCGGGGCGTCGGGCATCCTGTCGGCCCGCGTGCCTGCGGAATACGGCGGGCCGGAGCTGAGCTGGTCGGACGTCGGGCGTATCTTCATGGCGCTGTCCAAGGGCGATCCGAACGTCTGTCAGGCGCTTCAGCCGCATATGTGCGTGGTCGAGAAATTCCGTCTCTACGGCGACGAAGAGCAGCGCAAATCCTTCTTCGGCCAAGTGCTGGAAGGCAAGATGATCGCCAACGCCGTGGCCGAGCGTGGCGGCAAGGTGGTCGGCCAGACCGCGACCACGCTGGTCAAGGACGGCTATGCCTGGCGGATGTCGGGCCGCAAGTTCTATTCCACCGGCTCGATCTTTTCGGACCTTCTGTGGGTCACGGGCGTGACCGAGGACGGCAACCGGGCCATCGCGATCATCCCGACCGACCGTGAAGGGGTCGAGGTGCTGGACGACTGGGACGGTATCGGCCAGCGCACCACGGCCTCGGGCACCACGATCCTCGACAACGTGCTGGTGCATGAGCACGAGTTGCTCAAGCCGCCCGCAGCCGGGTCGCAACGCTCGCCCGAAGGCGCGCTCGCCCAGCTCTTGCATGCCGCCATCGACGTGGGCATCGGCTTCGCCGCACTGCGTGACGGCGGCGAATACTGCCGCACCATCGCGCGCCCGGTGCCGGATGCGGGTGTCGACAAGGCGTCCCACGATCTCTACGCGATCCAGACCTTTGGCCAGATGGCCGTGATGCTGCGCGGCGCCGAGGCGCTGGTGGAGCGTGCCGGGCGCAAACTCGACGAGGCTCTGGTCGAGCTTTACGCGGGCCGCGACTATGACCGGCCTCTGGCGGAAGCCTCGATTGCCGTCTCCGAAGCCAAGGCCGCGGGCGTCGACAGTTCGCTGGCCGTGTCCGAGAAAATCTTCTCGCTCGGCGGCGCGTCGGCCTGTTCGCGCAGCCTGAACCTCGACCGCCACTGGCGCAACGCGCGCACCCATACGACGCACGATCCGATTGCTTACAAGCTCAAGGCGATCGGCAACTACTACCTGAACGGCGAGTTGCCTCCCATCAGCCTGAAAATCTGATCGCGTCTGTCCGGGCAGGCCCATCTCCCGCCTGCCCGGACCCCATTTTCTGAACGGACCGCTTCCATGAATGCACCACTCCCGCAGCGCTACCGTGTCGGCATCGACATCGGCGGCACTTTCACCGACCTCCAGATCCTGAACGAAACCACCGGCGCCCTGTTCGAGCACAAGACGCCGTCGACCCCTGCCGATCCGTCGGAGGGGTTCTTTACGGGTCTGACCGAGGCCTCTGACCTCGTCGGGTTCGACCTGAACCAGATCTCGATGATCATGCACGGCACCACCATCGCCACGAACGCGGTGCTTGAGATGAAGATGCCCAAGGCGGCGCTCATCACGACGGCCGGGTTCGAGGACGTGCTGGAGATCGGCCGCCACCTGCGCAAGGATGTCTATTCGCTCCACGCCGAGGACCGGAAGCTCCTGATCGAGCGTGACTGCCGCTTTGGCGTGGCCGAGCGGGTGGATGCGGACGGGTCCGTGTCGACCCCGCTGGACGAGGCGGGTCTCGCCGAAATCGCTAAGACGATCAAAGGCATGGGGATCGACATCGTCGCGGTCTGCCTGCTCAACTCGTTTGCCAACGCCGCGCATGAACAGCAGATCCGCGCCTTTTTCGAGCGCGAGATGCCCGAGGTTTTCGTGTCGCTCTCCTGCGAGATCAGCCCGGAAATCCGCGAATACGACCGGATGTCCACGACCGTTCTGAACGCGATGCTGATGCCGGTGGTGCGCAACTACACCGACCGGCTCGAGGCGCGGACCGGCGAGGACAACCTGAAAAGCCCGATCCTGCTGGTGCAGTCGAACGGCGGCGTCACCGGCCTGAAGAAAGCCGGGGAAGAACCGGCCAAGCTTCTGCTGTCCGGCCCCTGTGGCGGAACGCTCGCAGCCGAAAAGCTGAGCGCGGTTCTGGACGAGCCGAATTTCATCGCCATCGACATGGGTGGCACCTCCTTTGACATTTCGCTGGTCCACGGCGGTCAGTCCACGATGGTGCCTGCAGGCGACATCGACGGGCTGCCGATCCGGCTGTCGATGGTCGAGATGCGCACGATCGGTGCGGGCGGCGGGTCGATCGCATGGGTCGACGACACCGGCCGCCTGCGCGTCGGGCCGCAAAGCGCGTCGTCTGTGCCCGGCCCGGTCTGCTACCAGCGCGGCGGCACGCAGCCGACCGTGACGGATGCCAACGTGGTCCTTGGCCGCGTCGATCCCGACACGTTCCTCGGGGGCCGCATGCCGCTGGACCGCCCCGGCGCGCAGGACGCCTTCGCGAAAGAGATCGGCGCGCCCCTGGGGCTGACCGTGAACGAAGCCGCCGAGGGCGTGCTGAAGATCGTGACCTCGCACATGGCGAGCGCGATCCGGCTGACCCTGTTCGAGCGCGGGCTCGACCCCACCGATTTCGCCGCGATTTCGTTCGGCGGGGCCGGGGGGCTGCACGCCATCGACGTGGCCGAGGCCGTGGGCGTGAAGAAAGTGGTGTTCCCCGCCAACTCCTCGACCCTGTCCGCCTACGGGATGCTCTGGTCGGACATCGTCCATGACATCGCGCGTTCGGTGCTCGTCCCCGCAACCGCCGAGGCCGCGCCCGTGCTGGCCCAGACGGTGTCGAGCCTGATCGAACAGGGCACGGCGCTTCTTGAAAAGGACGGGATCGACCCGGCGGACCGCGCCTTCGAGGTCACGCTCGACCTGCGCTATCGCGGTCAGGGCTACGAATTGCAGATCCCGCTGGCCGGAGCGCCCGAAGACCCGGCGACCCTCGCCACGGCCTGCGCGGCCTTTCATGCCGAACACGACCGCCGCTTCTCGCATTCCGATGCGGAGGAACCCGTCGAACTTGTGACCGTCCGCCTTTCGGCGCGCGGGCTCCTGTCGAAACCGGGCATCGGGACCGAGGCGGTGACGGGCGAGGCGGCACCGCGCGAACACCGCAAGATCGTCGTCGATGGCGTCACCACGGATGTGCCGGTCTATGACCGCCACACCATCGGCGCCGAGGCCGAGCTGGTCGGCCCGGCGGTCATCGAAGAAGCCTATACGACCCTATACGTGCCCGCGCGCTGGGCCGTGGAAATGAAGGCCAGCGGCCACCTGATCGCGAGGATGGAAGAATGAACATCGCCACGAGCCAACACGGGATCGACGTCGACCCCGTCCGCATCGAAATTCTGCGTCACGCGCTGGTCGCGGCGTCCGAGGAGATGGGCGTGTCCATCGCCCGGACCAGCCGGTCGAACACGATCCGCGAGATGCTCGATTTCTCCACCGCGATTTTCGACGTCAACGGCGAGAACGTGGCGCAGGCCGCGCGCATCCCGGTCCATCTGAACACGATGGCCCCCTGCCTTCAGGCCGTGCTGGCCGATCACCTGCCGGCCTCGGACTGGAACGAGGGCGACGTCGTCATCGTGAACGATCCCTATTGCGGCGGCCAGCACCTGCCGGACATCACGGTGTTCAAAGCCATCTTCTTTGAGGGCGAGCATATCGGCTTTTCGGGCACGATGGCGCACCATGCCGACGTCGGGGGCGGCGCGGCGGGCAGCTACAACTCCAGTGCGGCCGACATCTTCGCCGAGGGCATCCGTATCCCGCCCCTCAAAATCTACGAGCGGGGCGAACTCAATACGAGCCTGATGACGTTCCTGTCGTGGAACGTGCGCGGCGCGGATCATTTTCGCGGCGACCTGAACTCCCAGATCGCGTCGCTCGAAATCGGCGCGCGCAACGTGGTCAAGCTCGCGGGCAAATACGGCGTCGACTTCATGAAGGCCGCTTACGAGCGCATTCTCGACCAGTCCGAAGTGGCGATGCGCAATGCGATCAGGGCAGTGCCGGACGGCGAATACCGTTTCGAGGAATGGGTGGATGACGACGGCGTGTCCGATCAGCCCTTCTGCGTCGCCGCAACCGTGATCGTCGATGGCGACAAGCTGGTCATCGACATGACCGGATCGTCGCCGCAGGTGGCGGGCTCGGTGAACTGTACGCTCAACATCTCGAAATCCTGCGTGTTCTACGCGGTCATGGCCGGAATCGGCGGCGGGATCGCCGCGAACTCGGGCTGCTATCGCCCGGTCGAGGTGGTCGCGCCCGAGGGCACCGTGGTCAACTGCCTGTTCCCGGCACCAGTGGTGAACCGCATCCTGACCGGGCACCGCATCGTCACCGCGATCTTCGGCGCGCTGGCCTCGGCCCTGCCGGATCGCATTCCGGCCGCCTATTACTCGATCACCCATTGTCTGGCCGTCGAGGGGCTGACCGACGACGGCGCGCGCCCGATGATGTTCGACTGCGAAGTCGGCGGCTGGGGCGGTGCGCCTCAGGGCGACGGGGCCAGCGGGTTCTCCTGCGGTCTGCACAACATTTCGGCGGTGCCGCTCGAAATGATCGAAGCGGGCTTTCCGATCCGCTTCCACACCTTCGCCCTGCGCCCCGACAGTGGCGGCGAAGGCAAGCATCGCGGCGGGCTCGGACTGGTCAAGGACTGGGAACTCACCGGGCCGTCCGCCGTGGTCGCGGCAAGCTCGGACCGCACGAAATTCGCGCCCTACGGGCTCGCAGGCGGCGGCGAAGGCAAGACCGGCAAGGCCAGCCTCACCCGCAAGGGCAAGGCGGCCGAACCGCTGCCCAGCAAGTTCGTGGGGCTCAAGCTCGAACGGGGCGACCGTCTGCGGATCGAAACCCCGGGTGGCGGCGGCTGGGGCCCGGCGTCCGAGCGGGACGAGGCCGCGCGAGACACCGATCGGCGCCTTGGTTACACGACCCGCTGACAATCCGGGGCACCGGAAAGATAAGGGGCGGCGTCCGAGGATGCCGCCCTTCTTTTATGTATCTGCCAAGACATGAAAAAGGCGCGCGGGACACCGCGCGCCATTTCGGTTCGTGAGTGGTTGGCAAATGTCAGTGCGCCGTGGCGCGGTGCTGTCCCCGAACGGCGAGACCCAGCACCATCTGAAACAGTTCGACCTGCGACGAGATCGAGAGCTTGCGATAGGAATTGCGCCGATGGATTTTGACGGTCCCCTCGGTAATGCCGAGGTTCAGTGCGATCGAGCAGTTCGAGTGACCCTTGAGCATCATCGACATGACCTCGCGTTCGCGGTCGGACAGGCGCACGACGTCGATCCTGTCTACGGCGTCGTCGATGATATTGGACATGTCAGACTTGGACAGTCCGGCGGTGGCGTGAGTGGCGGTAGGCATCTTTCTATTCCCTGTTGGCCGCCCGTGGCCCGCTTGGTACGCGGTTTTTCTGAAGGCGGTGTGTAGGTTCAGAGTAATTGGCCCCTAGATTCGGTCAAATCACACGATCTGGACCTGTAATCTGGCACCTTTTGCGCCACTTACTGGTTTGATCTCCATAGTATCCTGTTTTTAAATGGATAAATCCGGGGCAATCTGGCTCCATCTGTCATCTGCCTGTCACGTCATCTGGAATCTGGCACCCTCAGTGACGGGGAACTGGACCGAAAAATCCGGGATCTGGCCTAAAAAAGTAGCACGGACGTCTGCTAGTCGATCTCGTCCAGAGCTTTGGCCAGCCGCCGGATACCTTCGGGAATGTCGGCGGTCACGATAGAGGAATAGCTCAGCTTGATACGCGACCCCGATGTGGTCTCGGCGTAGAACACATCGCCGTTCTCGATGAACACGGATTTTTCGAGCAAGGCGCGCTGGAGCCTGTCCGCGCTCACGCCCTCGGGCAACTCGATCCAGACCGAACTGCCACCGCTCACCGGGCTAAAGACAAGGTCAGGCGCATGACGTGCGAGCGCTTCGGTCAGCACGGCATAGCGTTCGGCATAGATCGCGCGAAGCTTCTGCATGTGGACCTCGTAAAAGCCGTTCTGCACGAAGGCACCGAGTGCTGCCTGATTGTTCTGCGACGGCGTGCGCAGGATCAGACGACGCAGCGCCCGCAGCTCGCGAATGATGCGCGGGGCGGCCACGATGTAGCCGATGCGCAATCCGGGGGCGAGGCTCTTGGAGAAACTCGACAGATAGATGACGTGCTCATCCTCGGTCATGCCGCGCAGGGCAGGCTGGCTCTGCGCGTTGAAGGGCAGTTCGCTCTCATAATCGTCTTCGATCACGAAACAGGCGCGGGCGGCGACGTAATCGAGCAGCGCATTGCGCCGGTCGATGGACATGGTGGCGGTTGTGGGAAACTGGCTCGACGGCGTGCAATAGGCGATCTGTGCGCGCGGCGGCATCTTGTGGACCATCATGCCTTGTTCGTCGACAGGGACGAAGGCGAGATGGGCACCGGCCATCCGCAGGATCGACCCGACATCGACATAGCCCGGATCCTCCAGCGCGGCGATGGCGCCGGGTGTGACCAGAAGGCGCGAGATGAGATAAAGCGCGTTCTGGGTGCCGGAGGTGATCAGGACCTGATCGGGACGCACCCAGATGCCCCGGCGTGGAAGCACCTTGTCGCACAGCGCCTCGATCAGGTTAGGGTCGTCCTCGTCATAGGATTCGCGCGTCCAGTGTTCGATGGCGGCGAGCGAATTGGTGTCGCGGTCGATCTGGCGCCAATGCGCCGCCGGAAAGGTCGAGATGTCGGCCTGCCCGAAGATGAACTTGTAGCGACAGTCCCGCCAGCGCGGGTCTTTGTAGATCCGGGGCAGGTGAACGACCGAACCGGGAAAGGCGTCCGAGAACTGGTTGCGAAACGGATGCGGCCTTGCGGTGTCGCCGGTGCTCTGAACCGAGGCCACGGCATCCTGCACCGGGCGGTCGACCGCGTCGCTGACCCGAAAGCCCGAGCGTTCGTGCGCCACCAGCACGCCGTCGAGGACGAGATCCTGATAGGCCGCGCTGACGGTGTTTCGCGACAGTTGGAGTTCCGTCGCCAGAACGCGGGACGAGGGCATGGATTGGCCGGGCCGGAAATGCCCCATGCCGATCAATCTGATGACCTCTGCATAAAGCGCATCGCGCAGCGTCTTGCCCGGCTGCTTTTGGACCCGGAAGAGGGCGGAATACTTAAAGTCGCTCGTGGATTTCGACGGCAACGCACCCGCCCTCCCTACGTTCTTTCGGGATCAGTTGCCGCTCAGGGCGACCGTAAAGATCATCTCGACCTTCATGTCGGCACTGGCCAGCCCCGCCACGATGCAGGCCCGCGACGGCGGGCTGTCGGGGTCAATCCATTCGTCCCAGGCTTCGTTCACTTCTGCCACGAATGCGCGGTCGGCCACAATGATCTGGACGAACATCACATCGGCGGGCGTCGCGCCGACCTGTTCGAGCTTCGAGGTCGTGGTGGTCAGCAACTGGCGGGCTTGCGCGCCTGCGGTGAGGGTCGGGTCGTAGGGCCGGTCGGGCACTGCGGCGAACATCGCGGTGCTCTCGGTCGCCGAAATCGACGACATGCGGGTCCCGCTTCCTAGTCTGCGCATAATTCTGGTCCTTGTTCTTGCTGGCGACCCATCGCGGCCGCGCGAACAGACTAGGGGCGGGACGGGGCCCGAACGATACCACGGAAGGGCTAGGGCCGATCCCGCAAGGATACCCTCATTGGGATATTTGATTTCGGCGGTCGGGCCGACAGGATCATCCCAACGCAAGACCGGAATGAGTAATGAAAGCAGACATGAACACATGGAGACTGGGGGTCGACTCGGGCGGCACCTTTACGGATGTCTTCCTGAGTGACCACGAAACGGGCCTTGTTCAGGTCTGGAAAGCCTCCTCCACCCCTGACGATCCGTCGCGGGCCATCGCGAACAACGTGACCGACGCCCTGCGCGAGGCTGGTGCGCAGGCGGGAACGGTGGATTTCTTCAGCCACGGCACCACGGTCGCGACCAATGCGCTGATCGAAAAGCGCGGGTCCAAGACCGCTTTGCTCACCACGGCGGGCTTTACCGACCTGATCGAGATCGGGCGGCAGGTGCGCCCGCATCTTTATGACCTGCAGGTCGAAAAGACCGAGCCGCTCGTACCGGCCGATCTGCGGTTCGGTGTGCGCGAACGCATCCTCCACGACGGCACGGTCGAGATCGCCATCGACACCGACGAGGTCCGCAGGATCGGGGCCGAGATCGTGGCGCAGGGCTGCGACGCCATCGCGATCTGCTTCATCAACGGCTTCGCCTACACGGCGCACGAGGCGGCGGCCAAGGCCGTCCTCCAAGAGGTCTGTCCGGGGCTCCACGTCTCGGCATCGCACGAGGTGTCGCCGGAGTTTCGCGAATACGAACGTAGCTCGACCGTGGTGGCCAATGCCTATGTGCAGCCGGTGATCGAGCGTTACCTGTCGCTGCTGGATGATCGTCTGCGCGACATCGGCATCACCGCCGACCCGCATCTGATGCAGTCGAACGGCGGGGTCCTGAGCTTTGACACGGCCAGCGCGCTTCCGGCCCGCACTATCCTTTCTGGCCCGGCTGCCGGGGTGACGGCGGCCATCGACATCGGGGCGAAGGCCGGGTTCGACAACCTCATCACGCTGGACATGGGCGGCACCTCGACCGACCTCGCGCTTGTCGCGAACGGAGTCTGCGCGCTGTCGGAAGGCACCGAGATCGAGGGCTACCCGCTGCGCGTGCCCGCGCTCGACATTCACACCGTGGGTGCCGGGGGCGGGTCCATCGCGTCGATTGATGCGGGCGGGCTGTTGAAGGTCGGGCCGCGCAGCGCGGGCGGCTTTCCGGGTCCGGCCTGCTACGGCAACGGGACATTGATGCCCACCGTGACCGATGCGAACGTGGTGCTTCAGACCCTGAACCCGGTCGCGCTGCTCGACGGGCGCATGCCGATCGACCGTGACCTGTCCCTCGCGGCGGTCCGGCGCGTGGCGGATGGTCTGGGCCTTACGGTCGAGGAAACCGCGCATGGGATCGTCTCGATCGCGGCGGCGAATATGGTGCGCTCCGCGCGGATCATCTCGGTCCAGCGCGGCCATGACCCGCGCGAGTTCACGCTGGTCGCCTTTGGCGGCGCCGGTCCGCTCCATGCCGTCTCGGTGGCGCGCGAGCTGGATATTCCCAAGGTGCTGATCCCGAAATATCCGGGCGCGCTCTGTGCCCAAGGTCTCCTGATCGCCGATCTGCGGGCGGATTTCTCGCGCTCGGTCCTGCTGGGTACCGGGCCCGAGGCGGAAGCGCCAGCCTCGGCCGCGATTGCCGACCTCACCGCATCGGCGCAGGCATGGTTCGACGTCGAGGGCATCCCGGCCGAGGCACGGCGCCTGCGGTTTCAGGCCGACATGC
Organism: Pseudomonadota bacterium; assembly: GCA_036154315.1. Taxonomy (GTDB): domain Bacteria; phylum Pseudomonadota; class Alphaproteobacteria; order Rhodobacterales; family Rhodobacteraceae; genus Maritimibacter. Next base: position 54,470 of record JAYZLL010000048.1, read on the forward strand.
GCTATGCCGGTCAGAATTTCGAGCTTCGTGTTCCGTTCATGCCGCACGGCGGAAACCAGTTGCCGCTGACCGAACTGGTGGCCGGATTCATCGCGGCCCACGACCGCGAATACGGGTTCATCGACGACAAACGGGCCGTCGAACTGGTCAACCTGCGCCTCGAAGCCATCGGCGAAGTCGGGGCCGGGGCCGAAACCGATCCGGTCGCGCATTTCGATACGCCCGCTCCGGCCAAGCCGGTCGGCCAGCGCGAGGTCTGTTTCGACGGTCTCTCCTGGGTGTCGTCCGACATCTACAAGCGCGACCACCTGACACCCGGCCAGAGGATTTCCGGCCCGGCGGTGATCGAACAGATGGACACGACGACCGTTCTGCCGCCCGAGGCGCTCGCCATCGTGGACGCAGGACAGAACATCATCATCAAGGTGAACGCGACATGAAGACCGACGCGCCCCTCAACCCCATTACGGTCGAAGTGATCGGCAGCCTCTTTGCCGCCGTCACCGAAGAGATGGGCGAAGCGCTCATCCGGGCCTCCGTCTCGCCCAACATCAAAGAGCGGCGCGACTGTTCGACCGCGCTTCTGGATGCGGACGGCGCCCTGCTTGCACAGGCCGAACACATTCCGATGCACCTTGGCAGCTTCCTCGACTTCGTGCCCGAGGTGCTGAAGCGCTATTCCCTGATCGACATCGAACCGGGCGACGTGTTCATCGGAAACGACCCTTACGCGGGCGGCGGCACCCACCTGCCGGATATCGTCATGGTCATGCCGATCTTTGCCGAAAGCCGCGTCGTCGCCTGGGCGATCAACACCGCGCACCATGCCGACTTTGCGGACCGGGGGCACCACAACATCTACGAAGAGGGGCCGCGCATCCCCCCCGTTCGGATGCAGCGCGCGGATTCGGTGAACCGCGAGTTCATGGATTTCTTCCTGTTGAACTGTCAGGTGCCGGACGAACGCACCTCCGACCTCGCCGCCCAGATGGCCTCCTGCCAGTTGGGCGTGCGCCGGGTGTCCGCGCTGTGCGAGAAATACGGCACCGATACGGTGCTGCGGGTCGTCCACGCGCTTCAGGACTATTCCGAACTGCGGATGCGCAAGGGCATCTCGGCGATCCCGGACGGGGTCTACAGTTTCACCGACAGCTTCGACACGCTGACCTTCGCGCAAGCGCTCGAAATTTCCGTGCGGCTCGAAGTGCGCGGCGACGAGGTTCTGCTGGATTTCCAGGCCCCGCCGCAGGTGCGCGCCGGGATCAACATGATCCGCACCGCTCTGCTGGCCACGGTGCTCTATGCCGTCAAATCGGTGGTCGACCCGAACGTGCCGCCGAATGCCGGGATCGCGCGGGCCATCACGGTGAACGCGCCGCTGGGCTCGATCCTGAACTGCACGCATCCGGCCCCGGTCTTCAACCGCACCTCGCTGTGCCAACGTGTCGTCGACGTGATCCACGGCGCTTTCGCGCAGGCGGTGCCGGAAAAACTGACCGGTGCCTGCTCCAGCTCGATCGTGATCGCGCAGTTCAACGGGGTGAAACCCACGGGCGAAAGCTGGGTCTTCATGGATGCGATCGGCGGCGGCTTCGGCGCGCGGGCCGAGCGTGACGGGATCGACGGCGTGCAGATCCACATGACCAATTCGTCCAACCTGCCGTGCGAGTCACTGGAACGGGAATACCCGCTGACATTGGTGAACTACGCGCTGGTCGATGGCTCGGGCGGTGTCGGGCGCCAGACCGGCGGGCGCGGCATCCTGCGCGCCTACCGCGCCGAAGCACCCTGCCAGATCGAGGTCGACGGCTCGCGCATCGGCACACGCCCCTGGGGGCTGGCCGGTGGCGGCGCGGGCACCGGCTTTCGCTATTCGGTGAACGGGGTCGATTTTCCTTTCGCTGGGGGCGTCGGCGCGCTGGAGCCGGGCGACATCATCGAAATCGTAACACCGGGGGGAGGCGGCTATGGCGCAGTCACGGCCGCACCGGAATCTGCTTCGGCAGGTCTATCGAAGGTGACGTCTTCATAAGAGCCCGATCCGCGGGCCGGGACGACACCCACTTCACCACCACTCACAACAGGGAAACCGGAAATGAAACTCAAGGACATCTTCTCTCCTCTCGCGCGCAGCGTCACGGCCGCCGCACTGACCACCACGCTGATCGCGGGCGCCGCGCATGCCGACGTCTGGCGTCTGAGCTCGATGATGCCCGAGGACAGCTTCGAAGGGATGGCATTCACCCGTTTCGCGGAACTGGCCGAGGAATACACCGAGGGCCGCGTCGAGGTTCGCATCTACCCGAACGAGCAACTGGGCAAGATCGACACCGTGCTCGACCAGCTGCGGGACGGGACGATCCAGCTTGCGCCCACGCAGGTCGGCTTCCTGTCGCAATACGTGCCTGAATTCGTCTACACCTCTGCGCCCTTCCTGTTCTCGGACTACGAACAGTGGACCAACTTCATGCACGGCGATCTCGTGCAGGGCTGGGTGGATCAGGTCGAAGAAACCGCCAACATCGCGATCCTCGGCGACATCTCGGCCCTGCGTCGCGGGTCGTTCCGGGTGATGCTCACCACCGACCCGATGGAGGGTATGTCCGATCTCGACGGTCTGACCATTCGCCAGTATCAGGACGAACTGGTCGTGAACTCCTGGAGCCACCTCGGCGCCGAAGTCCGCATCATCCCCTGGACCGACACCTATGACGCCGTGAACCGCGGTATCGTCGACGGTCTGACCTCGCCTGCCGAACTGGTCGAAGCCAACCGGTTCTACGAAGTCGCGCCGCACATCACGCGCACGAACGAGTTTCCGCAGGCCGTCACCTTCATGATGAACGCCGACGCCTTTGCGGCGCTGTCGCCCGAAGATCAGGAGGCGCTCGAACGTGCCCAGATGGAGGCCTCGGAATACGGCGTCTCGCTTGTGGACGAGCAGTCGCTGGTCTGGGAGGCCCGGATGGAAGAGCTCGGTGCAATTCTGAACATGGACTTCCCGATTGACGAGATGGTCGCCAAGGTCGCCGAATACTATGACGAGCTTGCGGCAACCGGCGAACTGCCTGCGGGTCTGATGGACGCCGTCGCTGCCGCCCAGACCGAATAACCACGGGAACCCGTCCATGTCACACGTCCTGAACCTGCTCGACCGAATTCTGAGCGTGGTCGAAAAGGCGATCCTGTCCGTCGCGGTGGCGCTGTTTGCCTTCATGCTGATTGCGAACGTCGTGAACATCGTCTCGCGTTACGTCCTCGGAACGGCCATCGACTGGGTCTTTCCGTGGAGCGGGCTGATCTTCGTCTGGATCTCGTTTCTCGGGTTTTTCGTCTACTTCAGGCGGGGGCAGGACGTGGTCGTGGACCTTCTGGTCCGGCGCTTCAACGCGCCGGTCCGGATCCTTCTCGCAGTGGTCGGCTATGCTGTCGTGATCGGCATGGCGGGCCTTATTTTCTCGACGATCTTTCGGATCATCGACGGCCAGCGCGATGCGATCCAGATGGTCGGCTTGCCGCGTTATTCGATGGCCGTGCCGCTGTTTCTGTCGTGCTTCTTCATCGTCGTCGAATGCCTGTCGCGGATCGGCGGCATGCTGACGGGTGCGCTCGTACCGTTCGAGGATGACCAAACCGCCGCACCGGACGATCCCGACGTCCCGGCCGCCCTGCAGGAAACGGTGAACCCATGATCGGTTTCTGGCTCTTCGTCGCCATCATCGGCCTTTTGGCCATCGGCGTCCCCGTGACCTTCGCCCTAGCGACTGCCGGGGCGCTGGGCATCTACCTTGCCGGGTTCCTCGACAACCCCGCAATCGTGACGCAACAGCTCCTGACGGGCATCAACAAGCCGGCGCTCATGGCGATCCCGTTCTTCATCTTCGCGGGCTCGGTGATGACCGGGACCGGGCTGTCCTCACGCATCTTCAGCGCCGCGCATTCCGTGGTCGGCCACCTGCGCGGCGGACTGGCCCAGGTGAACGTGGTGTCCTCGTTCATGTTCGCGGGCATCTCCGGCTCTTCGGTGGCCGACATCGCGGGGATCGGGCGCCTGTCCGTGACCGAGATGGTGCGGCGCGGCTATCCCCTCCCGTTCTCGGCGGGCCTGACGGTCGTGACCTCGATCCTCGGACCACTGGTGCCGCCGTCGATCACGCTCATCATCTATGCTTGGCTCGCCAATGAATCCGTCGCGCGGATGTTCCTCGCGGGCGCCGTGCCCGGTGTCTTGCTCGGCCTGTGCTTCATGATCTACGTCGCCTATGTCTCGATCCGGCGCGGCTATCCGACCGAAGCGCGCCAGAGCATCGCGATCATCCTCAAGACCCTGCTGACGAGCCTACCTGCGCTGCTGGTGCCGGTGTTCATCCTGCTCGCGATGGTCTTCGGTATCGCCACGGCGACCGAGGCGGGCGTGCTGGCCAGTGCCTATGCCATCGTGCTCGGGCTGTTTTACAAGACCGTCAACTGGGCGATGCTGCGCGACGCGCTGGTCGAGACGATCCTCGTCACTTCGCTCGTCATGATGATCATCGGCTTCAGTCAGGTCCTGAACTGGACCCTGTCCATCGAACAGATCCCGCAGGCGCTCGCCGATCTGGTGTTTCAATACGTCCAGTCGCGCGGCGCCTTCATGATCGTGCTGATCGTCTTTTTGCTCATCGTCGGCTGTTTCCTCGACGTGACGGCGGCGATGATCCTCTTGGTGCCGCTGCTGCTGCCGCTCGCGGATCAGTATGACATCGACCGCATCCAGTTCGGCATCGTCCTGTCCCTCAGCCTGTTGGCCGGGATCGCGACGCCGCCGATGGGGATCGGCCTTTACGTGATGTGCGGGCTCAAGAAGATCCGGCTGGAGACCCTGTCGCTGGCGGTGCTGCCGATGCTGATCCCGGTGGTCGTCGCCCTACTTGTGATCGCTTTTGTGCCGCAGGTGACTATGCTTCTGCCAGACCTCGTCATGCCGACCAACCGTTGATGCAACCCGACCGAACCGGAGGCGCACCATGTCCCATTATTACGACCTAGGCAGCCGCAGCCTTGCGATCACCACCGCGTCCCCCGAGGCGCAGCTCTGGTGCGATCGCGGCCTGATCTGGTGTTACGGCTACAACCACGACGAATCCGTCCGCTGTTTTCAGAACGCGCTCAAGGCCGACCCCGACTGCGCCTTCGCCCATTGGGGCATCGCCTATGCATCGGGCTGCAACTACAACAAACCGTGGGAAGCCTTCGACGACGCGGACGCTCAGGCCTCGCTCTCGCTCGCCAAGGCTCACAGCGAACAGGCACAGGCGCTCGCGGACAAGGCAAGCCCGCTGGAGGCGGCGCTGATCGAAGCGGTCGCCAAACGCTACCAATCCGCCGAGCCGCAGTCGAACGAGGTGTTCTGCCAGTGGAACGAGGATTATGCGGCAGCGATGGCGCAGGTCTATGCCGCGTTCCCTGACCAACTGGACATCGCGACGCTCTATGCCGAAGCGATCATGAACCTGACACCGTGGGCGCTGTGGGATCTTGAGGCAGGCACCATCGCCAAAGGCGCGCGCACGCTCGATGCCATCACCGTGCTCGAACGCGCGTTGGAGCGGGAGGACGCCTACACCCACCCCGGCCTCCTTCACATGTACATCCACCTGATGGAGATGTCGCCGACCCCGGAAAAGGCGCTCAGGGCCAGCGATGCCCTGCGCGGTCTGGTCCCGGACGCCGGGCACCTCAACCATATGCCGACCCATATCGACGTGCTGTGCGGGCATTACGAACGCGTGGTCAGCTCCAATGAACAGGCCATCATCGCGGACCGGAAGTATCTGGAACGCGAAGGCGCGCTGAACTTCTACTCGCTCTACCGCTGCCACGACTATCACTTCAAAATCTATGGCGCGATGTTCCTTGGCCAGTACAAGCCCGCGCTCGCCGCCGCCGAAGAGATGAACGCCACGCTCCCGTCCGAGCTTCTCGCGATCCAGTCACCACCGATGGCGGACTGGCTCGAGGGGTTCCTGTCGATGAAGCAGCACGTCTTCATCCGGTTCGGAAAATGGGACGAGATCGTCGCGCAGCCGTTGCCGGACGATCCCGACCTATACTGCGTGACGACGGCGATGATGCATTATGCCAAGGCCGTGGCCCATGCCGCCTCGGGCCGGGTGGCCGAGGCCGAAACCCACAAGACCGCCTTCGACGCCGCCTTCGACAATGTGCCGGAGAGCCGGATGGTGTTCAACAACACCTGCCGCGACATCCTCGGCGTCGCGCGCGAGATGATGCTGGGCGAGATCGAGTATCGCAAGGCGAACTACGACAGTGCCTTTGCCCATCTGCGCCGCTCGGTCGAACTGTCCGACACCTTGCCCTATGACGAGCCGTGGGGCTGGATGCAGCCGACCCGGCACGCCCTCGGTGCGCTCCTGCTCGAGCAGGGGCGGGTCGAGGAAAGCTGCCGCGCCTATGAAGAAGACCTGGGGCTCGTCCCCGACCTGCCCCGCGCCGTGCATCATCCCGACAACGTCTGGAGCCTTCAGGGCTACCACGACTGCCTGACCCGTCTGGGCCGGACGGTCGAGGCCGGGATCATCGCGCAACGCCTGACCCTCGCAAAGGGCCGGACGGACGTGCCCGTGAAAGCCTCGTGCTTTTGCAAAATGAACGCCGCCTGACGAAGCGATCCGAAAGAGAAAGACATGACACTGAGAAAAGACAGCACCCGGGCTGCCGTAACGGCGGCCCCGGGACAGGATGAATTTCGCGCGGCGATGTCGCGTTTGGCGGGCGCGGTCAACATCGTGACCACGGACGGCCCCGCCGGGCGCGCGGGCTTCACCGCCTCGGCGGTGTGCAGCGTCACCGACACGCCCCCCACGCTTCTGGTCTGCTGCAATCGCACCAGGTCGCTGGGCGCCTATATCGAGCAGAACACCGCAATCGCGGTCAACACGCTCGCCCCGGAACACGAAGCGCTCGCGGCCGCGTTCGGCGGCAAAGAGACCCAGGAGGATCGGTTCGAGCGGGCGACATGGTCGCGCCTCGTCTCTGGCGCGCCCATCCTCGAGGGCAGTCTCGTCTCCTTCGATTGCCGCATCGCGACCTTCTCGGACGTCGGCACGCACCGCGTCCTGTTCTGCGAAATCGAGGCGATCCAGCTCGGCCGTCGCGGCTCTGCAAGCATCTGGTTCGACCGCGGCTTTCACCGCGTCGGCGAACCCGCCTGACTGACCTGCCGGCGTGTGGGGGCCGAGCAAAGCGGCATGGGGGCGTCAGGAAACGTCTGTCCGACCGACCAGCCCGCCCACAGCCTAATCCCGCTTGAGCCGGTCCATCGCGAGTCCGGCGGTGAAGCCATGGAGCATGGTCGAGAACAGGATCGCGATGGCGACGATGGACCACAGGTCGGTCTGCTCGGTGATCTCGCCATGCGACGCGGCATAGGCCAGATAATAAATCGACCCGATCCCGCGCACGCCGTATGTCGCGACGAACAGCCGATCCCGCCGCGGCAGCCCCGTGCCCCACAGGCTGATCCAGCCCGCGACCGGGCGGATGACGAGGATCAGGATCAGCGCAATGGCCGCATGTCGCCAGGACAGATCGCTCAGGATCAGCGGCAGAACGCTCCCAAAGGCGACCAGCAGCACCGCTGTGAGCCCGTGTTCGATGGCTTCCGAGAAATCATGCAGCTTGCGGTGAAACGCATGCTCCTTTTCGATGCGTCTGAGGTTGAATCCCATGACGGCGACCGCGATGAACCCGTAGCCCTCGATCAATTCGGTCGAGCCGTAGCACAGAAACACACCGGCCAGCGCGATGACGCCCGACTCTGTGTTGGCGAGGGCCGCGTTCTTGGGAAAGTTGAACAGAACCAGCCCCAACATCCGCCCCCCGGCCCAACCCGCCAGACCGCCGACCGCGATCTTATAGACCACGTCGATCCCGAACCATTCGAGCGCCCAACCCCCCGGCGCCATGCCCTCGGCCGCGACGAAGAGAGCGAGGTAGACAAAGGGGAACGCGAGCCCGTCGTTCAGCCCCGCCTCGGTGGTCAGGGCAAAGCGCACCGGACGCTCCTCTCCCTTCTGCGGCGGGCCGACCTGCACCTCCGAGGCGAGCACGGGGTCGGTCGGGGCCATCACCGCCCCCAAGAGGATCGCGCCCGCAACCGACAGCCCGGCAAGCCCCGCACCCAACAGCGCGACCGCAAGGATCGTCAGCGGCATCGCGATGACGAGCAGCCGCATGGCCGGTTTCCACCGCGACCACTTGCCGACCTCGTCGATCCGCATCCCGGCCCCAAAGAGCGCGACGATCACCGCCATCTCGCTCACCCGCTCCCACAGGCCGGGCGCGCTGCGCGGATCGGGCAGGGGGGTGAAGCCCGGCACGAGAAAGGCGGCCCCGGCCGCGAAGATGAGCATGAGCGGCGCCGCCGTCGGCTCCCGGCGCGACACGAGGCGGGGCACCAGAAGCGCCAGAATGACGATCATGCCGACAAAGGCGAGTTGAACGTGATAGGTCTCGAACAGGAAAAACGACGACAGGCCCCCCTCCATCACAGCGCTCCGCCCCGTATGTTCTCGCGCGCGCCGCCGGGTCTCGTCATCGTTTCTGCGTCCTCACATTCTGTCTGTCTGCCAGATAAAACATGGCAGGGCCGCTCCGGTTCCCCACACGCACGCAGGTGTCAGCGCGCGGGCCACCGCCGGGGCCGACCGGCGCGGTTGTGCCCGGGGCGAATTCCCGTCAAAACGGTCGGGCAATCAAAGAGCCCGGATCATGAAATACACCTGCCTCACAGCCCTCATCGCCCTGACCCTCGTCGCCGGATGCAGCACGGGCGACGACCGCGAGGGCGGGCGGCGGGCCACCGTGCAGAACGTGGGCACGGATGATCTGTTGAAACTGCGCGCGGGGCCCGGGCTGGGCTACCGCGTCGTTCTGGGCCTGCCCGACGGTACCCGCCTGATCCGCCGCAATTGCGTGACCGAGGTCGGCCAGCTCTGGTGTCAGGTCTCACTGGCCGATGCGCCGGGCGTGCGCGGCTATGTCGCCGCCGACTACCTGACCGCGAATTAAAGCCTCGGGCGCGCCAGCCACTGGCCGAACGCGCCCGACGTGCCTTAAGACCGCCGATCCAGCGCCGTGCGCCAGTCGTTCCAGCCGCCATCGACGGAGGAGGGCGCGGCGTGCCATTCGTGCATGACCTCCCCCGTCGCCGGGTCTTTCGCCGGGATCGGCAGCATCATGATCCGCTTGCAGGCGCGTTTGTAATCCTCGTCGCTCAGGAACTCTTCCTGAATGTCGTCCCAGTCGCGCCCGTCGGGATAGCCGCCGCACATGTGGATGTCGTCCGACTGCCCGATCATCTCATGGCTCACGCCGGCGGGCATGATGATGACGTCGCCTGCCTCGATGCGCACCTTGGTCCACCCGCCGTCACCAACCGACAGGTTGAACTCCATCCAGCCGCGCGCGCAGCCCAGGCATTCATGCGTGGTCGAATGGAAATGCGCGTATTCATAGACGCCGGGGTAATCCCAGTTGTTCGACCAGCCGTTGCGCCGGAACTGCTCTTTCACCGCCTCCGGTCCGTCCCCCTCGATCGCGCCCCTGTGGACGAGCAACGGGAACCGGCTGTTGGGGATCTTCCCCTCGGGTTTCGAACTGAACGCTTCGGTTTTGATGGCCATGTCTTTTCCTCCCTGACAATGTCCTCGTCCTCAAAATGATTGACGCAGGCCTCAGCCCGCGTCGCGGTAAATCTGCGCCACGGTCCGGGCCAATATCCCCTCCGGGTCGGCGAGCGCGTCGAGCACATTCATATGATGTGTGCCCTCGACCGCGAGGAACCGAGCCCCATAGCTGCTCGCAAACATCTGCGCCTGCCGGTGGAACTCGGCCGTCTCATTCCCGCCGACCGCCACGACCACATGGCGCGCGTCCTGCCCTGCCCACATCTCCTGCGGGGAATGCCCGACGAGGTCGGCAGCCTTCAGTCCGACCTCTTCGCGAAGAAACGACCATTGCAGCGGCGTCAGGTCGTAAAGCCCGCTGATTCCGACCGCGCCGACCACCCGGTCACCCAGTGCCTGCGCCGCCGTCACCGCCAGATGCCCACCCGCCGAATGACCGACGACAAGCAGCCGCACGTCATAGCGTTCGATCAGAGCGGTCAGCCCCGCCAACGCGTCCGCGATGATGTCGCCCAACGTCACATGCGGCAGCAGGCGGTACTCCAGATTGGCCGCCGCCCCGGCGATGCCCGTCAGCGTGGGGATCAGGAACCGATGCCGCTCAGCCTCCAGCGCGCGCCAATAGCCGCCGTGTATAAAGACCGGCAACACAGCGCCCGGCGCCGGGGTGCCGGTCACCTCAACGAACTGCCGGGGATCGTCGCCGTGGGTGATCCGCTCGAAGGGCAGGGTGACGCCCGCACTCCTCTCACCCATGCGCGCGACGTGATCCGCGAAGTCGGGCAGAAGCCGGGTAAACTGGAATTGGCTGTTCCAGTAGCTCAGGTCGGTCTCGGGTTTCGTGTTCATGCCCGAAGCTTAGGCAATTGTGCCCGCGTCGCGCCAGCACAGAGACTCGTTCTGCCGCACCGATTCACCCCGCCACGCCACCACGAGTCGGGGTGGGGGAGGGGCAACACGACCTGAATCGGCCCCTGCTTCGTGAATCGCACCGGATTCTCGGGGAAGGGGAGGGGAAAGTTCCTCGCGTCTTCCGAGCGCGCGTGCGTGTTTCGGGCAGAGTTAACCGCGCCCCGGTCAATCGGCAGAATGCCACCACTGGCACGCAAACGCAGCAATACAGGGGTTTGGGCCCTGTCCCCCGGCGCAAGAGGCAGGGCAGGGGAGAGGGCGTGAGAGAAGAAAATGGTCGATTGTGAAGTTTCTGCAAAAAAGTGCTTGCGCCCCCCAGCCTGTAGTCCTAAAAGCCCCCTCACCGGCGGCGCTGAGGCGCACGACGGTGGGCCAGACGGGCCGACGGGGTGAAGCTCCTGAGGGTCGCGAGGCAACAAATTAGAGGCTAGATCAGGCGGGCGCGCCGCACAAGTTAGGGCG
>JAYZLL010000049.1:0-8566 GCA_036154315.1 Pseudomonadota bacterium
TTTCGCGGGGCAAAGATACCAGAATACTAGGATTCTAGTATCCTTAACGCGCGAGTATATCGCCATTTCAAAGGCTTGAGCCTCCCCACCCACCACAAAAAGTTAACGCAGCCGTCCGTCAGCGGACCGCCAGACGGCCCAGACCAGCCCTCAGACAGGCCGGGTGCGCAGGAAGAGATAGAGCGGGAAACCGCAGGACACGCCGATGAACAGCGTGGCTGGAATGGCCAGAAGCGCGGACCAGTTCCGGCGCACCGCCGTCTCGGCGATGATCCAGATCGTAAGCGTCACCCCGGCGATCATCAGGTCGATGGCCATGCCGGTCACGGCGGGGCCTTGGGTCCACGCGGCAAAGAGCCCGCCAAGGCTCGCCCCCTCGGACGTCAGGTAGGTGAGGAAATGCCACATCGGCCAGACGGCTCCGACGATGGCGAGGACGAGATAGAGAAGACGCAGCTTTGACATGACCCGATTACGTAGCCGGGGCGGCACCGGATGCAAACGATCTTTCGCGGGCACATCCCGGCGGCCCGACGAAATGGTCGTAGACGCGGAACCGATAGTCGACGTCCGGGTTAGGACTGGCACCGCGAAGTTTTTTCGCACTCATTTAATTGGTCAAAGGTCCAAGTTTTGAAGCACATACTGATCCCGCTTGCCGCCCTCCTCCCCCTCACTGCCTGCATGGGCAATTCGGCCGGCGGCGGCGCGAGTCAGGCCGCTTATGCGTCGACCCTGCAAAACCTGACGGCGGAACTCGCCGAAAATCCCTCGCCGGTGACCACGCTGCCCTCGACCGGGACGGCGGCCTTCAATGGGGTCGTGACCGTGGCCGCGCCGCAGGTGAACCTGACCGAAAGCGCGATGGGCGCGATGGAGATGGATGTCGATTTCGCCACCGCACGGTTTACCGGTTCCGCCGGGAACTTCATCGCGTCCGACGCGAACCTTGCGACCGGGCGGACCACCTCGACCCGCACCGATGGGTCGTTCACGTTCGAGGGCGACGTCGCGCCGGGCGCCTCCGGCCTCACCGGTGACGTGCGCGGCAACATCGCGCTGCCCTCGTCGGGCAATGTCGATCTTACCGGTGACTTTTCCGGTGCGATCCATCAGGGCGACAACCGCTATCTGTCGATGGGCGGGCTCTACATGGAAGACGCGCAGGGAAACAACTACATCGGCAACTTCGTGATGGGTGAATAAGACAGACCATCTTTTCGCGCCCGCAGAAAACGGGCAAGGTTCGGACAAGACGTCCCGGACCTTGCCTGATATGCCCAACAACCCGCTTCTGAATTTCACGCTCAGCGTCGCGCTGACCATCGCGATCGGGTGGCTGCTCGTCATCGGTCAGTCGATCCTCCTGCCGATCCTGAGCGCGGTGATCGCGGTCTATGTCATCGTCACCGCGAGCGACGCGCTGGGGCGGCTGCCGTTGATGGACAAGCTGCCCGAGGCGATTTTGCGCTTTACGGTGTTGTTCATCTCGACCGCCGTGATCGCGATCATCACCACGGTCGTGACCCTCACGGTGCGCGAGATCAGTGCGGGCGTCCCGATTTACGAGGCGAACCTCGAACGGTTGCTGACCGGCTTTGCCTCGACCTTCGACCTCGACACGCAGGAGGTCATTGCCGAGGTCCGATCCGTGACCATCGACCGCATCCGGCTGCGTCCGCTGATTCTCGGCGCCTTGAGCAGCTTCACCTCGGTGGGCACCACGGTATTCCTGATCGTGATCTATGCGGCGTTTCTGCTGGCCGAGCGTGGCGGCTTCAAACGCAAGGTGCGCGAGGCTTTCGGGCATGAGGGCCGGGCCGAGCGGGTGTCGGAAGTGATCGGCGTCATGAACCGCAACATCGGCGAGTACCTGACGATCAAGACGCTCATCAACCTGATCCTCGGGGGTATTTCGCTGGCGATCCTCGTGGTGCTGGGGATCGACTTTGCGTTGTTCTGGGCGATCTCGATCGCGCTCTTGAACTACATTCCCTATGTCGGGTCCTTCGTGGGCGTCGTGCTGCCCACGGTCTTTTCCCTCGCGCAGTTCGGGTCGTTCACCACCTCGATCGTGCTGGGCGTGATGCTGACCATCGCGCAGGTTTTCGTCGGCAACTATCTGGAGCCCAAGCTGATCGGGCGGCAGCTGAACCTCAGCCCCTTCGTCGTGATCGTGTCACTGGTGTTCTGGACGTCGCTCTGGGGTGTGCCCGGCGCGATCCTCGCCATTCCGATGACCTCGGTTCTGGTGATCGGCCTCGCCAGCTTTTCGCAGACCCGGTTCCTCGCGGTGCTGATGGCGAACCATATCGAAAGCGTCCCGCGGCGGTCCGAGGTCAGCCGTTCCCCGGAGGCTCCAGCCGAATGACGACCGTGAACGGCTCGGGCTCGGCGGCGCGCATCACCTGAAATACGCGGACTTCGAGCGTCTCGGGCAGACCGGCCATGAACATGCGGTCAGAGCGGGCGTCGTAGTAGCCCGGCACGGTCACGGCGGTGTTCTCGCCCCGCGTCACCTGAATCGACAGGTTGTTCGAGGGCAGCGTGTCGAAGGTGTAGCAGAGCACCCCATCGGCTGGCGCCTCGCCATCGATATAGGTGTCGCCGTCAAGCGTGATGGATTCGCACTCGGCGAAAGCCGCCGTTGCGGTGAGGGTGACCGCACTGGTCAGGATGGCACGTATCAACATGCGCAGATCATTCGCCTGTTTTGCGCGCGAGGTAAAGCCTGAGCCGGGCGGCACGGCGGGGGGCCGCGCCGTCCTGCGCAGGGATCAGCCGAGCGCCGCGCGCCAGCGGGCGATCTGTTCGCGCACCCGTTCGGGCGCGGTACCGCCATAGGACATGCGCGAGGCGACCGAAGCATCGACCGTGAGCACGTCGAACACACCCTCGGTGATGTCGGCATGCACCGTCTGCATGTCGGCGAGCGAAAGGTCCGGCAGGTCGCAGCCCTGCGCTTCGGCCATCGCGACGAGCGAGCCGGTGACGTGGTGGGCATCGCGGAACGGCAGGCCCAACTCGCGCACCAGCCAGTCGGCGAGGTCGGTGGCGGTCGAAAAGCCCGAGGCGGCGGCGGCGGCGAGCGCCGCGCGATTGGCGGTCAGGTCCGTGACCATCCCGGTCATGGCCGCGAGCGACAGCATCAGGTTGTCGGCGGCGTCGAACACCTGTTCCTTATCTTCCTGCATGTCCTTGGAATAGGCGAGCGGCAGGCCCTTCATCACCGTGAAGAGCGCCACCATCGCCCCCATGATCCGCCCGATCTTGGCGCGGATCAATTCGGCGGCGTCCGGATTTTTCTTCTGCGGCATGATCGACGAGCCGGTCGAGAACCGGTCGGACAGGGTCACGAAGCGGAACTGGGCCGAGGACCAGATCACCAGCTCTTCGGAGAAGCGGCTGAGGTGGACGGCGCAGATCGAGGCGTTTGCCAGAAACTCCATCGCGTGGTCGCGGTCGGACACGGCGTCGAGCGAGTTTGCCATCGGGCGATCAAAGCCCAGCGCCTCGGCCGTCATGTGGCGGTCGGTCGGAAACCCGGTGCCGGCGAGCGCGGCGGCGCCCAAGGGGGATTCGTTCATCCGGCGGCGCGCATCCTCGAACCGGGATTTGTCGCGCGCGAACATCTCGACATAGGCCATCATGTGATGACCCCATGTGACGGGCTGCGCGGTCTGCAGGTGGGTAAAGCCGGGCATGACCCAATCGGCCCCCGCCTCGGCCTGATCGAGGAAGGCGCGGATCAACGCGTCCAGCCCTTCGATGGCGGCATCGACCTGATCGCGGACCCAGAGGCGGAAATCGGTCGCCACCTGATCGTTGCGCGAGCGCGCGGTGTGGAGCCGACCGGCAGGTTCGCCGATCAGCTCTTTCAGCCGCGCTTCCACGTTCATGTGGATGTCTTCCAGCGCGGTCGAAAACTGGAACTCGCCGTTCTCGATCTCTGACAGAACCGTGAGGAGCCCTTCCCGGATCGCCTTGGCATCATTATCAGAGATGATGCCCGTGGCCGCCAGCATCGCGGCATGGGCGCGAGAGCCGGTGATGTCCTGCGGGGCCAGCCGCTTGTCGTAGCCGATCGACGCATTGATCGCTTCCATGATCGCGTCAGGCCCTGCGGCAAAGCGACCACCCCACATGGCGTTGGCGGTTTTTTTGGTATTGTCTGTCATGACGGGAAGGCCTCGGAGAACCTGATGAACATTCGACCGCTGCTATACGCGGCCCTTTTGCTGGGTGCAAACGCCGCATATGCCGACACCGCCGCGCTCGAGGCGCTGAAGGACGGGGACATGAAGAAGCTCATGTTCTCGGAGGCGAAACCGGCGGGCGAGTATGTCTTCGAGGATGCCGAGGGCAACACGGTGTCGCTGGCCGATTATCGCGGCAAGGTCGTTCTGTTGAACTTCTGGGCCACAGGGTGCGCGCCGTGCCGTCACGAGATGCCGATGCTCGACGCTTTGCAGGCGGAATACGGCGGCGACGATTTTCAGGTCGTCCCGGTCGCCACGGGCCGCAACAAGGTCATGGGCATCCGCAAGTTCTTTGACGAGGTCGAGGTGACCAACCTGCCGATCCTGATGGACCCGAAACAGGGTCTGGCACGGGAGATGGGGGTCATGGGCCTGCCGGTCACGGTGATCCTCGACCGCGACGGCAACGAGGTCGCGCGGCTCATGGGCGATGCCGACTGGGCGTCGGACAGCGCCAAGGCTATCGTGGCGGCGATGATCGCGGACGGCAGCGGGTCGTAAGCCCCCTTCCCCTACGCCAAGATTGACAGCATGACCCTGCCCCGCTTCGATACGGGCCGGAGGAGAGATGCATGCCGCTTTGGCTTTTAGGCACCATCGTCGTCGTCGGGCTGGCCGCGATCTGGCTGATCATGCGGGTCTATGGCTTTGACCGCCCGCTGGTCCTGACCCATGACGTGGCGGCACAGGAGTTCGCGACGGACAATCCGGGGCTGGTGCCCGAGGACATTCACCTTGCGAAATCCGGGCAATCCGCGCTGATCCATGCTGGCGGGTCCACCTATGTGCTCTGGGTCATGGGGCAGGACGTGGCGACGCAGAACGTGGCCAAGGCGCGGGTGAACGAGGCCGAGACCGGGCTGACGCTGCGCCTGCCGGACTTTGCCGCGCCGCGCGTGACGCTGACGCTGACCGAGGACGAAAAGGCGCTGTGGAAACCGATGATCGAGGGGGCCGCCTGATGGACCTGTCGTCGCTGACCTATCCCGATGTGGTGAGCTTTGCGGTGCCGTTCTTTGTCGCCGCCGTGATTTTCGAGGTCACGTGGATCTTCGTGAAACGGCGCGGCGGGCGGTATGAGACGCGGGACGCCATGACCTCGCTCGCGATGGGTGTGGGCAACGTGGTGGTCGGTATCCTGCTGGGCTTTGTCACCTACGGGTTTCTCATGTGGCTGTGGCGGATCACGCCCTTGGACCTTGGCGCGAGCGTCTGGGTCGTGGCGCTGTGCTTCGTGCTGGATGACCTGCGGTATTACTGGGTGCATCGGCTGGGCCACCGGGTGCGTTGGGTCTGGGCCAGTCACGTGAACCACCATTCGAGCCAGCACTACAACCTGACCACGGCGCTCAGGCAGACCTGGACCGGGACATTCACCTTCATGATGCTGCTGTCCGCGCCGCTGGTGCTATTGGGTTTTCACCCGGCGATGATCCTGTTCGTGGGCGGTCTGAACCTGATCTATCAGTTCTGGATCCACACCGAGGCGATCGACAAGATGCCGCGCTGGTTCGAGGCGGTGATGAACACGCCCTCGCATCACCGCGTCCACCACGGGCGCAACCCGCGCTATCTGGATGCGAATTACGCGGGCGTCTTTATCGTCTGGGACAAGATGTTCGGCACCTTCGTCCCAGAACAGGCGGACGACCGGCCGGACTATGGCCTTGTCCACAACATCGGCACGTTCAATCCGCTGCGCGTCGCGTTCCACGAATGGGTCGCGATCTTTCGCGATCTGCGGCAACCGGGGCTCACATGGTGGGACCGGCTGCGCTATGCGCTGATGCCCCCCGGCTGGCGCCATGACGGCACGGGCGGCGGGTCGGAGCGGCTGAAGGCCGAGTATGTGGCGAAGCACCCCGATGCGGCAGGCACACCGGGGTTCGAGACAGTGCGCCCCGTGCAGGCGCGGGCCGAACCGGCGGAGTGAGCGTCAGCCTGTGACCTCGGCC
Organism: Pseudomonadota bacterium; assembly: GCA_036154315.1. GTDB lineage: Bacteria > Pseudomonadota > Alphaproteobacteria > Rhodobacterales > Rhodobacteraceae > Maritimibacter. Next base: position 6,215 of record JAYZLL010000049.1, read on the forward strand.
CGCAGGTTCTCCATCAACTGAGCGAGGAATTTCACCGATGTCTCGTCCTTCAGGCGGCCGTCCGCGTCGAAGGCCTCCTCGGAATTGCCGATGAACACCTCGGGGCCGTACACGAGGTTCGAGCGGAACGGCATCATGCACAGGATCAGGTTGTGCATCATGCGCTCGCCGCCCGCGCGCCCGTCCGAGGCGGCGATGAGGCTGACCGGCTTGTCCTTCCACGGGTTGCCCTTGCAGCGCGACACCCAGTCGAGCGCGTTCTTCAACACGCCCGGAATATTCTTGTTGTACTCGGGCGACGAGATCACGACGGCGTCGGCGCGGTCGATCTGATCGAAGAGCGTGTGCACGGCATCGGGAATGCCCGGCCCGTCCTGAATGTCCTGATCGAACACCGGAAAGTTGATGTCGGCCTCGACATAGTCACAGGGGCCGAACACGCGCGCGGCCTCCTTGAGCAGCTTGCGGTTGGTGGAGGCTTTACGCAGCGCACCGGGGATGCCAAGCAGGATCGGGTCAGACATTTCAACTCCTGTCGTTTCGTCTCTTGGTAGAAAACGAGACGGGGCGGGGGAAGGTTCAAAAAGAGGTGCCCATGCGTCACGGCGGCCAGATCCTTGTCGATCAGTTGAAGATCGAGGGCGTGCGGCGGGTGTTTTCCGTGCCCGGCGAAAGCTTCCTCGCCGCGCTGGATGGGCTTTTCGAGAGCGGGATCGAGAACGTGGTCTGCCGTCAGGAAGGCGGGGCCGCGATGATGGCCGAGGCGCATGGCAAGCTCACCGGCACGCCGGGGGTGCTGTTCGTCACGCGCGGGCCGGGGGCGACGAACGCCTCGTCCGGGCTGCATGTCGCGATGCACGATTCGACGCCGATGGTGGTGTTCATCGGCCAGGTCGCGCGCGGACACCGGGACCGGGACGCGTTTCAGGAGGTCGACTATCGCCAGATGTTCGGCGGGCTGGTGAAATGGGTGGCCGAGGTGAACCAGACCGAGCGGCTGCCGGAGTACATCTCGCGCGCCTTTCACGTGGCCCAGTCCGGGCGGCCCGGCCCGGTGGTGCTGTCGCTGCCGGAGGACATGCTGTCGGCGGTGGCCGAGGTCGAAAACATCCCCGCCCGCGCCGAGGTGCCGGTGGCGGTCGCGGCTGAAACGGTGGGCGCGGTCGCAGCCCTGCTGGAGGAGGCCGCGCGCCCGCTGGTGATCGCAGGCGGCCCGGGCTGGTCGGACAGTGCGGCGGCGGATCTCGAGGCTTTGGCCGAGGCGCAGGGCGTGCCCGTGGCGCTGTCGTTCCGGCGGCAGGATTACATGGACAACGGGCATGCGAATTTCGTGGGCGATCTGTCGGTCGGGATGCGCCCCGGTCTGAAACGCGCATTGGACGAGGCCGATCTGCTCTTGGTGCTGGGCGCGCGCTTCGGCGACATTACGTCGAACGCCTATGCCCGCACGCCGGGCGCGCCGGGGCCGCGCATCGTCCACGTCCACCCGGACCCGGACGAGGTGGGGCGCGTCTATCGCCCGGACCTGAGCGTCACGGCGACCGCCCCCGCGATGCTGGCCGCGCTGGCCCTGCTCGAGGGCACGGGGCGCAACGACCGCGCCGAATGGGTCGCAGGCCTGAGGGCGGATTACGAGGCCTTCGCGCAGCCCGTCGAGACACCCGGCGCGGTCAAACTGGAGCAGGTGGTTGCCGAGTTGCAGGCGATGATCCCGGAGGGGGCTGCGCTGACCAACGGGGCGGGCAACTTCAACATCTGGCTGCACCGGTATTTCCGGTTCTCGCGCGCGAATCGCTATCTCGGCGCGACATCGGGCAGCATGGGCTACGGCTTTCCCGCCGCCATCGCCGCAGCGCTGGAAACACGGCGCCCGGCGATCTGCTGGGCCGGAGACGGCGACTTCCAGATGACGCTGAACGAGATGTCGACGGCGGTGCAACACGGCGCGCAGGTGGTGGTACTGGTCGCCAACAACGGGCGCTACGGCACGATCCGCGCGCATCAGGAACGCGCCTATCCGGGGCGCGTGTCCGGCACCGACCTCGCCGCCCCCGACTTTGCCGCGCTCGCCCGCGCCTATGGCGGCTTCGGCGCGACGGTGGACACACAGAGGGCGTTCGCGCCCGCCTTCGAGGCCGCCCTCGCCTCGGGTGGGCTCGCGGTCATCGACCTGAAGCTCGACCCTGAGGCGCTCACCCCCGGCCAGACGCTGACCGAGGTGCGCGGCTTCTGATCCGAGGAAAGGTTGCGCCGCGGCTTTGCCGCGTCGCGGGGGGCCTCGCTTCGCTCGGCGGTGCGCTTGCCCACTCGGAGTAGTAGGTCGTCACGGTCGAGGGGGGCTGTCTGCCCCCC
>JAYZLL010000050.1:0-19977 GCA_036154315.1 Pseudomonadota bacterium
AGGGGCGCTGCCCCTCGCGCTCCCCGAGGTTTTTGGAAACAGAGAAGATCAGGGGTGGGAGGCCTTACAGACCGAGGCTCCGGAACACTTTGGGCAGTTCTTCGGGGAGGTCTTCGGCGATGAGGCCGGGGCCGAAGCTGCGGGCGGCTTCGGTGTGGAGGAAGGCGGCGGTTTGGGCGGCATCATGTGGTGCGAGCCCGCGCGCCAGGAGACCTGCGATCAGGCCCGCGAGAACGTCGCCCGATCCTGCCGTCGCGAGCCAGGGCGCGGCACGGTCATAGACTGAGGCGTTGATTGTGCAGCGCCCGTCCGGGCTGGCAATCACGGTGTCGGCGCCTTTGTAGAGCACGTTGCAGCCTGCGCGGGTGGCGGCGTCACGCGTTGCGTCGACCTTGGAATAGGCCGGGCCGCGCGTGGGCGTGGCGGCGAGTTTTTCGGCGATATCCGGGAAGAGCCGCGCGAATTCGCCGCCATGCGGGGTGAGGACGCACGCTTCGTGCAGCAGGGCGAAGAGCTGTTGCGGATCGCCTGCGAAACCCGAGAGCGCATCGGCGTCGAGCACGGTTGGGCGATTGGCGGCGAGTGCCACCGGGACCAACGCGCGCGCCCGGTCCTGCCCGAGGCCGGGGCCGAGCGCCACGGCATTCAACCGGGTGTCTTCCAGCACACGTTTCAGCGCGGCGGCATCGTCCGCTTCGGTGAGCATGATGGCGGTGAGATGCGCGGCGTTTTCCGTGAGCGCATCATGCGGTGTGGCGACCGTGACCAGCCCTGCCCCGACCCGCAGAGCGGCACGCGCGGCCAGCCGGGCGGCGCCGGTTTTGCCGGACGGGCCGGAGAGGATGAGGGCGTGGCCGTAGCCGAACTTGTGGCCCGCCGTTTTCGCCAATCGTCCCGGCGCGTCGACCCGTTGGACCGGAGACATGTCGGCCCCGGTTTCGATGCCGATGTCCTGCACGACGACGCGGCCACAATGCGCGGGACCGTCCGCCAGAACGTGGCCCTGTTTGAGCGCGTGGAACGTGACGGTGAGGTCCGCCTGAGCCGCTGCAGTCGTGTCGCTGCCCTCGGGCGTGAGCGCGCGCCCGCTGTCGCTGCACAGCCCGGATGGCATGTCGACCGCCACCACGCGCGCGCCGCCGGGATCGCGACAATCGGCCAGTGTGTCGAGGACCTGTGTGAGCGCGACCGGGCGCGTAAGGCCCGTGCCGAACAGGGCGTCAACGATCACCTCGGCCTCGCCCGGATCGCTCCAATCGTTGTCGAGCGGTGCGACCATGCCGATCTCGGCCCATCTGTGGTAGTTCGCGCGGGCATCTGGCGGCAATATGTCCGCATCGCCGTAGAACAAGACCTCGACCGACCAGCCCCGTGCCGCCAGAAGCCGCGCGATGACGAAGCCGTCGCCGCCGTTGTTGCCCGGCCCGCAGAGCACGACCGCGCGGTGAACGCCATCGGTAAGCTCCGGCCATTCCTCGCAAATCGCCTGTACCACGCCCTGCCCGGCCCGCTCCATGAGCACAAGTCCGGTGACCGTGCCCGATGCGATCGCAGCCTGTTCGATGGCGCGCATTTGGGCGGCCGTGACGAGTTCGGACATGGTTTCTGCCCCAATTTTTCGCAAACCGCACGAAAGTCGCGCAGATTGCATAAATATTGTGCGAAGCGTCTGGAATCCGGCCCGCGCCCCTGCTACCGAAACCCTATCCAATTGTGGCCCCGGATGAGAAGTGGTCTGTGGGCCTCGAACCTGATTTCCGAGGGGGGACAAGCATGAAAAAAATCGAAGCTATCATCAAGCCGTTCAAGCTGGATGAAGTTAAGGAAGCTCTTCAGGAAATCGGCGTACAGGGCCTTTCCGTGATCGAGGTGAAGGGGTTCGGACGGCAGAAAGGCCATACGGAACTCTATCGCGGGGCCGAATACGTCGTCGACTTCCTGCCGAAAGTGAAGATCGAAGTCGTTCTGCCCGCCGATCAGGTCGATGCCGCGATCGAGGCGATCGTGGCCGCCGCCAAGACCGACAAGATCGGTGACGGCAAGATCTTCGTCTCGCCCATCGAGCAGACGATCCGCATCCGCACCGGCGAAACGGGCCACGACGCCATCTGACGTCGCCCGCGCCGAACCTACATTCTCAACCATATCAACTTAGGGGAAAGAGAAGCACAATGAGCAACAAGGACGTTCTCAAGCTTATCAAGGACGAAGACGTCGCCTACGTCGACATCCGTTTCACCGATCCGCGCGGCAAGATGCAGCACGTGACCGTGGTGGCCGACCTCGTCGACGAAGACTTCCTGGAAGAAGGCTTCATGTTCGACGGTTCCTCCGTCGCAGGTTGGAAGTCGATCGAAGCCTCGGACATGAAACTCATGCCCGATCCGGATTCGGTCTACATCGACCCGTTCTATGCCGAGAAAACCCTCGCCGTGCATTGCTCGATCGTCGAGCCCGACACCGGCGAAGCCTATGAGCGCGATCCGCGCGGCACGGCTGAAAAGGCCGAAGCCTACCTGATCTCGTCGGGCATCGGCGACAGCGCCTTCTTTGGTCCCGAAGCCGAGTTCTTCCTGTTCGACGACGTGAAATACCAGATCGCGCCGAACAAAGTGTCCTACGAAGTCGACGCCGACGGCGCTGCCTGGAACACCGACACCGAGTTCGAGATGGGCAACCTCGGCCACCGTCCCGACTACAAAGGCGGCTACTTCCCGGTGAACCCGTCGGACGACAGCCAGGACATCCGGTCTGAAATGCTGACGACCATGAAAATGCTCGGCATGAAGGTGGACAAGCACCACCACGAGGTCGCGACCTCGCAGCACGAGCTGGGTCTGATCTTCGGGACGCTGACCAAGCAGGCCGACGAGCTTCAGAAATACAAATACGTGATCCACAACGTGGCCCACGCCTATGGCCGCACCGCGACCTTCATGCCGAAGCCGATCAAAGGCGACAACGGCTCGGGCATGCACGTGAACATGTCGATCTGGAAAGACGGCAAGCCGCTCTTCGCCGGTGACAAGTATGCCGATCTCTCCGACGAAGCCCTGTGGTTCATCGGCGGCATCCTGAAGCACGCGAAAGCGCTCAACGCCTTCACCAACCCGTCGACCAACTCCTACAAGCGTCTCATCCCGGGTTTTGAGGCCCCGGTTCTGCGCGCCTACTCGGCCCGCAACCGTTCGGGCTGCGTGCGCATTCCGTGGACCGAGTCGCCGAAGGCCAAACGTGTGGAAGCCCGCTTCCCCGATCCGGCGTCGAACCCCTACCTGTGCTTCGCGGCCCTGCTCATGGCTGGCCTCGACGGCATCAAGAACAAGATCGATCCGGGCCCCTCGTCCGACAAGAACCTCTACGATCTGCCGCCGGAAGAGCTGGCCGGTATTCCGACCGTATGTGGTTCGCTGCGTGAAGCGCTCGATAGCCTCGCCGAGGATTATGAGTTCCTGACCGCCGGTGACGTGTTCACCAAGGACCAGATCGACGGCTACATGGATCTGAAGTGGGAAGAAGTGTACGAATACGAGCACACCCCGCACCCGATCGAGTACAAGATGTACTATTCCTGCTAATCCCCTCTGGGATCAGCGAAAATTCGAGGGCGTCCCGATCGGGGCGCCCTTTTTCTTTGGTTGATCGGCGGTCAATTGTGTCGTCTCCGGCACGAAATGATACGAAATCGGCCCCAGTGTTTCCCTTACGTCGCCTTGTCCGGAGGGCAGAACGGCATCATCGAAAAGACCATTTCAACGAACGATAGAGCAGACCCATGTTGAGCAGCACAGTCTTCAAGACCCATGACGCGCAGGATTTCCAACGCGCCCTGCACGAAAGCCGTCTGGCGCTGGCGTTTCGCACCACCCGCGAGGCCCGCGAATCCACACGGACCCATATCCGGCGCTGGATCGACGGAAAGTTCGTGTCGGTGCCCGTCTGACCGACGCATCCCTCCCAAATGTGACGAAACCGGGGTGAACGCCCCGGTTTTTTCGCCTTTAGACGGTATGGTTTCCCGGACCTGTGACAGAAGTTGGGCGGCAACAATCCGTTTCCGCCCGGTTTCGACCCAAGCGCAAACACATGACTGGAGGATAACCAAACCTGTTCGAGAGAACATGGTCAGGAGGGCGCAGCACCTCGCCACGGCAATCCCTAGGTCCGTGGCTGGCGCTCCCTCATTCTTAGGGCGATCCGCACCAACCGTGCGAGATCGCCCCTTTTTTCTTAGCTGTCGTTGATCGTGTAGTCGGCCCAGACGCCCCAGTGGTCGGAGCCGAGTTTGGGCAATCGCCGGGTCACGCCCTCGCCCCCGGTGGCGAGGATGTTGTCGATCTGAACGCGCAGCACCCCCGCCAGAGCGAAGGTGACGAGCGCGCGGCCCACCCGCTGGACACCGCCCGCCTCGCTCACCCGGTCCACGCTGGCAGCCCACGGCACCACGTTGAAATCGCCCGCAACGATTTTGGGTCCGTCGAGCGCGGCAAGTTCAGGCGCGAGACGCGCGGCAAAGATCGCATTGTGATAGGGGTAGACCCAGCGCAGGTGGATCGAGATGACCCAGAGCGGCCCATCCGGGCCCTCGACCTGAAGGCCCGCGATCCGGGTGCCGCAGAACGCAGTGTCGGGAATCGGCGGATAGGCCGAAAAGACCGCCTGCCCGTAAGCGTCCGGCGTGTCACAGGCGACACCGGACGGATAGCGCTCATACAGCTCCTCGAGGATCAGGGCGCTCGGCCCAGCAGCCTCCTGCAACGTCACCACGTCCGGCGCGCGCGCCAGAATGTCGTCCAGCACCGCGCGCGGGTCGTCGTTTCCGTAAAGCACGTTCTTTTGGTAGTGCGAGATGGTCGCGGCCCCCGCAGGCGGTGTGATCTGGCGGCCAAAGGGCAACACGCCAGCGGCCACGATAACCCCGATGCCGATCGCGAGATTGATGAGCCCCTGATTGCGCACGCGCGCCCGAAGCTGAACGAGCCCCACGAGCGCCAATGCGCCCGCAGCGTAGAGCCGGAACACGGCGAAGGTGTCGCCGATTGGATGCAGATGCCCGAGGTATCCGGCCAGAACCAGAAGGAGCAGAAGGCCTGCAACGAGACGAAGGGTACGGGGCACAAACATGTCTCTTCAATATGCCTTGGCGGGGACGCGCGAAACCGCTTTGTGCCGGGTGCGCGCAGGTGAAGCATTGGCATCGCCTGCCCGCATGGCCATCTGTGGACGAAGGCTAAGGAGGGACAGCGATGACGACGGAAAAATTCGAGTTTCAGGGCCACGACGGGTCGATGCTGGCCGCGCGGCTGGACCTGCCGCCGGGCCGCGTGCGGGCGACCGCCCTCTTTGCCCACTGCTTCACCTGCTCCAAAGACATCCTGCCCGCGAGGCGGATCGCGCAGCGCCTGAATGCTGCTGGGATCGCGGTCTTGCGGTTCGACTTCACCGGCCTTGGCCACAGCGAGGGGGAGTTCGCCAACACCACCTTCACCTCGAATATCCAAGACCTCGTGAAAGCTGCAGGCGCGCTTGCCGAGCGCGACCTCGCCCCCGCGCTGCTCATCGGGCATTCGCTGGGCGGCGCGGCAGTTCTGCGCGCGGCGGGCGAGATTGGCGGGATCAAGGCGGTGGTGACGCTGGGCGCGCCCTTTGCCCCCGATCACGTCACCCATAACTTCGCCGACAAGCTGGACGAGATCACCCGCGAAGGCGCGGCCGAGGTCGATCTGGGCGGACGCACCTTCACCATCAAGCGCGATTTCGTCGAGGATATCCGGGCCGAGACGCTTACCCCTGCGATCCACGACCTGCACGCCGCGCTCCTCATCATGCACGCGCCTCTGGATGCGGTCGTGGGCATCGACAATGCCGAGGCGATCTTTCGCGCGGCCCTGCACCCGAAAAGCTTCGTCACGCTCGATGACGCCGATCACCTGATCTCGCGCGGCGAGGATGCGGAATACGCGGCCTCGGTGATTGCGGCCTGGGCCGAGCGGTATCTTGATTTGGGCGGCGCCGAGGTCACGGAGGCTGTGCCGGAAGGTGTGGTCCGGGTGCGCGAGGCCGACCCCGAGGGGTTCCTGCAGGATGTGAGCCACGGCCCCCATCACCTTTATGCCGATGAGCCGGTGGACTTCGGCGGCACCGACCGGGGCCTGTCGCCCTACGGTTTTCTGTCGGCGGGTCTGGGCGCCTGCACCTCGATGACCATCCGCATGTATGCCCGGCGCAAGGGCTGGCCGCTCGCCGACATTCAGGTCGACGTGACCCATGCCAAGGTTCACGCCAAGGATGCCGACCCGGATACGCCGCCGCAGAAGGTTGACGAGTTCGTCCGCAAGATCACGCTCACCGGCGATCTGGATGCCGAGCAGCGCCAAAGGCTGCTGGAAATCGCCGACAAATGCCCGGTTCACAAGACGCTGCATCAGGACAACCGGATCGTGACCGAGCTTACCCACGCGGCCTGACGGCTTTGCGCTTGACCTTGCCCGCACACGCGGACAAACCACGCCGCATGGGAACCGGACGTCTACATATCGACCTCGACGCGATTGCCGCCAACTGGCGCGCGCTCGACGCAAAAACCGCCTCGACCGTGCAAACCGGCGCGGTCGTGAAAGCTGACGGCTATGGCCTTGGCGTGGACCGTGTGGCCAAGGCGCTCGCCGCCGCTGGGGCGCGCCGGTTCTTTGTCGCCGCTGCCGAAGAGGCCGCCGATGTGCGCGCGGCGCTTGGCCCCGGCCCCGCGATCTTTCTGTTGAACGGGCATATGGCGGGCGACGCCGATATGATCCACGACCTGAACCTGATCCCGCTTCTGAGTTCGGTCGAGCAACTGACCCGCCACGTCGAAACCCTGCCCGGTCAGGACTTCGGCATCCAACTTGACGCGGGCATGAACCGTCTGGGAATGGAGCCCGCCGAATGGGCCGCTGTGCGGGACATCGCGCTCACCGCCGGGCCGACGCTTATCATGTCGCACCTCGCCTGCGCCGACGAGCCGGAACACGAGATGAACGCGATGCAACTGCGCATGTTCACCGAGATGACCGAGGGCTGCGACGTGCCGCGCTCGCTCAGCGCGACGGGCGGCATCCTGCTTGGCCCCGACTACCATTTCGACCTGACGCGCCCCGGCATCGGGCTGTACGGCGCGCGTCCGTTTGAGGAGGCGACGCCCGTTGTTCACCTCGACCTGCCCGTGATCCAGACGCGTGAGATCGGACGGGGCGAAACCGTGGGCTACGGCAACAGTTGGACCGCCGACGGGCCGACCCGCGTGGCCACCGTGTCGGGCGGCTATGCCGACGGGATCACCCGGCATCTGTCGAACACCGGCGTGCTGTTCGACGGCGCGACCCCCTGCCCGATCCTTGGCCGCGTCTCGATGGATTCGATCGGCATCGACATCAGCCATCTGGATACGATCCCCGACTGGCTGACCCTGATCGGCCCGCATCAGAGCGTGGACGACATCGCCGACACCACGGGGACCATCGGCTACGAGATCCTGACCCAGCTCGGCCACCGCTACACCCGCAGCTACGACCGGGGCCAATCGTGACACGCGCCCTGCTGCCCCTGACCCTTCTCGGGCGGGCAGCACTTGGCATGTTGCGCCGGATCGGCTCGGTCACGCTGTTCTTTCTGAGCGCGGTGATCCGGTTCCCGGCCACCCTGCGCTACCCCCGCGAACTGGGCCGGGCGTTTCTGCAGATCGGCTGGCTCTCGCTCCCCGTCGTGGGGCTCACCGCCGTGTTCACCGGTGCGGCGCTGGCGCTTCAGATCTACGCGGGCGGCTCGCGCATTTCGGCGGAGGCCGTGGTGCCGCAGATCGTCGCCATCGGGATTGTGCGCGAGTTGGGCCCGGTGATGGTCGGTCTGATGATCGCCGCGCGTGTGACATCCTCCATCGCCGCCGAACTGGCCACCATGAAAGTGTCCGAGCAGGTCGATGCGCTCACCACGCTGTCGACCGACCCGATGACCTACCTGACCGCGCCGCGCGTGCTGGCCGGGCTGGTGACGGTGCCGATCCTTGTAGCGCTCGGTGATATTCTCGGCCTCTTTGGCGGGTTCATGGTGGCGACGCAGGGATTGGGCTTCAACGGGCCGTCCTATGTGACGACGAGCTGGAACTTCCTCGACCCTGTCGACATCGTCTTGTCGCTGACCAAAGGCGCGGTGTTCGGCGGCATCGCCGTGACGCTCGCCTGCCATGCGGGTCTCAACGCCGGGCGCGGCGCGCAGGGCGTGGGGACGGCCACGAAATCCGCCGTGCAGGCCGCCGCGATCCTCGTGCTCGCCGCCAACGTGGCGCTGACCGGGCTGTTCTTCGGCCAATGATCGAGCTTCGCCATATCTCCAAATCCTTCGGGACCAAGCAGGTGCTCGACGACATTTCGCTCACGCTCGAAAGCGGCACGAGCCTTGCCATCCTCGGGCGGTCCGGCACCGGAAAGTCGGTGCTGACGCGGATCATTCTGGGCCTCATCGCGCCGGATGCGGGCGACATTCTGATCGACGGCCAGCCGATGACGCGCAAGGTGCGGCGCGGGTTTCTTGAGCAGACCGGTGTGCTGTTTCAGGCCTCGGCCCTCTTCGACAGCCTGACGGTGTGGGAGAACGTGGCGTTTCGTCTGCGCAACGGACGCGCCCGCGTGGGCCGCGCCGAGGCGCGCGCACGTGCGGAAGAGGCGCTGGGGCGCGTGGGCCTGGAGCCACGGGTGGCCGACCTGTTCCCGGCCGACCTGTCCGGCGGGATGCAGAAACGCGTGGGGCTGGCCCGTGCGATCATCGGCACGCCCAAATATCTGTTCTTCGACGAGCCGAACTCCGGCCTCGACCCGGTGACCTCGACCGATATCGACGCGCTGATCCGCGAATTGGTGACCGATCTCGGCGCGACGGCGATCACGATTACGCATGACATGGCCTCGATCCGCACCATCGCGGACGAGGTTCTGTTGCTCGACGCCGCACGCGCCCGGTGGCACGGCAGGGTTTCCGACCTTGCCAGCGCGGATGACCCGCTTTTGGCCCGTTTTCTGGCCCTCTGAGCGACCTTTTCACGATACGCGAAACGGAATTGGCAACTTTTTGCCAACTGCCGCGTTAACCCCCCAATGCGCACCACGCCTGTGCGCCGTACACACCAAGCGAGGGGTGAAACCATGTCCCGTTCCAACGGTCTCTTTTCGGCTGCCCAGACGCAGAGTCAGGCCCTAATCATGGGCGCGATCTGCGCCGTCGCAGTCGGTCTGATCGCCGCCACCGCAGGCGCCGCGCTCGGCCTTTATCCGTGGCTCGAACTTTATGCAGGGTTCGGCGGCCAACCGATCGACAACGCAGGCATGATCGCCCAGATCGCGATCACGGCCCTGTTCGTTCTGCTGGCGCTCTACCTGCCCGCCAATCGGCGCATCATGCAGCTCGAGAAAAGCCATCGGCAGTTCAACGTCTCGATGGATGACGTGAGCCGCGCCTATATGACCAGCCATGAACACGACCGCTCCGGAGCGTTCCAGCTTCAGGGTGAATTCGACTCGGTGCGCGAGCGCATCACGCATCTGCGGGAACATCCCGACCTTGGCGGGCTGGAGCCGCAGGTTCTGGAGCTTGCCGCCCAGATGAGCCACACCTCGCGCGACATTGCCGACGTCTACAGCCATGAGAACGTCGAACGCGCGCGCAACTTCCTGCGCCAGCGTCAGGAGGAGATCGAGACGTTTCACGAGAATGTCGCGATGGCCAAACGCACGACCGAAGAGCTGCAGCAGTGGCTTCAGCAGGTCGAAACCGAAGAGCATATCGTCGACAAACAGGTCGCGGCGCTGCGCAAGGACCTGAAGGAGCTTCTGCCGCAGATCGGGCTGGACCTCGACCCGACCCGCACGACGCCTGCGCCCACGGTCGTTCCCATGACGCACAAGTCGCAGCTATCGACCGGGCGTCCGGTGGTGCCGCAGAAGCCTGACCGGTAACCCCTGAGTACTGTAACGAGTTTCGAAACAGTGGCGCGGCATTCCGCGTCACTGTTTCATTTTATGGCGCTTATCATCCGCCAACATTCTGTTTACGCTGGATTTTACTGGCGCGGCTCGCCTTGGGGGCTGGGTGGCGCTTCGCTTGGGGGTAATAGATAGAATGAAATCCGTTTCGGGGCTGTTTTCGGCCGCGCAGCGTCAGGTGCAGGTGCTTGTCATGGCCCTGATCGCCGGCGCCGCGTCGGGACTTGTCTTGGCCACGACGGCCGCGTTCATCGGCGCGCTGCCTTGGGTCGAAATTTACGCCAGTTTCGGGGGCACGCAGGTGGCGGAAGCCGGAAAGTACCTGCAGATCGCGCTGACCGTACTGTTCGTGCTGCTGGCGTTTTATCTGCCTGCGAACCACCGGATCATGCAGCTCGAGACCAGCCACCGGGATTTCGCGGTCTCGATGGATGACGTGGCCCGCGCCTATCGCGCCAGTCACGAAGCCGACCGCAAGAAACTGTTCAAGATCGGAGGCGAGTTCGATTCGGTCCGCGAGCGCATGCGCCATCTGCGCGATCATCCCGATCTGGGCGCGCTGGAGCCCGACATCCTCGATCTCGCGGCCCAGATGAGCCACACCTCACGCGACCTCGCCAGCGTCTATTCCGAGGCTACGGTCGACCGCGCCCGTGTCTTTCTGCGCCAGCGCCAGCAGGAGGTGGACAGCTTCCTCGAAAACATCGCGATGGCCAAGAAGACCACGCAGGACCTGCGCCACTGGATGCAGCAGATCGAAACCGAAGAAGGCGTGGCGGCCAAGCAGATGTCGGTGCTCGAGGCCGATCTGATGGCGCTCCTGCCCGAGCTTGGGTTCGAAGTGGACGACAAGATCGACATGGCCGATCAGATCGTCGTGCCGATGCCGCAGAAGCCGCGCCCGCCAGTCACGCCGCGCCGCCCCTCGAAACCGATGGCCTGAGCGCTTAAATCACGCGCATGGCGTGGCTTCGGTATCTCAACCTGTCCCTGATCGTGCTCTTCCCCATCGCGTGGGTGGCCCCGCTGTTGCGCGCCGGTCTGAACCTGCCGCTTCTGGGCCTGAAGGAGGTGAGCGTGATCTCGGGCCTCGTGGCACTGATACGGGAGGACCTGTTTTTCGCGCTCATCGTGTTCCTCTTCGCAATCGTGGCCCCTGCGGTGAAGGTCATCGGAATGGCGCTGATGCAGTTCGGCAGGATCGGGACCCGCGCCAAGCCCGTGTTCGGCTTTCTGGGTCGTCTCGCGATGGCGGACATCTTTCTGATGGCGCTTTACGTGGTCATCATCAAAGGCGTGGCGATGACGCGGGTCGAGGTCGGCTGGGGGCTGTATCTGTTTACCTTCTGCGTGCTCGTCTCGCTCATGGTCACGATGCTCGAACCCAAGCGCGGATGAGTTTCGCGGGGGCGGCCGCCCCCCCGACCCGTGCGGGGGGCTCGGCCCCTCGCGCTCCCCGGGATATTTGGGACCGGAAAGAGGACAGGCGGGCGCTTGCCTCGCGGGACGGCGCGGGGCACAAGGCGTCATGGCCAAATCCTCACCCACCTTCGTCTGTCAGAACTGTGGTGCGACCTCGTCAAAGTGGTCGGGGCGTTGCGAATCCTGCGGTGAGTGGAACACCATCGTCGAGGAAAAGCCGCTGTCGGCGGGCCCGGCGTCGAAATCTCTGGGGGCCGCGCGGGGGCGCGCTGTGGCGCTGACCGATCTGTCCTCGACCGAAAGCCCGCCGCCGCGCACCGAAAGCGGTGTGGCGGAGTTCGACCGGGTTCTGGGTGGCGGGCTGGTGCCTGCGAGCGCGGTTCTGGTGGGGGGCGATCCGGGGATCGGGAAATCCACGCTTTTGCTGCAGGCCGCCGCGCATTTCGCGCGCAACGGGCTGAAAACGCTTTATGTTTCCGGGGAAGAGGCGAGCGCGCAGGTGCGGATGCGCGCGCAGCGGCTTGGGCTTGCCGACGCGCCCGTGAAGCTCGCGGCCGAGACCAACCTGCGCGATATCCTCACGACTTTGGAAGAAGAGCGGCCGGGGCTGGCGATCATCGATTCGATCCAGACCATGTGGGCCGACAATGTCGACAGCGCGCCGGGCAGCGTCAGTCAGGTGCGCGCCGCCGCGCACGAGCTTGTGACCTTTGCCAAGCGACGCGGCATGGCGGTCATTCTGGTGGGTCACGTCACCAAGGAGGGCCAGATCGCAGGCCCGCGCGTGGTCGAGCACATGGTCGACACGGTGCTGTATTTCGAGGGCGAGCGCGGGCATCAGTTCCGCATTCTGCGCGCGGTCAAGAACCGCTTCGGCCCGGCGGACGAGATCGGCGTGTTCGAGATGACCGGCGGAGGCCTGTCCGAGGTCGCGAACCCCTCGGCGCTGTTTCTGTCGGACCGCGAGGAGCCTGCGCCCGGCGCCACGGTTTTCGCAGGTATTGAAGGCACGCGGCCGGTTCTGGTGGAGTTCCAGTGCCTCGTCGCGCCCTCGTCCCTCAGCCAGCCGCGCCGCTCGGTGCTGGGCTGGGATGGCGGGCGGCTGGCGATGATCCTTGCCGTGCTCGAGGCGCGGTGCGGCATCCCTTTCGCGGGTCTCGACGTCTATCTCAACGTCGCGGGCGGCATGCGGGTGTCCGAACCCGCCGCCGATCTGGCCGTGGCCTGCGCCCTCTTGTCTGCGCGCGAGGACGTGGCGATCCCCCGCGATACCGTGGTATTCGGGGAAATCTCGCTTTCCGGGGCCTTACGCCCGGTCGGCCAGACGGAAAACAGGTTGAAAGAGGCGCAAAAACTTGGTTTCACAACGGCGGTTGCGCCAGCGCGATCCAAGGCCGGTGACAAACCGGGGCTGGCGCTCAAATCATACGCGGACCTTGCCGGGTTCGTCGGGGACATGTTCGGCGCCGGGTAAGCGCCACTTGTAGAGGGACGAATACATGGACGGGTTCACGATTGTCGACGGTATCGTCGCGCTGGTCATTCTCGTCTCGGCCATTCTCGCCTATTCCCGCGGTTTCGTGCGCGAAGGTATGGCGATCGTTGGCTGGGTCGCGGCGGCTGTGATCGCCTATCTCTTTGCCCCACGCTTTGTGCCGCTGATCAAGGAAATCCCGGTTCTGCGCGACTTCATCGCGGAAAGCTGCGAACTGTCGGTGATCGCGTCCTTCGCCGGTGTTCTGGCGCTGGCCCTCGTGGTCGTGTCGCTCTTCACCCCGCTCTTCTCCAGCGTCATCCAACGCTCGGCGCTGGGGGGCGTGGATCAGGCGCTCGGTTTTGTCTTTGGCGTTCTGCGGGGCATCCTGCTCGTCGCGATCGCGCTCATCGTCTACGACAACGTCGTGACCTCCGACACGGTCGCCGCCGTCGACAACTCCCGCACCGCCAAGGTGTTCGCCCGCTCGACCGACAACCTCAACGAACAGATCCCGGACGACGCGCCGGGCTGGATCGTCGCGCGTTACGAAGAGCTGGTTTCGACCTGCACCGCCGGCACCACCACCACGACCGAGTAAGCCCCGCTTACATAATATCGTTACAAAGGTCGCGGTGCCCCGTGACACTGCGCCCCCCCTGCTCTAAGGAGGGGACATCCTGACACTGGATTCGGACTAGCTGCTCATGTCTGCTGCTCGCCAGCGCGCCATGCCGCCCGCGCACCCCTTCGATTTCGACGCCACCCGCGCCTCCGGCGACGAGGACAAGCTCAAAGAGGAGTGCGGCGTTTTCGGCGTCATCGGTCTGACCGATGCGGCCAACTTCGTCGCCCTCGGCCTGCACGCCCTGCAACATCGCGGGCAAGAGGCCGGTGGGATCGTCTCGTACCATCCCGAACACGGGTTCAACTCGGCCCGCCGCTTTGGCTATGTGCGCGACAACTTCACCAAGCAATCGCTGATGGAGACGCTGCCGGGGCCGCTGTCGATCGGGCATGTGCGCTACTCGACCGCCGGGTCCAAGGGTGCCGCGATCCGCGACGTGCAGCCGTTCTTTGGCGAGTTCTCGATGGGTGGCGCGGCCATTGCGCATAACGGCAACATCACCAATGCCGAGGAACTGCGCCGCGAGCTGATCGAGCGCGGCTCGATCTTTCAGTCGTCGAGCGATTCCGAATGCATCATTCACCTCATGGCGCGGTCGCTGCAAAAGCATGTGGCCGAGCGGCTCGAGGATGCGCTGCGGCGTGTCGAGGGCGCGTTCTCGGTGGTCGCCATGACCCGCACCAAGCTGATCGGTGTGCGCGACCAGCTGGGTGTGCGCCCGCTGGTGCTGGGGCAGCTTGGCGACGGCTGGGTGCTGTCGTCCGAGACCTGTGCGCTCGACATCATCGGCGCCAAGTTCGTGCGTGAGATCGAGCCGGGCGAGATGGTGGTCATCACCGACAAGGGCGTGGAAAGCCTCCGCCCCTTCCGCCCGCAGAAGTCCCGCTTCTGCATCTTTGAGCACGTCTATTTCTCGCGCCCCGATTCGATCATCGGCGGGCGTTCGGTCTATGAGACCCGCCGCCAGATCGGCGTGGAGCTTGCGCGCGAAAACCCGGTCGATGCAGACCTCGTCTGCCCAGTGCCGGATTCGGGCACGCCTGCGGCCATCGGTTTCGCGGCCGAGAGCGGGATCGAGTTCGGTCTGGGGATCACCCGGAACCAGTATATGGGCCGGACCTTCATCGAACCGACCGAGCAGATCCGCAACATGGGCGTGCGGCTCAAGCTGAACGTGAACCGGGCGCTGATCGAGGGCAAGCGCGTGATCCTGGTCGACGACTCGGTGGTGCGTGGCACGACCAGCCGCAAGATCAAGGACATGATCCTCGACGCGGGCGCCAAGGAAGTGCATTTCCGCATCGCGAGCCCGCCGACCGCGTGGCCCTGTTTCTACGGCGTCGACACGCCGGAGCGGGAAAAACTGCTTGCCGCGAACATGAGCGAGGACGAGATGCGCGAGCATCTCGAGGTCGACAGCCTCAAGTTCATCTCGCTCGACGGGCTGTATCGTGCCGTGGGCGTGGCCGCCGGTCGCGACCCCAAATCGCCCGCCTATTGCGACGCCTGCTTCTCGGGCGAATACCCGGTGGCGCCGCGCGACATGCTTGCCAAAGGCTTTGAGCTCAAGACTGCGGCGGAATAGCGCCGCCGCAGCGCACCATCGCCCACGAAACAAGGGCGATCGGCGTCTTTTTGCCCGATCGCACCATCTGCTTCGGCGCTTCCCGGCCCATGCCGGGCACCCCCTCTTTCCCTGCGAATGAACCTGTTGTTTACCGCCAGCCGCTAGTTTTGAGCGAGGCCCACTCCCTCGCGAAACCTGAGGTAACAACATGGCACAACCCAACGCGTTCCCCGTGGGGAACGGGACCAGTCAGATCGTCTCGCAGAATGCGACGAAGCGCGATGAAATCCGGCTCGATCAGGTGCAACTGGTCGGCATCATGGGCAAGCCCGACGACATGACGGCGCTGT
Organism: Pseudomonadota bacterium; assembly: GCA_036154315.1. GTDB lineage: Bacteria > Pseudomonadota > Alphaproteobacteria > Rhodobacterales > Rhodobacteraceae > Maritimibacter. Next base: position 15,452 of record JAYZLL010000050.1, read on the forward strand.
TTCGCATGACCCGTGGCGACATTCTGAAGGTGAAGACCGGGGATCAGAGCCAGATCGGCCGCATCTACGAAATCTCCGAGGCGGGGGTCGTCGTGACCCGCTCCAACGGCAATTCGATCTTCATTCCGCCGATCCCGGTGGGATAAGGCTGGACGGATCATGGGGCCCTCCGCATGATCCGTTCATGACCGACCCATTCGCCCCCTACCTCGCCGATCAGCCCCCCGCCTTTCGCGCGGTGCTGGAGGATCTTGCCACCAGGATCGAGGCGCGGCTGCCAGAGGGCGCCCAAAGGGTCATCAGCTACGCCATGCCCGGCTGGCGCGTTCCGGCGCCCAAGGGAACCAAGATGGCGATGGGCATGGCGGGATTTGCCAAGAACATCGGGCTCTATCCCCATTCCGGCAGCGTCGTGCCCCAAATCGCGGACCGGCTGACGGCGGCAGGCATCGCGCAGTCGAAGTCGGGGATCAAGTTCCCGCCCGACGCGCCCCCGCCAGACTGGGTGCTGGATGAGATCATCCGGCTGAGGCTGGACGAGATCGGCTGAGCCAATGCGACTCGTCGCTTTCATGGCCTGCCTTGCGATGGCGTCCCCGGCGCGCGGCGAGATCGTGATCGCCCTGACCGCGACACCGTGGCCCGGCGCGCTCGTCTCCCCCGCCTTCGGTGCCCGATACGACAGCGCATTGATCGGCGCGTGGCGGATGACACAGATCGGCGACCGCGACCGTCCCGGCGCACAGTTTCGGGTCGATCGCCACGGCGGCTTCCGCCTCAACTATGGCTCAGCCAACGCATACGCGCTTTGCGCCGCGCGGACCGGGGCCAGCGGCCGGGTCGCTGGACTGATCGCGCATCGGGATACGGCCCCGGACCCCGACGGGTTCCGGCCGCTCTCGGTCAACGTGGACCGCGAGGGGATGGACCTGCCCACCCTCACCTGCGGCGGTCGCCCCCTGACGGATGCGTTCTCTCCGGCCTTTGGCCTCGCAGTCGGCCCCTATCGCTACCGGATCGACCCGACCGGCGAGACGCTCGTGATCGAAATGCCGGGCGCGCCCGCCCCGACCCTCTTCACCTTCACGCGCGCGCCAGCGCCACTGGACACCCCTGCGACCAAGTGAGATACCGCCTCCGACCCGAAGCGGAGTGAGACATGCCCGACAAGATCGCCCTCATCACCGGCGCCTCGCGCGGCCTTGGCGCGGCGCTGGCCGTGGAACTGGCCCCGACGCACCACATCGTGGCCGTGGCCCGCACCACTGGCGCGCTGGAAGAGGTGGACGACCGGATTAAGGCCGTAGGCGGCGAGGCCACGCTCGCGCCGATGGACATCACCAATGCCGACGCGATGGCGCAGCTCTGCCGCGCGATCCACGACCGCTGGGGCAAGGTCGATCTCTGGGCGCATACCGCCATCGAAGCCCAGCAACTCATGCCGACCGACCATGTCGCGCTGGCCGAAAAGGACTGGACCAAGTCCGTCGCCGTGAACCTTGACGCCGTGGCGCGCCTGATCGCCTATGTCGCGCCGCTTCTGGGGGCCGAGGGCACCGCCGCGTTCTTTCACGACGACCACGCGGGAGAAGCGTTCTTTGGTGCCTATGGCGCGACCAAGGCCGGGCAGATGGCGCTGGCGAAAAGCTGGCAGACAGAGACCGCCAAGATCGGGCCCAAGGTCCGCATCCTCACGCCCCGCCCTCTGGCCACCGCGATGCGCGCGCGTTTCCACCCCGGCGAGAACCGTGACGGGCTCATCAGCCCCTGGGACGAGGCCAAGCGCCTGTTGCCCGAAGTCATCGGCTGAGAACAGGCCGTCCGAGCCGCTTGTGAGCCCCCGCAGGCTCCCGTATTGAAAGGGAAAGCTGTGGGGAAAACATGCGAATTCTTGTCACCAACGACGACGGTATCAACGCACCTGGCCTGAAGGTGCTGGAGGCGATCGCGCAGGAGATCGCCGGCCCCGAGGGCGAAGTCTGGGTGGTGGCCCCGGCCTTCGAACAATCCGGCGTCGCCCACTGCATCAGCTATTCGCGCCCGATGATGGTGGCCGAGCTTGGCCCCCGCCGTTTCGCAGCCGAGGGCAGCCCGGCGGATTGCGTGCTCGCGGGCATCGGTGACATTCTGGACGAGCCGCCGGAATTGATCCTGTCGGGCGTGAACCGGGGCAACAACGCCGCCGACAATGCGCTCTACTCCGGTACGCTGGGCGGCGCGATGGAAGGTGCTTTGCAGGGCATCCCCGCCATCGCCCTGTCGCAGTTCATCGGACCCGAGAATTATGAGCTGGACAACCTGTTCGAAGCGGCCGCCGTCCACGGTGCCGAGACGGTGCGCAAGCTGATCGACCACGCCCCTTGGCAGGAAACCGCCGACTACCGGCTGTTCTACAACGTGAATTTTCCGCCCGTTCCCGCCTCTGGCGTAAAGGGCATCCGCGCCGGGGCGCAGGGCTGGCGCGACGAGACGTTCTTTGGTACCGAGCCCACCACCTCGCCCTCGGGACGCCGTTTCATCTGGATCAAGGGCGGCCCGCAGCACAAGCCGACCGCGCCCGGCACCGATGCCGCGCTGAACCTCGAAGGCTACATTTCCGTGACCCCGATGCGCGCCGATCTGACCGCCCACGACGCTCTGGCCGAGCTGGAGCAGGCGCTGGCATGAGCGATCCGAACGACCCCGTTGCCGCCCGGAAGATGCAGTTCCTCTTCCACCTGCGGTCCAAGGGCGTCACGAATACCCGTGTTTTGAAGGCGATGGAGGCCATCGACCGTGGCTTGTTCGTGCGCGGCGTCTTTGCCGAACGCGCCTATGAGGACATGCCGCTCCCCATCGCGAGCGGTCAGACGATCAGCCAGCCGTCGGTCGTCGGGATCATGACGCAGGCCCTGAACGTGCAGCCGCGCGACAAGGTGCTCGAGGTCGGAACCGGGTCGGGCTATCAGGCCGCGATCCTCGCCAAGCTCGCCCGCCGGGTCTATACCGTCGACCGCCACCGGGGTCTCGTCAAAGCCGCGCGCGAGATCTTCGACGACCTCGGCCTGCACACGATCACCGCGATCACCGGCGACGGCAGCTTCGGCCTGCCGGAACAAGCGCCCTTTGAACGCATCATCGTGACCGCCGCTGCCGAAGATCCGCCGGGGCCGCTCTTGGCTCAACTGGCCGTTGGCGGTATCATGGTGCTACCGGTGGGCCAGTCGGACCACGTTCAAAGCCTGATCAAAGTGACACGGGGGCCGGACGGGTTTGATTACGAAGAAATCCTGCCGGTACGTTTCGTGCCGCTTGTAGAAGGTCTGGGACAAGACTAGAGCGGCCAGCACAAGCTCCGGGAACAGGGGCGACAGAGACGAGGTCGGCAGTATGGAATTTTCGAACACGACGATGACACGTGCGATGCGCGGATTGCTTCTGGGCGGGAGCCTTTTGGCGGTCGCTGCCTGCTCGGACGGGATGGGCCGTCCCCTGAACCTCGACTTCGATCTGCGCGGTATCGGTGGCAACGGCTTCTCGACCGCGGATGCGGCGCGCGAGGCCCGCGCCACGCGGCCCACGCCAGATGCGCGCGGCGTGATCTCGTACCCGACCTATCAGGTCGCGGTCGCACGCCCCGGCGACACGCTTACCGTGCTCGCCAGCCGCGTCGGCCTGCCCGAGGCCGAGATCGCCCGCTACAACGGTCTGAACGCCGGTTCGCAATTGCGCGAGGGCGAGGTCGTCGCCCTGCCCCGACGCACCACCGCCCCCGGCGGCGTCGATGTGACGGCCGTTGCGGGTGGCGCGCTCGACCGGATCGGGCCGAACCAGACCGCATCCTCCACCCCTGCCGCCAGCCAATCCGGCGCCGAGCCGCTGCGCCACCAAGTGGTGAGCGGCGAAACCGCCTATTCCATCGCGCGGCTTTACGGCGTGTCGGTCCGCTCGCTCGCCGAATGGAACGGGCTCGACAGCGCCCTGTCGGTGCGTCAGGGCCAGTACCTGATGATCCCGCCAAAAACGGCCGCGACGGCAGCGCCGGACACCAATTCCGCGCCCGGCGTCGGCACCCCGACCCCGTTGCCGCCCTCGTCGTCGGCACCGTTGCCCCAAGGCTCGAACCGCGCAGCTTCCGAAGGTCCGGCGGACACCCCCGCCTCGCCCAACATGGGCGCGCAGCGCACCTCGTCTGCTGCCATGACCATGCCAGCAGACGGGCGCATCACTGGCGCTTACGTCAAAGGCAAGTCGGACGGGATCGACATCGCCGCCGCCGCTGGCAGCCCGGTCAAAGCCGCACAGGGCGGCACGGTGGCCGCGATCACCCGCGATACCGATCAGGTGCCGATCCTCGTCATCCGGCACGCGGACAACCTGCTCACGGTCTATGCGGGGATCGACAACATCTCGGTCGCCAAGGGCGCCACGGTCAGCCGGGGTCAGACCATCGCGCAGGTGCGCGCCTCCGACAGTCCCGCGCTGCACTTTCAGGTGCGGCAGGGCACGTCGTCGGTCGACCCGATGCAGTATCTGAATTAACGGTT
>JAYZLL010000051.1:0-7643 GCA_036154315.1 Pseudomonadota bacterium
ATTATCGAATTAAGGGCTAAAGTCCAGTCTCCATTATTAATTTAAGTGCCAATTCTCACATTTAGGGGCAAAGCTAAGTCATTGAAATAAGGAAGATCAGATTATCATCTTTAAGTGCTAAGTGACAGGGTTGATGCCGATCTATCAGAAACCCAACACAAGCAGGCCGGCGAAGGGGCACAAGACCTATCCCTACCTGCTCAGAGGGCTGCGGGTAGAACGCCCAAACCAGGTCTGGTGCTCGGATATCACCTATCTGCCTATGAGACGCGGGTTCCTCTACCTCGTGGCGATCATGGACTGGCACAACCGCAAGGTTCTGTCCTGGCGGATCTCGAACACGTTGGAAGCCCAGTTCTGCGTCGACGCGTTGAACGAGGCCATCCACAACTTCGGCCCGCCCGAGATCATGAATACCGATCAAGGATCCCAGTTCACGTCCTTTGCCTGGACGGATCGGCTCCGCCGATCAGGGGTGAGGATATCGATGGATGGGAAAGGCCGGTTCCTCGACAACATCTTCATCGAGAGGTTGTGGCGCACCCTGAAATACGAATGCGTCTACCTGCATGCTTGGGAGACCGGATCGGAGACGAAAGAGGCCATCCGGAAATGGATGACCTTCTACAACCACCAGCGCCCGCATTCAGCCCTGGGCGGCCAGCCTCCGGCGCTGGTCTACTGGCAGAGAAATGATATCAACCAACCCGATCAGCAGGTGCAACGAGTAGCTTAAATTACGCCAGATCCTGTCCAAGAGATGGGGAGTAGCTCAGTAACCGAACAGGCTCGCCCGATCCGGATCCATCGCGATGAAATCGAGGTAGTCCCGTATGTAACGCTTCACCCGCTCTTCATGAGGCTCGTCCGGGGCGGGTTCGCGGACCAGAAACGCCGTCATCTCGGCGGCCAGATCGGCATAGACGGCCTTGATCAACTCTTCTTTCGACTTGAAATACAGGTACAGAGATCCGATCGCCACGTGCGCCCGTTCGGCGATCTCCGACATCGGACCCTGCAGGCCGGACAGGACGAACTGCTCTCCCGCTGCCTTGATAATGCGCGCCCGTTTGTCGTCGCCGCGCGGTTTTTCTGCCCTGACCAAATTCATGAATGAACCTTCATTCAGTTGTCACATAGTCACGCTAGTCGATGGAAAACCCGAACTCAAGCGGTGAGTCCCGGACCTTTCCGGCCTCACCGGACAACAGCCAGACCCAGCCATCCCGCCGCGGCCACCGGCCGCGATCAGGAAAGGCATGCCCAAGGAGACCCGCGATGCCAAAGACCTTCGTTCACCTCACCGACCTGCACATGTCGAACCCAGATGTTGACGAACCGCACCTCTATTCCGACACGGCCGCGATCCTGCGGGACGCGCTTGCCCGGATCGACGCCCTGCCCGACCGGCCCGAGTTCATCATCGTCAGCGGCGACCTGACCAACAACGAAGACCCGGTCGCCTATCAGCGCCTGCGGGCGATCTGGGACGACGTCGATATTCCGACCCTCTTTGCCCTTGGCAACCACGACAGCCGCCCCGATTTCCGGCGCGAGATGCTGGGCGAAAGCGCCGATCTGGACGCGCCTTACGATCATGAGGCGGTCATCGCGGGGGTCCATGTCATCGTTCTCGACAGCTCGACCCCGGATCAGATCCACGGCACGCTTGAGGACGCGCAGCTTGAATGGCTGGCCGCCGCGCTCGACCGTCACGCGGACCTGCCAAAGGTGGTCGTCCTGCATCACCCGCCGATGATGGGTGCAGACGAACCGGCCTTTGAATGCCTCGCTGCCGAAGATACCGAAAAGCTCCGCAAGGTCCTGAGCGGACGGCCCCTGTTGGGCCTCTTCTGCGGCCATATCCATCAGGACCGCGTGTCGATCTGGAACGGCGTCCCGGTCTTTGTCGGCAACGGCCACCACTCCCGGATGCAGCCCTTCAGCGACATGGCGATCGAAGCCACCGACGGCACCGGATTCTCGGTCTGCACCCTGCGCGACAGCGGGCTGACCGTGAACTTCCTGCCCCAGCCCTCCGAAGGCCGCACCGTAATGGCGATGAGCCATGAAGACGCCGCCCGCCTGATGTCCGAACCCGCCGCCGAGGTCGTGGGCTGATCCTCAGGCCCGCGACCACACCCAAACAAACCGACAGGAGACACCATGACCTTCCCCCTATCCCGCCGCGCGCTGCTTGCGCTTGGTATTGCCACCATGGCCACCGGCCCCGTCTGGGCGCAAATGGCCGACGAGATCATCGAACCGGTCGAGATCAGTTTCTACAACTACAACCTCGCCACCGCCGGGGTGGGTCACGACGCGACCGTTCAGCTGATCGAAGAATTCATGGCCGCGAACCCGATGATCAAGGTCGAGGGCGTCGGCGTGAACGTCAATGACATGGGCACCCGCGTCCAGACCGATATCGCCGCCCGCCGTCCACCGGATGTCGCGCAGGTGATCTTCTCGGACCTCGCCTACGCCGGGCAGCAGCTGGGCGCCGTGCCGATTGATCAGGCCGTGCCACAGGCCGACTGGGATGCGCATGTGGAGGGCATGGTCCCCTCGGGCCTCGACCTCGGCAAGGTCGGCGACAAGACCTATGCACTGGCTTATACCTTCTCCACCCCGATGGTATTCTACAACGCCGACCTCTTTCGTGAGGCCGGGCTGGACCCCGACCAGCCACCCAAGACATGGGAAGAGGTCAAGGACTACGCCCTGACCATTCAGGACAAGACCGAGGCCAACGGATTTGCCGGCGGCATCATCGGCGTGCAGGCCGGCCCGTACGACTGGCTGCTGCAATCCGTCATCCTGTCCAACGGCGGCAGCGTGATAAACGATGCGGGCACGGCCGTCACCTTTGACCGGCCCGAGACCATCGAGGCAGTCGCCATGCTGCGCGGTCTCAAGGATGCGGGCGTCTACGGCAATATCTCTCGCGGGGAGGCGCTGGAAAGCATGGCGGCGGGCAAGCTTGCGATGTACATCAACTCATCTGGCCTGCAGAACCACCTGCTGAGCCAGGCCGAAGGCAACTATGAACTGCGCGCCGCGCAGATGCCGGGCTTTGGCGAGCGTCCCGCGTCGCCGACCAATTCCGGCAGCGGGCTGGTCATGTTCTCTCAGGACCCGGTCAAGCAGCGCGCGGCGTGGGAGCTGATGAAGTTCCTCACCTCCGAACGGGGCTACACGATCATCACCTCCAAGATTGGCTACCTGCCGCTGCGGACCGCCATCGTCGACGATCCGGAGTATCTGAAGGACTGGGTCGATGCGAACCCGCTGGTCCGCCCGAACCTCGCCCAGCTTGAGCGGATGGAGCCGTGGCGGTCGTACCCCGGCACCAGCTATCGCCAAGTCGCCGCAACGCTGATGGAGGCCGCCGAGCAAGCCGTCTTTGGCGACGGCGACGTGGCCGAGATCATGCAAGGCGCGCAAGCCCGAGCCCAGGCCATGATGCCCGGAAGCTGACCTGAACTTCGGGTCGGCCCCCGGGTCGGCCCGATCCGCCCCCGTTCCTTCGAGGAGCCGAAATGACCGTCGCCGATATCCACACCCCTGCCCGCGCACAGCCGCGCCGATCCCTGAAGATCGGGCGCCTTTCGTTGCCCTGGTTCTTCCTCTTCCCGGCGATTGCCACCTTCGTCATCTGGATCTACGCGCCGCTTGTGCAGGCGGCATGGCTCAGCTTCTACGACTGGAACATGCTCCCTTTCGCACCCAAGACTTTCGTGGGCTGGAAGAACTACGAAAACATCCTCGCCCTGCCCAAGCTCTGGCAGGCGCTTGGCAATACCGCGATCTACATGCTGGGGATGCTGCCCTTTTCGGTGCTCGTGCCGCTGGCCATCGCCATCTGGACCGAAGATCTGCCGCCCCGCGCCCGCAACATCTATCGCGCGCTGATCTTCCTGCCGATGATCATCGCCCCCGTGGTCGCCGCATCTGTCTTCCGCTGGCTGCTCGACCCCGGGCACGGGCTGGTGAATGTCGGGATCACGGCGCTTGGCTTCGAACCCGTCCAGTTCCTGAACGACCCCGATATCGCCATCTGGACGATCATCTTCATCACCGGGTGGAAGCTCGTCGGCTTCGCGACCCTTATCCTGTCGGCCGCCAATGCCAATATCGACCCCTCGCTGGTCGAGGCCGCGCGGATGGACGGCGCGACCCGCTGGCAGATCATCCGCGACATCCGCCTGCCGCTGCTCAGTTCGACCATCCTCTTCCTCGTGATGATGACAATCCTTCTGGGCGCACAGTGGAGCTTTTCCTATATCCACGTCCTGACCGAAGGCGGCCCGCTCGGCGCGACAACGAACATCTACTACCTGCTGTGGGAGTTCGGGTTTTCCTCCCTCTCCGTCGGGTGGAGTTCCGCCGCCGCGATGATCCTCTTCCTCGGCTTCGGCGCCCTCGCCTTCCTCCTGCTGCGTCTGATGGAGCGCTATTCTTTCCATGACAGCTGAAACCGCGACCTTCGCCGTCCCGCGCCGCCGGGCTGTCCGCCGCGCGGGCGCGACCCGGATGCTGCCGGGCCATGCGGCCATGATCCTTCTGTCGCTCATCTGCGTCTTCCCGGTCTACTGGATGATCGTCAGCTCCCTGAGGCCCGCCAACCGCATCTTCGAAGGCACGCTCTGGCCGACGGCCCCGTCGCTGGAAAACTACGCCCAGGCCCTTCAGTCGATCCCCATGGGCGCGATGCTGTGGAACACGGTTGTCGTCTCCGCCTCCGTCACGGTGATCCAGCTTCTGACCGGGGTGCTCGCGGCCTATGCCTTCGCACGCTTCCGGTTCCGGCTGGACTGGGTGGTCTTCGGGCTGGTCGCGCTGACATGGCTGGTCCCGTTGCAGGTCGTGATGATCCCGAACTACCTGCTGGTCGCCCGGCTTGGCCTTCTGGACACGGTCACGGCGCTGGTCCTGCCACATTTCGCCCATGCGCTGGCGATCATGCTGCTGACCCAGTCGATCCGCGCCTTCCCGAAAGAGGTGCTCGAGGCCGCGCGCATGGACGGGGCTGGACATTGGCGGGTTCTGTGGGGGATCATCGTGCCGAACCTCCGCGGGATGATCGCCTCGCTTGCGATCCTGATCTTCATCTCGACCTGGAACGAATATTTCTGGCCGCTGCTGCTGACCCGCACGGCCGAAAATTCGGTCGTCCAGATCGGCATCCAGATGTTCATCACGCAGGAAGGGACGCAATGGGGTCCGCTGATGGCCGCCTCGACCATGGCCAGCCTGCCGATCCTGATCTTTTACGTGGTCCTGCAAAGGCAGGTCATTCAATCCTTTATGAAATCGGGGTTGCGCTGATGAAATTCGACCGAATTCTTTCCGTGCCGGGGGCCTATAACATCCGTGACCTCGGCGGATATCCGGGCACGCAGGGCAGCACCCGCTGGCGCAGCATCCTGCGCGCCGACAGCCTGCACCGGCTGGACGGCCCCGCGATGGACCAGCTGCACGCCATGGGGCTCACTACGGTAATCGACCTGCGGCACGCGGCGGAACACGCACGCTTCCCCAACCCCTTTGCTGACCATCCGGCGGTGATCTACCTTCAGATTCCGCTGTTCGAGAGCCTGCGGATCCCCCACGACATTCCCGAAGATCAGGTGCTGCGCACGCTCTACACCCAGGCGCTCGACAAGCGGCACGACGCCATCGCCCGGACCCTGACCGCGATTGCCGAGGCCCCCGATGGCGCGGTCATGTTCCACTGCACCGCCGGCAAGGACCGCACCGGGCTGATCGCCGCGCTGCTGCTCGCGCTTGGCGGGGTGGATGCCGAGACCATCGCCACCGACTATGCCATGACGCGCGAGTTGCTGGAGCCGATCATCGACGGCCTTCAGGCACATGTTCTGGAACAAGGCACCGACCCGGCCATTGCCGCCGCCGTGCTGGGCAGCGACCCGCAGTCGATGCTGCATCTGCTGGCCCATCTGGACGCGACCTACGGCGGCATCCACCCCTATCTCGACCGGATCGGCCTGACGCCTGCGACGGTCGACGCCCTTTGCGCCCGTATCATCGACATGGAGGCAACCGCATGACCGGTGTCAGCATCCGCGACATCCGCAAATCCTATGACGGCAAACAGGTGGTTCATGGCCTGAACGCCGAGATCCCGGATGGCTGTTTCGCCGCTATCGTCGGCCCGTCGGGCTGCGGCAAGTCCACCCTGCTGCGCATGATCGCGGGGCTGGAGCAGATCACCGGCGGAGAGCTGCGGATCGGCGATCACTTGATGAACGATATCGAACCCTCGGACCGGGGTTGCGCCATGGTCTTTCAGAACTACGCGCTCTATCCTCATATGACCGTGGCCGAGAACCTCGCCTATCCGCTCAAGATCGCCCGCCTGCCCAAGCCCGAGCGTCAGACCCGGATCGAGGAAGCCGCCCGCATCCTCGGCCTCTCCGAGCTTCTGGACCGCCGTCCCGCGCAGCTCTCCGGCGGGCAGCGGCAACGTGTCGCCATGGGCCGGGCCATCGTGCGCAAGCCGGATGTGTTTCTGTTTGACGAACCGCTCTCGAACCTCGATGCCAAGCTGCGGGTACAGATGCGGCTTGAGATCAAGCGCCTGCACCGTCAGCTTGGTGCAACCTCGGTCTTCGTCACCCATGATCAGGTCGAGGCGATGACCATGGCCGATCTGCTGATCGTCATGAACGGCGGCCGGATCGAACAGATCGGCTCCCCGGCCGAGGTCTACGCCCACCCCGCTACGACCTTCGCCGCCAGCTTCATTGGCTCGCCCGCGATGTCGCTGTTTCCCGTCCGGATCGCCGATGGTGTTGGTCATCTGACCGGCGCGGAGGATCATAGGATCGACCTGCCGGGCGTCCGGGCCTCCGGCGACACGATCCTTGGGCTGCGGTCCGAAGATGTCTCCCTCTCGCCCGCCACCGGCAAGGTCCAAGTCCGGATCGAGCTGATCGAGGATTTCGGCGCCGCGCGGCTGGCCCATTGCCGGATGCCGTCGGGCGACTCCGTGGCCGCCACCTTGCCCAAGTCGACCACCCTGCGCGAAGACATGCTGGCGTGGCTCGACTGGCCAGCAGAGGCGCTTCACCTGTTCGACCCACTCAACGGCAGGCGGACCGACCGCACCGGTATGGCCACGTCGAACGTCGGCCCCGAATTCGTCAGCTGATTCGGGGCGCGATTGCCGTCACGCCGGACCTGGACCGCCGATCTTGACCTGTCGGTTAAGGTCGGCGGCGCGCTCAACTTCCAGCACCAGCGCGTCGCTCAGCGGCAGGGCATAGCCGTCGTCCATCAGCGCCTTGATCCGTGCGATGTGGGCCGGGTCCCATTGCGCGATCCCCTCGGCCACCTCGCGCGCGGCACTGGCCAGCGCGTCATCCGGCACGACCCGCGTGACAAAACCAAGCGAAGCAGCCTCTGTCGCAGGCACGCGGCGGGCGGTGAGGGAGATTTCCTTCGCCGTCGACGGCCCGACGACCCGCGGTAGGCGCTGCGACAGGCCCCAGCCCGGCAGCAGCCCGATCTTGGCATGGGTGTCCTGGAAATACGCGCTCTTGTCACTTAGCACTTAAATGTGAGAATGCGGTCGATTTGAAGATTTTTGGCACTTTAAGCTGAGAATCATCTGGCCC
>JAYZLL010000052.1:0-15211 GCA_036154315.1 Pseudomonadota bacterium
ATAAGGACGCCTGATCACAGGTCTGCCCAAGGGCACCCTGCCCGCAGTCACTGCCCGCATCACAGTTGGCGCATCCCGCGATGCGCCGCTTTGCGCCATAGTGTTGCACCTTAATATGGTCACTTCGCATGGCCGCCCGCACGGCTTGCCGCATCACAGCGCCGCGCCACCTCCACGCCGCCGCGATGACGCACCGTGACCGCGGATTGAGGCGTGCGGTTATGCGTTTGGGGCACGGCAAAGTCAGGTTTTGGTGCGGACGTCACAGCGGATCTCATCCGCCACTTGATTCGGCCTGAGTGATGATATCTTTCGCAAATCGGGCGCAAACGCTCACGCAGGGAGCGCGATTTACGATCAATCTGCCGCGTATTTGCATACCTTCGCACACACTCGCCATGCAGGGGCTCATGGCGCTCAAGGGCATCGAGATCGGTCGATTTTCGCCTCTCGCTTCATAAATCCGACATTCAAGAGGCGCGCACAAACGCCAGCCGCATCGGCAGGAAGCCCATGCCGCAACGCAGAACACTTGCGAAGCGGAGACGAACGCCGTAGGCATCTGGGCAGAAATCAACCGGACCGGAGAGATTATCCCATGGCACGACCCAAAATCGCCCTTATCGGCGCAGGTCAGATCGGTGGCACCCTCGCACATCTTGTAGCCCTCAAAGAACTCGGCGACGTCGTTTTGTTCGACATCGCAGAAGGCACCCCCGAAGGCAAAGCGCTGGACATTGCTGAATCCGGTCCTTCCGAAGGCTTTGACGCCAGCCTCAAGGGCACGCAGGACTACGCCGACATCGCGGGCGCAGACGTCTGCATCGTGACCGCAGGTGTGCCGCGCAAGCCCGGCATGTCCCGTGACGACCTTCTGGGCATCAACCTCAAGGTTATGAAATCCGTCGGCGAAGGCATCCGCGACAACGCGCCGGACGCGTTCGTGATCTGCATCACCAACCCGCTTGATGCGATGGTCTGGGCGCTGCAGCAATACTCGGGCCTGCCGGCCGAGAAGGTCGTGGGCATGGCGGGCGTTCTGGACGCCGGTCGTTTCCGCCACTTCCTGTCGGTGGAATTCGACGTGTCGATGAAAGACGTCACCGCCTTCGTGCTCGGAGGCCACGGCGACACGATGGTGCCGCTGACCCGCTATTCGACCGTTGCCGGTATCCCGCTCCCCGATCTGGTGGAGATGGGCTGGACGACGCAGGACAAGCTCGACGCGATCGTGCAGCGCACCCGTGACGGTGGCGCCGAAATCGTCGGGCTGCTCAAGACCGGCTCGGCGTTCTATGCGCCCGCCGCCTCGGCCATCGAGATGGCGGAAGCCTATCTCAAGGACCAGAAACGCCTCCTGCCCTGTGCGGCCTGGGTCGACGGCGCGCTGGGCCTCAACGGCATGTACGTGGGCGTTCCGACCGTGATCGGCGCCGGCGGCATCGAGCGCATCGTGGACATCAAGATGACCAAGGACGAACAGGCGATGTTCGACAACTCGGTCGAAGCGGTGAAGGGTCTCGTCGAAGCCTGTAAGGGCATCGATTCGAACCTCGGCTGATCGCAGGCCACAGGTAAGAGTTGAGAGGGTCGGGCGGTTGCCCGGCCCTTTTTCATTCTTGGAGCTGAGGTGGGGGCGTTAACCTTTGGCGCGTTTCTGGGCGCGTAAGGGGTTGGTTTCGTGGGATTTTGATGTGTTAACGATACTAGAATCCTAGGATCCTAGTATTCTGACAGTCGGCGTTTCGGGCCGGATGCGCCACGCATTCCACCATTTCTCAACGCGGCAAAGGCACCGCCAGAAGCGCATCCCGCCGCGCCGTCACATCGGCCGCAACCGCCGCCAGACGCGGGGCGAGGGCGCGGTCCAGTCGTGCCCCGGTCGGGTCGAACGACACATGCGGGGCAATACGCGCGACCGCGCCCGCGATGTCCAGCGGCGGGCGGTGGAGCGCGCCACGCGTGGTCAAGGCGCCAAGCGTGCCCTCAGTCAGTCGATAGGTCCGGTCGAACCGCCCGAGCGCGGCGGCTGTCACATTTGGCGCCGCGATGATCTCTCGCAGGGCGGCGTAGCGGGCGGGGCGCATCAGGATGCGGCGGTCGGATTGGGCGGCGTAGCGCAGGTGCTTCAGCGCCCAGTGGGTCGGGGTCAGTCCCTCGAAATGCAGCACGCGCATGGTTTCGGTCCGGCGTTTCGGGCGCGGGCCGTCCGGGCCCATCACGCGGTGGGTCACGGTGTGATGCGGGGTGCGGGCCGGGACCATCGGTTTGGATGAGGCGTAGCCTGCGAGGCCCTTGGGGGCGAGGAACGGGGCCTCGTCGCCGTAGACCTCGGCCAGATCGCCCTCAAGAACTCCCCGAAAGGCACCTGAGAAGAGGTCGGTGTCGCCGGGGGTGAGCACCCGTTCCCACGGGGGGACGGCGAGCCAGTCGGCAGGGCCGAGCGCGTCGACCTCATCCCAAATGCCGTGTGGGGCCCAGAGAAATTCGTCGGCGTCGAGATGGATGAGCCAGTCGGCCAAGCCCTGCGAAACGGCCCAGCGAAAGTTGGTGTTCTGCCTTGGGGTCTGGATGTCTGGCCGCCGGTCCCAGCCCATCGCGGCCCAATGTGTGGCGTCGCAGCGGATGACGCGGACGCGGTCCAGTTGTTCCAGCACATCCGCCGCCGGGTCGTCGGGATCGTCGAAGAACAGCGTCACCTCGGCGCCCATGTCGAGGTGGTGACAGGCGAAGGCGAGCACGAGGTCCAGTGGCTCGCGCACCGTCGCGACGACGGCCCAGCGGCGGTCAGCCATTGCGCCGGGCCTGCCGTTTCTGGCGCACGATGCTTTGGGCGCGGGCGGAAAGCTCTGCCTGATGCAGCCGGTCAAAGGCGGCCATCGAGTAATCCGGGGTGAGATGCGGGGCGATCTGCGCGACGGAGGCGGCAACGTCGACCTGAGGGTCGTACAGGGCACCGGCGGTGCGCAGCTGGGCGGCCTCGTCACGGGTCAGGCGGTAAAGCGCCTCATACACCCGCGCGCCAGCGCGTTCAGGGTTCGGGGCCTGCAGGATCGCGCCGATCGAGGCCATGCGCTGGGCGTTCAGGAGCTGGTTCATCGCGGGCCCCTGCGTCGCATAACGCATGTTCTTCAGTGACCAGTGCGCGGGCGTGATCCCGTCGAAATGCAGGATGCGCGCGCCGGGGGCAGGGGTCGAGGGGCGGACCATTGCGCCCTCGGCCTCTCGCAGCTTGTGGATGGCGAGGAACCCGTCGCCGACCCGGACCATCGCCTTGCCCGCCGAATAGCCGCCCATGCCGCCCGAGAGCGCCGCGTTGCGTTTGCCATAGACGGTCTGCGCGAGATCGGGGGCGTCGTGCAGGGGCGCGCGGAAGACGCCGCCGTAGATGTCGCCTGATATTTCGCCGATCCAGCACCGTTCCAGATTGGGGATGTGGAGCCATGCGCCCTCGGGCACGTCGGCAAGCTCGTCGGATAGCGTGCCGGGCAGCCACAAAAGCTCATCCGCATCCGCGTGGAGGAGCCAGTCGAGGTCGCTGTCGGCCATCACGCGGTTCGCGTTCACCGTCTGGCGCTTGGTCTGGAGCGCGGGCGGTTTGGTAAAGCCTGCCGCCTGCCAATAGGCCGCGTCGCACAGGGTCACGTCGACCCCCGGAATGGTCGCGGCGATCCTGGCTGCCGGGTCGTCCGGCACGTCGAAGAACAGGTGAACGCGGCTGGCCCCGAGTGCGAGGTGGTGGCAGGCGAAGCCGATCACCAGCACCGAGGGCTCGCGCACGGTTGCCACGACGCCCCAACGTGGCTCGGTTGCGGGTTCAGTCGATACGAACTGTGTCACTTAGGGGTCATTTGCGCTGCGATTTGTGGTAGGCTAGGGTCATTCACGACTTCAAGTCCAGTTTAGCCTTTTGTTTTTGTGTACGAGGCGTCACAAAACGATCAGGGACAAAGGACAGACATGGCAGTTAAACGCAGGGCGGACTTCGCCGAGAACCGTGTTCGCATCCTTGAGGCTGCGGATGAAATCTTTGTCGAGCGTGGCGTTGGCGCGCCGCTCGATTCCATCGCGCAGCGGGCGGGCGTGGGTCGTGCGACCTTTTTCCGGCACTTTCCCGATCGGCGCGCGCTGATCAACGAGATGCTGGACCTGTTCCTGAACAAGCTCGAAGAGACCAGCAGCAAACTCGACGTGACCGAGACCTCGATCAACGAGATCACGCCGATGTTCTACGACCAGATGATCCACTACGCGCCGGTGGCGGATTTCCTGCGCGCGCAGAGCCGCGAAGACCCGGTTCTGCTCGAGGCGATCGACCGGTTTCATGCGCTGCTCCGGCCGCATGTGCAGGCCGCGATTTCGGCTGGAACGGTGCGTGAGGACCTGCGCGAAGCCGACATCGTGATCTTTGCGGTCATGCTCGCGGCGGCGGCGACGACGCCCAACATCGGTCCCGAAGGTCGCCGCGCGGCCTATGATCTGATGATGCGCGGCCTTCAAAAACAGGGTTGAGCGGCGAATCTCCCGTGCGACCGGCTGTCGCACCGGGGATTTGTGATCACGACTTTAGGGGGTGTGATCACAAGCTGCGCATTTATCCGCCATTTTACCGATAACACCGAAAAAGACGTTTCATGGTGGTTCGCACAGGTGCAAAAGGGGGCCTGAACGCAAACCAAATGGGACGAGTTCATGAACATCCATGAATATCAGGCGAAGGCGCTCCTTCGCGACTATGGCGCACCGGTCTCGGACGGCCGCGTGGTCATGAAGGCGGAAGAGGCCAAGACCAAGGCGAGCGAGCTGGACGGCCCGCTCTGGGTCGTGAAGGCTCAGATCCACGCCGGTGGTCGCGGCAAGGGGCACTTCAAGGAGGAGAGCGCCGGCGAAAAGGGCGGCGTGCGCCTGGCGAAGTCGGTCGAGGAGGCCGCTGAGGAAGCCAAGAAGATGCTCGGCCGCACGCTGGTGACGCACCAGACCGGCCCGGCGGGCAAGCAGGTCAACCGCATCTACATCGAGGCAGGCTCGGGCATCGAAACCGAACTGTACCTCGCGCTGCTGGTCGACCGTCAGACGAGCCGCGTGTCGTTCGTCTGCTCGACCGAAGGCGGCATGGACATCGAAGAGGTTGCAGCAAGCACCCCCGAAAAGATCCTGTCCTTCTCTGTCGACCCGGCCACCGGCTATCAGCCGTTCCACGGTCGCCGCATCGCTTTCGCCCTCGGCCTCACCGGCCAGCAGGTCAAGCAGTGCGTTTCGCTGATGGGCATCCTTTATAAGGTGTTCACCGAGCGCGACATGGAGATGCTCGAGATCAACCCGCTGATCGTCACCGATGGCGGCGACCTCAAGGTGCTCGACGCCAAGTTCGGCTTCGACGGCAACGCGCTTTACCGCCAGCCGGACGTCGCGAACCTGCGTGACGAGACGGAAGAGGACCCCAAGGAACTCGAAGCCTCGAAATACGACCTGAACTACATCGCGCTCGACGGTGAGATCGGCTGCATGGTGAACGGCGCAGGCCTCGCCATGGCGACGATGGACATCATCAAGCTCTACGGTGCGGAACCGGCCAACTTCCTCGACGTCGGCGGCGGCGCCACGAAAGAGAAAGTGACGGAAGCCTTCAAGATCATCACCTCGGACCCGAACGTGAAGGGCATCCTCGTGAACATCTTCGGCGGCATCATGCGCTGCGACGTCATCGCCGAGGGCGTGATCGCCGCGGTGAAGGAAGTCGGGCTCGAAGTGCCGCTCGTCGTGCGCCTCGAAGGCACCAACGTCGAGAAGGGTAAGGAGATCATCGCGACCTCCGGCCTGAACGTGATCGCTGCCGACGACCTTAAGGACGGCGCGCAGAAGATCGTGAAAGCGGTGAAAGGCTAAGGCCCGGACGAATGGTCTTTGTGGTCCCGACATACAACCTCGTTTACGCGGCCGTTCCCAAGGCCGCGTGCACGTCGTTGAAGCGGGCCATGTACCGGCTCGAGCACGGTGTTGCGTTCAGGGGCGTCGAGAAGGATGGCAAGCGGCTGGGGCTCCAGCAGGCCTTTCCGACGACGCGGTTCGAGCGGGGCGATTTCGCCCAGCTCGACGATCCCTGGCTGTTCGCCGTGATCCGTGACCCTGCCGAACGGGTGCTTTCCACCTGGTCGGAGCGGGTCATGGGCGCAGGCCGGTTGGAGATTGCGAACGACCGGCGCATGGGATCGGGGCTGACCCGGATCATGCGCAAGGTCACGGGCGGGATGGGGGCGCAGCCGATGCTGGACCCGCGCCCCAGCCTCGACCAGTTCGTGCTGAACCTCGACCATTACGCCGCGACCTATCCGGCGGTTGCCCATCACGTGCAGTCGGCAAGCTGGTTTCTTGGTCCCGATCTCGGGATCTATGACCGCATCTATACGGTGCGCGAATTGGACCAGCTCGAGACCGACATTCGCGCGCGCACGGGCGTGACCGATTTCGCCGTTCCGCACAGGAACGCTTCCCCCAAGGCTTACAAGGTCACGATCGACGATCTGTCGGACGCGGCCCGAGACGCACTCATGACGTGGCTGGCACCGGAATACGACTTTCTGGGACAGTGGGTCGATATGCCCCGCCACGTGATCCGCAACACGCAACAGACAGGAACCATATAACAATGGCCGTACTCGTTGATGAAAACACCAAGGTGATCTGCCAGGGTCTGACCGGCTCGCAGGGCACCTTCCACTCCGAACAGGCGATCGCCTATGGCACCAAGATGGTCGGCGGCGTCACCCCCGGCAAAGGCGGCCAGACGCATCTCGACCTGCCCGTGTTCAACTCGGTCCACGAGGCCAAGCATGTGACCGAAGCCAACGCTTCCGTCATTTACGTGCCGCCGCCGTTCGCCGCCGACTCGATCCTCGAAGCCATCGACGCCGAGATGGAGCTGATCGTTTGCATCACCGAGGGCATCCCGGTCATGGACATGATGAAGGTCAAGCGCGCGCTGGAAGGGTCGTCGTCGATCCTGATCGGCCCGAACTGCCCGGGCGTCATCACGCCGGACGCCTGCAAGATCGGCATCATGCCGGGTCACATCCACCGTCGCGGCACCGTCGGCGTCGTGTCCCGTTCGGGCACGCTGACCTATGAGGCCGTGAAGCAGACCACCGACGTGGGCCTTGGCCAGTCGTCCTGCGTCGGCATCGGCGGCGACCCGATCAAAGGCACCGAGCACATCGACGTGCTGGAATGGTTCTTGGCCGACGACGAGACCGAGTCGATCATCATGATCGGTGAAATCGGCGGCTCGGCCGAAGAAGAAGCGGCACAGTTCCTTAAGGACGAAGCCAAAAAAGGTCGCAAGAAGCCCGTCGCGGGCTTTATTGCCGGGCGCACGGCCCCTCCGGGCCGCCGCATGGGCCATGCTGGCGCGATTGTGGCTGGCGGTAAGGGCGGTGCTGAGGACAAGATCGAAGCCATGAAATCGGCTGGTATCGTTGTCGCGGAAAGCCCGGCCCAGCTCGGCGAAGCCGTGCTGGAAGCGATCGGCAAATAAAACTCCATCGCGCGTGCCCGGTGGTCCGGGCGCGCGCATACCATTTTTCCAGGTGACGTCATGACGGACCAGAGCCCCAACGACCAGTTCCACGCTTCCAGCTTCATGCAGGGGCACAACGCCGAGTATCTCGAGCAGTTGTATTCGCGATATGCCAACGACCCGAATTCGGTCGACGAGGCATGGCAGGCCTTTTTCCGCGAACTTGGGGACGACAAGACGTCGGTCACGCAAGAGGCACAGGGGCCGTCGTGGCTGCGCGCCGACTGGCCGCCGCAACCCAATGACGACCTGACCCACGCGCTGGACGGTCAGTGGCCTGCCGAGCCCGAGAAGGCGCCCAAGGATCTGGCCAAGAAGATCGCGGACGAGGCGTCGAACCGCGAGATCGAAGTGTCCGAGGACGCGATCAAACGCGCCGTGCTGGATTCGGTCCGAGCCTTGATGATTATCCGCGCCTACCGCATTCGCGGCCACCTTGCCGCCGACATCGACCCGCTGGGGATGCGCGACACCTCGGGTCATGCCGAGTTGGACCCGGCGTCTTACGGGTTCAGCGAAGCCGACATGGATCGCCCGATCTTCCTCGACAATGTGCTCGGGCTCGAAGTCGCGACGATGCGCCAGATCATCGACATCGTGCGCGCCACCTACTGCGGCACCTTCGCGCTGCAATATATGCACATCTCGAACCCCGAAGAGGCCGGTTGGCTCAAGGAGCGGATCGAGGGCTACGGCAAGGAAATCCGCTTCACCCGTGAGGGGCGTCGCGCGATCCTGAACAAGCTGGTCGAAGCCGAAGGTTTCGAAAAGTTCCTGCACGTCAAATACATGGGCACCAAGCGCTTTGGCCTCGACGGTGGCGAAGCGCTGATCCCGGCGATGGAGCAGATCATCAAGCGCGGCGGCAATCTGGGCGTCGAAGAGATCGTCGTGGGCATGCCCCACCGGGGTCGTCTGTCGGTGCTGGCCAACGTGATGTCCAAGCCCTACCGCGCGATCTTCAACGAATTCCAGGGCGGCAGCTTCAAGCCCGAGGACGTGGACGGGTCGGGCGACGTGAAATACCACCTGGGCGCTTCGAGCGACCGGGAATTCGACGGCAACACCGTTCACCTGTCGCTGACCGCCAACCCCTCGCACCTCGAAGCGGTGAACCCGGTGGTGCTGGGCAAGGCCCGCGCCAAGGGCGATCAGCTGAAAGACCCCGAGCATCACAAGGTGATCCCGGTGCTTCTGCACGGTGACGCGGCCTTTGCCGGTCAGGGCGTCGTGGCCGAGTGTTTCCAGCTTTCCGGTATCCGTGGCCACCGCACCGGCGGCACGATCCATATCGTCGTGAACAACCAGATCGGCTTCACCACCGCGCCGAGCTTCTCGCGCACCTCGCCCTATCCGACGGATATCGCGCTGATGGTGGAAGCCCCGATTTTCCACGTGAACGGCGACGACCCCGAGGCCGTGGTTCATGCCGCGAAAGTGGCGACCGAGTTCCGGCAGAAGTTCCACAAGGATGTCGTGATCGACATCTTCTGCTACCGCCGCTTCGGCCACAACGAGGGGGACGAACCGATGTTCACCAACCCCCTCATGTATAAAGAGATCAAGACCCATAAGACGACGCTGCAGCTTTACACCGATCGTCTGGTGAAGGACGGGCTGATCCCCGAGGGCGAGATCGAGGACATGAAGGCCGCGTTCCAGGCGCACCTGAACGAAGAGTTCGAGGTGGGCAAAGAATACAAGCCGAACAAGGCCGACTGGCTGGACGGTCGCTGGAGCCACCTCGACAAGCAGGGCGAGGATTACCAGCGCGGCGAAACGGCGATCCCCGAGGAGACGTTCAACGAAGTGGGCCGCGCCCTGTCGACGGCGCCCGACGGCTTTACGCTGCACAAGACGGTGGGGCGTCTGCTCGACACCAAGGCCGAGATGTTCAAGTCTGGCAAAGGCTTTGACTGGGCGACGGCCGAGGCGCTGGCGTTCGGCTCGCTGCTGACCGAGGGCTACCCGGTCCGGCTGTCGGGTCAGGATTCGACGCGCGGCACGTTCTCGCAGCGCCACTCGGGCCTGATCAATCAGGACAACGAAGAGCGTTATTACCCGCTGAACAACATCAAGTCGGGTCAGGCGCGCTATGAAGTCATCGACTCGATGCTGTCGGAATATGCGGTGCTCGGGTTCGAATATGGCTACTCGATGGCCGAACCCAATGCGCTGACGCTGTGGGAGGCGCAGTTCGGCGACTTTGCCAACGGCGCGCAGATCATGTTCGACCAGTTCATCAGTTCCGGTGAATCCAAATGGCTGCGGATGTCCGGCCTCGTCTGCCTGCTGCCGCATGGCTACGAGGGGCAGGGGCCTGAGCACTCGTCGGCGCGTCTGGAGCGGTTCCTGCAGATGTGCGGGGCCGACAACTGGATCGTCGCCAACTGCACGACGCCGGCTAACTATTTCCACATCCTGCGCCGGCAGCTTCACCGCTCTTACCGGAAGCCGCTGATCCTGATGACGCCCAAATCGCTCCTGCGCCACAAGAGCGCGGTGTCCGAGGCGAGCGATTTCATCACCGGCTCGTCCTTCCACCGCGTGTTGTGGGACGATGCGGATGCGCAGAAGCGCACCGGCAACGCCAATGTCGAGCTGAAACCCGACGACAAGGTCCGCCGTGTCGTGATGTGTTCCGGCAAGGTCTATTACGACCTGCTCGAAGCGCGGGACGAGGCGGGGATCGACGACGTCTACATCATGCGGGTCGAACAGTTCTATCCGTTCCCGGCGCTGTCGCTGGTGAAGGAGATGGAACGCTTCCCGAATGCCGACGTCGTGTGGTGTCAGGAAGAGCCCAAGAACCAGGGCGCGTGGACGTTCATGGAGCCCAACATCGAGTGGGTCCTGTCGCGCATCCGGGAAACCAACTACCGGCCCACCTATGCGGGCCGCGCCGCTTCGGCCTCGCCCGCGACGGGTCTGGCCAGCCAGCACAAAGCACAGCAAGCCGCGCTCGTTAATGACGCGCTGACCATCGAAGGATAAGATCATGAGCACCGAAGTCCGTGTTCCCACGCTGGGCGAAAGCGTGACCGAAGCCACCGTCGCGACGTGGTTCAAGAAACCCGGCGATGCCGTGCAAGCAGACGAGATGCTGTGCGAGCTTGAGACCGACAAGGTGACGGTCGAGGTTCCGGCCCCCGCCGCAGGCACGCTGGGTGACATCGTCGCGAACGAAGGCGACACCGTCGGCGTCGATGCGCTGCTGGCCACGATCGAGGAAGGCGCAGGCGCCAAGCCCGCGAAATCCGAGAAGAAAGAAGAGAAAGCCGAAGAGCCGAAAGCCGATGCTCCGGCTTCGGGCGGCGGCGACAGCGTCGACATCATGGTGCCCGCGCTGGGTGAATCGGTGTCCGAGGCGACCGTTTCGACGTGGTTCAAGAAGGTGGGCGACACCGTGGCCGCCGACGAGATGCTCTGTGAGCTTGAAACCGACAAGGTCTCGGTCGAAGTGCCCGCGCCGTCCGCTGGCACGATCACCGAAATCCTCGCAGGCGAGGGTGAGACCGTGGCGGCTGGCGCGAAACTCGGCGTGATCTCGGCCTCGGGCGATGCACCTGCACCCGCCCCGAAAGCCGAAGCGTCCAAAGGTAGCGACGCGCCCGCGTCGTCGTCGGGCAAGGACGTGGAAGACGCGCCCTCGGCCAAGAAGATGATGGCCGAAGCCGGGCTCAAGTCGGGCGACGTCAAAGGCACGGGCCGCGACGGTCGCGTGATGAAGGAAGACGTGCAGGCCGCGATCTCGGCCTCCAAGTCGGCCCCGGCTCCGGCAGCCTCCAGCGCGCCGCGCGCCCCGGTTGCGGCCAGCGACGAAGCCCGCGAAGAGCGGGTGAAGATGACGCGCCTGCGTCAGACCATCGCCCGCCGTCTGAAGGAAGCGCAGAACACCGCGGCCATGCTGACCACCTATAACGAGGTGGACATGACCGAGGTCATGGCGCTGCGCAACGAGTACAAAGACCTGTTCTTCAAGAAGCACGGCATCAAGCTGGGCTTCATGTCCTTCTTCGTCAAAGCCTGCTGTCACGCGCTGAAAGAAGTGCCGGACGTGAACGCCGAGATCGACGGCACCGACGTGATCTATAAGAACTACGTCCACATGGGCGTGGCCGTGGGCACGCCCACCGGCCTCGTCGTGCCGGTCGTGCGCGACGCCGATCAGATGTCGTTCCACGGCATCGAAGCCGCGATTTCGGACATGGGCAAGAAGGCCCGCGACGGGAAACTGTCGATGGCCGATATGCAGGGCGGGTCGTTCACCATCTCGAACGGCGGCGTCTATGGCTCGCTCATGTCCTCGCCGATCCTGAACCCCCCGCAGTCGGGTATCCTCGGCATGCACAAGATTCAGGATCGTCCGATGGTCGTGAACGGCGAGATCAAGATCCGCCCGATGATGTATCTGGCGCTCAGCTACGACCACCGCATCGTCGACGGCAAAGGCGCCGTGACCTTCCTCGTCCGGGTGAAAGAAGCCCTCGAGGATCCGCGTCGTCTGCTGATGGATCTGTAAGATGTGTCGGGTCGATCCCCACCCTACGGTCCCGCATGGGTCCAGTGGGGCGGGGGTCGCCCACCACGGCGCCCGATCGGAGGCCCAATGAATGTCCATCGCGCTCTGGGGACTGGTCGGACTGGCGCTGCTGGTCCTGATCTACGTCAGCGTGGACAGCTTTCTGCTCAAGGGCAGCGTGGGCAACGGCTGGACGGTCGGGGCGCGGGACACCCCGCCCGAGATCGGACCTGTCGCGGCGCGCGCCCATCGGGCGCTTTGGAACCTGTTGGAAACCGCGCCTGCCTTTCTCGCCGTCGCGCTGGTTGCGGAGCTGACCGCGCCGGGTGGGGCTTGGGTCACATGGGGCGTGTTGCTCTATCTGGGTGCGCGCGTCGCCTATCTGCCCGCCTATCTCTCCGGCATTCCGTGGGTGCGCACGGTGTTCTGGCAGATCGCCACGCTCGGCATCGTTCTGATCCTCGTGGGCGTGGTGATCGGATGACCCGACCCGCGCCAAATCGCCAACCCGTGAACGGGACGATGCGCCCCGTTGACGCAAGCCCCCGCGCCGCGCGATATGGCCGCGCCCCGGTTTGGGGTGTTACCAGAGGCCTATGATGATATTCCGCCGCGCTTTCCCGTTTCTCGCCCCGTTCGCGCTCGTCGCCTGTTCGGTGCCCGCCCAGATCGATCAGGCCCCGGTGCCCTACACCGCCCTGAAGCCGCTGAACGAGGTCGGCACCTCGTCCTTCAGTGTGCGCGTGATGAACGGCAGCACCCGTATCCCGCGTGAGATGACGGGCATCCCCTGCACCTTCGGCGGCGACGGCTTCGTGTCGTCCTTCACCGCCCCCGCCATCGTGACCGCGCCGAACATGGGCGCACGCACCCCCGCGGCCTCGGTCAAATGCAGCTTCGAGGGCCGGACCGAAACCCGCGCCCTCCAAGCTCAGAACAAGACGCTGGGCGACATCACCGGCACGGTGACGGCAGGGGCGAACGCGGGCGTCGTCGGCGTGCTCGTGGGTGGCGCGGTTGCTGCGGCCCAGACCGTCACCCGCGACAAGACCGCAGACGTCTGGGGCTATCCCGACGTGTCGATCACGTTCAACTGAGGCGCGCGTATGACCCCCGAACTCACCGTCCTCGCGCTCGCTGGCCTGTTGCAGGTCGTGCAGTTCGCCCTCATGGCGATCCCCGCGAACCTCGAGCTGGGCGTCGGCAAGACATCGTCTCCGCGCGACACGTCGCGGCTGAAAAAGCCGCTGACCGAGCAGGTGTCGGACCGGACGGGTCGGCTGATGCGGGCCTTTTCCAACCATTTCGAAGCGCTCATCATGTTCACCATCGCGGTGGTCGTGGTGACGGTGTCGGGCCAGTCGACCGGGTTCACCGCCGCCTGCGCCTGGGTCTATCTCGGCGCGCGGGTGCTCTATATCCCGGCCTACGCCTTCGGCTGGGTGCCGTGGCGGTCGTACATCTTTTTCGTGGGCCTTCTGGCCACGACGCTCATGATCCTCGCCGCGCTGTTCTGAGGCAGGGACACCACATTCGGGACCGTCTGGACCGTCCCGTAGACAGAAACGCCAAAGGAGGGACCTATGGCAGACTATGACGTGATCGTAATCGGCAGCGGCCCGGGGGGCTATGTCTGCGCCATCCGCTGTGCGCAACTCGGGCTCAAGACCGCCTGTGTCGAAAGCCGCGAAACGCTGGGCGGCACCTGCCTGAACGTCGGCTGTATCCCGTCCAAGGCCCTGCTGCACGCAACCCATTCGCTGCACGAGGCCGAGCACAACTTTGCCACCATGGGGCTCAAGGGCAAGGCGCCGTCGGTGGATTGGGCCCAGATGAAGGCCTATAAGGACGACGTGGTGGCACAGAACACCAAGGGCATCGAATTCCTGTTCAAAAAGAACAAGGTGGATTGGCTCAAGGGCTGGGGCAAGATCTCAGGCAAGGGCGAAGTCACGGTCGGCGACGAGACCCACAAGGCCAAGAACATCGTGATCGCGACCGGGTCCGAGGCGTCGAGCCTGCCGGGTGTCGAGATCGACGAAAAGGTCGTCGTGACCTCGACCGGCGCGCTGGAGCTGGGCAAAATCCCGAAAAAGCTGGTCGTCATCGGCGCGGGCGTCATCGGGCTGGAAATGGGCTCGGTCTATGCGCGGCTCGGCTCAGACGTGACGGTGGTGGAATACCTCGACACGATCACGCCGACGATGGACGCCGAAGTGTCCAAGCAGTTCCAGAAACTGCTGAAGAAGCAGGGGCTGGAGTTCATTCTGGGCGCCGCCGTGCAGGGCGTCGAGGCGACCAAGACCAAGGCCAAAGTGACCTACAAGCTCAAGAAGGACGACAGCGAAGAGGTGCTGGACGCCGATGTCGTGCTGGTGGCGACCGGTCGCCGTGCCTTCACCGATGGTGTGGGCGCTGCAGAGGCGGGTGTCGAGATGACGGACCGTGGCGTCATCAAGACCGATCACTGGAAAACCAGTGTCGACGGCATCTGGGCGATCGGTGACGTGATCGCCGGGCCGATGCTCGCCCACAAGGCCGAGGACGAAGGCATGGCGGTCGCCGAGTCGATCGCGGGTCAGGCGGGCCACGTGAACTACGACGTGATCCCGAGCGTGATCTACACGGTGCCGGAAGTGGCTTCGGTCGGGAAAACCGAGCAGGAGCTGAAGGAAGAAGGCCGCGATTACAAGGTCGGCAAGTTCTCGTTCATGGGCAATGCGCGCGCGAAGGCGGTGTTTCAGGGCGACGGCTTCGTGAAGATCCTGACCGACAAAGCGACGGACCGGATCCTCGGGGTCCACATCATCGGGCCCTCCGCGGGCGACCTGATCCACGAGGCCTGTGTGGCAATGGAATTCGGGGCGGCCGCCGAAGACCTCGCCCGGACCTGCCATGCCCACCCGACCTTCTCGGAAGCGGTGCGCGAGGCGGCGCTGGCCTGTGGCGACGGACCGATCCACATGTAAGAAGCATTGCGCCGCGGGCAATGCCCGCGTCGCGACGGCGCCTCGCTGCGCTCGGCTGGGGAAGACCTCGACAGATCGCGCGGAATGGTGATCGGGTAGGGGGGCTGTCTGCCCCCCTCGCCCTGCGGGCTCACCCCCCGAAGGTTT
>JAYZLL010000053.1:0-32807 GCA_036154315.1 Pseudomonadota bacterium
TTCTCTGTTTCAGAAAACCTTCGGGGGGAGGCGACGAATCCGCAAGGATTCGGCGGCGGGGGGCAGACAGCCCCCCTTTCACGCTTGCCAGCCCCGCGCACCCGCAATAATCAGCGAACATGCTCGACACATCCTCCCACGACCGCCTTCTCATCATCGACTTCGGCAGTCAGGTGACGCAGCTCATCGCGCGCCGCCTGCGGGAGCTGAACGTCTATTGCGAAATTCACCCCTATCAGAACGTCACCGACGCGTTCCTGAAAGAGTTCGCGCCGAAAGCCGTGATCTTTTCGGGCGGCCCTGCCAGCGTCATCGACGCAGGCTCGCCGCGCCCGCCGGAGAGCGTTTTTGACCTCGGGGTACCGATCCTCGGCATTTGCTACGGCCAGCAGGTTATGATGCACATGCTGGGCGGCGAGGTTCTGCGCGGCCACGGCACCGCCGAATTCGGGCGCGCCTATGTGACCCCGACCGAAGAGCGGATCGACGCGCTCAACGGCTGGTTCATGGATGGCACGGGGCGCGAGCAGGTGTGGATGAGCCACGGCGACCACGTCTCCAAGATCGCGCCGGGCTTCAAGGTCTACGGCACCTCGCCCAACGCGCCTTTCGCGATCACCGCCGATCTGGAGCGCCGGTTCTACGCCGTGCAGTTCCACCCCGAGGTGCATCACACGCCGAACGGCAAGACGCTTTACGAGAACTTCGTGCGCGACGCGGGCTTCAAGGGCGACTGGACGATGGGCGCTTACCGCGAGGAAGCCATCGCCAAGATCCGCGAACAGGTGGGCGATGCCCATGTGATCTGCGGGTTGTCCGGCGGCGTCGACTCGTCCGTGACGGCGGTTCTGCTGCACGAGGCGATTGGCGACCAGCTGACCTGTGTGTTCGTGGATCATGGCCTGCTCCGCCTCAACGAGGCTGAGGAAGTGGTCACGATGTTCCGCGACCACTACAACATGAAGCTGATCCATGCCGATGAGAGCGATCTGTTCCTTGGCGAGCTCGAGGGCGTCTCGGACCCCGAGCAGAAGCGCAAGACGATCGGCAAGCTTTTCATCGACGTGTTCCAGAAATACGCGAGCGAGATCGACGATGCGGATTTCCTTGCCCAAGGCACGCTCTATCCCGACGTGATCGAATCCGTGTCCTTCAGCGGTGGACCCAGCGTCACGATCAAGAGCCACCACAACGTCGGCGGTCTGCCGGAGAAGATGGGGCTGAAACTGGTCGAGCCGCTGCGCGAACTGTTCAAGGACGAAGTGCGCGCGCTGGGGCATGAGCTGGGCCTGCCGGCGAGCTTCATCGGCCGCCACCCCTTCCCCGGCCCCGGTCTTGCGATCCGCTGTCCGGGTGAGATCACGCGCGACAAGCTCGACATTCTGCGCAAGGCGGATGCGGTCTATATCGACCAGATCCGCAAGCACGGCCTCTATGACGAAATCTGGCAGGCTTTCGTCGCGATCCTGCCCGTGCGCACCGTGGGTGTCATGGGCGACGGGCGCACCTATGACTATGCCTGTGCGCTGCGTGCGGTGACGAGCGTCGACGGGATGACGGCGGATTACTTTCCGTTCAGCCACGAGTTCCTTGGCGAGACTGCGACGCGGATCATCAACGAGGTGCAGGGCATCAATCGCGTGACCTACGACATCACCTCGAAACCTCCGGGCACCATCGAGTGGGAATGAGGCCGGGGGTGCAGCCGCATCCAATGCGTTTCGCGCGCCGCGCCCCACCTATTTAATTCACGGATTATATCCCACTTATGGCGAGCGCCTTATATCCTAAATGCGCAGAGCGGCGCATTTAAACTCTTACGCCCGGCGTATTGCTGGGCGTTTCCGGTGATTTTCTGAGCAAACCTTCAAGACTCCGGGGTCGGGATCAGAATTCTACGAATCGGGCTTTAGTCTGGGAACGCGGCCGTGTTAACCATGCGGCAATGGCAGGACAGAGCCAGATGTGCGTTGTGTGAGGCTGCCGGTCAGTTATTCGGCAGACGTTTAGAGAACGCGATTTTTTCAAAGCCGGCCGTGGGGACGGGAATGGCAATTAGATTGTTTAAGTGCCAGTCGTGTGGGCATCACATGCGACTGGCCGGTGACCAATGTGGGTCGTGTTACGTCGACAAACCAAGCTGGCAGAAGCCCGGGGGCCTGATGGCCATCCTCGGGATTCCGGTCGTGGCTGTGGTGGGATTTTTCGTGTTCGTTGTGCTTGCGGTTCCGCCCGGCTGAGGGCAGTGTCGCGCCATGACGCATGGCACGCATGAGGAGGGTGTGCCCCTCCCCACGAACCCGATCCTGACAGCGGCGCTGTGGATGGTCGGGGCCGTCACCTGTTTTACGGCGATGGCTGTCGCGGGGCGTGAGGTCAGTCTGAATCACGACACCTTCGAGCTGATGTTCTATCGCTCCTGCGTGGGGATCGTCGTCGTCGTGTCGGTGATTTCGGCGCGCGGGCTGTGGGGTCAGGTCGGGCGTCAGCAGTTGGGTCTGCACTTCATCCGCAACGTGTCGCATTTCACCGGGCAGAACTTGTGGTTCTACGCGGTCGGGGTGATCCCGCTGGCGCAGGTCTTCGCGCTGGAGTTCACATCGCCGCTCTGGGTCTTGTTGCTGTCGCCGATCTTTCTGGCCGAACGCATCACCCCTGTGCGCGCCTTTGCGGCTCTGGTGGGGTTCGTCGGCATCCTCGTGGTGACCCAGCCGTTCTCGGTAAAACTCGAGCCGGGGGTTCTGGCCGCGCTCGCGGCGGCGATCGGGTTCGCGGGCTCGGCCGTGTTCACCCGCAAGCTCACGCGCACGCAAAGTCTGGCGTCGATCCTGTTTTATCTGACCACGATGCAGGCGGTCTTTGGCCTGTTTTTCGCAGCGGTGGATGGAGAGATGGCCCTGCCCTCGGCCCAGTCCGCGCCGTGGCTGATCATCATCGGGCTTGCGGGGCTGGCTGCGCATTTCTGCCTGACCTCGGCCCTGAAACTTGCCCCCGCCACGGTGGTCATGCCGATCGACTTCGCCCGCCTGCCGGTGGTCGCGCTGGTCGGCTGGCTTTTGTATCAGGAGCGGCTGGAACTGGCCGTGATCCTTGGCGGTGCGCTGATCCTTACCGCGAACTGGATCAACATCCGGGCGAGCGTGCGCGAGGCGCGGGCGCGGATCGGATGAGCGGCGACGCGGGCGATCTGCGCGCGTCTTACGAAGCCGCAGTTCACGCGCTCGGGGCCGAGGCCCAACGGCTGCGGGGCGCGGGTCAGTCGCCCGAAGCAATAGCCCGACATCTTCATGGCGCCCGGCGCGCGCTGGCCGCCCGGTTCAAGGCGCGCACGCCCGAGCCGATGCGCAGTCTGATCGAGGCGCGGACGCTGCGCGCGCATGGTGACGTGGGCGGCCCCAGCATCGAAACCCTGCGCGCCCGGGGCTGTTCGTGGGAAGATATCGCGGACAGCGCCTGCCGCCCCGGCCGCCTGATCTTCGACCCCGAGCGCGGCCCGGTTCCGGTGCAAGGGGACGGCGACCGGGGTTGATCTTGCCCTGCCCGCCCCTGCCCGCTACCACACGAGGCAAGAACCAAGGCAGGGACGGCGATGATCTACGAAACCGCGAAGGACTGGCGCGACAGCGAGGCGAAACGCGTGTTGCTGTTCGGCATGTCCGGACTGGGCAAGACCCACCTGTCGAACATGCTGCGCGATGGCGGCGACTGGTTCCACTATTCGGTCGATTACCGGATCGGCACCCGGTACATGGGCGAGCTCATCTCGGACAACTTCAAGTTCGAGGCGATGAAGAACCCGTTCCTGCGTGAGCTTCTGTTGTCCGACAGCGTCTATATCGCGTCCAACATCACCTTCAACAATCTCGCGCCCCTGTCGACCTATCTGGGCAAGCCCGGCGACGAGGCGAAGCACGGGTTGGCGTGGGAGGTCTATATGGCGAGGCAGGCCGAGCATCGCGACGCCGAGATCAATGCGCTGCTCGACACGGTGCGGTTCATCTCGCGCGCCAAAACGCTGTATGGCTACGACAATTTCGTCTGTGACAGCGGCGGGTCGATCTGCGAGGTGGTGGACCCGGACGATCCCGCCGATCCGGTGCTGAGCGCGCTGTCCGACAATTTGCTGATGGTCTGGATCGAAGGGTCCGAGGCCCATACCGAGGAGCTTATCCGCCGCTTCATCCGCGCGCCCAAGCCGATGTATTACCAGCCCGCCTTTCTGGAGGCCTGCTGGCAGGATTACCTCGACCAGCATGGCGTTGCCCCGGATGCGGTTGACCCCGACGATTTCGTGCGTTCGACCTATGCCAAGGCGCTGCACCATCGCCACCCGCTTTACGCCGCGATGGCGGAAAAGTGGGGCGTCAAGGTCAGTGCCGACGACGTCGCCCGTGTCAAAACCCCTGAGGACTTTGACGCGCTGATCGCCGAAGCCCTTGAGCGTCGCTGACGCAGCGCCTATCTCACCCGAACCTTTCGCGGAGCCTTCCATGCCCATCAAGATCCCTGCCGACCTGCCTGCCGCCGACGTGCTTTCGCGCGAGGGCGTCATGGTCATGTCGGAAAATCAGGCGGCGCGGCAGGATATCCGGCCGCTGAAGATCGGGCTTCTGAACCTGATGCCCAAGAAGATTCAGACCGAGACACAGTTCGCGCGCCTGATCGGGGCGACGCCGCTGCAGATCGAATTCACGCTCATCAAGATGACCGAGCACACCTCGCGCAACACGCCCGAGGAACACATGGGCATGTTCTATCGCGACTTTCAGGACGTGAAGGACGAGAAGTTCGACGGACTCATCATCACCGGCGCGCCGATCGAGCATCTGCCGTTCGAGGAGGTGACCTATTGGGACGAGATGGTCGAGGTCATGAACTGGACCCAGACCAACGTGCATTCCACGTTCGGCGTCTGCTGGGGCGGGATGGCGATGATCTATCACTTCCACGGGGTCGAGAAGCACATCCTGCCGGAAAAGAGCTTTGGTTGCTATCCGCAGGAGAAACTGAAACCTTTCTCGCCTTACCTGCGTGGGTTCTCGGACAGCTTCGTCATACCCGTGAGCCGATGGACCGAGATGAAACAGGATGAGATCGACGCCGCCGAGGGTCTGACGACCTTGCTTGGTTCGCCTGAAACGGGGCCCTGTCTGGTCGAGGACCCGGCGCATAGGTCCCTCTATATCTTCAACCATTTCGAGTACGACTCGGACACGTTGAAGCAGGAGTATGACCGCGACATCGCCTCGGGCACGCCGATCGAGGTGCCGATCAACTATTACCCGGATGACGACCCGTCGAAGCCGCCCAAGAACCGGTGGCGCAGCCATGCCCATTTGCTCTACGGCAACTGGATCAACGAAATCTATCAGACCACGCATTACGATCTGAATGAAATTGGCACTTAGCCTTGTTCTGATCCTCGCGCTCTTTGCCTGCGCGACGATGATCCGTGTGGAGCAGCGGCGGCTCGCAGCGTATCGCGCGCATCCGCCGCAGGGGCAGTTCGTCGAGGTGGACGGGCACCCTGTGCATTACGTGCAGATCGGTGAAGGGCCTGATCTTGTACTGCTTCACGGCGCCTCCGGGTCGACGCGCGACTGGATGTTCGACATCGCGCCGGTTCTGGCCGAGGAATACCGTGTCACGATCCTCGACCGTCCGGGGCTGGGCTATACCCCGCCGCTCAAACCCAGTGGCGTGACGTTGTCTGAGCAGACCACGCTTATGGTCGAAGCTGCGCGCGCGCTCGGGGTCGAGAATCCGGTGGTGGCGGGCCAGAGCTTTGGCGGGGCCTTGGTGATGAACTGGGCGGTCTATCACCCGGATTATATCGCCGCCGCCGTGTCGATTGCCGGGGCCACCCATCCGTGGCCCGGTGGGCGCGATACGCTTTATGCCCTGCTCGCGAAGCCGGTCATCGGCCCGGTCATGTCGCATGTAATTTCGGCCTGGCTGCCGGAGGCTTACCTCGAAGGCCAGATCAATTCGGTGTTCCGGCCCAACGACCCGCTCCCCGGCTATGCCGATTACATCGGTCCGGGCATTATCCTGCTGCCGGAGCAGTTCAAGGCCAATGCCCAGCAGCGGCACGAGTTGCTGCATCACCTCGAAGAACAGCAGCCGCACTATGGCGAGGTTTCGGTGCCGGTCGAGGCGATCCACGGGACCGCAGATACGACAGTGGGCCTGCATATCCATTCCGAGCCGCTGGTGGCGGAGGTGCAGGACGGCAACCTCACCGTGCTGGACGGTGTCGGGCACATGCCGCATCACGTCGAGATGGAAGAAACCATCGCCGCCATCGACCGCGCGGCGTTGCGCGCCGGGGTCAAATAGCCATACTGGCCTGACTGGACTTGGAGTTGGCGATGGACCTGCCTTTCGACGGCGCAATCTCGAAATTCTACGCGGAAGACGCGCCCGAGGATGTGCGCAAGGCCATCGAGGATGCGGGCAAGGACGACATGCTCGATCCGTCCTATCCGTATGCCGAGGAAATGGACAAGGACGACTATGAGGACGAGCTGGAGGCGCTTCAACTTGAACTCGTCAAGCTTCAGGCGGATGTGAAGGCCACCGGCAAGCGCGTCGTCGTCGTGTTCGAGGGGCGTGATGCGGCCGGAAAAGGCGGCACGATCAAGCGGATGCGGATGAACCTGAACCCGCGTGTCGCGCGTGTCGTGGCGCTGCCGAAACCCTCGGACCGGGAAGCCGGTGAGTGGTATTTCCAGCGTTACGTCAGCCACTTGCCGACCGAAGGTGAGATCGTTCTTTTTGACCGCTCGTGGTATAACCGCGGCGTCGTCGAGAAGGTGTTCGGGTTCTGCGACGATGCCGAGCGCGCGGCGTTCTTCCGGCAACTGCCGGAGTTCGAGCACATGCTGGTGGACGAAGGCATCCACTTCGTGAAGATCTGGCTGAACGTGGGCCGGGCCGAGCAGTTGCGACGGTTCATGGCACGTGAGCAGGATCCGCTAAAGCATTGGAAACTTTCGTCGATCGACGTTCAGGGGCTGAGCCGGTGGCAGGCCTATTCCGATGCGATTTCGGAAACCTTTGCCAAGTCGCATTTCCCTTATGCGCCGTGGACGATCATCCGCTCGGATGACAAGAAACGGGCGCGGCTCGCGGCCATCAAGACCGTGTTGCAGGGCATTGATTACGATAAGAAAATCCACGAGATTGCCTGCGCCCCCGACCCCAAGATCGCGGGCGGGCTGGATATGTGGGAAAGCTGACGCGTGCCCACGAAGAAACGCGGATATCACCACGGGAACCTGCGCCAAGCGCTGGTCGAGGCGGCGCTGACCCTGATCGAAGAAAAGGGTCCGACCGGGTTCACCCTGTCGGAAACGGCCAAGCAGGCGGGCGTGACCCCGGCGGCGGTCTATCGCCATTTCGATGGACGCGAAGACCTGATCGCGGAGGCCGCGCGTCAGGGCTATGAGATTTTCGCGGACCTGATGGAACATGCCTATGCCAAGGGCCAGCCCTCGGCGCTGGCGTCTTTCGAGGCGACCGGGCGTGCGTATCTTGCGTTTTCTCGTCGCTTTCCGGGGCATTACATCGCGATGTTCGAGTCAGGCGTGTCGATCAACAAATCCGCCGATCTCGCCCATGTGGCGAACCGGGCGCTCGGTGTGCTGGACATGGCGGCGAACGAGCTGTTGAAAGACGTGCCACCCGAGAAACGCCCGCCCGCGCGGATGGTGTCGGCCCATATCTGGGCGATGTGCCACGGGGTGGTCGAACTGTTCGGGCGCGGCTCGCCCGGCACCAAATCGCCGTTTCCGCCCGAAGACCTGCTGGAAAGCGGGATCGGCGTGTACCTGCGGGGCTTGGGCCTCATCAAGGCCGACAGTTAAAGCCTGCCTGAGGCCTCTAACGCCTTGCCGAGCCTTGGCAGGCGGGCTTTCTTCATCAGCTTGCGGATCGTCCAATCCTCGCCCGACAGCCGGATCGCCTCGGCCAGCACCCCGCGGGCGACGGTTTCGACGGGCGCAGGCGCTTCCTCATAAAGACCCAGCAGGAACGGATCGGGGCTGGCCAGCACGAGCCCCTCGTGGCCCAGCATCTGGCGGGGGAAGTCCTTGATGTTCATGGTCATCAGCACGTCCGCCGAAGAGGCGATGGCAGAGGCCAGAACATGCACGTCGTTGGGATCGGGGAGCGACAGGCGGCTCATGTCGCCGTCCTTGGGGCGGAACGAGGCGCGGGGCCAGTCGGCCTCCAACGCCGCGATTTCGGCGCGCGCCAAGGCCTCCTGCCCCGGTCCGAGTTTGGCCGCCGCGCGCGCCCATTCTTCGAGGATGCGGGGCGACCATTTCGGGTCGATGAGGCCCGCCTTGGCCACGCCGATCACCATTTCGCGCATCACCGTGGGGTAAAGCACGCAGGCGTCGATCAGAACCTTCATGCGGTCAGCCGGAAAAACAGCGCCTTGAGGTAGCCGCTTTCGGCCAATGCCGGATGTTGCGGATGGTCGGGACCGGCAAAGCCGGTGTGGATCAGCTGGGCAGAGCGCCCGCCACGCCCGATGCCGCGCACGCTCGATTTGCGGAAACTGTCGAGGTCGGCGGCGTGGGAGCAGGAGCACAGGCCCAGATAGCCGCCGGGGGCGACGAGCGGTGCTGCTAGCCGGGCGATGCGTTCATAGGCTCTGAGCCCTGCGTCGAGGGCCTGTTTGTTCGGGGCGAAGGCGGGCGGATCGCAGATCACCACGTCGAACACTTCGCCGGCCTCGCCAAGGGCGGTCAGCACGTCGAACGCGTCGCCTTGGCGCGTGTCGAACCGGTCCGCCACGCCCGAGGCTTCGGCGCCTTGGCTGGCGAGATCCAGCGCCGGTTGCGAGCCGTCGACAGCCAGCGCGGCACTGGCGCCGTTCGCAAGGGCTGCGAGCGAGAAGCCCCCGACATGGGAGAAGACGTCGAGCACGCGTGCGCCGTTTGACAGCGACGCGGCAAAGGCGTGGTTCGGGCGCTGGTCGAAGAAGAGGCCGGTTTTCTGCCCGCCCAAAAGGTCGGCCATATAGGTCGCGCCATTCATCGGCACTGAGAGCGGGCCATCGACTGCCCCGCGCTCGACCACCGTTTCCTCGTCCAGCCCTTCGAGCCCCCGCGCCCGGCCGCTTGCGTTCTTGACCACGGTGGTCACGCCCGTGACCTCGGCCACCGCCGCCGCCAGATCGTCGAACAGCACATCGGCCCAAGCCGCGTTGGGCTGGATCACCGCCGTGTCGCCGAAGCGGTCGATCACGACGCCGGGCAGCCCGTCGGCCTCGGCATGGATAAGGCGGTAGAACGGATCGGGGAACAGCCGTGCGCGGTGTGCGAGCGCCATCTCGACCTTGGCGGCGAGCCACGCCTTGTCGATCACCGCGTCAGGGTCACGGTCCAGCATCCGCGCGAAGATGCGCGAGTTCGGATTGACCGCGACGGTGCCCAAGGCTGCGCGCTCGGCATCCTCGAGCCGGGCGATGGTGCCGGGCGCAAGCGCCTTGGTCCGACGGTCGGTGACCAGTTCGTTGTCGTAAACCCAAGGCGCGCCGTGACGGATCGCACGGGCGTTGGCTTTGGGTTTCAGGCGAATGACCGGGCGGTTGCCCATCTGCGTATCGTTCATGCGCTCTGCCTATCCCGTTCGCGTCCGGGCGGGAAGAGGCGACGCGCTCACCGGAACGTGCGGAGCCGTCGTCGGTTTGCACGCGACAGCCCATCCGTGCATGTTAGCCTGAGACCGAGGCGCCCTGCCCGGCTCAATCCCGCAACCGGGTTGTTAGCGCTATCATTGCATGGTATGCGGGCGCCACATTGCGCGATCAGGATAGGACTTCCCATGACTCTCAACAGCGAGATCGAACGGGTCACCCAACGGATCATCGACCGCAGCGCCCCCCGGCGCGCGGCCTATATGGAAGGCATTCAGGCGCAGATCGACAAGGGCCCGAAGCGCGGGCATCTGAGCTGCTCGGGTCAGGCACATGCCTATGCGGGCGCTGGTCCCGATCAGAACACGCTCGCCACCAAGGACGCGCCCAATATCGGGATCATCACCGCTTACAACGACATGCTGTCGGCGCATCAGCCGTTTGAGCGGTTCCCCGACCTCATCAAGGCCGCGGCCCGTGCCGAGGGCGCGACGGCGCAGGTTGCGGGCGGCGTGCCTGCGATGTGCGACGGGGTTACGCAAGGCGAGACCGGGATGGAGCTGTCGCTGTTTTCGCGCGACGTGATCGCGCTCGCCACCGGCGTTTCGCTCAGCCACAACACATTCGACGCGGCGCTTTACTTGGGCGTCTGCGACAAGATCGTGCCGGGTCTGGTGATCGCGGCGGCGACTTTTGGCCATATCCCCGGTATCTTCATGCCCGCAGGCCCGATGACCAGCGGTCTGCCGAACGACGAAAAAGCCAAGGTGCGCCAGCAGTTCGCGGCGGGCGAAGTCGGGCGCGATGCCCTGATGCGCGCCGAGATGGAGGCCTATCACGGCCCCGGCACCTGCACGTTCTACGGCACCGCCAACTCGAACCAGATGCTCATGGAGTTCATGGGTCTGCACCTGCCCGGCGCGTCCTTCGTGAACCCGAACACGCCGCTGCGCGATGCGCTGACGGCGGAGGGCGCGCGGCGGGCCACGCAGATCACCGCTCTGGGCAATCAGTTTACGCCGGTCGCCGATGTGCTGGACGAAAAAGCGTTCGTGAACGGGATCGTCGGGCTGATGGCGACTGGGGGGTCGACCAACCTCCTCCTCCACCTGCCCGCGATGGCGCGCGCGGCGGGGGTCGAGATCACGATGCAGGATTTCTCGGACATTTCCGCTGTCA
Organism: Pseudomonadota bacterium; assembly: GCA_036154315.1. Taxonomy (GTDB): domain Bacteria; phylum Pseudomonadota; class Alphaproteobacteria; order Rhodobacterales; family Rhodobacteraceae; genus Maritimibacter. Next base: position 10,829 of record JAYZLL010000053.1, read on the forward strand.
CGCCGCTGATGGCGCGGGTCTATCCGAACGGACTAGCCGACGTGAACCATTTCCATGCCGCAGGCGGTCTGGGCTATCTGATCGGCGACCTTTTGGACGAGGGTATTCTGCACCCCGACACGCGCACCGTCGCGGGCGGCGGGCTGGAGGCCTATACGCAGGACCCCAAGCTGGACGGCGACCGGGTGAAATACGAACCCGGCCCGCGAAAGTCACTGAACGACAAGATCGTGCGCCCCTATGCCGATCCGTTCCAAAAGACCGGCGGGCTGTCGCAGCTCACCGGCAATCTGGGGCACGCGGTCATCAAGGTGTCCGCCGTCGACCCGGCACGGCATGTGATCGAAGCCAAGGCACGGGTGTTTTCCGATCAGGCCTCGGTCAAGGACGCGTTCAAGGCGGGCGAATTTACCGAAGATACGGTGGTCGTCGTGCGATTTCAGGGCCCCAAGGCCAACGGAATGCCGGAGCTTCACGGGCTGACCCCCACGCTCGCCGTGTTGCAGGATCGGGGGCTCAAGGTCGCGCTGGTCACGGACGGACGCATGTCGGGCGCGTCGGGCAAAGTGCCTGCTGCGATCCACGTTTCGCCCGAAGCAGTGGACGGCGGACCGATTGCCAAGGTACAGGACGGCGACCTCGTGCGGGTCGATGCGACGAACGGCACCATCGAGGTGCTGACCGAAGGGTTCGACGGCCGCACGCCGGTCACGATGGACCTGTCCGCCAATGGGCGCGGCATGGGCCGCGAGTTGTTTGAGATGTTCCGCCAGAACGTCGGCCTCGCCACCGAGGGCGCGGGCGTGGTGGTGTAAGGAGATGACGATGACCCCTGCTGAAGCCTCAGCGAAAGCCACCGAGATTTGCGAACTGGCCCCGATCGTACCGGTTCTGATCGTCGAAAAGGTCGGCCATGCCGCGCCCCTTGCCGCCGCGCTTGTCGCGGGCGGTCTGCCTGCGCTCGAGGTGACGTTGCGTACCGATGCGGCGCTCGAAGTGATTTCCGAGATGGCCAAGGTCGAAGGCGGTGTCGTGGGGGCTGGAACGCTGCTCACCCCACAGGACGTGCAGAAGGCCGTGGATGCGGGCGCCAAATTCGGGGTCTCGCCGGGGGCGACCGACCGGCTGCTCGATGCTTGCGAAGAGGCCGGACTGCCGCTGTTGCCCGGTGCCTCGTCGGCGACAGAAGCGATGCGGCTGCTCGAACGCGGCTATACGATCCAGAAGTTCTTTCCGGCCGAGGCGGCGGGCGGTGCGCCGTTCCTGAAATCGCTGGCCTCGCCCCTGCCGCAGATCCGGTTCTGCCCGACCGGGGGCGTGAGTCCGAAGAACGCGCGCGATTACCTGTCGCTGCCGAACGTCATCTGCGCGGGCGGGTCATGGGTCTGCCCCGGCGAGATGGTCAAGGCCGGCGACTGGGCCGGGATCGAACGGCTGGCGGCCGAGGCGGCGGCGCTGCCGCGTTAACGGCGCGCGCGCGATCCGCCACGGCGTTTGGGCGCCGTGGTTATGCCGTCGAGCCCGTCACGCAGAACTCTGGTCATCGGATGATCCGGGGCACCTGCGCCGTAGGTGTCGAGCGCGAGCCGCACCTCCGCCGGGCCGATCCGGCGTTCGCGGTGGCCCAGAACCCAGTCGAAAAAGATGCCGCGGCACTCTTCCGGTGTGATGCCCTCGATCCGATAGGCTTCTCGGATCAGGCCCTTGGGGTCGATTTCGTCGGGCGTCATGTCACCTCTCCCGGCCTGCGCGCGAGGATTGCTTCGATGGCTTTTGTGGCACGGGCCGCGCAGCCTGTCACGCGGTCGAAAAGCGCCTCGCCGTCTTCGACCTCGAGCAGCCGGAACAGAAAGGCGCGGCCACCCTGCCCGACGTTGTCCAGATCGAGCGTGCCGTCCGTGATGAGCTTGGCGCCGCTCTGGAGCCTGCGCATCGTGTCGTAGGCGGCGTTGAGCGCCTCGGCCTCGTCCGGTTTGATCCAGCCGATGTCCACGCCGATGGCGATCTGATCCTCGGTCAGCCGGGGCGTTTCGGGGGCCAGAACGGCGGCGCACTGCGCGACGAGTTCGATGTCCTGCAACCGGCCCGGTCCGATCTTGGGGTCGAGCGGCCCGGTGTCGCCCTTGGCCTCGGCGATCCGGGCGCGCATTTCGACCACGTCGGCGATGGTGCGCGCCGGGTCGCGGTCGCGTCCCAGCACTTCGGCCCGGACCGCTTCGACCGCGTCGCCGATGGCCATGTCGCCCGCGATGGGGCGCGCGCGGGTGAGCGCGAGGTGTTCCCAAGTCCAAGCCTCGTCGCGCTGGTAGGCCGAGAACGCGGCCAGCGATGTGGCGACCGGGCCCTGACGGCCCGAGGGGCGTAGGCGCATGTCGACCTCATAAAGCCGCCCTTCGGGCATTTGGGCCGAGAGCGCGGTGACCATCGCTTGGGTGAGGCGTGAGTAGTAAGCCCTTGATCCAAGGGGTCTTTTGCCGTCCGATTCCGCGTCGCCGGGTGCGTCGTAGATCACGATCAGGTCGAGGTCCGAGGCCGGGCCGACCGTGCGTGCGCCCAGACTGCCCATGCCGATCAGCACCGCGCCATTGCCGGGTGGTGTGCCGTGTTTGCGGGCGAATTCCTGTGTGACCAGCGGCCAGATCACCCGCACCACCGCATCGGCGAGGTCGGCATAATCCAGCCCCGCCTCGGCCGGTGGCGTGAGCCCGCGCAGGAGGTGGACGCCAATGCGGAAATGCCATTCCTTCATCCAGCGCCGCGCCCCGTCGAGCTTCATCTCGTAGTCGGGGAGCGCGTCGAGCGCCTCTTCGAGGTCCGCGCGCAGGCCCTTTTCGCCGGGCCATGCCGAGAAGAAATCGCCGCCGATCACCGCGTCGAGCACTTGGGCGTTGCGGCCCAGATAGACCGAGAGCGCGGGGGCCGTGGCGGCGATGTCGACGATCAGATCGACGAGCGTGGGGTTCGAGTCGAACAGAGAAAAGAGTTGAACGCCCGCAGGCAGGCCCTTGAGAAACTTGTCGAAATTGATGAGCGCCTCACGCGGGCGGGCCGCCCCCTTGAGCGCGTCGAGCAGGTCCGGTTTCAGCCGTTCGAAGATCGTGACGGCGCGGGAGGAGCGCAGTGCGGGATAGGCTTTCCAGCCTTCGACGATCTCGGCCTCTTCCGCGTCAAGCTCGGCCTTGGGCTCGGGCGTGTCGGAGGGGGCGAAAAAGCCCTCGGTCAGCTCGTGGACCTCGGACAGCGCGCCGGTCAGATCGCGCATCAGGTCGGTCCGGTCCATCCCCATCATGCAGGCCAGACGCTCGAACCCCTCGTCGGTCTTGGGGAGTTTGTGGGTCTGGGCGTCGCGCACCATCTGGACGCGATGCTCGACCTCGCGGTGAAAACGGTAATGGCGGGTGAGCGTTTCGGCTACATCGCCGGGCACCCAGCCCTTTTCGGCCAGCGCCGCCAGACCCTCGACCGTGCCACGCAGGCGCAGTTCGGGATCACGCCCACCTGCGATCAACTGGCGGGTCTGGGTGAAGAACTCGATCTCACGGATCCCGCCGCGCCCCAGCTTCATGTCGTGGCCCGGCAGCGTGATCGGGCCGCCCAGCCCCTTGTGCTCACGGATGCGCAGCCGCATGTCGTGGGCGTCCTGAATCGCCGCGAAATCAAGGTGTTTGCGGTAGACGAAGGGCCGGAGCACATCGAGATATTTTTCGCCCGCCGCAATGTCACCTGCGCAGGTGCGCGCTTTGATATGCGCCGCCCTCTCCCATGTCCGGCCGAGGCTTTCGTAATAGCGTTCGGCGGCATCGGTCGAGATGATGACGGGCGTGACGGACGGATCAGGGCGCAGGCGCAGGTCGGTGCGAAACACATAGCCGTCGGCGGTGTTCTCGGACAGCATGGCCGACATTTTGCGCACGGCGCGGATCAGGCTCGCGCGGGCATCGTGGTAATCGTCGTCGTCATAGCGTGTTTCATCGAACAGCATGATGAGGTCGATGTCGGAGGAATAGTTGAGCTCCCCCGCCCCCATCTTGCCCATCGCGAGCGCAAAGGCCCCGCCTGCGGTTTCGATGTCGTCCTCGGTCCCACCGGGGAGTTTGCCGCGCGCAATCTCGCGCCCGACCTGAAATTTGAGCGCCTTGTCGGTGGCCACATCGGCCAGATCGGTGAGCGCGCCGGTCACACGTTCGAGCGGCCAGACCCCTGCGAGGTCGGCCAGACCCGTGAACAGCGCGGCGCGGCGTTTGGCCTGACGAAGGGACGCGGAGAGCGCCGCCTCGGTGTCGCCCTCGATGGCAAGCGCGGTGGCGAAGGCCGCGTCGGGGTCTTGTGCCAGCGCCTCGCGCAGCCAATCCGATTCCTTCTGCATGAGACCCATGAGAAACGGCGAACAGCCTGCGGTGCCCGACAGCACCTCGACCAGTTCCGGGGCGAGATCGCTGAAGGTCGCGGCGATTTCCTCGGCCGGGTCGGCGTCGAAGGGGCGCGGGCTGCGGGTGATTTGGCTGGCGAATGACATGGCGCGGAGAGTGGCTGCGGCACCGGGGGTGGTCAAGCCGAACCGGGCGTGCAAGATGCGCCCCATGAGCAAGTCATTGAAACGCGTCGAACGGGCGGCGGCCGAGGCCGGGCTCGACATCACCATCCTCGAAATGGCCGACGGCACGCGCACGGCGGCGGATGCGGCCCGTGCGGCAGGCTGCGAGATCGACCAGATCGTCAAGTCGATCATCTTTCGCGGCGAGGACGACGGTCAGGCGATTCTGTTCCTGACCGCAGGCGGCAACCGAGTGGACGATGCCAAGGCGAGCGCGGCGGCGGGCGAAGCCTTGGGCAAGGCCGATGCCGGGCTGATCCGGGCGCAGACGGGCTTTGCCATCGGGGGCGTCGCGCCCATCGGGCATCTCAACCCGATCCGGGCTTTTATGGATCCGAGGCTCTTCGATTTCGACGTGATATGGGCCGCAGCTGGCACGCCGCGCCACATATTTTCCGTGAACCCGCGCGAAATCGAACGTCTGACGGGCGCGCAAGTCACTGATTTCGTTAGCTGAACGAAAATAATGTGAAACCCTTTCACATTTTTCCTTGAAAAGCTCCGACCCTGTCCCGATCTTGGTAATGTGAAAGCAATTCACATCGCATCGATCACCGCACCTCAAAGGGTGCAGAAAGGACAGTAAATGACGACGATGAGCGAAACCGCCCCGCCGAAGTCCGAGGGCTGGTTCACCAAAACCGAGGCTTGGCTGGATGCCCGGGGCAAGGGTGCGTGGATCGCGCTCATGGTTCTCGGCTTCATCTTCTTCTGGCCCGTCGGCCTCGCCCTTCTCGCCTATATGATCTGGAGCAAACGCATGTTCTCGAAATCCTGCAACGGCCCGCATGGCCGCCACCGTCACCACCGCCGTCATGGCGAAGGCACCTATGCCTATGTCTGGGACAACGGCCGTGGCCGCAGCTTCAAAAGCTCGGGCAACTCGGCGTTCGACTCCTACAAGGCCGAAACCCTGCAACTTCTGATGGACGAGCAGGAGCAGTTCGAGGCCTTCCTCGACCGCCTGCGTCAGGCCAAGGACAAGTCGGAGTTCGACCAGTTCATGAACGAGCGCGCAGATGCCGCCCGCAGTGGCCGGATCGAGGACGGCTCGGACGACGAAGGCGACGACGGCGCCGTGGTGGCGCAGGAGCCGAAATAAGATCGCACGGCCCCGCTTGTCGGGGCCGATTGCCTTTTCCATATGAGGACCATGATGAACACCGCGACCTACACCGGACTGCCCGATCCCGACTATCAGTCGGAGTTCTATGCCGACGTGCCCGCAAAGCGCGCGCTGGCCTGGGTGATCGACACGCTGATCGTCGTGGGCCTCGTCGCGCTGGCCATCCTGCTGACCGTGGGCATCGGGTTCTTTTTCGCGGGCTTCCTGTGGCTCGTCATCGGCTTTGTCTACCGCGTGGTGACGCTGGCCAACGGGTCGGCCACGCTGGGGATGAGGCTCATGTCGATCGAGATCCGTCGCAATGACGGTGCGCGGCTCGACCTTGGGACCGCCGTGATGCACACGCTGGGCTATTCGCTGTCGGTGTCTTTTGTTCTGCCGCAGATCGCGTCGATCATTCTGATGATGACCGGCGATCGGGGTCAGGGTCTGACCGACCTCGTCCTCGGAACCGCTGCGATCAACCGCTCTGCGCGGATGTGATCGCCTGTGAGTGGCAGGAGTTTACCCAATTCCCGCGTGGGGCTTGGCGGGTTAAGGTTTCGTTGATAGGTTTTCCGAAACTGGCTCCGAACAACACCGAACGTCTCGCCTTTTCATGCGTCACACACTTCCCCTCGCCCCGCAGTTCTATGTGACTGCGCCGCAGCCCTGCCCCTACCTCGACGGGCGGCTCGAGCGAAAGTTGTTTACGGCTTTACAGGGCGAACAGGCGGATGCGCTGAACGACACGCTGTCCAAGCAGGGCTTTCGCCGGTCGCAGAACGTGCTCTACCGCCCGTCGTGTTCGGATTGTAATGCCTGCCTTTCGGCGCGCATTCGGGTCGCGGATTTCACCGAGTCGAAAAGCCAGCGCCGCACCGAGAAGAAGAACGCGCAGCTTGCCCGCCGCACCCGCGCCCCGTGGGCGACCGAGGAGCAGTACGAGCTTTTCCGCAAATACCTCGACGCGCGCCACGCCGATGGCGGCATGGCCGACATGGATGTGTTCGAGTTCGCCGCGATGATCGAAGAGACCCCGATCAAGTCGCGGGTGATCGAATATTCGGTGCGCTCGGAGGATGGTAAGACCCGCGATCTGGCGGCGGTCTGCCTGACCGACGTGCTCGATGACGGGCTGTCAATGGTCTACAGCTTCTACGACCCCGCCCGGCATGCCGACAGTCTGGGCACCTATGTGATCCTCGACCACATTCGGATCGCGCAGGAGGCGGGTCTGCCTTACGTCTATCTCGGCTACTGGGTGCCCGGCTCGCCCAAGATGGATTACAAATCCAAGTTCTCGGCGCTCGAGGTCTATTTCGGCGGTCAGTGGACGCCGATGGAAGACCCCGAGGCGTTCGATAGCGAGCAGCATCCGCTGTCGAACGACCCGATTGCCGAACAGGTCGCGCAGATCGCCCTGCCCGGTGCCCAGCCGGTCAAGAACCGCTAGGCGATTCCAGCCCTCCCACGAAATAGGCAGAGCCGCCCGAATCAGAGGCGGTTTGGCCGTTGCGTTGCCCCTAAGGTAAAGCGCGGCCTCTTTCGCGCTTTGGCGCTTTCCCCGACAGGCGCAGGCTTTGTGCGCAGGGATTAGCTTTGGGACAGCACTGGGGACATTTATGACAGACAGTTCGACACCTTCGACGCTCATTTACGGGCTCGAAGACAAACCTGCGCCGGGGCCAGCCGCCCTTGCCGCTTTTCAGCATATCCTCGCCTCCATCGTCGGGATCGTGACCCCGACACTGGTCATCGGCGGGGTTCTGGGGCTGGGGGAGTACATCCCCTACCTCATCGCGATGTCGCTTTTCGTTTCGGGCATCGCGACGTTCATTCAGTCTAAGAGAATCGGGCCGGTCGGCTCGGGGCTGTTGTCGGTGCAGGGCACGAGTTTCGCCTTTCTGGGACCGATCCTTGCCGCGGGCTTTGCGGTCAAGGGTGCGGGCGGCGGGCCTGAGGCGATCCTCGCGATGATCTTTGGTCTGTGTCTGGCGGGCTGTCTGGTCGAGATCGTTCTGAGCCAGTTCATCCACAAGCTGGGCCGGATCATCACACCGACCGTGACGGGAATCGTCATCACGGTCATCGGGCTGTCGCTGGTGCGCGTGGGGTTCACTGATTTCGCAGGTGGCGCGCAGGCGGGCGAGACGCTCGGGGCGCCGATCAACCTGTTGATGGGGTCCATCGTAGTGATCGCGATCCTCGTGATGACCTTCGTGGGCAATCCGATGCTGCGCATCTCGGCGATCATGATCGGGCTGGTCATCGGGACCATCGTCGCGCTGATCTTCGGTCAGATCGACTTTTCGACCTTTGGCAACGGGCCTGCGGTCGCGTTCCCGATCCCGTTCCGTTACGGTCTCGATTTCGACATCGGGTTGTTCATCCCCATCGCCTTCGTTTTTCTGGTGACGGCGATCGAGACCTCGGGCGATCTGACGGCGAACTCGGTCATCTCGGGTCAGCCGGTGTCGGGGCCGACATACCTCAAGCGGATCAAGGGCGGTGTGCTGGGTGACGGCGTGAATTCCGGCCTCGCCGCGATCTTCAACACCTTTCCCAACACCACGTTCAGCCAGAACAACGGCGTCATTCAGATGACGGGTGTTGCGAGCCGCCATGTTGGCATGTTCATCGCCGGATTCCTCGTCATCATGGGGTTCCTGCCGATCATCGGTCAGGTGTTCCTTTTGGTGCCGAAACCCGTGCTGGGTGGTGCGACGCTGGTTCTGTTCGGGACCATCGCGGTGGCCGGTATCCGCATCCTCGCCTCCGAGCCCATCGACCGGAAGAAGGTCTATATCATGGCCGTGAGCTTTGGTCTGGGCCTTGGCGTCACGCTGGTGCCGGACGCGACCCAGAACCTGCCCGACTTTGCGCGGCAGGTGTTCGCGACACCGATCACGCTGGCGGGGCTGTCGGCCATCATCCTGACCCTCATCATTCCCGATGAGAAAGCGGATGAGGTCGCGCCGGTGGCCGAGCCTGCGGAGTAAACGAAAATGGGCGCCCCCCGAGGGGAGCGCCCGACCGTCATGAAATGACTGGGGTCAGCCGACCGGCGCGCCGTCGGTGCGCCAGACCTGAATGACCGACGAGCGCGGCTTGCCGTTGCCATCTGGCCACGAGCCACCCGGATGCTGGATGCCGACGAAGGCGACGGTGTTGTCGTGGTTCCAGCACAGACCCGTCACCTCGGCGCCGTTGGGCGCGGTGAGGAAGCGGGCGATCTCGCCGGTTTCGGTGTTGCCGACGAGCATCTGGTTGTTGCCATGCCCGGCAAAGTCACCTTCGTTCGAGTCGTCGCCGTCGGTCTGGATCCAGAGCATGCCCTTGGTGTCGAAGGCCATGCCGTCGGGCGAGTTGAACATGTTGCCGTCGGTGACGTTCTCGGACCCCGCATAGGCATTGTCGTAGACCTGCGGGTTGCCCGCCATCACATAGAGATCCCAGGTGAAAGCGTCTGCACCGTGATCTTCGCCCGCCGGGATCCAGCGCACGATCTGACCGTATTCGTTGGTCTCGCGCGGGTTGGCAGCGTTCACCGGCATGCCCTCACCGCCCCGCTTGGAGTTGTTGGTGAGCGCGCAATAGGCCTCGGCGCGCAGCGGGTTCGCCGCGATCCATTCCGGGCGGTCCATCGTCGTCGCACCCACGGCCGAGGCGGCCATGCGCGAGAAGACGAGCGTTTCCTCGAGCGACATGCCCGTGGCGTCCGGCGTCAGCGCCAGCCACTCGCCGCTCATGTCGTCGTTGAAGCGCGCGACATAGAGCTGACCGTCGGACAGCAGACCTTCGGTCGAGCCGCCTTCGGTGTAGGTGCCGTTGGAGACGTATTTATAGATGAACTCACCGCGCTCATCGTCGCCCATATAGACCACGATACGGCCATCGGCGGCCTGCACCATCTCAGCGTTCTCGTGCTTGAAGCGGCCAAGGGCGGTGTGTTTGATCGGCGTGCTGTCCGGGTTCGACGGGTCGATCTCGGTGATCCAGCCGTGACGGTGCGGCTCGTTCGGTTCGGCGCTGAGGTCATAGCGGGTGTCGAAACTTTCATAGGCATAGCGACCTTCGCCACCGATGCCGTAACGCTCGAGACCTTCGGTCACCTCGTAGTCGCCGGTTGCGCCGAAGTAGCCGTTGAAGTTCTCTTCGCAGGTCAGATAGGTGCCCCAGAGCGTCTTGCCCGAGCCGCAGTTGTTCATCGTGCCCTTGGGGTTCATGCCCTCGGGGTCGGCGTTGGTCTGAACCAGCGCGTGACCGGCGGCGGGGCCGTCCATCGTCATCTGGGTCTCATGGGTGATGCGACGGTTGAGCGGGCTGTCCACGGCCACCGCATAGGTGCCATCGTCGCCTTGGGTGATTTCCATCACCGTCACGCCCTGCAGGTTCTTGAGCAGCGTCACTTCGTCTGCGCTCTGCGGCATGCCTTCGGAGGCTTCCGGCAGGTTGATTTTCGGGTTCACGTATTCCGAGTTCACGGTGATGACTTCGCGGCCATCGACCATGAAGTGCTCCATCCCGTCGGTGTTCTCGCCAAAGACCTTGTCGGACATCTCGACCGACACGCCGGTCTCGGCCGAGAAGGCACCGTCGGCGTCCGAGAACAAAGCGTCGCCCCAGCGCACGAGCGTCTTCCACTCGTAGCCTTCGGGCACGTGGATGTCGAAATCGGTCGCGATGTCGATCGGCTCGAAACCGAAACCACCGTGGGCGGCAGCCTGCGCGCGCGACGAGGTCAGCATGGCCGAACCAAAGACGGTCGCGGCCGAACCGAAGGCCAGCGCACCGCCTAGAAAGCCGCGGCGCGTGATCGCGCGTTCGACAACGGCGTCGAAATCATTGGTCGCCGGGCGCGGATCGCGCATCTCGTCGAAGTCGTCCCACGACAGGTTGGAGGTGTCTTGGTCTTTCACGGGGCTTGCTCCTTGATTAGCTGGCCTGAATTGGGAATCGCCGGGTCGGCGTCCGTGCGGGAGCATCGTGTCGACCTGTGACAAACCGGAGTCCGTCCCGTAACAATCCTGTAAAATCGCGGTCCCGAGAGCGGGGAGACAGCGTGGAAATCGCCCCAAAGGCTGAGTCGCGGCGCTGTTGAAGGGGTCAGATTTCCGAAATCTCCGAACGAGCCCCGCAAAAGGAAAGAAAATGTCGCGCAATTCCGCCCGTGCGACACTTTATTCACGGATTTGGCGTTGACGCCCCGAAAGGCGGCACATAATGTCCCCGCACCACAAAGGAGAGCGGTCGTGGAAAGCCTTGTAGTCATCGTAGGATACTGGCGCATGGGACGGTAACGGACCCCTAAAGGTTCCCCATGCGCCCCCGACAGAAAATCGGGGGCTTTTTTATGACCGGAGATACGGGCGCGACGCCCACACGGAGAGAGACATGACACGTCAGATGACCGGCGCGAAAATGGTGGTTCAGGCCCTGAAGGATCAGGGTGTGGACACGGTATTCGGATATCCCGGCGGCGCCGTTCTTCCGATCTATGACGAGGTGTTCCAGCAAAACGACATCCGCCATGTTCTGGTGCGCCACGAACAGGGTGCGGTGCATGCCGCCGAGGGCTATGCCCGCTCGACCGGCAAGCCCGGTGTCGTGCTCGTCACCTCGGGCCCCGGTGCCACCAACGCGGTCACGGGTCTGACCGACGCGCTGCTCGACTCGATCCCGATCGTCGTGCTGACGGGTCAGGTGCCCACCTTCATGATTGGCACCGACGGGTTTCAGGAGGCTGATACGGTCGGCATCACCCGCCCCTGCACCAAGCACAACTGGCTGGTGAAGGACACCAACAAGCTCGCGGATACGATCCACCAGGCGTTCCATGTGGCCACCACCGGCCGCCCCGGCCCGACGCTGATCGACATCCCCAAGGACGTGCAGTTCGCCCAAGGCACCTATGTCGAGCCGCAGAAGGCGCGCACCGAGCATTATCAGCCGCAGGTGAAGGGCGATATCGACGCCATCACCCGTCTCGCCGAGATGATCGAAGCGGCCGAACGCCCTGTGTTCTACACCGGCGGCGGCGTCATCAACTCCGGCACGGCGGCAAGCCAGCTGCTGCGCGAGTTGGTGGATGCCACGAATTTCCCGATCACCTCGACCCTGATGGGTCTAGGTGCCTATCCGGCATCGGGCAAGAATTGGCTCGGGATGCTGGGGATGCACGGGCTTTATGAAGCCAACATGGCGATGCACGACTGCGATCTGATGATCAACGTCGGCGCGCGGTTCGACGACCGGATCACCGGGCGCATCGACGCGTTCTCGCCCGGCTCGAAGAAGGTGCATATCGACATCGACCCCTCGTCGATCAACAAGGTCATTCATGTCGACCTGCCCATCGTCGGTGACGTTGGCCATGTCCTCGAAGACCTGCTGCGGATCTGGAAGTCGCGTGGGCGCAAGACCAATGTCGAGGCGCTCGGCAACTGGTGGAAGCAGATCGACGCGTGGAAAGAGGTCAACTGCCTCGACTACAAGAACTCGACCCAGACGATCAAACCGCAATACGCGCTGCAACGGCTCGAAGAGATCACGCGCGGCATGGATCGCTATGTGACGACCGAGGTCGGCCAGCACCAGATGTGGGCGGCGCAGTTCCTTGGCTTCGACGAGCCGGGGCGCTGGATGACCTCGGGCGGTCTGGGCACGATGGGCTACGGCCTGCCCGCGTCGGTGGGTGTGCAGATGGCGCACCCGAACAGCGTGGTCATCAACGTGGCCGGCGAAGCCTCGTGGCTGATGAACATGCAGGAGATGGGGACGGCGGTTCAGTTCCGCCTGCCGATCAAGCAGTTCATCCTGAACAACGAACGTCTGGGCATGGTGCGCCAGTGGCAGGAGCTTCTGCATGGCGAGCGCTATTCGCATTCGTGGTCCGAGGCCCTGCCCGACTTCGTGAAACTCGCCGAGGCGTTCGGCTGCAAGGGCCGTCTGGTCAAAGACCCCGCCGAGCTCGACGATGCCATTCAGGAGATGCTGGACTACGACGGTCCCTTCATCCTCGACGTGCTGGTCGAGAAGCACGAGAACTGCTTCCCGATGATCCCGTCGGGCGAGCCGCATAACAAGATGCTCTTGGGCGAAGCCTCGACCGCCGATGCGATCGGTTCGTCGGGCGCGGTGCTGGTGTAAGGGGGACAGGATATGAACGCTCTCAAGATCAAAAAAGGCGCGTCGCGCAAGTCGGCTTATGACCTGCGCGATCCGAATTCGGATATCGTCGAGACGCACACGCTGGCGGTGATCGTGGACAACGAACCGGGCGTGCTGGCGCGTGTGATCGGCCTATTCTCGGGCCGGGGCTACAACATCGATTCGCTTACCGTGGCCGAGGTCGACCACACCGGGCATCAGTCGCGTATCACCATCGTGACCCGTGGGACGCCCGCGGTGATCGAGCAGATCAAGGCGCAGCTGGGCCGGATCGTGCCGGTACATCAGGTTCACGACCTGACAGTCGAAGGTGCGGCGGTGGAGCGTGAACTGGCGCTGTTCAAGGTGGCCGGGACCGGTGAAAAGCGGGTCGAGGCGCTGCGCATGGCCGATATCTTCCGCGCCAATGCGGTGGATTCGACGCTTGAAAGCTTTGTCTTCGAACTGACCGGCGCGCCGGAAAAGATCGACGCTTTCGCCGAACTCATGCGCCCGCTCGGTCTGGTCGAAATGGCCCGGACCGGGGTTGCGGCCCTGTCGCGCGGTGCTGCCTAAACGCCAGCCACATCAACGAGAAAGGGCGGGTCCAGCGACCCGCCCTTTTCTTTTGTCTGATCGGTTGAGGACCGGAGGTCCGAGGCCTTAGCCCCGGTTCCACCACCCGCGCCGCTTGGGCTTGGGCTTTTCATCGGCTTCGGCCATCGCCGGTTCCGGCTCGGGCGCAGGCTGCGACGCGGCTTCTTCGACCACCGGATCGCTCGCCTCGGACGGGGCTTCGGCCTCGGACGGCATGTCCTCGGGATCGTTGCCGGTCGGGGTGGCTTCGGGTTCCGCCGTCGCCTCGGGCGCAGCCATCACCTCATCCACCGGCGCGGGCGTTTCGTCGGCCACCTCGGGCGCGACTTCGGCCTCGGGCGCCTGTGCTTCGGACACCGTTTCCGGCGCCTCGGTCACGGGCTCGGCGACCGGTTCGGTCACGGGCTCGGTCGGGGTTTCCGCCACGGACTCCACGGCTTCCTCGGTCTTCTTCTTGCGCGGCGCACGCTTGCGCTTGGGCTTCTCGGCGACTTCGGCAGGTTTATCCTCTGCCACCGCATCACCTTCGGCCTCAGCCGGAGCGGCCTCAGCCTCTTCGACCTTTTTCTTGCGCGGGGCACGCTTGCGCTTGGGCTTCTCAGCGGCGGCGGGCGTCTCTTCGGCCTGAGCGGCTTCGGCGGGCGCTTCGACTTCAGCTTCTGCCGGGGCTTCGGTCGCGGTGTCCGCGCCTTCGCTCACCGGCTCGGCGGTCTCAGCCTCGCCCTCAGCGGCGTCGTCCTGATCCTCGCCCTCGTCGCTGCCCTCATCACCGTTCTCCTCGTCCGAGCGCGGCTTGTTGCGGCCACGGCCACCACGACGGCGGCGGCGACGGCGCTTTTTCTTGGGCTGGTCGTCATCGTCCGAGGTCTCGCCCTCGCCCGATGTCTGATCCTCTTCGGACTGATCCTCGTCGATCTCGTCTTCGATCTCTTCGTCCAGATCATCCATCAGCGAGGTGTTGACCGACACAACGGGCGCAGTCACTTCGGCGACGCTGCGGGTGGCGGTCTTGAACTTCTCGATCTCGAAATCGGGCGAGATCAGGAAGGGATCGGCCTCAAGCCGGATCGCCATGCCATAACGCGCCTCGATCTGCGCGATATGCTCGCGCTTCACGTTCATGAGGAAGTTGATGATGCCGACCGGCGCCTTGAGCAGCACCTCTTTGGTGCGCGCCCGCGTGCCCTCTTCTTCCAGCTGACGCAGGATGTTGAGCGCGAGGTTGTCGTCGGAGCGGATCAGGCCCGTGCCGTGGCAATGGGCGCAGGGCTGGGTCGTCGCCTCGATCATGCCGGGGCGCAGACGCTGGCGCGACATTTCGAGCAGACCGAAGCCCGAGATGCGGCCCACCTGAATGCGCGCGCGGTCGGTCTTGAGCTTGTCTTTCAGCTTCTTCTCGACCGCGTTGTTGTTCTTGCGCTCTTCCATGTCGATGAAGTCGATCACGATCAGACCGGCTAGGTCGCGCAGACGCAGCTGGCGGGCCACCTCTTCGGCGGCCTCGAGGTTGGTCTTGAGCGCCGTTTCCTCGATCGAGCCTTCTTTCGTGGCGCGGCCCGAGTTCACGTCGATGGCGACCAGCGCCTCGGTCACACCGATGACGATGTAGCCGCCGGATTTGAGCTGAACGGTCGGGTTGAACATCGACGACAGGTAGCTTTCGACCTGATAGCGGGCGAAGAGCGGCAGCTGGTCGTGGTAGTTCTTCACGTTCTTGGCGTGGGACGGCATGATCATTTTCATGAAGTCCTTGGCGATCCGGTAACCGCCCTCGCCCTCGACGAGCACCTCGTCGATGTCCTTGTTATAAAGGTCGCGGATCGACCGTTTGATGAGGTCGCCCTCTTCATAGATCTTCGCAGGCGCCGTGGATTTCAGCGTCAGTTCGCGGATCTGTTCCCACATGCGCTGCAGGTATTCGTAATCGCGCTTGATCTCGGTCTTGGTGCGCTTGGCACCCGCCGTGCGCACGATCAGGCCCGCGCCCTTCGGCACGTCAAGCGAGGTCGCGATTTCCTTGAGCTTCTTGCGGTCGACCGCGTTGGTGATCTTGCGGGAAATCCCGCCGCCACGGGCCGTGTTCGGCATCAGGACGCAGTAGCGGCCAGCAAGGCTGAGGTAGGTGGTGAGCGCCGCACCCTTGTTGCCGCGCTCTTCTTTCACGACCTGCACGAGCAGGATCTGACGGACTTTGACGACTTCCTGAATCTTGTATTTGCGCGGGCGCGGTTTGCGCGGCGGGCGAATGTCTTCGTGGTCGTCGTCGTCGGCCACGGATTCGATCGTGTCGTCCTTGGCGGCGGCGTCTGCCGGTTTGTCGTCTTCGTCCTCCGGAGCGCGCGATTTGGAGCGCGAGCGGGAGCGGCCACGCGAGCGGCGGCTGCGCGCGGGTTTCTCTTCGCCGTCGTCGCCGTTCTCGTCGGCATCTTCAGCGTCATCGGCGTCTGCCGAGCTGTCCTCGGCCACCTCTTCCGACGGTTCTTCGACCGGCGTTTCCGATACGCGTTCCATCGGCGACGAGGCTTCGTCTTCTGATCCACCCTCGTCGAGGTCGATCACGTCCATCCCGGCGGGTTCCGCCTCTTTGGTCGCGATCTCGTCGTCCGAGCGGGACTCTTCGGCCCGTGAGCGCGAGCGGCGGGACTTGCGCCCCTCTTCTTCGCGTTCCATCGCTTCGGCGTAAGCGCGCTCTTCTTCAAGCAGCGCTTCGCGGTCGGCGACCGGGATCTGGTAGTAGTCGGGGTGAATTTCCGAGAACGCGAGGAAGCCGTGACGGTTTCCACCATAGTCGACAAAGGCCGCCTGAAGCGAAGGCTCCACACGGGTGACTTTGGCGAGGTAGATGTTTCCGGCTAGCTGGCGTTTGTTCTCGGACTCAAAGTCAAATTCTTCGACTTTGTTTCCGTCCACCACGACAACGCGGGTTTCTTCCGCGTGCGTGGCGTCGATGAGCATTTTCTTGGCCATTTGATCTCATTGCACCCGCATATGCGAATGCCGCCCCCGGGGGAGCGGTCGTCGATGTGGGGTGTCTTGTCTGGGCGAGCGTCGGTGCGGTGGCACACAGGCTGCGCGAGGGCTGAAACCCTGCGTCATGTCCCATCAGTGCCGCGTCGCGCCTCATCGCGTTTCTTCTCCGACCCCTTTTCGGGGCCCGTTCGGGTCCGCCGGGTCTGTGCCCTCGGACGAATATTTGGCGTTCGGGCTTTGTCATGCCCGCCTGCCCTGGCCTTGCGGCCAACTCGGTCTGCCCCCAGCCTCCTGCGCGATTGTCGCGCGGTGCGGCGTGCAAGCAGCGAAACTTTCGGGTGATCCGTCAAGCGGACCACCGCCCATTGAACATAGTGGTCACGGGGGTGTCATGACAATGGCGAAAATGATCCGTGACACGGTTTATTCCCGGTCGCGGCGGAAGGTGCCGCCGCTAACCATTTGTTTACCTTAGTAAAGACCGCCCGCCGAGAGCGACGAGGAATTCGCGCGGTCTGGAATGACCACGGTTTCGCCGGTCGAGGTCTGCACCTGCTGCTGGCCACCGAAACCGTCGCCTTCGCTGCCGAAGAGCGGCAGGTTCGACCCCATCGCAAAGCCGCCGTCAAAGACGATGCCGAAGATCGGCTCTTCGCCGTCGCGGAAGTATTCGGCCACCACGCTCGGCCCCGAGGCGCTGTCAGGGAGACGCGCGCCGGAGTAGCGGTCGATCTTTACGAAGTGGCCGCCCGGCGGGACTTTGAACTTGCCGCCACCGTATTTCTCGACCGCTTCCAGCATGAAGCGCTGGAACACCGGGCCACAGGTGCCGCCGCCCGAGGCGCCGCCCAAGGGGCGCGGACGGTCGAAGCCGATGTAGCACCCGGCGACGATGTTCGAGGTGAAGCCCACGAACCAGACGTCTTTCGAATCGTTGGTGGTGCCGGTCTTGCCCGCTGTCGGCACCGGCAGGCGCACCGCGCCCGACGCCGTGCCGCGCTGCACGACGCCCTGCATCATCGAGGTGAGCTGATAGGCGGTGATGGCGTCCATCACACGCTCGCGGTTCGAGGTGATCTGCGGCGCCTCGCCCGACGGCAGGCGCGCGGCCTTGCAATCGGTGCAATCGCGTTGATCGTGGCGATAGATCGTGCGCCCCCAACGGTCCTGCACCCGGTCGACGAGCGTGGGTTCCACCCGCTCGCCGCCGTTGGCGAACATGGCATAGGCCGAGACCATCTTGAACAGCGTCGTCTCGGCGGACCCCAGCGCGTTCGCGAGATACGGGTCGAGGTGGTCATAGACGCCGAAGCGTTCGGCATAGCGCGCGACGGTCTGCATCCCGACCTCCTGCGCCAGACGCACGGTCATGAGGTTCCGCGACCGTTCGATCCCCGTGCGCAGCGGCGTCGGGCCGTAGAACTGGTTCGAGGCGTTCTTGGGTCGCCAGATCTCGCCGCCGGTGTCGATCTCGATCGGGGCGTCGATGATGATCGACGCGGGCGAGAACCCGGTGGAGAGCGCCGAGGCGTAGACGAAAGGCTTGAAGGACGAGCCGGGCTGGCGCGTGGCCTGCGTGGCGCGGTTGAAGGTCGAATGCTCATAGGAGAACCCGCCCTGCATCGCGATCACGCGTCCGGTGTTCACGTCCATCGCCATGAAGCCGCCCTGCACTTCCGGCACCTGACGCAAGGACCAGCGCACGAAGTTGCCCTCGGACCCTTCGCCGTCGGTCATGGCGCGCACGTGAACCACATCGCCGCGTTCAAAGTTGTCGGCAAAGCTGCCCCGGAACCACGAGGTGTCGCTGCGCGGAATGACCCAGGGCTGCGGCTCGGGCTGGCCCTCGATCTTGAGCGTCATCTCGTTCGAGCCGATCTGATCGACGACGGCCACGTACCAGTGCCCGTTCAGGTCGATGTCACGGGCGACGCGAAGTTCGCCCAAGGCCTCTTCCCACGTGCCGTTGTCGATGGTCGCCGGGTCAATCGACTTACCGGTCCCGCGCCACGGCGAGCGTGCGCGGTCGTAATCTTCGAGCGCCTTGCGCAGCGACCACGCCGCCACGTCCTGCATCTCGGGGTCGACAGTGGCGCGGATCGTGAGACCGCCGCCAAAGAATTCCTCTTCGCCGAAGTCGCGGCTCAGCTGACGGCGGATTTCGTCGGTGAAGTAGTCGCGGCGCGGCATCGCCGAGCGGAAGCTGTCGAAATCGCCGTTCTGCACCGACCGGATCGGCTCCTGCCGCTCGGACAGATACTCGTCCTCGGTGATGTAACCGTTTTCATACATCTCCTTGAGGATGAAGTTGCGGCGATTGAGCAGCCGGTCGTAGTTGCGCACCGGGTGATAGTCGGAGGGCGCCTTGGGCATCGAGGCCAGCGTCGCGGCCTCATGCGGGGCCAACTGGTCGAGCGTCTTGTTGAAGTAGGTCTGCGAAGCGGCGGTCACGCCGAACGAGTTCTGGCCTAAGAAAATCTCGTTCAGATAAAGCGCGAGGATGTCCTCTTTCTCGAGCGTGTTCTCAAGCCGGGTCGCGAGGATCAGTTCCTTGATCTTGCGCTCGGCGGACCGGTCCGAGGACAAAAGGAAGTTCTTCATCACCTGCTGGGTGATGGTCGAAGCGCCGCGCAGACGCCCCCCACGCGCAGCTTCGACGGCAGCGGCGAGCATGCCGCGCGGGTCATAGCCCTTGTGGGTGTAGAAATTCTTATCTTCGGCCGAGATGAAAGCGTATTTCACGAGATCCGGGATCTGCTCGGGCGGTGTGTAAAGCCGACGCTCGCGCGCGAATTCGTCCATCAACTGCCCTTCGCCGGAGTAGATCCGGCTGATCGTGGCGGGCTGATAGTTCTCGAGCTGCTCGGTGGACGGCAAGCCCTGCCCGTACATCCAGAAGATGCCACCGATCCCCAGCGCCGCCATGAGCGCGCCGAGGGTCAGCCACGAAAAGATGGCGCCGAAGAATCCCAGTACGAAACGGATCAAGTCTGCCTCCGAAGGTTGAGCCAAAGGGTATAGGGTCGATCGTGGTCCGGGTCAAAAAAGAACGACACCCACAGGCCGACACGAAACCGCGATGGGCAGGAATTCGCCCGGGTGCCAAATGCCTGCTGGACATAGGGCACTTTCCGCCCCCAAGTCGCGGGCATGAGACCCGACGACATCCTCCCCACCTACGACCGCGTCGCGCGCGGATTCGCCCGCTCCCGGGACCGCACGCTGTATGAACGCCGCTGGCTCGACCGGGCGCTCAACCACGCGCCGGGGCGTCGGGTGCTCGATCTGGGCTGCGGGCCGGGCAAACCGATCGCCGCCTATCTGCAGGAGCGCAATGGCGAGGTGACCGGGGTCGACGGCGCGGGCTCGATGCTCGTCCTGTTTCGCGACAACCTGCCACGGGCGCGCGCGATCCACGCCGACATGCGCGGGCTCGATCTGGGCGAAAGCTTCGATCTGATCCTCGCGTGGAATTCGATGTTTCACCTGTCGGCGGACGACCAGCGCGGCATGTTCGCCACCTTCGCGGCCCATTCACGGCCCCGCACGGCGCTGCTGTTCACCACCGGCCCCGCCGCGGGCGAAGCGATGGGCAAGGTCGAGGGCGAAAGCGTCTACCACGCCTCGCTCGACCCGGACGAATACCGCAAGCTTCTGAACGAAAACGGGTTTGACGAGATTTCCTTTGTACCCGAGGACCCGACCTGCAACGGCCATTCGGTGTGGCTTGCGCAATATCGGGGGCTTAACGCTTAGCTCACTGCCTGAGCCGCTCCTGCGCCGCCGTATCCTGAACCGCCCAGTCGAAGATCGCGTTGCGAATGCCCTCGGCCGCGCTCTGACGCCAGGCCGGATCGGCCATCTTTTCGCGGTCGCGCTTGGAGGACAGAAACCCCAGTTCGATCAGGACCGAGGGGATGTCAGGCGCCTTCAGCACCGAAAACCCGGCCTCGAGCCGCGGCGTCTTATAGGTCGATTGGGTCGAAGCACGGATGCCCTCGACAATCGCATCCGCCAGCGCGTCCGAGCGCGGCTGCGTCTCGGTGCGTGCCATGTCCATCAGCACAAGTGCCACCTCGTCACCGGTCTCGGTCAGATCGACACCGGCCAGCAGATCGGCGCGGTCGTGGCGTTCGGCGAGCTTTTGCGACGCGATATCGGTCGCCTCGGCTGCGAGCGTATAGACCGTGGCCCCGTTCGCGCGCCCCTCGGCCAGCGCATCGGCATGGAGCGACAGAAAGATATCAGCCCCCGCCGCGCGCGCCATCGACACACGCTCTTCAAGGGGCACGAACACATCCTCATCACGGGTCAGCACCACCTCGACCCCGTCCTGCCGCAGAAGCACTTCTTTCAACTCGCGGGCAAAGGTCAGCATCAGATCGGATTCGCGCAGACCCTCACGCTCGGCCCCCGGATCGATGCCGCCATGACCAGGGTCGAGCATGACGACCAGCGGCCCCTCGCCCCGGCGCACCGGCGGCGGCGCATCGGCGGCGCGAAACACCGCGCTCTCAGGGGCGCCCACAGTTGTGGCGAAACGCGCCTCATCCGTCGGCATCAGCCGCAGCGCAACCTCGGCGCGCGTCTCGTCGATCTTGCGCATACCAGCGCTCTCCACCACAAACGGCGCATCGAGCGTCACGACGATACGCGACCAGCCGGGACGAAACAGCCCGGTGCGCACCTCGGCCACCCCGTCGACGGTTTCGAGGGCAGCCTCATCCACGCCGGTCCAGTCCACTTCTGAGAAATCCACGACCAGCCGCGCCGGATCGGCGAGCGAGAACACCCGCCACGGGACGGCCCGGGTCATCTCGATGTCGAGCGACAGCCCCTCGCCCGCCTGTGACAGCACCACCCCGTCGCCGGTAAGCCGCGCCAGCGCCGACAATTGCGCCTGCGCCAGACCGGCCCAGCACGTCATCACGATCAGAATAATCGCCCGTTTCATACACCACCTGCTCGTTTTGAGCAGATCATAGCAAGGGCGCGCGCCTGCGCCCATCCCTTCTCTGTTTCAAGAAACCTCGGGGTGCGGGGCTGGCCCCGCATCGCGGCGACCCGGCGCAAGCCGGGGCGGCGCAAAACATGCGCGGGCGCAAGCCTGCTCCGCTGACCTGTCAGCCGCGCGCGGCCATGAAGGTCTTGAGCCGTGACAGCCCCTCGCGAATGTCCTCGGTCGACCGCGCGTAGGAGAACCTGAGGGTCTGCGCGCCGCGCACCGGGTCGAAATCCAGACCGGGCGTCACGGCGACGCCCGCTTTGTCGAGGATTTCGGCCGCAAAAGCCCGGCTGTCGTCGGTGTGCGCCGAGACATCGGCATAGACGTAGAACGCCCCGTCCGGCGGTGCGATCCGGTCGAACCCGGCTTTGGGCAGCTCCGACAGCATCAGCGCGCGGTTCGCGACATAGACCTGTCGGTTCGCTTCCAACTCGTCCACGGCATCGAGGGCCGCAAGTGCGGCCACCTGGCTCACATGCGGGGGGCAGATGAACATGTTCTGGGCGATGCGTTCGACGGTGCGGACGTGATCCTCCGGCACCACCATCCAGCCCAC
>JAYZLL010000054.1:0-199569 GCA_036154315.1 Pseudomonadota bacterium
GCCCTCGGCGGCCAGCCTCCGGCCCTGGTCTATTGGCAGAGAAATGATATCAACCAACCCGATCAGCAGGTGCAACGAGTAGCTTAATTTATGCCAGATCCTGTCCAAGAGACGGGGAGTAGCTCACTCACCCGTGCGCTGGTTTGAGTGGTGTTTACCCCATCGCTCAACCGCCTGAGAATACGTGCAAACCTCCGCCTTCAGGTTACTCAGGATCGCCTCGGTCGCGGTGAGGCCCAATCGCCCATACCCTTCGGGCAAATGGAGGTTGGCGATGCGTTTAGCGTGGTCTTCGGAGAGGTTGTGTGTCGCACCCAGCCAAGCGACTAAAGATGCGAAGTCATCATCCGACTGCACTTGGCGCAGTTTTTCGATGAGCGCCCACTGCGCCTGCCAGTCCAGCCTGGACCAGGCCGGTCCGAATCCGTCCGGGTGCACCATCGTCGCGCGAATAGGGTCACAGGCGATCGCGTCGCGCACACCGCTTTCCAGCGTGAACCTCTCGCCGTCCTTGAGTTTGACCAACTTACCCAGCGCCGCGAGCTTGAGGTTCATGGACGACAAGCTTTTCGCAGGTTTTTTGTTGTCGAGAGCATGAACGATCATGTCGCGCTCTTCGCGCGTCAGCGGTCGGGTGGTGTGACCGTCCGCCGTGACACGTAGTTGGTTAACCGTCTCATAGAGCACGCGTCGGCCCGTCAATGGATGCGCTCTTGGCAAACGTTCTTCTGCCGTGAACAGGCACAGGCCGACCTTCGGCTCTTTCAGAGGTCGCTGGTAGAAAATCTTTTCAAACACCACGTCGCGGAGTTCATCCGTGAGGTTGGGGTGAAACGCGGCCTGCGCGGACCAGAGCGCGTGGAATTCATTCTCAAGGTGCGCGCGCTCAGGGTAGAAGTCGTATCCGGCTTCCTCTTTCGAGTCGGGCCCACCACGACTCGCTACAGAAAGACGTGTGCGCACGGACGGAACATGACGCGGATCAGACGCGCGCGCCCGACGCATATGAAGGAACTCACCATAAGTCCTCGCGCCCGTCTCCTGCATCGCCCAGGTCAGTCGCTGGGTCGCATCCTTGATTTTGCCACTCTCATTGTCACCGCGATCCGTTTTGCGGTTCGATTTAAAGCCCCGGCGTTGGTTCAAATGAAACACAGCTCGGCCGAGATGCGTGAGTGGGAGCATTACGTCGAGACCGGTCGCACGAAGCTCATAGGGGTCAAGCATTTCCAGTGCCTTTGCAGCTGCCGGATCCCTAGGCATCAGGCCGGTATCAGCGAGCAGCTTCATGAGTGTGGTCCGGCGCCGGAGATAGCGGTCACGCCGTCGCCGCATTGCACGTGCCACTCGTCTATCCACTGCTAACGATGCTTTGGACTTTGGGTCTCGGCCATCCGAGAAAATGCGCACGCCCCCATCGATCACGCCGACGATACGCGCAGCAGTTCCCTTCCCTTCGGTCGCGTATAGCCACCATCCAATCGAATTTGTGCCAATATCCAAGCCTAGGCGCATACGAAATACCCTTCCTCCAACCCGATAGAGACTTCCTCCTCTCTTTCCAGAAAGCAACTTGAATTAGTGCGACAGGACGCTATCATTAGGATGTTCAGAATTCGCGGTCGAGCCGTTAACAAGCTCGAAGTAGCACCACATTCTTACGCGCCCTACGGGGCGCGTATTACTTTTCAAGAAGCTAGTTGGTCTGAGTTCAAACGTTATTTGCGGAAATGCAGGATACCTTTCTTGTCTCCTTCGAATATCCGTTTTTCGGGTGCGCGCATTCCGGGGCTCAAACTGCCGTCCTTCTCTTCGCGAGGCCGACGGTTTCGCCAGCGAAGCCAACGAGACGATGACCAACCCCGCCTACCCGCTTGACCTGTTCCAGCGCGTCATCACGGTGAACCTGGAGACGATGAAGATCGTGAAAGTGCTGCCGAAGCTGGACCTACCCTCATGAAGCACCTGCTGATCGCCCTCGCACTTCTCATGGCCCCCGGCCACGCCCACGCCCAGCAGACCTTCTCCTGCTCATACGGTGATCGCGCCGCGTGCTTGGGTTACGGCGACACCGTGTGCTCGAGCCAGGGCAAGTGCGTGAGCCAGGACGCCGCCTGTTTCAGCAGCTACCAATGCAACTACGAAGGGTTCACCTGCAAATCGAACCTGACCGAGTGCGCCGACGAATATGATGGCCTTCAGTCGCGGTTCAACGCGCTGGTGGACGACTACAACGATCTGCTCGAGGAAAGTCATGAGATCCGGGATGACTTTCGGTCGACATTGTTCGACCTCGAGGATACGCGAGATGCCCTCTCAAATGCGCGGTCGGAACTTTTTTACGTAACGCAGCAGCGTGAAGAAGATTTATCTGCACTTGAGGACTTGCGGGACTGCATCGAGGACCTCGGGCAGACCGACGACGCCATCGATTGCTTGTGATGGTTCTCGACAGCTACTGACGAAACGCGCTCCCCGAACCAACTAAATGGCCAATTCGATCATGTAGCAAAAACGCAACACTTGAGATAACTTACTCGCTTCAAGTGAATGCGTCATCGCGATCGCTATAGCCTAAATATGAACACCGATCTCGACAGGCTAAAAGCTGCCTATGCCAAGGCAGCTGTGTTGGTCACACACGACCGCGCCTACGCGCCGATCTTTCAAAGGATCGAGCGCGAGATCATTGCGTTCAAGGACGAGGAAGATGTCTTTCGGCGCGCTCAGATCGCAGCCCGAGATTACAAAGCCGTCGGCTGAATGATCGACTGCAAGTGCGTCAAGCTCGCGCCTTTGCCGTAGCGCTCGCGATCGAGCGCATGACCCATCAGATCGCGCCGAATTCGCTCATCGACGCCGGCGGCGAGCTTTCGGTCTTCGAAGCTGTGTCTCAGGCCATATAGCGAGTGCTTCGGCGTTTCCATGAGACCATTCGCACGAAGGTATTTGTTCACGGTGGCCGAAAGACTGGCAGAACTATCCCAGTAACGCGGGAATCCCTCCGGACGGGCGCGCATGGCCATCAGGCTTATGCCGCACAGCGGGATCACGCGCCGCGCGTTGGCGCTCTTGAGTTGGCGCACCACTGGCTCGATGGAAATGTGCGGCACGTCGCCGTCAAGGCATATCTGAGGGGCTGATAGAGCTGCCAGCTCGCTCGGCCGAGCGCCGGTGTTTATCATGGCCAGCAGAATGTAGCGTGCGTCCTCGTTCAATCCGTCCAGAGCACCGGGCTCCAAGATCTTATCTCTGATCCAACTGTCCGAAAATGGCGGCCGCGGGACGGCCTCGCCTTCTCTGAAGCTGAGATCGGACAAGGGGAGAACCAAGTTCAACCGCTTCATCTTGTTCACGGTCTTCAAAACATCGCCGAGATGAATGAGGTCCTTGTTCGCGCTGCCGGGGGACAGACCCTCGTTCTCGATCCTGTCCAGCCACCACGCGCGGAAATCGAGCATGTCATCGCCTGTGATCTCAGACATGGGCTTGTCGCCAATGACAGCCACAAAGGTCTTGATGGCCTTCTTTCGTGGGTTCTCCCACTTGCGGACCTGGTCAGCGCTCTTTCCGAGGGTCTTCTCTCGCGCGAGGCCCCAGTAGAGTTCAAGGGCACGTGTGATCGTGATCTCGGCCTCTTTGGCGCCACCGAGAAGTGCGGCTGCCTCTCTTAGGTCAGGCGCGCCCTTTTTCACCGGGACCGCGTCAATCCGATCCAATAGCTCATCTGTTGGCAACTGGGCGACCTTATCCACACGCATATAGCGAAAGCCGCGCGCCTCCGCGAGTTCACGGGCCGCCTCAAAACGTTGTTCCGCATCGGACGTGTCACCGGCCAGCTTAGCCTCCCACCCGGCCACCAACTGCTCCCACGCCGGCCCTGCCTTCGCCTGGGCCTGTGACATGCTGTCCGTGTGCAGGGACAGCCAGATGACCTTGCGAGGCTCGACCGATTCATACCTTTTTGGAACCCTCTTATAGAGGGAGAGCTTCTTGCCACGAGGTCTGATCGCCATTGTTGCCTCACTATCGCTCGGGCAAAGTAAAGCAGAATGTATAGCAATTTGTATAGCAAAATCGGCCCCAACGACTGGGTTGAGGTAGCTATTTCACCCATTTTCACTTTAAAAACAGCATATTAGGGCTGATGCACAACAATGTAAGGTGGCGGAGACGAAGGGATTCGAACCCTCGAGACGGTTTCCCGCCTACTCCCTTAGCAGGGGAGCGCCTTCGACCACTCGGCCACGTCTCCGCTGGCCTGTCTATGCACAGGGCGCGGGCATGACAAGGGGAAATGCCGACCAAAAGGTGTCGGTTTCTTTTCAATCCGCAGGACGGCTGATAGATCACCGGGGCGGACGGCTCGATCATCGGCGCCAGGCCGCAAGGCAACATCCGGATATCGAGGGTCGCGAACATGGTCGGATTTCTGGGCAGATTATTCGGACGCCCCCCGGCTCAGGACGAACCTGAAGTTTTCGACACCCCTCTGGCGCCGGAAGAACCCATTTGCATGATCGGCGACATCCACGGCTGCGACGCCCTGCTCATGCGGCTTCTCGACCACCTCGACGCCCGGCCCGAGCCGATGCACATCGTTTGCGTTGGCGACTACGTCGACCGGGGTGAAAACAGTCGCGCGGTGCTCGACATTCTGCGCGAGCGGGATGCGGATGAGGCGTTCACTTGCCTTCAGGGCAATCATGAAGAGGCGCTTCTGGATTTCGTGACCGACCCGTCGGATCACGGGCGACGCTGGCTCCGGTTCGGGGGACTCCAAACCCTCGCGAGCTATGGAATCGGCGGCCTGTCCGAACAATCTTCGGGGGACACGACAGTCGCCGCCGCCAGAGCTTTTGCCGACGCGATGGGACAGGATACGCTGAACTGGCTTCGCGCCTTGCCGCTTGTCCACCGCTCCGGAAATCTGGGAATCGTCCACGCGGCGGCCGACCCATCGAAGCCGTTGGATGACCAGAGTGGTCACGCGCTCAAATGGGGTCACCGTGACTTCCCGGACACAATGCGCAGGGATGGACTTTGGATCGCACATGGCCATGTGATCGTACCCGACGCCACGGCCCGAAACGGCATTATCTCCGTCGACACAGGGGCCTACGCCACCGGGCGGCTGTCTGCGGCGATCGCTTACCCCGATGGTCGGGCCGAGATCGTGGTCGCGACACATCAGGGAGTTTCCTGTGGATATGCCTAGTATGTCGCTTCAATCCGACCGCTAGTGCTGGTATCCAAACTGAAGAGAAAAGAATCCGGTCCCAGGGGGCAAGCGTGCGGTCAATTATCATGACGGGTCTGTTTCTGGCATTGGCCGGATGTGGCGCAATCGGAACCCCTGTGGTCGTTGCGGAACGGACCGCTGTGGGCGAGGTCGAGATCGTCGCGATGTCCGCAAACAACGTCGCTGCGGCCAATTCGAGCACCTATCAACCGCGCACGCTGCCTGCCATTTTCGCCCGCACCACCGGCCTCACCGGCTCGAACACCGGTCTGGGCGCCCTGCCCGAAGCTCCGTTCGAGCCCGAGGACCGGCCCACCGCGCTGCCCACCCGCCTGCCGCCGCAGGTCCAGCCCGGACCCTACCGACTTGGACCGGGGGACGTCGTGACACTCGCTACAACCGAAGCAGGCACCACGGTCGAGGCGCTCACGGGCCTGCTCGCCGCGCAAAACCGGCGTCTCGGCTACACCGTGCAGGACGACGGCTCTATCTCGATCCCCGACGTGGGCCGGATGCAGTTGGACGGGCTCACCCTGCAGGAGGCCGAGGCCGAGGTCTTTGGCGCGATGGTCGATCAGGACATGGTGCCGAACTTTTCGCTCGAAGTCAGCGACTTCAACTCCAAGCGCGTGACCATCGGGGGTGCTGTGCGCAGCGCCACGATCGTGCCGATCACGGTCTCGCCCCTCAGATTGTCCGAAGCTTTGACGGCCGCAGGCGGCGTATCGGCGAACGATCTCGACTATGCGTCGATCCGTCTCTACCGAGACGGCACGATGTACCAGATCCCGCTCGAGACCTATCTCGAGAGCACGGACATCCAGCGCCTGTTCCTGCTCGACGGCGATACGATCTATGTGGACACCGAATACGATCTTGGACGCGCGCAGGACTATTTCCAGCAGCAGCTCACCCTTCAGAACACGCGCTTTTCGGCACGGGCATCGGCGCTGGCACAGTTGAACACCGAAATCGGCATCCGGCGCGCCGAGTTGAACGAGGCACGGGCGAACTACAGCCAACGCATTCAACTCGACGCGGTGGAACGCGATTACGTCTACATCGCTGGCGAAGTCGGACGGCAAAGCCGTTTCACACTGCCGTTCGAGCGTAAGGCGAGCCTTGCGGACGCGCTGTTCAGCGAAGGTCAGGGGGTCCCCAATGCCACCGGCAACATCGGCGAGGTCTATGTGCTGCGCGGCACCGGTGATGGTCGCGGCATCCGCGCTTGGCACCTCAACGCCTATAACGCCGCCAACCTGGTTCTGGCGACGCGGTTCGAACTGCGCCCGAACGACGTAATCTTCGTTTCGGAGAAACCGCTCACCGCCCTTACCCGGGTGCTGGGTGAAGTTGCCGCGAGCGTTCGTCTTCTGGGGATATAACGACAGCCCCGGCCTAAGGGCCGGAGCGCAGCTTCACGCGTTGAAGAGGAAGTGCAGGACGTCGCCGTCCTTCACGACATAGGATTTGCCCTCGGCGCGCATCTTGCCCGCATCCTTGGCCCCGTTCTCACCTCCCAACGACACGTAGTCGTCATAGGCGATGGTCTCGGCCCGAATGAAACCGCGCTCGAAATCGCCGTGGATGACGCCTGCGGCCTGCGGGGCGGCGGTGCCTTCCTTGATCGTCCAGGCGCGCGCTTCTTTCGGGCCGACAGTGAAGTAGGTCTGAAGGTGCAAAAGGTCGTAGCCCGCCTTGATGAGCCGATCCAGACCGGCCTGTTCCAGCCCAAGCTCGTCAAGGAACATCGCCTGTTCTTCGGCGTCCAGTTGGCTGATCTCTTCTTCGATCTTGGCCGAGATGACGACCGATGCCGCCCCCTGCTCTGCCGCCATCTTGGCGACGGCTGCCGAATGGTCGTTGCCTTCGGCCGCTTCGTCCTCGCCCACGTTACAGACGTAAAGGATCGGCTTGGTGGTCAAAAGCTGGAGCATCTTCCACGCCTTCGCGTCCTCGGCATCCACGTCGACCGAACGGGCGGGCTGGCCGGCTTCCAACGCTTCCATCGCAGCCTTCATCAGCCGTTCCTGCTGGACCGCTTCCTTGTCGCCGCCGCGCACCTTGCGGGTGATGTTCTGAAGCCGCTTCTCGATCGACTCCATATCGGCAAGCATCAGCTCGGTCTCGATGGTCTGCGCATCCTCGACCGGGTTCACGCGACCCTCGACGTGGGTCACATCCCCGTCTTCGAAGCAGCGCAGAACGTGGGCGATGGCGTCGACCTCGCGGATGTTGGCAAGGAATTGGTTGCCCAGCCCTTCGCCCTTGGACGCGCCTTTCACGAGGCCTGCGATGTCCACAAAGGTCATGCGCGTCGGGATGATCTCTTTCGACTTGGCGATGTCCGCCAGCGTGTCGAGCCGCGCATCGGGCACCGCGACCTCGCCCACGTTGGGCTCGATCGTGCAGAACGGGAAGTTCGCCGCCTGCGCCGCGGCAGTCCGCGTCAGTGCGTTGAACAGGGTCGACTTGCCGACGTTCGGCAGCCCTACGATCCCCATGCGAAAGCCCATGCTCGTCTCCTTTGGAAATGTCCCGCGCCTTCTATGTGCAAAACCCCTCGCCCGCAACGGGGCGCGTGCTAGGCTCGCGCCACAGCGATCAGGGAGTTTTCCATGCAGCCGATTCCGTACCTCTTCTTCTCGAACACCGCCCGCGAGGCCTTTACGCTCTATGGCGAGGTGTTCGGCACCACGCCCGAGATCATGGAGATGGGCGACCAGATGCCCGGCGTCGATCCCAAGACGGTGATGCATGCCGCCGTGAAAGTGGGCGATGGATGGATCTATGGCTCCGACGACCCCTCCGGCACCGACTTTTCCCCGATGGCGGGCTGCAACGTCCATGTGAGCCTGCCCACGGTGGACGAAGCGCGGCGCGTGTTCGACGCGTTGTCAGAGGGGGGCGAGGTGCGTATGCCGCTGGAACCCTCGTTCTGGGCCCCCGCCTTCGGCGCGTTCTCAGACCGGTTCGGTATCCGCTGGATGGTCTCGGCCGACCCGGCAGAGTG
Organism: Pseudomonadota bacterium; assembly: GCA_036154315.1. Lineage (GTDB taxonomy): Bacteria > Pseudomonadota > Alphaproteobacteria > Rhodobacterales > Rhodobacteraceae > Maritimibacter. Next base: position 8,256 of record JAYZLL010000054.1, read on the forward strand.
ACCTTAGCTCCGGCTCAACATGCGGAACGCGGTCGACGCGCCGTAGCCTGCGGCAATGGCGATGGCCAGCGACAGGAGCCCGTACCAGACCGGCTGGTCATGGGCGAGGTTGTAAAGCCAGCGCTCCAGCCCGACCTTCTGCACGCTCACGTATGAGATGTGGTCGGAGACGATGAAACCGCCGCGGGTCAGATAGATCCGCGCGGTGTAAAGCCCTTCGACCAGGTTCGACGGAAGCTGCACGGCGGTCGAGAACAGCGTCGCCTCGTCCAGCTTGATCGTGTCTTCCTTCAGCGTGTACAGGTCCGCCTCTTCGCGAATACGGATCACCGCATCGGCAAAGGCCTGCGTGTCGGCGATGTCGGGCCGGTCGAGAATCCAGATCGCCTCGTCAATCGAAACGAGCCGCCGGGTGTTGGCCTCTTCGTTCACCACGTCGTCGAAGGCCGCCGAGGTCGCGACGGCATAGAACGACGGAACGTTGCTCGCATGCACCTCTTCGGTGTTGATCCAGATGCCGAAACGCCGCTCCTTGCGGCGCACCGTGACCGTCTCGGTCGGCCCCTCGATCACGATCACCACGCCAAGCTCGCTGTCCGGCGCCGGGCGGTCACGCTTGACCGCCCCGAAGACGAGGATTTCCGAGCCGACAAAGGTGGTATCGATGGCGACGCGGTTCTGGCTGAGACCGGCGACGATCTGTTCCTGCTGAGCCCGTGCGGGCAGCGCGAGCAGAACGGTCAGGATGAGGATCAGTCGCAGCATTCGTCAGCCCTCCGTCCCGATCGAATAAAGCTCGGATGGCTCGATCAACAGGCCCAAGGCGAGGTTCAGACAAACCCCGACGACCAGCAGGGCGAGCAGGATGCGGGTCTGTTCCGCCTTGATCCTCAGCCCGATCCGGGTGCCCACCTGCGCCCCGATCACGCCGCCGATGATGAGCAGGACCGCCAGACCGATGTCGACCGTGTGGTTCTCATAGGCATGCATGAGCGTGGTGAAAGCCGCGACAAAGATGATCTGGAACAGCGAGGTGCCCACGACCACCTTGGTCGGCATCCCGAGAATATAGATCATGGCGGGCACCATGATGAACCCGCCGCCCACACCCATGATCGCCGACAGCACGCCGACGCCGAAACCCACCAACACCGGCGGGATCACCGAGATATAAAGCCCCGAAGTGCGAAACTTGGCCTTGATCGGCAGGTTGTGGACCCAGTTGTGCTTCTTACGCTTGGGCGCGGCCATGCGGCGCGAGCGAAGCAGAGCACCGACGCTCTCGATCAGCATCAGCGTCCCGATGATGCCGAGGAACACGACGTAGGACAGGGTGACGAGCAGATCGACCTGCCCGATGGACCGCAGATAGGCGAAGAGCTGAACACCGGCAGCCGCGCCGACGAGGCCGCCGCTTAAGAGCACCGTCCCCATCTTGAGATCGACCGTCTTTCGCCTGAGATGCGCCAGAACGCCCGACACGGACGAGGCCACGATCTGGTTCGTCCCCGTGGCCACGGCCACGGCGGGCGGTATGCCGATCATGAAGAGCAGAGGGGTCATCAGAAACCCGCCGCCGACGCCGAACATGCCGGACAACACACCCACAAGGCCACCCAGCCCGAGAAGCAGGAAAGCGTTGACCGAAACCTCGGCGATGGGGAGGTAGATCTGCATGTTTCACTCCTGCGCCAAGTCGTCGCGGTTGTCCAGACGACCGGGACAGCGCAGGGGTAAATTCTACGTCTTTTCCGAAAGGTATCTACGGATGAGGCGTTCGAGCTTCTCAGCGCCCTCTACAGCCATCTTTTTGGTATGGGCGTGGGACAGTTGCTCGTCCGACATGCCCTCGGCCATGTTGGTGATCGCCGAGATCGCGGCAACGTCGATCCCGAAGAACCGGGCGAGGATCACTTCCGGCACGGTCGACATGCCCACGGCATCCCCACCCAGCATCTTGATCGCGCGAATTTCGGCCGGCGTCTCGAACGACGGGCCCGAGAACCACGCATAGGTACCTTCGGCGAGCCGGATGCTCTCGGCCGTTGCAGCGGCGTGCAGGCCCGCGCGCATCGCCTCGTTATAGGCATCGCCCAGCGGCACGAACCGCGCATCCGTCGCCTCGCCGATCAGCGGATTTGTCCCGGCAAAGTTGATGTGGTCGGTCAGCATCATCAGCTGCCCCGGCGGCACGTCGAGCCGCGTGGACCCGGCCGCATTGGTAAGGAGCAGCTTGGTCGCGCCCAAGGCCTTGAGCACTTCGAGCGGCAGGCGCATCTCAGCCGGATTGCCGTGCTCATAGTAATGCGCACGCGCCCCGAAGATCGCGACACGGGTGCCCAAGAGATCACCGATGACCAGCTTGGGGTTGTGACCCGACACGCCCGGCTGCGGGAACCCTTCGAGCTCGGAATAGGGGATCGCGGTGCCATCGACCGCATCGGCGAGATGCCCAAGGCCCGATCCGAGGATCAGCCCCATCTCGACCGGCGTGTGTCCGGCTTTCTCCTGAATGAACTTGGCCAGAGCGGCGGCGTCGGACATGTGTCACCTCGTCGTTTTCGCCACCCTAGTCACGTGGGCGGGCCGGGGTCCAGCCCGCCTCTTCGTCAGGCCGCGTTGGCGCGTGCGACCTTGGCCGCTTCTCCGCCGAGTGCCTGCATCTGATGGTCGGCCCAGAACCGGATGTCGTATTTGTGGACCGTGTCGCGCAGCGCCTTCATCCGGTCCTTGCGCTCGACCTCTTCCATCGCCAGCGCCTGTTCGATGGCGCTGTCCATCGACCGGGCCGAAAACGGGTTGGTCAAAAGTGCTGAGCGCATCTCCACAGCCGCGCCCGCGAATTCCGACAGCACGAGCACCCCGTCGCAATCGGTCCGCGCGGCTGCGAATTCCTTGGCGACAAGGTTCATGCCATCCGCCAGCGGCGTGATCCACGCGACGTCCGCTGCGCGGTAGTAGGCAACGAGATCGGTAAACGGGATCGCGCGTGAGATGAGCGCGATGGGCTGCCAGTCGAGCGTCCCGAACCGCCCGTTGATCCGGCCCGCCATCTGCTCCAGATCGGCCTGAATGTTCTCATACACCGTCATGTTCTGGTTCGCAGGCACCGAGACATGCATGAGCTTTACCTTGCCCAGCATGTCGGGGTTCGCCTCGAGGATACGCTCGAAGCTTTCCAACTGGTCGATCCCGCCCTTGGTGTAGTCGGTGCGCCCGACCGACAGAAGCAGACGGCGCTCGCCCAGTTCCTCGCGGATTTCGGCGGCCATTTTGTCGGTCTCGGGCCGCTGCGACACGTCTTCGATGTAATCGGCATCGACCCCGACCGGCGAGGCCTGCACCCTGATCTTGTGGCCCTGGAACTCCAACTCGGACGGCACCGACACCTCGGTCAGTGCGGAGAATTCCGACGCGAAATCGTCATCCACCTTCTGGCGCTTGGTCACATCGACCTCGAAGGCAGAGCGCGCGGCTGAGACGAAATTCGCCACGTAACGCGGGATGTGGAAGCCGACCACGTCGCAGGCCAACAGGCTTTCGAGGATTTCCTTGCGCCACGGCAGCACGTTGAACATGTCCGCAGACGGGAACGGCGTGTGGTGGAAAAAGCTGATCTTCACGTCCGGGCGCAACTGGCGCAGATACCCCGGCACCAGCCACAGGTTGTAGTCGTGAACCCAGACCACGGCCCCATGTGCCGCTTCGGCCGCCGCCGCCTCGGCAAAGGCCCAGTTCACTTCGCGAAAGGTCGGCCAATCGACCGGGTCGTAGTTGTAACGCTCCTTGAACCCGTGAAGGATCGGCCAGAACGCTTCTTTCGAAGACACCTCGTAGAAGCTTTTGACCTGCTCGCGCGTCAGCGGAAGGCGCGTCACACCGTAGGTGCCGAAATCGTCCTCGATCTCGATCCGGCGCTCGAAGTCGGGGTTGGAAGGGTCTTCGGCCTCTTTCCATGCGACCCACGACCCCTTGTCGAAGCGACCGAAAAAGCTCTTCAGCGTCGGCACGATCCCGTTCGGGCTCTTGTTCTCGTGATATTCGATTTTCCCATCGACCTCGACCTCCGTATAGGGCTGGCGGTGGTAGACGATGACGAGGTTCGAGGACATGTCAGGCTCCTGAAATGGTGGCTTGCGGCACCGTGGGGTGCAGGTCGAAGGCTTTGATCGCCTCCATGATGCCCGCCGCGCCATGCGCGGTGGCGTAATGCAGATGCGGCAGGTCGGCGACGCGGGCGACGAGATCGGGCTCGGAGTTACCGACAGCCACGGCAGGCAGCCCGCATTCCAGCATCGACAGATCGTTGAGCGTATCGCCCGCGACCAGAACCCGGGCTTCTTCCATCCCGAGGTGCTCGACCAGCCGCCGGATCGACGGCCCTTTCGAGACGCCCTTGGGCAGCACGTCGAAATAACGGTTGTCCGAAATCAGCCAATCCAGACCCATCGCTTCGACATTGGCCTTGGCCGCCTCGTCGAACGCGTCCGGGTCGAGATCGTAGCTGACCCGGTAGCGGAAATCGGTGTCCTGCAACGACAGCCCCGGCGCGCCATGCAGCTTTGCGCGCACGGTGTCGCCCATGTCACGCCACCGCGCGGCAATGTCTTCTTCCAGCGCCGCGATGGGCGCGACGGCGCCATCGGTCACTTCGGCGATCGTGGTGCCCACGTCACCCACAACATACTCGGGCCACGGCAAGGCACCGCTCGCACACATCTCGGCAATGAACTTGGGATCGCGACCGGTGACAAAGATCAGCCCGACCGTCTCGCGGTTGGTTTCAATCCAGTCGTAAAGCCTGCGCCGCACGGCCTCGGACCCGCCAAGGAATGTGCCGTCCAGATCGGTTGCGAGCGTAAAGGTCCGCGCGGCGAGCGAGGTGACGGGTTTCGTGAGGGCGGCAAGGTTCATCGGGTCTCTCCAAAGCCCAGACGGGCGGTCGGGCTGGGGTGGTCGAGCAGGATGTCGAGCGCGCGGGGCTCGGCCTCGATGGGCCGACGCCAGAGCGCCGAAAAGCTGTCTTCGAGGTCCGCGCCTTCGTGCAGCACGGCATTCACGGTTTCGCAGATCGGCATCGGCACGCCGATCCGGCGGGCAAGGTCGATGACGGACACGGCGTTCACCTCACCCTCGACGACGACCGGTTTGCCGTCGAAGCAATCCGGGCGGGCGATCCCCTGCCCCAGTTGCGTGCCGAGCGACATATTGCGCGAGGTTGTGGAGGAGCAGGTGAGTGTCAGATCCCCTGCCCCGGCAAGGCCCGTGACGGTCTCACGCGAGCCACCCAGCGCCTCGGCCAGCCGCTTCATCTCGTCGATCCCACGGGTGATGAGCGCGGCGCGCGTGTTCTCGGCGAACCCTGCCCCCGACATCATTCCACAGGCGATGGCGATCACGTTCTTGACTGCCCCGCCCACTTCGACGCCGACGAGGTCGTCGGAGACATAGGGGCGAAACCCACTGCCCGACATCGACACGGCCAGCCGCGCGGCCGGGCTTGAATGCGGGTCGAGCCGGTCATTGTAGCTGAACGGAAACGCCACGGTTGCGGCGGTCGGATGGTCGAGCGCGGTCTCGCGGGCAAACGTCGGCCCGGACACGGCGCCCACCGGATGGCCCGGAAGCATTTCCGACACCACCTCGGACAAGAGCAGCCCCGTGCCCCGCTCGATCCCCTTGCAGGCGAGCGCGATGGGAATGCCCTGCGGAATATGCGGGGCCATCGCGGTGCAAATGTCGCGCAGCGTCGAGGACGGTGTGACCATCAGCACCGCCTCGGCCCCAGCCAGCGCGTCGCCGATCACGGCGGTGGCGCGAATGCCGGGGGGCAGCTCGATATCGGGGAGGTAATCGTGGTTCTCGCCCCGCACATTGATCGCCTCGGCCAGTTCGGCACGGCGGGACCAGAGCGAAACGTCGCGCCCGGATCGGGCGAGGACGGTGGCGAGGGCGGTGCCCCATGACCCTGCGCCGATGACGGCTACACGGGAAAAGGGCGCGGAGGACGGCTGTCTGTCGCTGTCTTTCATCTGCTCGGGCCTGAGACCCTTCGGATTGTCGTTGCTCGGCCGACCGTGGGGCGGATCGGCCCAGGGAGCCCGGGAATGGCTCACCGAATGCCGCGCTCTCAACCCCTCATCCGCCCGGATCACGGGGGCGCGCAGCGTTTGACATGCATGAGGGTAGTCACATCCCGCCCCTCGGCAAGGCAACGCTGCTCTGCAGCATGTGGTTCCCGGCCCGGACGAAAAAGTTCACCCGCGCCTGATGCCGGCGCGGGCGGATTGCTCAATAATTGAGCATTACGGAGTGAAACGGGAGATCCCTGCGGACACGTCGTTGACCGCGCCGCTGCCAAGACCGACGAGGGTCAGGAACTTCTGCAACTCGGTCGACGGCGCGCCGGAGACATAAAGAATGTCGTCTTCGAGCACGTCGAACCGTTGGGCGAGGAACAGGGTGTTCGGGTCGCGCAGATTGGCGCGATAGACCACGTTCACATAGCCGTTCGGATTGGTGATCGGGAAACCCGGATCGAGCTTGCGCGCGAGTGTCGCATGTTCGCGACGCAGGAGGAACACGCCCCCCGGATCGGACAGGATGTTGATCAGACCGCCCGCCATCGCGACAGCTTTTTCGAGCGTGATGCCGTTGGTCGAGAAATCGACCAGCGTATTACGCCCCGTCGCGCCCAGCGCGGTAAAGGTCTTGAGTTCGCGCACAACAGTGATCGTGTCGCCGGGGCGGGCATAGATGTTCTCGCTCGGGTCAGCGATGAGCTTGCCCATCGCGATGGACAGCGTGCGCCCACCACGCGACAGCGTCACCATCGTCTCGTCCGTCGGCGCGCGCGCCCCGCCCGCGGCCGCGATCACGTCGAGGATCCGGTCGCCCGCCTGCGTCAGCGGAATGCGTCTGCCGTTCACCACTTCGCCGGTCACGGTCACGGTGTTCGACACGTTCTGGTTCACCGACACGATGGCCTGCGGCTCGATTGCCTTGCCCTGCAGCGCGTCGACGATCTTGGTCTCGGCCTCCGACAGCATCAGCCCCGCTACGGTCACGCGGCCCGCATAGGGAATGGTGATCGCGCCGTCACGCTCGACGACCTGCGCCGGAATACCCGTTGCGCGCGACCCGGTCGTGCCCGGCGCGCCGGTTGCGAATAGCCCGCCGCCATTGGCCTCCCAGATCGAAACGCTGACCGCGTCGCCGACGCCGATCCGGTATTGCCCGGCCCCGCGATAGGCGCCGCCAAGGCTCCCGAAACTCTGCACGCCGCGCCCTTCGAGAAGCTGCACGACCCGCGGCGTCAGGTCAGCGACGATGAACCCCTCGGACACCGCCGTGGGCATCCGGTTCTCTTCGAGTTGGAAAGAGGCGGTGGTCGGCCCTTGGTTGGGCAGGATCGAACAAGCGCTCAGAAGAACGGACAGGACGATCGGCAGGAAGCGGGAAAGAGTCATACGGTGTTCCGGTTGCGCGGTTCGGCGTTCGAATCGCGGCTCGCGCCCGTGGTCGCACGGCGGAGCATCTGTGTTGTCGTTTCGGTGCAGCGCGTGCGCATGACCATCCCCCCGGATATCACCGGGGTTATGTGGCAGGAAAAAACCGCAATGGCAATTGCCCCAAGGCAGTCTGTCGCCGAGGGGTTCCCTGCGTGCAACAGGGGGCCGGGCTCAGGTCAGCCGACCTGCCGACCGTGGCTCCAGACACCGCGCACGACCGGCGTGCCCTGCACCCGCCCCACACGCACGAGATCGCCGTGCAGACCCTGGGCGATCCGCCCCCGGTCGGTGAGGTTCGCGGCCCTTGCTGGGTTGGCCGTGACGGTCGCTATCGCGCGAGGCAGATCGTCCCACAGATCGGCCAGCAGAAAGGCCGACGTCATCAGCGCAGACGGCACGTAATCCGACGACACGATGTCGAGCAATCCGGCCTCGGCCAGTTCATGCGCCGCCACGTTGCCGGAATGCGATCCGCCCCGGATCAGGTTCGGCGCACCCATCATCACCTGAATGCCCTTCGCATGGCAGGCCTCGGCGGCTTCCCGCGTTGTCGGAAATTCCGCCAGCCCCATGCCGTGCGAGGCCGAAACCGCGACGTGATCCGCCGTCGTGTCGTCATGGCTCGCCAGAACCGCGCCATAACGCTTGGCCTGTGCGACCGCCGCAGCCTCGTGCCGTTCGCCGTGATCGACCTGAAGCGATTTCAGATGCGCCACGTGATCGTCGAACTCGTCATCCGTCATGCTGCGCTTCTTCGCGACATATTGCTTGAGCTTGGAAATATCGCGAAACTGCCGCTGCCCCGGCGTGTGATCCATCAGGCTCACGATCCCGACACGGTCATCGGGGCCGAACTCTTCCATCTCTTCGACCAGCGTTTCCGAGCAAATCTCGGCCCGCAGGTGGACGAAATGGCTGATCCGCAGTGCGCCCAATTCGCGCATCGCGAAAATCTCGCTCGCCACCTTGCGCGCGTATTTCTCATACCGCCCCTTGCCGGTGTGGATCGACCCTACGCGCAGCGCATCGAACACGGTGGTGATGCCAACGCTCGCGAGTTCGCCGTCATGGGCGAGGATCGCGGCGGCATGCGGCCAGTCGACATTGGGCCGCGGTTCCAGATGCCGTTCGAGGTTGTCGGTGTGCAATTCGATCAGACCGGGGATAAGCAGATCGCCCGCCAGATCCACCGCGCCCGGCACCGCCGTCGCACCCGGATCGACCGACGCGATCTTGCCGTCACGGATCGTCACGCTGCCTCGGATCACCTCATCGGCGAGCACGATTTGGGCATTGGTGAAAATGAGGTCGGTCATGGGAGCCTCCGCAGAATCAGGGGGTTGTGGCAGGGCTTTGTCACCGCAATGTGACAGTCTGAGGTTACAGGCCGAGCATGGAAGATTACAAAAGATACGCCGTCTACTACGCCCCCGAACGGGGGCCGTTCGCCCGCTTCACTTCGGAATGGCTGGGCTGGTGCCCGCTGTCCGCAACGTCGAAGCCCCACCCCGAGGTCGCGGGCCTGCCCCGCCCGGTCGAGGAGATCACGCAGACCCCCCGCAAGTATGGGTTTCACGGCACGATCAAGCCGCCGTTCCGGCTGGCCGAAGGGTCCAGCCAACGGACACTTGAGGATGATCTGGCCGCGCTGGCCCAAAGGCGCGCGCCGGTTCGGATGGATGGCCTCGCCCTCCATCGTTTGGGCGGGTTTCTGGCGCTCATTCCCGAGGGCGACACCACGGCGCTCGAACATCTCGCCGCCGACGTTGTCGAAGCCCTCGACCCACACCGCGCCCCGGCCCCGGCGGCCGAGACGGCGCGCCGTCGCGCGGCGGGTCTCACCCCCCGGCAAGAAGAGCTCCTCTTGCGTTGGGGCTATCCTTACGTGATGGACGAGTTTCGCTTTCACCTGACCCTCACCGGCAAGCTCACCCCGGACGAAGCCGCGCGCACGATGGCTGCACTCGACCCACACATCACGCCGCTCCTGCCGCGCCCGTTCGAGCTGCGCGATCTGTGCCTTTTCGGCGAGGACGAGACGGGGCGCTTCCAGTTGATCCAACGCTACGCCCTCACCGGCTGAAGCGCGGCACGGACCGCCTGCACGGCGCCGTCAAGTGCGCCCGAATTGTCGACCTCGGTCACGCGAAGCCCGGCAGGCAGCGGCAGTTTCGCCCGATCTAGCCTTTGCGCGATCTGATCTTCACTCTCACGCCCCCGCGCGCGCAGGCGGGCCGCCAGCACATCGTCGGTCGCCGTGATCGACAGAACCCGCAGACCGGGGAACACCTTGGCCGCCTCGCCCAACATGGCGCGCGAGCCGTTGAAAAGAACAGGCCGCCCCGCGCCGAGATCGTCATGGATCGACACCGGGATGCCATAGGCCAGCCCATGCGCCTCCCAGTCCAGTGCAAAGGCGCCCGCCGCTTTCATTTGCTCGAATGCCGCGCGGTCCACGCCCTCGAACGCCTCGCCACCTGCTGTGGATGGCCGGGTGATGACCCGGCGCACCAACACGACCGAAGGGTCGGCGGCGCGCACCGCTTCCATCACCGTGTCTTTGCCGACGCCCGAGGGGCCGACGACCGCGAAGGGGCCGGTCACGCTCACGCCGCGCGCCTTGGCGTGAACGCCGAGACGTCGACCTCGCGATCCGCCACCCGGTCGCGCGCGGGCGCGTCGTGGAAGATGCCGACGATGGCCGCCCCCCGTGCCTTGGCCGCTTCGATCAGGCTCAGGACGGTTTCACGGTTCGTCGCGTCGAGCGAGGCGGTGGGCTCGTCGAGCAGCATCGCCGGGTAGCGATGCGCAAAGCCCCGCGCGATATTCACCCGCTGCTGTTCGCCCCCCGAAAAGGTCGTGGGCGACAGACCCCAAAGCGTTTCGGGAATGTTGAGCCGCGCAAGCAGCTCTTCCGCCCGCGCCCGCGCCGCGTCGCGCGGCACACCCACCGCGAGCATCGGCTCCGCCACCACGTCGACCGTCGCCACACGCGGCACCACGCGCAGGAACTGCGAGACATACCCAAGCGTATGGCGACGCAGTGCAATGATCTCGCGCGGTTGGGCGGTGGCCACATCGGTGTCACCCACCATGATCGAACCCGAGGCGGCAAGGTAGTTGCCGTAGATCATCCGCATCAGCGTGGACTTGCCCGCACCCGAGTTGCCGGTGAGCGCCACGCACTCCCCCGGCGCGACCGAAAAGGTGGCGTTCGCCATGACCGGGATCACCGCGCCGCCCTGATTGTGCAGCGTGAAGGATTTCGAGACGTTTTCGATACGGATCATCTTCACACCTGCAAGACGGAGGATACGAGGAGTTGGGTATAGCCATGCTGCGGATCGTCGAGCACCTGATCGGTCAGCCCTGCTTCGACCACGCGGCCCGATTTCATCACCATCAGCCGGTCCGCCAGCAGCCGCACAACGGCAAGGTCATGGGTAACGATGATGGCCGAGAGCCCCATCTCGCGCACCAACCCGCGCAAGAGGTCGAGCAGCCGCGCCTGAACGCTCACGTCCAGCCCGCCGGTGGGTTCGTCCATGAACACCAGCCGTGGCCCGGTGACGAGGTTGCGCGCGATCTGAAGCCGCTGCTGCATGCCGCCGGAAAACGCACGCGGGCGGTCGTCGATCCGGTCCGCCGCAATCTCGACCCGGCCAAGCCAGTCGGTCGCGCTGTCGCGGATGCCGCCGTAGTGCCGCGCGCCCACAGCCATCAGCCGCTCGCCCACGTTGCCGCCCGCCGAGACCGACATGCGCAGCCCATCGCGCGGGTTCTGGTGGACAAAGGCCCAGTCGGTGCGGCTGAGCATCCGCCGCTCCGGCTCCGACATGGTCAGCGTGTCGCGCGGGCCATCTGCGCGTGTGTCAAAGATCACCTCGCCCCGGTCCGGTGACAGATGCCCCGCAAGGCAGTTCAGAAGCGTCGATTTCCCCGACCCGGATTCGCCCACGATCCCCATGACTTCGCCGGGGAACAGATCGAAACTCACATCGGTGCAACCGATGCGCGCGCCATAGCTCTTGTGAATGTCGCGCACGGACAGAAGCGGGTTCATCAGGCGGCCTCCTCGGCGTTCAGGCGTCCACGATGCCCGGCGTCCTGCCGGCCCGCGCAGAAATCGGTATCGGAACAGACGAACATCCGCCCGCCCGCATCGTCGATGATGACCTCGTCAAGGTAACTGTCCTCAGCCCCGCACAGGTCACAGGGGTGATCGGCTTTCGACGCCTCGAACGGATGATCCTCGAAGTCGAGGCTGACCACGCGGGTATAGGGCGGGATCGCATAGATGCGCTGCTCGCGCCCGGCACCGAAGAGTTGCAGCCCCGCCATCTCCATCTTCGGGTTGTCGAATTTGGGGATCGGCGACGGGTCCATCACATAGCGCCCCTCGACCTTGACCGGATAGGCATAGCTGGTCGCGATATGGCCGTGGCGCGAGATGTCCTCGTAAAGCTTCACATGCATCAGCCCGTATTCCTCGAGCGCGTGCATCTTGCGCGTCTCGGTCTCGCGCGGTTCGAGGAACCTGAGCGGCTCGGGGATCGGCACCTGATAGACGAGGATCTGATCCTCGGTCAGCGGCTCTTCGGGAATGCGGTGGCGGGTCTGGATCACCGTTGCCTCACCCGTGCGCTCGGTCGTCTCGACACCCGCCGTGCGCTCGAAAAACTTGCGGATCGAGACGGCGTTGGTCGTGTCATCGGCGCCCTGATCGATCACCTTCAGCTTGTCCTCTGGCGTCAGACACGCGGCCGAGACCTGCACCCCGCCCGTGCCCCAGCCATAGGGCATCGGCATCTCACGGCTGGCGAACGGCACCTGATAGCCGGGGATCGCGACGCCCTTGAGGATCGCGCGCCGGATCATCCGTTTGGTCTGTTCGTCCAGATAGGCGAAATTGTAGTCGCTCATAGAAACCCCCTGTCGATCAGGTCGAGCCGCAACACTTTGGGCGAGATGAACTGCGCCGCCTGCATGCCCATCGCGCGCGCCGCCTCGACGTTCTTGACGCTGTCATCCACGAAGAAACACGCCTCGGGCGCGACGCCCGCACGCTCGCAGAACAACTCGAAAATCGCCGCATCCGGCTTGGCCATGCGTTCCTCGCCGGACACAATCAATGTCTCGAACACCTTGCCCAGACGCGGTTGCGCGATCAGCCCGCGCGGCCATGTCTCGGCCGACCAATTGGTGATCGCGTGAACCCGCGTGCTCTGCGCCTTCATCTGATCCAGAAGCGTCCAGCTTCCCTTGATCTTGCGCTCGACCGTCAGGGGGTAGTTGTCCACGTAACGCGCGAAAATCTCGCGGTCCCGCGCGTCTTCGATCTCTTGCGCCAGATCGGCGAATGTCTCGCCTGCATCGGCCCGCGCGTTCTTGTCGCGAAAGCCCACACGCGCGATGAAATCCATCGCTTCCTCGCGCCCGCCACAAGCCTCGGCAAAGGCCGCGACCGGATCCCAATGCACCAGCACGCCGCCGATATCGAACACCATATGCGTCGGTTTCATTCCGCCGCCTCCTTCATGCCTGCCGTTTCCACGTCCGCCCGAATGCGCCGGACCAGTTCCAGCTCGGACTGGAAATCGACGTAATGCGGCAGCTTGATGTGTTCGAGGAAACCGGTCGCCTGAATGTTGTCGGCATGGGACAGCACGAACTCCTCGTCCTGCGCCGGGGCGCCAAGGTTATCTTCGCCCAACTCTTCCCAACGCAGAGCCCGGTCGACCAGGGCCATGCTGATCGCCTTGCGCTCGGTCTGCCCGAAGACGAGGCCATAGCCCCGCGTGAACTGCGGCGGCTCGGACTTCGATCCGGTGAACTGGTTCACGGTCTCACATTCCGTGAGCGTGATTTCCCCGATCTCGATGGCGAAACCCAGCTCGGGAATGTCCATCTCGACCGCGACGGTGCCGATGCGCAACTCGCCCACGAACGGGTGGTTCTTGGCGTAACCGCGCTGGGTCGAATAGGCCATCGACAACACGAAGCCCTCGTCACCGCGCGTGAGCGCCTGCAGGCGGAGCGCCCGGTTCGCCGGGTATTCCATCGGCTGACGCGTCATGTCGGGGGGTGTCTCATTCGAATGAGGCTCGGATTGGATCAGCCCGTCGCGGTTCAGATACTCGGTCACGCGCGGCATGTCGGCCCCCGTGGCCCCGACCTGCGGCGCGCCCGGCACCTCTCCATCCGCCGCCAGTTTGAAGTCGAGCAGACGGTGGGTGTAGTCGAAGGTCGGCCCCAGCACCTGCCCGCCCGGCACGTCCTTGAACGTGGCCGAGATGCGCCGGTCGCAGGCCATCGCGCCGGTATCGACCGGCTCGGAATGGCCGATACGCGGCAGGGTCGTGCGATAGGCGCGGATCAGGAAAATCGCCTCGATCAGATCGCCCTGCGCCTGCTTGATCGCGAGCGCTGCAAGGTCGGGATCGTAAAGCGAGCCTTCGGCCATCACCCGGTTCACGGCGAGGCTCATCTGCTCGCGGATCTGGTCGGTGCCAAGCTCGGCCACGGCGGTATCGCCCCGCCGCTCTTCGGCCAGCCACGCATGGGCATTGTCGATGGCGCGCTCGCCACCCTTGACGGCGACATACATCAGCGATCCTCCACGCGGGTCGAACGGGGCAGCGCGGCAAGGCGACTGCCAAAGGTGAACACGCAATCCACGCCCAGCGGAAAGAGCGCGGCGTTGCGGGCGAAAAAGCCGGTTTCGGGCAGGCTCAGATGCGCCTCGGTCTCGATCCCCGGCCCGGTCAGGCGCGCGCCTTCGGTCGTCAATGCCTCGACCTCGACGATCAGGGTCGCAGAGCGGTCGGGATATTCCGGCGTCCCGATGGGAAAGTCGGTCTGCGGGGCGAGTGACCCCCAGCTACCCAGCGCGAACATCGCCTGCCCCGGCGCCACGATCGGTGCCCCGATGTGGAACGCGATCCACTGGCGGATCGCCGCGCCATCATAGCCGGGGGCGAGGTAGAGCGGGGTTTCCGCATCACAGAGCGTCAGCATCAGCGTGGCGGCAGCGGGTGAGATCGGCGCGGGCGCGGCACCGCCCACGATGTCCACGATCCTGCCGGGTCGGGCCATCGCGTCCAGCACGGCGCGAAAGGCGCGTGCCGCCTCGCGCGGCGCATCGGCGAAGTCGCCGGACAGCGCGTCATCCAACATCAGTCGTCCCCTCTGACCATCGTGAAGAAATCGACCTTGGTGGCCGCCGCCTTGGCCGCGCGCGTGGCTTTTGCGGTCAGGGCCGCCTCGGCCAGCGGGTCCAGCACCTGCGCCTGAACCGCATCCGCCCGGTCGGTCTGCATCAGCGCGTCGACCAGAGCGGCGCGTTCCGCATGGGCCTTGTCGCGCCCCTGCACGTAGCCATGTCCGACCTCGCCCGTCGCGAGCCGCAGCGCACAACGGGTCACGGTCATCTCGCCCAGATTGAACGGCGCGCCGGTGCCGCCCATCCGGCCCCGGACCATGACGCCGCCGACCTCGGGCGCGCGCAGCCAGTCGAAGCCGGGGGCCGCGACCCCCTCCATCAACGCCGCAAGACGCGCGGGCGGCGCTTTGGCCACCAGCCCCATCCGGGCCTGCCGCGCCATGTCCGTTTTTTCCGTCATCTAGACACCTTGCCGATTTGTCTAAGTTACTATACAACTAGACAAATCATAGGCCGAGTCGTCGGCATTGTCTTGTGAAAGTTCTGTGACGCATGCCGCGCACCCCGGTCTGGAAATCCATCGCCGCCACGCTCGAGGATGAAATCCTCAAAGGGCATTACCCGCCCGGCGCCAAGCTCCCCACCGAGGCCGCCTTGGCCGCGCGGTTCGGCGTCAACCGCCACACGGTGCGCCACGCGATCGCGGATATGTCCGAGCGCGGCGTGGTCCGGTCGCGGCGCGGCTCCGGCGTCTTTGTCGAAACCGAGCCGACCGAATATCCCATCGGCAAGCGCGTGCGCTTTCACCAGAACATCCGCGCCTCGGGCCGCCTGCCCCAAAAGACCCTGCTCCGGGTCGAGGAACGCGGCGCGGATCTGGCCGAGGCCAAGGCGCTCGAAATCGCCCACGGCGCGCCGGTCACGGTCTACGAAGGCCTGTCCTTTGCCGAGGGTCAGCCCATCGCGCATTTCATTTCGGTCTTCCCCACCGCGCCGGTTCCCGGTCTCGCCAAGACGCTGGAAGAGGTCTCGTCCGTGACCGAGGCGCTCAAACGAAACGGCATCCCCGACTACGTGCGGGCAGAAACGCGCATTTCGGTGGACCACGCGTCGCCGACGCAGGCGCTCCACCTTAAGATCGGCTCGGGCGATGCGGTGCTGAAATCGGTGGGCGTCAACCGGACCGAAGGCGGGTTGCCCATCGAATTCGGCACCACATGGTTCGCAGGCGACAAGGTCACGCTGACCGTGACGGCCGAGGGCTAGGCGCCCTCGTACTTCTCCAGAAACGCCTCGGTCGGCATCGCGCGGAAGTCGTCCAGCCGCTCGCGCAGGATCGCGTGCTCCCAGTCCCACCATCCCAGTGCCATCAGCCGTTCGGCGATAGGCCGGGCGAACCGGGCGCGCATCGGTTTCGCCGGGATGCCCGCAACGATCTGGTAGGGGTCCACGTCATGCGTCACCACCGCCATGCTCGCCACCACCGCACCATGCCCGATCTTGACCTCGGGCCGGATCACCGCGCCGTGGCCGATCCATGTGTCGTGCCCGATGCGGGCCACGCGTGCGGCGCGCTTTTCAAAGAACCCGTCATCCACCGCGGCGTCGTCGAAGTAGTCCGGCGAACGGTAAAGGAAGTGATGCAGCGACGGCTGGTCCATCGGATGATCGGTCGGCCCGATCCGCGAAAACGCGGCGATGTTGGCGAACTTGCCGATCTCGGCATTGGCGATGTCGGCGTAGCGGTCGCAATAAGAATAGTCACCGAAGCGCGCGTTCTGGATGCGGCTGCCCTGCCCGATCTCGACATAGGCGCCGAATGTCGCCTCCTTGATCTGGCAATCCGGGTGGATGAACGGCGCCTCGCCCAGTCGTGCCATCAGAACGGCCTTTCCTCGCCGGAGTATTTGAAGAACTTGCCCGTGTCCGCCATCGACAGGCGTTCGATCAGGCCGAGAATGCCCGTGGCCACCTCGTCCGGTGTCACGTCCGCCTCAGGTCCGCCCATGTCGGTCTGCACCCAGCCCGGATCGACCAGTGCGACGGGGATGCGGTCAGCCGCAAGGTCGGTCGCCAGCCCCTGCATCACCTTGTTCACTGCGGCTTTGGAGGCGCGATAGGCGATACGGTCGGATTTGGCATAGCCCATCCAGGCCATCTGGCTCGACACCGTGACGATCCGGCCCTGACCGCTGGCCCGCAGCGCGGGCAGCACGGCCTGCGCCACCGCCAGCGGGGCGAGCGTGTTGATGGTCAGCGTCTCGGCGAACCCGGTGAAATCCATGTCGAGCGTCGATTGCCGATCCGGCCCGATGATCCCTGCGTTGTTCACCAGCACGTCGATCCGGTCGAGCCCACCGAACGCGCGCGCGATGCTGTCGACGTCGACCAGATCGCAGGCAATGTCCGCGCCCTCGCCCGTCCGACTGTGCGTCACCACGTCATGGCCTTCGAGCCGCGCAGCCGCCACCAGCGCGGCCCCGATGCCGCGGTTCGCCCCCGTCACGAGTATCCGCATCATTCCCCCTTGATGAGCTTGCGCCTGAGCCAGCCGGACAGACTGTCCATCAGCATCACGACGATCACCACGAGGATGATGTAATACGTCACCTCTTCCCAGTCCTTCTGGGTGATCATGGCCTGCGTGAGCAAAAGCCCGATCCCACCGCCCGTGATCGCCCCGATGATCGTGGCCGAGCGGGTGTTCGACTCGAGGAAGTAGAGAACCTGCGACAAGAGAACCGGCGTCACCTGCGGGATGACCCCGAAGCGGTAGCGCTGGATCGTCGAGGCCCCGGTCGAGGCGACGCCGTCGATCTGTTTCTGATCCACGTTCTCCAGCGCCTCCGAGAACATCTTGCCGAAGCTGCCCGTGTCCGTGAACAGGATCGCCAGTGCGCCGGTCATCGGGCCGGGGCCGAAGGCGCGGCTCAGAAGGATGGTCCAGATCAGCGCGTCCACACCGCGCAGAAAGTCGAAGACGCGGCGCAGGGCAAAACGCACCGGCATCAACGGCGAGAAGTTCTTGGCCGCGAGGAACGCGATGGGGAGCGATATGAGCGCCGCCCCGAAGGTGCCCAGGAACGCCATCAGAACCGTCTCAAACAGTGCCCAGACCACGTCCACATGCCGCCACATCGGGTTTTCCCAGAAATCGTGCCATGCGCCTGCGATATTGGTGCGCGCCGGGTCGATCTGGTCGCCGAATACGATCTCGCCGAAGCCGTGGCCGTAATAGGGGCTGTCGAGCGTGAACCAAAAGAGCTCCCACCCCGGGAAATAGTTGAACACCTCGGTCTTGTTGCGGGTCAGCGACAGCCGCCCCTCGTCCGTGGTGATCGCCATGCGCGAACTCGACAGGTTGATCCAGTCGGGCACCTCGTCTTCGGGAATGTTGGTCACGACTTCGCGCCCCTCGATGGCACCGCGAATGGTGCCGTAGCCGGGGACCACATAGGTCATCGCGTTGTCGGGCAAGAAGGTGACGATGTGACCCTCGCCAAGGTCGATCACCGTGGTGTCGCCCTGCGCATCGACCCAGTCGGGCACCACGCCCTCGGGATACTCGCCCTTGCGCTCGCCCTCGATGGAGACGCTCAGATCGCCCGAGCGGTTGTCGCGTGTCACATGGGTCTTGTAGCTCACCATATCCGACAACAGCGTGCGCCCGTTCTGGACGTCGAACTTCAGCCGGTCACGGTCGGGAATGTCCGAGGGGATGCCGAACATATCCGGCGTCAACACGTGGAACGCGAAGGCGACATAGACCAGATAGGTCAGGATCAGCCCCGGCAGACCCCACGAGATGAGTTTCTTGCGACCGAACAGCCGGTCGGCCTGAGAGTAAAGCGCCGCGTCGGCCATCAGTGCGCCCCTTCATGTGCGAGCTTGTTGCGAACGTGGCTCGAGACCTGATCGAAGAACACGATGGTCAGGAACAGGAGGATAAAGATCGCCGCCGCCTCGTCGAAACGGCCCTGCCCCCACGACATGGCGTTGCGCAGCTCGTATCCGATCCCGCCTGCACCCACGAACCCGAGGATCGCCGAGGCGCGGATGTTGATCTCGAACCTCAGCAGGCCGTAGCTCAGATAGTTGGGCGCGACCTGTGGCACGACGCCGAGGAGCATTTTCTGCCCCCAGCTTGCCCCGACGGATGACAGCCCCTCGATGGGTTTGAGGTCGGCGTTCTCGTTCACTTCCGAGAACAGCTTGCCCAGCGCACCGGAGGTGTGGAACGCGATGGCGATCATCGCCGGCACCGGGCCGCCGCCCAGCACGAAGATCAGAACCAGCGCGATGACGATCTCGGGCACCGCGCGCATCACGTCCATGATCCGGCGAAACACCGGGATCAGGCGCGGCCAGCGCGCCATGCCACGCGTGGACAGCAACGACAGGACGAACCCGAAGCCCGCCCCGATGAGAGTCGAGGCCGCCGCGATGTTGATCGTCTCGATCAGCGCCGGGAAAAAGGTGACGAGGTGCGCGGGCAACTCGTTCAGCTTCGGCATCGTGTCGGCGACCACATCCGCCGGGAAGCCGAAGATATTGGGAAGCCCGTCCCAGAACCCGCCCGCGTTTCGGCTGTCGGCGAGCATGAAGCCCGACACCATCAGCGCCACGAAAATGACGAGCATGACGCCGCCATACATGCGTTTGCGCCGGATCATCTCGACGTAGTTCGCGCGGCTGTCGAAAGGTGTGTCAGTCATGGGGGGCCTTTTCAGATGCAAAGACCCCGCCGACGGGCGGCGGGGTCCAGGGAGCTCGATTATTCGCTCGCGGCGCGGCGCGCTTCGATGATCGAGAGGTAGGCGTCGTGATCGATCGGGTCGAAGCCCAGCGATTCACCGGCCGAGATGTTGTAGGTGCACTCGGGGTCGGCGTCGTACATGCCGTCGACCAGCGCGATCATTTTATCCTTCACCTCTTGCGGCAGGTCCGTGGCGAGCACGACCGGGCCTTCGGGGATCGGCTTGGAGCGCCACACTTCCACGAGGTCGTTCATGTCGACGAGGCCCGCGTCCACGGCCTTGCGCAGCGCGCCGGAGTTGTAGCCATCGGCCCATTCGCCCTGACCGTCGGCCCAGGTCACGCCCGCGTCGATGTCGCCGTTGTTGACCGCGACGATGGTCTGCTCGTGACCGCCGGTGAACACGACGTCACCGAAATAGGCGCCCGGCTCCATCGTGATGCCGTCACCGGCCTGCGGGATTTCGATGGACGGGATCAGATAGCCCGAGGTCGAGTTCGGATCGCCGAAACCAAAGACCTTGCCCTGAATGTCTTCAAGCGAGGTGATGCCGCTGTCGGCACGGGCGAAACCGATCGAGTGGTAGCCGTAGGAACCGTCGAGGTTGATCTTGACCAGCACCGGCTCGACCGCGTCGGGGTCTTGCAGGTAGATCGCGGCATAGCCGGAGGCCCCGAGCCAGGCCATGTCGAGCGTGCCGCCCAGCAGGCCCTGAATGACGCCGTTGTAGTCGGCGGGGGCGAACAGCTTCACCGGAACGCCAAGAGCTTCTTCGGTATAGGTCTTGAGGCACTCGTGGTTGTTCAGACGGTCCTGAGCGTTCTCGCCGCCCAGAATGCCGATGTTGAACTCTTCGATGCCTTGGGCCAGTGCCGGGGACACCAGCGCGGTGGTTGCAAGGGCAGCTACGAGGATGCGTTTCATCTGTCTCTCTCCGTTTCAGGTTGATTGGGGGGCGTCCTGCCCCGGTCGATGAAAGGGTCTTCAGGCGGTCGCGGTGGCGCGCGCGGTCAGCGCCGGACGCGCGGCATCGCGGATTTCGGTCGATGTGGCGTCTTCGGAAAAGCTGTCGTCCGCGCCGTAGATGTCGCGGGCCACGCCGGTCGTGAGTTGCTCGGGCGTGCCGTCAAAGACGATGCGCCCGTCACGCATCCCGATCACCCGGTCGCAATAACGCCGCGCGGTGTCGAGCGTGTGGAGGTTCGCGATCACCATCCGCCCGTCTTCTTCGTGAATGCGCCGAAGCGTTTCCATCACGATCTGGGCATTCATCGGGTCGAGCGAGGCGATGGGTTCGTCCGCAAGGATCACCTTGGGGTCCTGCATCAGCGCCCGCGCGATGGCGACCCGCTGTTGTTGCCCACCCGACAGCGCCTCGGCGCGCTTGGCGGCGTGGTCCGCGATCCCCATGCGTTCGAGAATGTCGATGGCGTGGTGAATGTCTTCACGCGGGAACAGGTTGAACATCGTCGAAAAGGTCGAGCGACGGTTCAGCGTGCCGTGTAGCACGTTCGACACCACATCCATGCGCGGGACGAGGTTGAACTGCTGAAAGATCATCGCGCAGTCGGCCTGCCAGCTGCGGCGGTCACGGCCGCGCAGCTTGAGCACGTCGCGCCCTTCGAAGGACAGGCTGCCCTCGGTCGCATCCGTCATCCGGTTCATCATGCGCAGGAAGGTCGATTTCCCCGCCCCCGAGCGCCCGATGATGCCCAGCATCATGGGCCGGTCGACGGTGAAATTCATGGAATCGACCGCGGTATTGCGGCCAAAGCGTTTCGTCAGGTTTTCGACAACCAGCATGGAACCCCCATCTGTCTTGGGGGCCCGTATGGGGCGAGTCCGTCACCGGAATGTGTCGGTGGCGTAAAGCTTTTGTAACGCCGCCGGATTGGCTCAGATCAGCGCGGCGCCCAGCTTTTCAAGGTGCAGAGTGACCAATTTTGCGGCGGTCTCGGGATCGCTCGCCTCGACATAGCAGCGAAACTCCGGCGCGTTGCCGGAGGGGCGCAGATGCACCACCGGGCCCTCGGCAAAGGTCACACGCAGCCCGTCGGTGGTGTCGGTCGCGGTTTCGGTCAGCCCCGCGCCAAAGAACGCCGTGCGCTTGGCCTTGTCGCCCTCCAGCCCCGCGATAAAGGCGCGCGCCACCTCCGGCTCGACACCCTGCAGGCGGTCGGCCGCGGTGAAACGCGGCGGCAGGGTCGCGACGAGGTCGGAGAGCTTGAGCCCCTCGGCCTTCGCCCGCGCGAGCGGCGCGACCATCGGCAGGATACTGTCGCGGGTCATGAGCGGCGCGAGCGTGCCCGCGGGCCCCTGCGCCTCGTACCCCAACAGGAACCCGCCATTCGCCTCATATCCCACGACCTTGGCCGCCGGGTCATTCGCGAGCGCGTTCTCCATCGCCGCGATGACGAAGGGCGATCCGATCCGGGTCAGGTCCACCTGTTCGAACCCCAACTCCGACACCATCGTGTTGGACGACACCGGCGTGCAGATCACGCGGGCCTCCAGCATCTGCGCCGTGAGCGGACCGAGCACGTCGCCCGGCACGATCCGCCCGGCTTCGTCCGTCACCATCGGGCGGTCGGCATCGCCATCGGTGGACACCAGCGCCGACAGCCCATGTTCTGCACACCAGCCCGCGAACATCTCACGCGTTTCCGCATCTACCGCTTCGGTGTCGACCGGGATGAAGGTGTCGGACCGGGCGAGCGGTACGACTTCGGCCCCCAGTTCGGTCATGACCCGGACCATCACCTCGCGCGCGACCGAGGAATGTTCATAGACCCCGATCTTCATGCCCTTGAGCGCACCCGCCCCAAAGGCGCGCACATACCGCGCGACATAGAGATCGAGCGCATCATAGCGCGGCTCTTCCTGCGCGCTGAGCCCCCGCGCTTCGCGCCCGAGCGCCGCCGAAATGCGCCCCTCGTCCTCCTTGGAAATCTCGCCGGTCGGCAGGTAAAACTTGAGCCCGTTGCGGTCCGCCGGGATGTGACTGCCCGTCACCATCACGGCCCCCGCCTGCCCGGCCATCGACACGAGCGCCAAGGCGGGCGTCGGCACGGGGCCGAGCCGCACCACGTTCACGCCCTCGCCCAGCGCGGCATCAGCCACGGCATCGGCGATATCGGGGGACGAGGGCCGCAAGTCCCAGCCCAGACAGATCGTGCCGTTGTGCGGACAAGCGGCGAGAAAAGCGCGGGTGTAATCCCCGACAAGCTCCGGCGTCAGGTCCGTGACGAGGCCGCGCAGCCCGCTCGTTCCGAATTTCGGTGCCATGTCTCTGCCCTTCGTCTGTTTTCCCGTTTGTCCCGACCCGATGGCCAAGGGTCAAGCCGCATTCGCCGCACGCCCGGCCATCGCGGCCTCGCGCACCACATCGGCCACTTCACGCAACTGCCCGGCGAGTGGGCTGGTCTTGCGCCAGATCATCCCGATCGTGCGTGTCGGCTGCGGCTCGGGAAACCGTGCGACCGACACGTCCGTCGCCCGCGTTTCGACCGGCACCGCCATTTCAGGGATGAGCGTGACACCGATCCCGGCCCCCACCATCTGAACCAGCGTCGAAAGCGACGAGCCATCCAGCGTCTCGCGCGGCAGTGCCGACTGGATGTTGCAGAACGACAGCGCCTGATCGCGAAAACAATGCCCCTCTTCCAAGAGAAGCAGCCGCATCTCGCGCAGCCCGTCGCGATCCGGCACCGGGTTGTCGGCATCCTCGGGCGGGCGCACCAGCACGAAATCCTCGTCGAAAAGCGGCACTTCGGTGAACGCAGGCTCGGAAATCGGCAGTGCGAGAATGGCCGTATCCAGCCGCCCCTCGTGAAGTTCGGTGATGAGTTTTGAGGTCAGCGATTCCCGCACATGGATATCGAGCCCCTCATGCGCCAGCGACAGCCGCCCGATGATCGCAGGCAGCAGATAGGGCGCGATGGTCGGGATCACCCCGATCCGCAGACGCCCCGCCAACCGCCCCTTGGCCGCCCGCGCCAGATCGCCCAACTCATCGACCCCGCGCAGCACTTCGCGCGCCTTGGCCACGAAATCCTCGCCGAACGAGGTCAGGCGCAACTGCCTTGGGCCGCGCTCTACAAGCGGCGTTCCAAGCTCTTCCTCCAACTCCTTGATCCGCATCGACAGGGCGGGCTGAGAAATCGCGCAGGCATCCGCCGCCCGGCCGAAATGTCCGTGCCGTGCGAGCGCGTCGAAATACCTGAGTTGCTTGATCGTGAGGTTTGCCATAACCCCAACTTATGACAACGATCAGAAAACGCAACTTTAGGATATCGAAACCCGGTGTTAGATTGATTCTAGGAGGAGGACATTTCATGCGCCGTCGAAGTCACGCTCAGGACTTTGGCGGGGTCGGCTTATACGTCGGTCCCGCGACAGCGGTCGTATGCCCTGTCCTCCGGAAACGCAGAACATACTGACTCTAAAGGGAGAGACCTCATGGACGGCAATGCTGCATCGAAATGCCCCTTCGCGGGCGGCGCGGCGGTTACGCAAGGCACGCGCACCAATCGCAACTGGTGGCCCAACCAGCTGAACCTCAAGATCCTGCACCAGAATTCGGACCTGTCCGACCCGATGGGCGGCGACTTCGACTATGCCGAAGCCTTCTCCAAGCTCGACCTCAAGGCGCTGAAGGCCGACCTCACCGCGCTGATGACCGACAGTCAGGACTGGTGGCCCGCCGACTTCGGCCACTACGGCGGCCTGATGGTCCGCATGGCGTGGCACGCCGCGGGCACCTACCGGATCGGTGACGGTCGTGGTGGCGCAGGCACCGGGCAGCAGCGTTTCGCGCCGCTCAATTCGTGGCCCGACAACGCCAACCTCGACAAGGCCCGCCGCCTGCTGTGGCCGGTCAAACAGAAGTACGGCAACGCCATTTCCTGGGCCGACCTCTTCGTGCTCGCAGGCAACGTCGCGCTCGAATCGATGGGCTTCAAAACCTTCGGGTTCGCCGGTGGTCGCGCCGATACGTGGGAGCCGGAAGAGGACGTGAACTGGGGCGCCGAAGAAGAATGGCTCGGCACCGACCAGCGGTTCCACGGCGAGCGTGACCTCGACAATCCCTTGGGCGCCACGCACATGGGCCTGATCTACGTGAACCCCGAAGGCCCCGAGGGCGAGCCGGACCCGGTGAAAGCCGCGCATGATATCCGCGTGACCTTTGCCCGCATGGCGATGAACGACGAGGAAACCGTCGCGCTGATCGCCGGGGGCCACACCTTCGGCAAGACCCACGGTGCGGGTGACGCTGGCCTTGTAGGTGCCGAGCCGGAGGGCGCGGGCCTTGCCGAACAGGGCTTTGGCTGGACCTCGACCCACGGCAGCGGCATGGGTGCCGACGCCATCACGGGCGGCCCGGAAGTCACCTGGACGGCGACGCCGACCCAGTGGTCGAACAACTTCTTCGAGAACCTGTTCGGCTATGAATACGAGCTGACCGAAAGCCCGGCGGGCGCCAAGCAGTTCGTCGCCAAAGACGCGCCGGAGATCATCCCGGACCCGTTCGACCCGAACAAAAAGCACAAGCCGACGATGCTCGTCACCGACCTGTCGCTGCGTATGGACCCGGAATACGAGAAGATCTCGCGCCGGTTCTATGAGAACCCCGACCAGTTCGCCGATGCCTTTGCCCGCGCGTGGTTCAAGCTGACCCACCGCGACATGGGACCCAAGGCGCGCTATCTGGGGGCCGAAGTGCCGTCGGAAGACCTGATCTGGCAGGACCCGATCCCGGCCTGCGACCACCCGTTGGTCGACAGCGCCGATATCGACACCCTGAAGTCCGAGATCCTGTCGTCGGGCCTGTCGGTGTCGGACATGGTGAAAACCGCATGGGCCTCGGCCTCGACCTTCCGGGGTTCGGACAAACGCGGCGGTGCCAACGGCGGTCGCATCCGTCTGGCCCCGCAAAAGGACTGGGACGCCAATGAACCGGCCGAACTCGCCCGCGTGCTCGGCGTCTACGAAGGCATTATGGCCGACTTCAACGGATCGGCGTCGGGCGGCAAGAAAATCTCGCTCGCCGACCTGATCGTGCTCGGTGGTTCGGCAGGGATCGAGAAGGCGGCCAAGGACGGCGGTGTCGATGTGTCGGTGCCGTTCACGCCGGGCCGGATGGACGCGTCGGAAGAGCAGACCGACGTGGACAACTTCGAGCCGCTCGAACCGCTCGCCGATGGGTTCCGCAACTACCAGCAGGTGGAGTTCGCGGTGCCGGCCGAGGCGATGATGGTCGACAAGGCGCAACTCCTGACCCTGACCGCACCCGAAATGACGGTGCTCGTCGGCGGCCTGCGGGTGCTGGGTGCGAACCACGGCGGATCGGCACATGGCGTGCTGACCGACAAGCCGGGAACGCTGACCAACGACTTCTTCGTCAACCTGCTCGACATGGGTTGCAAGTGGTCGGCCACGGACGATGCCGAGACGACCTTTGGGGCGAAAGACCGCACGTCGGGCGAGGTGAAGTGGACCGGGACGCGCTGCGATCTGGTGTTCGGCTCGAACTCGCAACTCAGGGCGATTGCCGAGGTCTATGGCCAGTCGGACGCGAAAGAGAAATTCGCGGCGGACTTCGTGCAGGCTTGGGTCAAGGTGATGGACGCGGATCGTTTCGACGTGAAGTGATCTGGCGAAATCAATGTGAGGGCGGCCTTTCGGGGCCGCCCTTTTTCGTTGGGCTGAGGGCTTGAGAATTTGGGGCTGTGCGGGCGCTCAGGGGGCGCGTGGTTTTTGGGGCTTCAGGATACCAGAATACTAGGATTCTAGTATCCTGGTCCGACAAATATCCTTATTAATCAGAGCCTTAAGACTTCCGAACCAATCCAAATTGTTAACAGCCCAAATTTCCAAACACAAAAAGCACCCCCTCAGGACCGCGCCCCAAACCCCCAGCGCCCCTGCCCCAGCCCTGGCGAGGCACGCTCCGACACGGTCTCCGCATCGGACAACCGAATAGGCGTCCGAACCCCCGGTATCCCCTCGGGTCGGATCACCATCTCACGCGCCACCATCTGCGGATCGTCGATCGCCTCGGCCACCGTATTTATCGGCCCCACCGGAATCCCCAGACCCGTCAACCTCTCGATCAGCACCGCCTTCTCGACCGCGATGGTCGCGGCGGCAATCGCATCGCACAGCACGTCACGATGCGCGACACGGCCTGCGTTATCCGCGAACCGCGCGTCGCTCAGGAACCGATCGAGCCCCAGCGCGCCGCACAGGGCGCGAAATTGCCGGTCGTTCCCGGTCGCGATGATCACGTGGCCATCCGACGCCGGAAACACCTGATAGGGCACGAGGTTCGGATGTGCGTTCCCCATCCGCGTGGGCGCCACGCCGGAGACGAGGTAGTTCATCGCCTGATTGGCCAGCACACCGACCCCCGTCTCCATGAGCGACACATCGACCTGCTGACCCTTGCCCGTCCGCTCGCGCGCCGCCAAAGCCGCTTGCACCCCGATCACGCCGTGCAGACCGGTCAGGATGTCGATCCACGCCACCCCGATCTTCTGCGGCTCACCCTCCGGGTCACCCGTCAGGTCCATAATCCCGGTCATGCCCTGCGCCATGAAGTCGTAGCCCGGCTGATGCGCGCGCGGCCCGTCCTGCCCGAAGCCCGAGACCGAGGCATAGATCAGCCGTGGGTTCAACGCCGTGCAACTGGCATAGTCCAGCCCGTACTTCGCCAGCCCCCCGACCTTGAAGTTCTCGATCAGGACGTCCGCCTCCGCAATCAGCGTCTTGAGCCGCTCCAGATCTCCCGCATCGCGAAAATCGCAGACCACCGAGAATTTCCCACGGTTGGCTGAATGAAAATAGGCTGCCACCCGCTCGCTCCCGCCATCCGGCAGGGGCCGTTCGATGAAGGGCGGCCCCCATTTGCGGGTGTCGTCGCCCTCGGGGCTTTCAACCTTGATGACCTCGGCACCGAGGTCCGCCAGTGTCTGGCCGATCCACGGACCGGCCAGCACCCGCGCAAGCTCGACGACCTTCAGCCCCGCATACGGCGCGGCCATCAGAAGAACGCCTGAAGGCCCGTCTGCGCCCGGCCCAAGATCAGCGCATGCACGTCATGCGTGCCCTCATAGGTGTTCACCGTTTCGAGATTCTGGGCATGGCGCATCACGTGGTATTCCGACGAAATCCCGTTGCCGCCGTGCATGTCGCGCGCCTGCCGGGCGATATCCAAAGCCTTGCCGCAGTTGTTGCGTTTGACGATGGAAATCATCTCGGGCGCGAACTTGCCCGCATCGAACAGCCGCCCGACGCGCAGCGCGCCTTGCAGGCCCAGCGCGATCTCGGTCTGCATGTCGGCGAGCTTCTTCTGGTACAACTGCGTCGCGGCGAGCGGCCGGTCGAACTGCTTGCGCTCCATCCCATAGGCATGGGCGCGGAACCAGCAGTCCTCGGCCGCGCCCATCGCGCCCCACGCGATGCCGTAGCGGGCACGGTTCAGACACCCGAACGGCCCGGACATGCCCGAGACGTTGGGCAGAAGCGCATCCTCGCCGACTTCCACATCCTCCATGACGATCTCGCCCGTGATGGACGCGCGCAAGCTGAGCTTGCCCTCGATCTTGGGCGCCGACAGCCCCTTCATACCCTTTTCGAGCACGAAGCCGCGCACCTTGCCATCATGCGCCTCGGACTTGGCCCAGACCACGAACACATCGGCAATCGGCGCGTTCGAGATCCACATCTTGGCCCCGTTCAGCACGTAACCGCCGTCGACCTTTTTCGCCCGCGTCTTCATACCCGCCGGGTCCGAGCCTGCGTCGGGTTCGGTCAGGCCGAAGCAACCGATCCATTCGCCGGACGCCAGTTTGGGCAGGTATTTCCGCTTCTGTTTTTCCGAGCCATAGGCCTCGATCGGATACATGACGAGCGAGGATTGCACCGACATCATCGAGCGATAGCCGCTGTCGATCCGCTCCACCTCACGCGCGACCAGCCCGTAGGAGACATAGCCGGCCCCGACCCCACCGTAATCCTCGGACACGGTCACGCCGAGCAGACCCGCAGCCCCCATTTCGGCGAAAATCGCCGGGTCGGTCGTCTCGTTGAGATAGGCGTCCTTCACGCGGGGCGCGAGCTTGTCGGCTGCAAAGGCGGCCGCCGTGTCGCGGATCATGCGCTCGTCCTCTTCGAGCTGATCGTCGAGCAGGAACGGGTCTTCCCACTTGAAACTCTGTCCTTTCGCGTCGGCCATCTGATCCTCCTAATCCGTCGTTTCCATGTGCATAATCATTGAAAACCCGCCTGAACATCGGCATTTTCCCAAGAGTTGATGCACTTTATGCATGAGGTTCCATGCGCAACCGCCGTTTCCTCCCGTCGATCTCGGTGCTCTCCGCCTTCGACGCCGTGATCGCCACCGGATCGGTGACCGCCGCCGCGCGCGAGTTGGACCTCACCCAAAGCACCGTAAGCCGCCTGATCCGCACTTTGGAAGAGCAGTTGGGCCGCGACCTGTTCGTCCGTCACAAAAAGCGGCTGGTGCCGACCCCCGCCGCGCTCGATCTGGCGGGCGATGTGGGGCGCGCACTCGACCTCATCCAACGCGCCAGCATGAAGGTGGTGGCGAACCCCGATGGCGGTTCGCTGTCCGTCGCGACCCTGCCGACGCTCAACGCCCAGTGGCTCGGCCCGCGGCTGAAATCGTTCCTCGACACAAATCCGGGCATCAACCTGAGCCTCACGACCCGTCTGCGCCGTTTTTCGTTCGAGACCGAGCCGGTGGATGCCGTGATCTATTTCGGCGACGACGACTGGCCCGGCGCGCATCACCTGCGGCTCTTTGGCGAGCACTATACCGCCTGCGCCGCGCCCGACCTTATCGCCGAGGCCAAGGTTACTACGCCCGCCGATCTTGCCCGCCTGCCGCTCCTGCAACTGGAAACCCGGCCACTCGCATGGGCCGACTGGTTCGCCGCGCATGACGCACCGCAACCGCGCGCCGACGGGATGCTGTTCGACCATTTCTCGATGATGACGCAGGCGGCCATCGCGGGTCTCGGCGTGGCGATCCTGCCCGCCTATCTCGCCGCAACCGAACACTCCGAGGGACGGCTCGAACCGCTTTTCACGCCCTCCGTGCCGGGGCGCGGGGCCTATTGGCTCGCGTGGCCAGAGGCGCGTGCGGGCTATCCCCCGCTCACGGCGTTCCGCGACTGGCTCGCCGACCAACCCGCGCCCTGAGGCGGATTGCCTTTTGGCCCGCGCCACCCCACCTAACGGCGGTGGACATTGAACCGGACAGCCCCCCGATCCCCAGCGGCGAAATCCGCCGCTTCGTGCGCGAGACCTTCGGGCTTCGCGGCACCCTGCGGCTGCACCGCGCCGCACTCGGTGGTGATCTGATCCGCGCCCCTCTGAACGTGATCCTCGCGCCGGTCTTTCTCATCGTGCGCCTGACCGCAGGCCTTGCCCGCCTCCTGCGCCTGCGCGGCGTCGCGAACTGGCTCTCCGCCCGCCACATCCTGCTATCGACCCGAGTCTCGGCCCTTGTGGCCAAAGACGTCACCCGGTTCTTCGCCACCCTCGACGGCCACGGCATCGGCCCCGGCGGCAGCGCGGAGGAGACGCGCGCGGCGGTCGATGCCTATGTCTCGACCCGAAGCGCCGTGGCCGAGATGGTCACGCTCGTCGTGGTCATCATGTCAGGGTTTCTTCTGTTTCACACCGCCACCCCCGGCCTCGTCTCGCTCGCCGGCCCCTTCGCGGACCTCGGCGCGCAGACCTTGGCCATCGACCGCTTCCCGCTCGGCCCCGGCTTGGGCCGCGTCTGGTACGGGCTTTTCCCGGCCGCTCTGCCCGTCTGGATGATCGCCCTAGTGTTCATGGCGCTGTCGGTGATCAGCGCCTTCGTCACCACCTTCGCGGGCCTCGTCGCCGACCCGGTTCAAGTCGCGACTGGCACACACCGCCGCAGGCTCGAACGTCTGTTCCGCCGCATCGCCGACCGCGCGGGGCCCGAGGGGCTTGCCCGCGAACACGTCGCGGCCCGCATGGGCGACATCGGCGATCTTGCGTTCAACCTGATCCGGTTTCTGCGCGGCTGACCTAGGGCACCATCGCGCCGTGGAGCGCCTTGCTCGGGAAACAGGTGGCATCGCGCCCCTGCGCCTCCTGCCAGCGCCCGATGGACCGCCGCGTCTTGTAGCCGGGCAACCCGTCGACCCCACCCACGTCATGCCCCTGTCCTTCGAGCACGCGCTGCATGTCGGCGATGTCCGAGCGGTACATACCGCCCACATCGCCCCACCGGCTCGTGAAATCCCCCATCCCATACCGGATGCGGTCGCCCACATGCCCGACGAAGAGCGCGTAGAGGTCGCTCATATTGTAGTCCTTCAGCACATAGAAATTCGGCGTCACGACAAAGGCCGGGCCGAACCGCCCGGCGGGCATCATCAGAAAGCCCTCACCGCTTGCCTCATGCTCGGGGAACGGGCGGCCGGAAATGCGGGTGATCCCCATCTCGGCCCATTCGGAAATGAGCCGTCCCTGATCCGGGCCCTCGAGTGTGCAGGACACCGAGGCAGGCACCTTGACCTCGAACCCCCAGTCGCGCCCCGCGACCCAGCCATGATCGGCCAGATAGGCGGCAATCGACGCGATGGTATCGGCCTCAGAAGTCCAGATATCGGCCTTGCCGTCGCCATTCCCGTCAGTCCCGTAACGCGCGAAATTCGACGGCATGAACTGCGGCTGACCCAGCGCGCCTGCCCAACTGCTGCGCATCTCGCGCGGGTCCAGATGGCCCGCCTCGGCAATCTCCAGCGCCGCGATCAGCTCGTCGGTGAAATACGCCGCACGTGTCGACATGAACCCTTTGGTCCCCAGCACCTCGAACGCGTCATATCGGATCGCGACGCGGCCATAACCGCTCTCACGCCCCCAGACGCCCAACACGATCCGTCCCGGCACGCCGGTCTTGTCCTCGACCGCGGCCAGCGTGTCGGCATAGCGCGCGGCCATGACCTTGCCGACCGAAGTGGCGCCATCCAGCCCGTTCCGGTTGAAGTACCGTCCGGGCGAGCCGAACTCCGCCTGACGCTGGTCGTCCGGCGTGGTGGGCGCGGTGCCCGGCGGCACCAAGTCCGGCAGATCCCAGTTGAGCGCGACCCCGTCGAACGCCGCGTCGAAGGTTGCGCGCGACACGCCCCCGGCTTGGGCGCGCGGCCAGACGGTGGCCTCCAGCCAGTCCTGAAACTGGCCCTCGACGGCGGCACGATCCTGCGCGACGGCAGGCGCACCGATCAGGGCGGCGAAAAGGAAGGCGCGCAAAGGGCGCAACAGCGTGAGACGATCCATAGGTGCGCCAAGCCTACGGCTAATCCCCCGGCCCACCAAGACTGGCTGACCCCCATCGGCTGAAAACCCCGATTGACGCCTTTCCGCCGCCCACGAACTCGGCCACAGTGCGGCCGAGGACAGGGAGGACACCGACATGACCAAAGGCAAACGCCACTCGAGCACCATCGTGGACGGGCTCGACCGCGCCCCGCACCGTTCGTTTCTGCGCGCGATGGGCCATGACGATCAGGCCCTTGCCAGCCCCTTCGTCGCCCTCGCCCACACGGCGAGCGAGGTGACGCCCTGCACCATGTCGCTCCCCCCGCAGGTTCAGGCCGCGAAACTCGGCGTGACCCGCGAACAGATGACGCCCTTCGAATTCGGCACGATCACCGTGGCCGACAGCATGACGATGAATCATCGCGGCATGCGCTTTTCGCTGGTCTCGCGTGAGATCATCGCCGACAGCATCGACGCGATGGTGCGCGGCCACGCCTATGACGGGCTGATGACCTTCGCCTCCTGCGACAAGACCCTGCCGGGCATGCTGATGGCCATCGCCCGCATCAACCGCCCCTCGGTCTTCTTCTACGGCGGCGCGGCCCTGCCGACCCCGTGGGACGGGCAGGACATTGGCGTGGTCGACGTCTATGAGGGCGTGGGCCGTGTCTATGAGGGCAGCTCGACCGAAGAAGAGCTCGACGCGATGGAGCGGGTGGGCGTGCCCACCGTCGGCTCCTGCGCCGGGCAGTTCACCGCCAACACGATGGCGCTGGTGGCCGAAGTGCTGGGCCTCGCCCCCATCGGTGTCGCCTACCTCCCCGCCGTTTACTCAGAACGGCAGGTGCTGGTGAAACATGCGGCCAAGCTCCTGCGCCGCGCGGTGGACGAGAACGGCCCCCTGCCCTCGGACCTCATCACGCGCAAGTCGCTGGAAAACGCCGTGGTCGCCGTCGGTGCGACGGGCGGGTCGACCAATGCGCTCCTCCACCTTCCCGCCATCGCGAACGAGGTGGGGATCAGTTTCACTCTCGACGACATCGCGGGCATTCTCG
The DNA here is from genome assembly GCA_036154315.1 of Pseudomonadota bacterium. Taxonomy (GTDB): domain Bacteria; phylum Pseudomonadota; class Alphaproteobacteria; order Rhodobacterales; family Rhodobacteraceae; genus Maritimibacter. The sequence continues at coordinate 41,064 of JAYZLL010000054.1, forward strand.
AAGACGTGCCGCTGGTCGCCGACCTGAAACCCGGCGGCGCCTATTGGGCGCGTGACATGCATCATGTCGGCAGCACCCCCGCGCTTCTGCGCGTGCTGAAAGGGGCGGGCGTGCTGCACACCGACACGCAGAGCGTCGAGGGCAAGACACTGGGCGAAATCGCCGACAGCGGGCCCGAGGCCGACGGCCGCGTGATCCGCGCCGTGGGCAATCCCGTCACGCCGACCTCAGGCGTCGTCGTGCTCAAGGGCTCGCTCGCCCCGGACGGCGCGGTGCTCAAGGTCGCAGGCCTCAAGCACACCGTTCACGAAGGTCCGGCGCGGGTGTTCGAATGCGAAGAAGACGCGGTCGCCGCCGTGCGCAAACGCGAATACGAGGCGGGCGACGTCATCGTGATCCGCAACGAAGGCCCCAAGGGCGGGCCGGGCATGCGCGAGATGCTGGGCGTCACCGCGCTCCTTTATGGTCAGGGCATGGGCGAGAAGGTCGCGCTCATCACCGACGGTCGCTTCTCGGGCGCGACCCGTGGCCTCTGCATCGGCCACATCGGGCCCGAGGCGGCGGCGGGCGGCCCCATCGGCCTCATCCGCACCGGCGACATCATCCAGATCGACGCGGGCAAGCGCGAGTTGAACGTCAACCTCTCCGCCGAGGAACTGGCCAGCCGGACCCGCCCGCCATTGCCGGAGGGGCTGGAGCCTGAGACCGCCACCTTGCGCAAATACGCAACCCTCGTCGGCCCGGCCCATCTGGGCGCGACCACGCACCGCAATTCCTAGGCGCCTGACCCTGCCCCCTGCCGGACGGGGGGCAGCAGACCGATCACCCGTGATCCTTGACCCCCACGATCTTGGGCAGCTGTTCGACCTGCCAACGGTCGAGGTCTTTCTGGTACTGGTCCAGGTCGTCATACGGGATCAGGCTCGGATGCAGCCGCGCGGTGTCCGACCGTTCGGGGCCATACTGCCAGCCGTTAAGCTGCCGGTCGATGCTCCATGAATCGTGCTCCACGCGCGCGAGCGGTTCCAGATTGGCCTCCACCAGCTTGCGCAGGTCGGCCTCGGGGATCGCGCTGTTGACCTTTTCAGCAAGCCCCAGCGCCTCGAGCTTGGTCTTGGCATGGTCGGCGGCGCGGCGGTTCGCGTTGCGGAAGTTCTCGTCCAGATCCTCCCACGCCTCGCTCTGGTTGGCATAGGTCGTGTAGGCCTCGTGAAACGCGCGCGCCGCGCGGTCGAGACTGCCCAACAGCATCGTCGCGGTCAGCACCGGGCGGCGCGGCGCGCTTTCCACGCCAGCGCGCGACAGCGTCTCGGCAATCTCGCTCTCATGCGCCCGTTCAATCCAGATCGGCGCACGCGACACGCGCTCCTGATCCATCGCGCTTTCCAGCGCCAAGGCCCGCGTCAGGTCCGCCGCTTCGCCCGAGGCAAGGAACACGCCGGTCAGCGGCGATTTCTCGGCCGCGATCCGCATCTCGTTCAGGGGTGGCAGCGTGCCACCCTCGGCCCATTCATGCACGCTCCACCGGATATAGCCCTGCACCGGGCCGAGCACGTCGCCAAGCTGCGCCCGCGTGCGATGCGGTTCGCGCGAGAACACCGTCAGGCGCGGCACCTGCAAGCCGGGAAAGGGCGAAACCTTCACCAGTTGCTCGGACAGCGCCGACAGGGAATCGCTCCACCCGACGAAAACCCAGTGCAGACCGGGGTGGCCCGCGGTCTTGGCGTCGAGAAACAGGTGGCGCTCGTGAAAGAAGGTACGCGCCGAGAGTTCTTCGACATTGAACGGCTCGAACCGGAACCGTTTGGACGAGGCGAACAGCCCCTGCCGCACGATCAACTGCCGTTTCAACTGGCGGCTCGACACCCGCAGGAACACGCGGGTCGGCGTGTCGGGGTCGATGTCCTTGTCAAAGCGCGTCGGCTCGAACTCACGAAACGTCTCGACGATCCGCAACAGCTCGAGGTCCGAGGCAAAGACCACGATGGCGCGCGCCGACATCATGCGAATGCGCTGCCAACTGCGCCGGTCGTAGATGTCGCCGCTCATCACCACCACGTCACTGCCCAACGCCCGGCGCACGGCCTCGGCGTCGTCCTCGGGCGGCAGCATGATCGCCATCGGCACGTTGTCAGCGCGCAGGTCGCGGGCCAGTTCGGTCGCATAGGCATCCCAGCCGAAAATCACGTAGTGATCCGAAAGCCGCCGCGCCTGTAGCCCGGTCATCAGCGGGCGCCAGAGCCGTTCGGACACCGTGACCGCGTAGCCTGCCAGCGCAATCGGCGCGAGCAGCCGGGCGACCCCGACCAGCCACAGCGCCAGCGTGCTGCCGTCCGTCGCCAGATCGTCCGGCCCTTCGAGGATGAAAAGCCGCGCGGTCGCATAAGCCGCGTCGGTCAGCATCAGGATCGTCTGGCCCGCCCCTTCGGCCTCATCAAAGGGCAAGAGGTACAGATAGCCGACCATCCCCAGCGTCACCGAGATGGCGAGCAGCACATGGGTGAGCGAGACAAAAAAACGCCGGTCCTTGTCGCGAATGCTCATACCGCCGTCTCCGTTCTGTCTGCCGCCATCGGCGCGTGGCCGATCATTCCGTCGCCACGCTGTCGCGGATGTCCTGCATCAGCGGATCGGTCCGACCGAGAAAGGCGAGCGCGTCGAACTCGCCGAACAGCGCCTCGCGCGTCTCGGGGTCGGCGGCGAGCGTCAAATAGATCTCCTCCGCCGCATCGGTTTCACCCTGAAACATCTGGGCATGAGCGAGCGAGCGTTGCAGCCACACATCCTCGGGCCGCAGCTCGAGCCCCTCACGCGCCACCGCTTCGGCCGCCTCGTCCTGCTCGATCAGCACACCGTAAGAAGCAAGCTGACCCAGCAGATCGGCAAAGGCGGCGTCGGGATAAGCTTGTGGCCCCACCGTGTCGCGCAATGCCCGCGCCACATCGGCCGCTTCGCCGTAATGATCGAACGACAGCGCCAGATCGCCCCGCGTACCTTCGAGATGGCCCAAAGCGTTCAGCGCCATGATCAGATCGCGCGCGGCGGTCTGATCCTCCGCCTTCGCCTCGACCTCGGCCCGCGCCCGGCTCTCGGCCTCCTGATAGGCGGCGCGGGCGGCATCGACATTGTCGAGCGTCAGTTCGGTGTCCCCAAGCCGCGACAGGACCACGATCAGGTCATGCGCGGTCTCAGACGCATCCGTCGCGCCCTCGGCAGGGCGCAGAACTTGGGCGGCCTCGACCAGCGCGGCCTGTGCCCCCGCCTCGTCCTCCATCCGGGATTTCGACGTGGCCACGGCCGACAGCGCGGTCGCAAGCTGCGTGCGGCGAGCAACCGCCTCAGGCTCCGCCGCCAGCAGATCGCGCGCAATCGCCACGCCCTCGTCCAGCATCGCGACCGACGCCTCGGCCTCGCCCGCCAGCGCCAGCGCCCGCCCGGCGCGCACCAGCGTCACCTGAAGCGCACTGCGCTGCGCCGGATCGTCCGATGCGACCTCGGCCAGCCCGCGCATCCGCGACACCTGCGCCTCATAGGCGGTGCGTGCCGCGTCGACCTCGCCCAACCGGATCAGCGCGGCGGCATAGGTGCCGTAAGAGCCCGCAATATCGCGCTGCCGGGTGATGTTGCCCGGATCGGTGGTCAGAAGCTCTTCCTGAATGGCGATGCTTTGCGCCCGCGCATCCCGCGCCGCCGCATCATTGCCCGCATCGGTCAGAAGCTGCGCGAGGCGCTCATAGGCCAGTGCCAGATCGCGCTGCCAGCCTGCGTTGTCTGGCGCGCGGTCCACCAGATCGCGCCGGACGTCCAGCCCACGTTGCGCCGCCGCAAGTGCCCCCTCGGTATCCCCCGTCGCTTGAAGCGCGGCCCCGACCCGTTCGAGCGAGGCCGCGAGATCGCGCTGCCAATCGGCGTTCGAGGCATCCAGCGCCACAAGCTCGTCCCGCAGCGCGAGCCCCTGTTGAAACGCGGCAAGCGCCCCGGCCTGATCGCCCAGATCGTTGCGGATATCACCGACCGCGTTCAGGGCGAGCGACACGTCGCGTTTCCAGATCGTGTTCTGCGCGTCGAGTGCTGCAAGATCCTGACGGATCGCAAGGCTGCGCTCGAACGCACCGGCGGCGCTGTCCAGATCGCCCGTCGCCGCCGCCAGATCGCCCGCCTTGTTCAGCGCCACCGCCAGATCGCGCTGCCACTGGGTGTTGTCCGGGCTCGCCTCGGCCAGCGTGCGCGTGATCTCCAACTGCCGGTCGAACGCCTCGCGCGCCCCGTCGAGGTCCGAGGTCGCGCGACGCAGATCACCGATCCGGCCCAAGGTGACGGCAAGGTCGCGCTGCCAACCGCTGCTGGTCGGGTCACGCTCCAGAATGGCGTTGCGGATCGCGAGCGCCATGTCCAGCGCGGCGAGCGCCGCGTCGGTGTCGCCCAGCTGCTGGGTCACCTCGGCAAGGCTTTCGAGCGACCGCGCATGGTCGCGCTGCCATTCGACATTCTCCGGGTCGCGCGCCGCCAGCCGCTCGTCGATGGCCAACGCCTCGGAGTATGCGTTGAAAGCGCCCTCCAGATCGCCCGAGGCGCGGCGCACCACGCCGAGCCGCCCGAGCCAGTTCGACAGGTCGCGCTGCCACTGCACCGTATCCGGGTTCGCCGCGGCCAGCGCACGAGCGATGGACAGGCTTTCCTCATAGGCGGTCTGCGACTGCCCCAGATCGCCGAGCGTGCGGTTCAGATCGCCCAGACGCCCCAGCGACACGGCAAGGTCGCGCTGCCAGTCGGTGTTGTCCGGGTCGCTCTGCAAGAGCCGCCGGTTGATGGCGAGCCCCTGCGAGAACGCATCCCGCGCCCCCGCCAGATCGCCCCGCGCCTCGGCAATTCCGCCCAACTGGTCGAGCGACACAAGAAGCCCGCGCTGCAACTCGGTGTTCGCAGGCACCTCCTGCGTCAGGGCGAGGTTGATGTCGTAGCTTTCCTGATACGCCGCCTGCGCCCCTTCGAGGTCGCCCTGCTCTTCCAGCAGATCGCCGAAAAGCCCCAGAGACACCGCCAGATCGCGCCGGGTGTCGATGCTCTCGGCATCACGGCCCACCGAGGCGCGGCTCAGCGCCACGGTTTCCTCATAGGTCTCGCGCGCGCCCGTCAGATCGCCCGCGCGCTGTTGGAGCGCACCCAGACGATCCAAAGCCGCCGACATGCCGCGCCGCCAGCGCACGTCGTTGGAGTTCAGCGCATAAAGCCTGCGCCACCCCTCAAGGCTCTGGGCATAAAAGGTCTGCGCCTCGGCCAAATCACCGCGCGTCTCGGCCATGTTCGCCAGACGGTCGAGCGCCAGCGCCTGATCGCGCTGATAGGTCTCGTTCGTCCCGTCTTTTTCCAAAAGCGACGTGGTGATCGCCAGCGCTTCGGTATAGGCCGCCTGCGCTGCTTCCAGATCGCCCTGCGAGCGGCGCACATCGCCCTGCATCGTCAGACGCACGGCGGTGCTGCCTTGCAGGATTTCGTCGCCTTCGAACCCTTCGGCCAATGCGGTCTGCAAGGTCTCGACCTCGTTCAGGATCGCCTCGCGCACGGCGAGCGGCAGGGCGTAATCCTGAAAGCTCTCGACGATCCCGTACGACATCGAATCCGCGACGCCCACGGCGGTGCGCAACGCGCGCTCGGCCTCACCTTGCGCCTCCAGCGCCACGCCCCGCTGCACCCAGGCGAACCCGCCCAGCGCCGCGACGATGACAAAGGCCACGACCGACCCGGCCGCGATGGACCGCTGCCGCCGGTTCGACGAGCGGCGGCTTTCAAGGATATAGCGCCGCTGCATATCCGTCGGGCGCGGGGCCGAGGCGGGCTGCTCCACCAGCCAGCGCTCCGCGTCCTCCAGATCGCGCCCCCTGAGCGGCTGCGCCCCAAGCCGCGCGGCCCGGTTCCAGCGCTCGGCCATCTCGCCCAACCGGGTGTGTTCGCGCACCCAGTCGATATCGATATTCGCCCCATCGCTCACATGGGTCAGCCCACGGCTCAGGTCGTCGGCTTCTGTAAGGAAGATGTAGTTCAGCTTGGCCAGTTTTGCGGGCACCGCCGCCGGATCGACCTGCTCGACCACAATGGGGATGATCCGCTTGTTCAGCTCGCCCGCCAGCTCCAGCTCCCAAGCGCAGACCTCAGAGGCGAGCGAGTTGGGGCTGATCGCGAACAGGAACACGTCGCTTTCGCGGATCAGACGTTCCAGACGCGGCTTCCATTCTTCGGTCGGCAGAATGTCCTCGGTGTCGCGGAACACGCGCAGGTTCGGGAATTCCGACAGCCCGTCGCAGATCTTGTCGACCCACAGCCGGTCCAGCCGGGCGTAGGAGACGAACACCTTGGTCTTGGCGTCGCCCGTCGATGCGGATGTGGACTTGGGTGCTTTCACCACCGTTCCCTTAACTCGTTACTGTCACGCCGTCGCACGCGGCGTCGATTGGTGCTCAGCCTCGCCCATCATCGAGAGAAGCGTTTCGATCTGTTGCCGGTCCAGCGCCTTCACCGCGTCGCTGAGATCGGCGTAGGGCACCAGATCGGGATGCAGTTTCCGGCGGTTGTCCCGCGTCGCCCCATAGCGCCAGCCGTTGACGACCCTGTCGGCGAACCACGACTTGTGCTCGGCCTCGGCCAGTGCCTCCATCAACTCCGGCGCGGCGGCGGGGCGGGCGACTTTGCCCGACAGCGCCTCTTCGACCGAACCCGCGACGCCCAGAGCCTCAAGTTTGGTCTTGGCCCCGTCTGCAGCGCGGCGGTTGGAGGCGCGGAAATTCTCGGGCAGCGACAACCACTCGGCCCGCTCGGCCGCGTCGTCGAGCGCAGGCTCCCCCTGCGACTGGGCATAGGCCGCGTGGAACCGACGCGCGATCTGGTCGAACACGTTCGACAGCCCCTCGGTCGACAGGAAATCCGGCGTCGGGGCCAGACAGCTCACATCCAGCCCGCCGGGCGCAAGCTGCCGCCGCACCCAGCCGGAGTTCTCATGCGTCGGTTGCAGGAGCAGGTAAAACGGCTCCCACCCCAGCTTGTCGCAACTGTCCATCACGTCGAGCGTGACCCGGCGCTTATGCCGGCCCAGCGTCTCGGACACGTAAAAGACGCTTGGCGGATCCTCGGCCAGAGCCGCCTCCTGCGCCGCAAACCACGGGGCGCGCGCGCTCCAGTCCACGAACCGGAAATCGGCGAGGTCCTTGAGCATGGCAAAGCGCTGCTGGAAGAGCCGCTCGGTGTCGTCGGCATCGTCCGCAAAAATCGTGACCAGCGGCCGGTCCAGCCCCGGACACCAGCCGATCTTGAGGAACTGCAAGGTGAGCGCCAGCGCATCCTCACCGAAGCCGAGACAGCACAGATGCACCCGCGGCGTGCCCGCTTCGAGATGCTGGGCGAACACGTCATGGGTGCGGAAGAAATAGCGCGCGGCCAGTTCCGAAGCGTTGAAGGTCTGGAACGGCGTCCCACCCTCGGTCGCGCTGAACGCCACATGGGCGAGGCGCAGCATCTCGTCCCCGATATGGACATAGCGCAGGTCGGTCGCGACACCGTCGAACATATCCGACGCGGAGGCTTCGACATTCGCACCGTCGTCGGCATCGAGGAGCAGCAGTGCGCGCGGATGCAGCGGGCGCTTGCGCGCGAGGTCGAGGAAATCAGCTTCGGACAAGCGGATCGTCCCGGTCTTGCGATCCATCTCGCGCCCCGGCGCAAGCTCACCGGGCCGCTGCGGCACCACCTGCACGGTCCAGTAGCCGTGCCGCGCGTTGTGGCCCCGGAACCTCTCGGCGATGGGGGACACGCCGTAGACCAGATCGAACCACTTCAACTGCCTGAGCTTCCAGCCGATATAGCCGGGACGCCAGATGTCGCTGAAGCGCGAAAAGAACGCCCAGAGCAGCGCCGCCGGTGCGGTGAACCGCGCGATGTTCAGAAGGATCGCGGCAAGCACGCCATACGGCCCCTCGGGGCGGATCTCGATGGGCGAGACCCCGGCGAACATCTTGAAGGTGAAGAACACCCCGTCGAGCACCGATTGCAGGATCATCCACGGCGCGGTCGCCTGCGGAATCCAGATCAGGAGATAGGCGGTCAGGCCGAAAACGAAGCTGACGACAGCGAGTATGAGCGACCAGTGACGCCTCATGCGCTACGGGCTATGGCGGTTGCGATCACCGACCCGGACCGTCGGCGGCGACGCACAGCTCGACCCGCTCGACGGTGCTCCCGTCTTCGCAGGTCACCGACGACCCGGCGCTCGCGCGCACGCGGGTTGCGCCGATGGTGCGCCGCGTCGTGTCGCTCTGCTGGGTCTCGTCAGTCTCGCGCGTGGGCGCAGGCACAGCCGTCTGCATCGCAGGGCCCGCATCCGCCGTTTCGAGCGCCCCGATCGCCTCAAGCCGGCGCAGTTCCGCAACCGCTTCGGCCTGCGTCAACTCGCCCGACTCCACACGTTCGCGCAGTTGGGCATAAGCGTCCGTCTCTTCCACTTCTGCAGGAACGCCGCCCGACGGCCCAAGGCTCGTCACCACGGGTTTTTCCTGAAACCCGTTCTGCCAATCGAAGGTGAACAGCAGATCGCCATTCGCACTGCAGGAGGCCAGCGTGCCGAGAGCGAGGGAAAAAGCGAGTACTCGAATCATATTTGAACCGTCTAATTGCAAGGGCGGAATGGTTAGGTTCTGATACTCTGCCCGCCGGTTTGCCTCAAGCGCTTTGGCGTAAAATACGGGGGAAAACCCCCAGACTGTTCATGGTTCGGTTAACATTACAGCACAGGCCGTGACCGCGCCCTGAGCGGTGCGATCACGCAGTCGCCGCGCGGTCCTCGTCTCGCCCTACGATCGGCGGCGGCACATGCGACGTGACCAGCGGCGGCACGCCCTCGAACTTGGCGATTGTCACCAGCGTGGTCTGCGCAGATGTGGCCTGCGCCAGTTGCGATGTGCCCACATCGCGCGTCAGCACATTCGGGTTGCCCGATTTCTCGAGCGCCTTTTCGGCCCCCCAATCGACCGGGTCGTACCACGCCCCCGTCGCCATCAGCGCGACGCCCTGACGAAGCGTCTCTGACAGACGCACGACCGCCAGACAGGCCCCCCGCGCGTTTTCGATCCGCACGACATCGCCCTCGGCCAACCCGCGCGCCGCTGCGTCCGGCGCGCTCAGATGCACGACCTCACGCCCGTCGACTTTGCCCGATGCGCTCACCCGTCCCATATCGACCTGCGAATGAAGCCGGTTCTTCGGCTGGTTGGTGATGAGATGCAATTCGCCCTCACCCGCATTGCCCAGCCATTCGGCGGGCTCGTACCATGTCGGATGCCCCGCACAGCTGTCGTATCCGAACCCGTCGATCCGCTCTGAAAAGATCTCGAGTTTGCCGGACGGGGTCGGCAGGTCCGTGCCGCCGCGAAACGCGGCATGCATCTCATAGGGTTCTTCCCGGTCCGGGATGCGAACGACCTCTTGCGCCCAGAACGCATCGAAATCGGGCAGGTCCACCCCCAGATCGGCCGAGCCGGTCCGCGCGCCCTCCCACATCCAACGCAGCCAGTCTTGCGTCGTGCGCCCCTCGGTGAACCGCTGCCATTCGGCCTCGCCCAGAACCCGGGCGACACCGGCGAAAATTTCGTAATCGTCGCGCGCCTCGCCCACCGGATCGACGACCGGCTTCATTGCGATCACATGCGTGTCCGAGCGCGAGGCCATGATGTCGGTGCGCTCCCATGTGGTCGTCGCGGGCAGCACGATATCGGCCATGCGCGCAAACGGCGTCCACCAGCTTTCGTGGACCACGACGACCTCCGGCTTGGCCATCGCTCGCCGGAAGCGGTTCAGATCCTGATGGTGGTGCATCGGATTGCCGCCGGCCCAATAGACCATGCGCGCGTCCGGAAAGGTGATCCGCTCGCCGTTGTAGTCGATCACGTCTCCGGGGCGCTCGAGCATCTCGGCCACACGCGCCACGGGAATGTACTTGCCAAGCGGATCGGAGAGCAGCGGAAAGGTCGGTGCCTTGAACGGCGTGACGGGTTGGCCGGTCGCGGTGACCGCCGCATAGCCATAGCCGACCCCGCCGCCCGGGAGCCCGACCTGACCCAGCATCGCGGCCAGCACCGCGCCGATCCAATAGGTCTGTTCGCCGTGGTCCGAGCGTTGGACCGACAGCGACAGGTGGATGAAACTGCGCTTGGCCGCGAGTTTGCGGGCGAGCGCGGAAAAGGTCTCGGCGGGCACATCGCAGATCGCAGCGGCCCAGTCCGGCGTCTTGGGCTGACCGTCGGTTTCGCCCAGCAGATAGGCTTTGAAGCGATCGTAGCCGACCGTCCGCTCGGCAAGGAACGCGTGATCCGCAAGACCCTCGGTTTCGAGCACATAGGAGAGCGCCAGCATGAACGCGGTGTCGGTATTCGGACGGGCGGGCACCCACGCGGCCCCAACGTCGTCCTGCAGATCGCCCTTGAACGGCGAGACGAGGATGAACTCGGCCCCGCGCGCCCGCGCGCTCGACAGATAGTCGCGCACCCGATGCTCCGACACGCCGCCCGCGTTGATCTGCGCGTTCTTGAGCGGCATGCCTCCGAAGCAGAGAAAGACCTCGGTGTTCTCGGCCAGCACGTCCCAGCCGCTGACCGGCCCCCAGACCGGCTTTTCGCTCCCGAACACATGCTGGAGCATGACCGTCCCCGCCCCGACGCTGTAGGTGTCGACCGATTTCGTCGCCCCGCCGATGGCGTTGAAGAACCGCGAGCATTGGGATTTCGCGTGATGAAAGCGCCCCGCGCTCGACCAACCATACGACCCCGCATAGAGCGCTTCGGGCCCATGTTCGGTGCGGATCCGGTCGATATGGCCGGCGACCAGTTCGAACGCCTCGTCCCAACTGACCTCCACGAACCGCTCGGCCCCGCGCTTGCTCCGGTCGTTGCCCAGCGGGTCGCGCAGCCAGCCCTCGCGCACGGCGGGACGTCTGATCCGGTTCGGCGCGTCGATCCCGTCGAGCATGTTCGCCATCAGCGGCGAGGGGTTCGGGTCGGCCTCGAACGGTTCGACCGCGACCGGAGTGCCGTCCTCGACCACGACGTGATAGACGCCCCAATGGGACGCCGTCAGAACACGTTTGCGGGTCTTGCTCATGCCTGCACCCTTAAACCGTGAGCCCGAGCACGTCATCCGCCGACAGCGTGAGCGTCTGACCGTCCGCGAGGCTGACCTCGATCGAAACGATGCCGTCACCCCGCGCGGCGAGATGGCCCATATGATCCCCGGGCCGCGCGAGATGCACCCGACGCCCCTCGCCGAACCCAAAGTCCGGCCCGGTCTGACCAGGAAACAGAACCTCATAGCCCGCAGGCGCACCGTCTTGGGACACCATCGTCACCGACCTGACGGACTTGGCGCCGTTCGGGTGGACCGTCGCATAATCGGGAACGCGCAGCGCATGCGGGCTGCGATCCTCGGCAAGCATTGGCATCAGAGGCGAGGCGACGCCGCGCCCCAGATGGCTCATCGCCACCTCCCACGTCTCACCCGAGCGCAGGTCTTTGCGCACCACCCGCAGCGGCGAGATCGGCACATCGGCCGCGACCAGCGCGTCGAGATGCGCGGCAAGGTCATCGACCCGGATCACCGCCTCGGCCCAGCCGCCGGTCTCGGCCAACGCCTTGAACCTGTGCTTGGGCAGCATCGCCGGATCGGCGAACCGCACGATCTCGATATACGATCCGTCCACGAACACCACGAGCTTGTTCTCGGTCGCCCCCGGCTCCAGATCGTCACGCTCCGTGATGGCGAAGCCCAGACGTTCGAACGCGGCGGCGGTGACGTCCAGATCGTGGGTCAGGAAAATCAGGTGGTCAAAGGCGATCAGCATGGTCTTGGGTCCGTCTCGAAAAGTTTGCCCGGCCCCTGCCCCGTCAGCCCACCCAGCGCCAATGCGTGCCACGCAAGCGCCTGCGAACTGGTCACGACCGGAACGCCCGTCGCGTCCTCGATCGCTTCGATGGCGGCGGGGGCCCGGATACCGGTGCAGGACACGAAGATCGCGTCGGGCTTGGCTTGGGCCAGAGTGGTCGCGGCCTCGACAATCGCGCCGGGTGTCAGCCGTGCGAATTCGGTACCGAGACCAAGATCGAAGGTTGCCGATCCTGCGATCTCGAACCCCTGCGCTTCGATCGCGGTTACGACCGTCTCGTGCGTCTGGGTCTTGTAGGGCGAAAGCACCGCAACCTTGCGCGCACCCAGCGCTGTGAGCGCCAGCCGCGCCGCCAGCAAAGGCGTCGTCGCCACCACACCGGGCCGCGCCTCGGCGAGCAGGTCGATCATGGCCGCCTCACCCTTTTCGGCAGAGCGCGAGGTGCAGCTATAGGCCAGCACGTCGATCCCGCTGTCGGGCAGGATCTGGTTCGCCGCCGTCATCAGTTCCGCGTCCTCCTGCTCCGGCGACGCGGCACCGTAGTGATAGACCACGCGCGTCGAATAGCAGGACGCCCCAGCGCCCTCGGCGATCTGCCGGAACGCGCGCTCACCGTTCTGGTCCGACGACAATAGGACGAGGCCGATACGCACCCCCAAGTCGTCGAAGTGCGGCGTGACCAGACGAGGCTCCATCAGTCGCGCTCCACGAATGCGGGCAGGTCATGCGCCGTCACAGGCGGCACCGGACCCGTGGCCTTTTCGATGCGCACCAAAAGACTTTGCGCGGCGCAGCCCTGCGCCAGCTTCGATGTCCCCTCATCGCGGGTCAGCACATTCGGATTGCCGGATTTCTCCAAAGGCGTGGCATGGGAAAAATCGGTCGGATCGTACCAGCTTCCCGTCGGCAGACAGGCCACGCCGGGCCGCATGTCGGCATCGGTCGCGACCACTGCCAGACAGGCCCCGCGGGCATTGTAGATGCGAACCGTATCGCCGGGGGCGAGCGCGCGTGCGGCGGCATCCTCGGTATTCAGCGTTACGACCTCACGCCCGTCGCGCTTGGCCGATTTCGACACGCCGACACCGTCGAGCTGCGAATGCAGCTTGGTCGCGGGCTGGTTGGTCAGCAGATGCAACTCGTCCGGTGCCGCCCGCCCCAGATATTCCTTGGGCGCGATCCAGACCGGGTGCGACGGGCAGTCGTCATAGCCGAAACTGCCGATGGTGTCGGACGACACTTCGATCCGACCCGACGGCGTCGGCAGCGGATGCGCCTTCGGATCGACCCGAAACGCCTGCAACATGACCGCAGGCGCGTCGGGCGCCGGAAACTCCACATGCCCCTCGGCCCAGAAATCCTCGAATGGCGGGATCAGATCGCTCCCCACGCGGGCCTGCTCATAGAGGTGGCGGGTCCAGCCCATGATGTCGCGACCCTCGGTGAACGCGTCTTCGAACCCAAGTCGCTTTGCGAGATCGGCAAAGATCACATAATCGTCGCGCGCCTCGTGCTGAGGCGGCAGAACCGGGTGCATCGCGAGAATGAAATTGTCGCGCGACGAGGCTGCGAAATCGGGCCGTTCGATCGGCGTCGTGGCAGGCAGCACGATATCGGCCTGCTTGGCCAGCGGGGTCCACCACGGCTCATGCACGATGACGGTCTCGACATTCGCCCAGCCCCGCCGCAGACGGTTGAGGTCCTGATGGTGGTGAAACGGATTGCCACCGGCCCAGTAGATCACCCGAATGTCCGGATACGTGATCTCGCGCCCGTCAAAGGCCACGCTCTCGCCCGGTCGGGTCAGAAGATCGCCGATCCGGGCACAGGGAATGGCCCCGGCAGCGAGCGGGTTCTGGCCTGAGGGCATATAGGGCACGCGCACCGACCGGCGCGGGGTGCCGTAACCGTTGATCGACCCATAGCCGAACGCCACGCCCCCGCCGGGCAGCCCAATCTGGCCGACCGCAGCGGCGAGCGCGATGAGCGCCCAATACGGCTGTTCGCCGTGATCGGCCCGTTGCAGGGACCATGTCGCGCTCATCAGACTGCGCGACGCGACAAGCCGGTGCGCAAGATCGCGAATGACCTCAGCAGGCACGCCGGTGATCGGCGCGGCCCACTCCGGGCTCTTCACGACCCCGTCCTCGGTCCCGTCGAGATAAGCCGCGAACGCGTCGAACCCGGTGGTGTATCGGTCGATGAAGCCGCGATCCGCCAGCCCCTCGGCCAGCAAGACCTGCGCCATCGCCAGCATCATCGCCGTGTCGGTGCCGGGACGGATCGAAATCCACTCGGCCCCCAGCGCCTCGGGCGCGTCCGACTTCAAGGGCGAGATCACGACGAACTTGGTCCCGGCCTCGCGCGCACGGACGAACCAGCTCGCGCTCTCGTGCCGCCCGGCCCCGCCCGATGTGACCTGAAAATTCTTGTCCGGCGCACCGCCGAACAGCACCATGAGGTCGGTGTGGTCGCAGATGTTCGTCCAGTCGGTCACGTAGCCCGACACCGCCTCGCGGTCGCCCAGCACATGGTTGAGGATGATCTCACCCGCGCCCCAGCTGTAGTTCTGGACCTGCCCGGTATGCCCGCCGAAGTGGTTCAGGAACCGATGCGTCAGGGTCCGCGCATGGTTCACCCGCCCCGCGCTCGACCAGCCGTAGGAGCCGCCGAAGATCGCCTCGTTCCCATGTACGTCGCGCACACTTGCGAGCCGTTCGGCCACAAGGTCGAGCGCCTCGTCCCACGGGATTTCGACAAAAGGCTCGCTGCCGCGCATCACGCCACGGGTCGGCCCGTTCCTGAGATAGCCCTCGCGCACCGAGGGCCGCCGCACGCGGTTCGCCGCATGGGTGCTTTCGATCATGCCCGACAGGATCGGGGGCGCGGCGACGTCCTTGTAGAACGGGTGAATGGCCGTCAGCCGCCCATCCGTCACCTCGGCCTCGAAGGCCCCCCAATGGGTGGCCGACCAGCCCCGCGTCGTCACGCCTTCGTCGCTCATGCCACGTCGCTCAAGGCGGCGACCTGCGCTTCGCCCGGATAGTGGCAGGCGACCTGATGATCCCCGCCATCCGGCGCGACCAGCGGCGGCTCTTCGCGCGCGCAAAGCTCGGTCGCGAAGGGGCAGCGGGTGCGGAACCGACAGCCAGAAGGCAGGTCCATCGGCGACGGCAGTTCTCCGGTGCGCCGTTCCCGCGTCAGCCGCCGATTGTCCACGTCCAGCGACGGGACGGAATCGAACAGCGCGGCGGAATAGGGATGCAGCGGCTTGCGGAACAGAGCGGCCCGCGGCGCAAGCTCGACGACCTTACCCAGATACATGACCGCAACGCGATCCGCGATGAACTCCACCACCGACAGATCGTGGCTGATGAACACGTAGGACAGGCCCAGATCGGCCTGAAGCTCGGCCATCAGGTTCAGAACCTGCGCCTGCACCGACACGTCGAGCGCCGAGACGGGCTCGTCCGCCACCACGACCGCCGGATTGAGAATGATCGCCCGCGCGATGGCGAGCCGCTGGCGCTGGCCGCCCGAGAACTCGAACGGATAGCGATCCATCATCTCGCGCGACAGCCCGCACCGCTCGAACAGCGCCCCGATCTTTTCCTCACGCGCCTCCGCCGTCATCTCGGGCGCGAGGTTGACGAGAGGTTCTGCCACGATCTGGCGCGCCGTCATCTGCGGGTGGAGCGAGGCATAGGGGTCCTGAAACACCATCTGAATGTCGCGCCGCGCCTGTCTGAGCGCCTCGCCGCTCAGATCGCGGGCCTCGCGCCCGGCCAGGATCATCGAGCCGCGCGAGGCCGGGATCGACAGCATCAGCATGCGCGCCAGCGTGGATTTCCCGCAGCCGGATTCGCCGACCACGGCAAGCGTTTCGCCCTTGCGCAGTTTGAACGACACCCCGTCCACGGCATTCACCGCCGGGCGCTCTTTGCCCAGAATGCTGCGACCCCCGCCGAACTTCTTGCCAAGGTCCACGGCCTCGAGGATGACCTGCGATCCGACCTCGGGAATGTCTCCGGTCGCGGCGGACGACGCCGACACTTCGGCCAGCCGCCGCCCGTCGCGCCACGACCCGGACCCGATCTTGGGCGTCGCGGCCAGAAGCGCCTTGGTATAGTCGTGCTGCGGCGTCTTCAGGACGGTCCCCACGGACCCCTCTTCGACCTTGCGCCCATGCTGGAACACGGCGACCCGGTCGGCCATCTCGGCGACCACCCCCATGTCGTGCGTAATGAGAATGATCGAGGTCCCGCTTTCGGTCTTGAGCTCGTTCATCAGCGACAGGATCTGCGCCTGCACGGTCACGTCCAAGGCCGTCGTCGGCTCGTCCGCGATCAGCAGCCGCGGCTTGCAGGCCAGCGCCATCGCGATCATCACCCGCTGGCGCATCCCACCGGAAAGCTCGTGCGGAAACGCCGTGATCCGGCGTTTGGCATCGGGGATCTGCACCATGTCCAGCATCTCGAGCGCGCGCGCGGTCGCGGCCTTTTTCGACAGGCCCTCATGAATGCGCAACGCCTCGGCGATCTGCTCGCCGACCCGATGGACCGGGTTGAGCGAGGTCATCGGCTCCTGAAAGATCATCCCGATGTCGCGGCCGCGCACCCGGTTCATCTCGGCCTCGTCCAGCGTGTCGAGGCGCCGCCCCTCCATCGTGACCGAGCCGCCGGTGATCTTGGCGATATCGGCAGGCAACAGGCCAAGCACGGACAACGACGTGACCGACTTGCCCGAGCCGCTTTCGCCGACGATGCAGAAGGTCTCGCCCCGATTGACCTCGAAGCTGACGCCATGCACCGCGTCGGTCCAGTTTTTGCCGGCCCGAAAGCCGACGCGAAGGTCCTCGACCGTGAGCAGAGGTCCGCTGTTCGAAATCATTGTGTTTGCCGTTTCAGTTTGGGATCGAGCAGGTCGCGCATGCCATCCCCGAGCGTGTTGACCGAGAGGACCAGCAGCGACAGGCAGATGCCGGGTGCGATGATGACCCAGGGCGCGACCTGAAACAGCGTGCGGCCCTCGGAAATGATGTTGCCCCATGACGGGATCTCGGGCGGTGCGCCTGCGCCGAGGAACGACAGGATCGCTTCGGTCAGCACGGCCGAGGCGAACACATAGGTCGCCTGAACCAGCACCGGCGCGACGATGACCGGCAGAACGTGACGCCACAAGAGCCTGAAGGGCCGCGCGCCGTTGGTGATCGCCGCCTCGATATATGGCCGCTCGCGGATCGACAGGGTCACGCCCCGGCTCACCCGCGCCATGCGCGGCACTTCGGGCAGGATGATCGCGATGATCGCATTGGTCACTCCGGCCCCGAAGATCGCCATGAAAGCGATGGCGAGCAGGATGGTCGGGATCGACATGATCGCGTCCATCACCCGCATGATATAGGGGTCGAGCTTCTGCACGAAGCCGGACACCAGCCCGATCGACACACCGATCACGGTGACGAAGATCGCGACCACGCAGCCCACGAAGAGAGAAACCCGCCCCCCGTGCAGCGTGCGTTCGAACACCGAACGACCGAACTGGTCGGTACCGAAAATGTCGACGGCCGAGGGCGGCTGCATCCGGTTCATCGCGTCCAGCCCGGAGGGGTTGGGGGCGATCACCGGGGCGAAGACGGCGCCCAGAACCATGACCAGAAGGATCAGTCCCGGCACCAGAATGGTCGGGCGCTTCAGGGCACGGGCGAGCGTGAGACGCCAAAGTTTCGGCGTCGGTGTGATGCTGGCGTCGCTCATGCGTGGCCTCCTTTGCCCCAAGCCCTCACGCGCGGATCGAAGAAGCCGTAGCTCAGGTCGACGGCAAGGTTCACGGCGACGTAGATGAAGGCGAAAATCAGAGTAAGCGCCTGAATGACGGGGTAATCGCGGCGCAGAATGCTGTCTGCGGCCAGCCGGCCGAGGCCGGGAATGTTGAACACAGTTTCGGTCACGACCACACCGCCGAGCATCGCGCCCACGCCGAACCCGATGACCGTGACGATCGGGATCGCGGCATTGGGCAGCGCGTGGCGGAACAGGATGATCGTGCTCTTGACGCCCTTGGCCCTCGCGGTGCGCACGTAATCCTCGCTGAGCACTTCGAGCATCGCGGCCCGCGTCACCCGCGCGATCTGCGCCATATAGACACCGCCCAGCGCGAAGGCGGGCATGATGACCGCGCGCAGCGTGCCCCATAAGCCATCGGAAAGGGGCGAATAGCCTTGCGCGGGTAACAGCCCCAGATTGGTCGCGAAGATCAGAACCAACGCGTATCCGACGATGAAAACCGGCACCGAAAAGCCGAGCACCGAAATGAACATCACGATCCGGTCGAGGATCGACCCCACGCGCACGGCGGCCAGCACCCCGAGCGGAATACCGATGAAAGTCGCGAGCAGGATCGTCACCACCGTCAGCACGAGGCTCGGTTCGATCCTTTGCGCGATAAGCTCGGAAACCGGTATCCTCGTGTAGAGAGACACCCCGAGGTCACCGGTCCCGAGTTGCCCGACCCACGCCACGGCGCGCGCCACGAAGGGCTGGTCGAGGTTGAGCTGGGCACGGATCGCCGCGATTTGTTCGGGCGTGGCCGTGTCGCCCGCGATCAGCTCGGCGGGATCGCCGGGGCTGAGTTCGAGCATCATGAACACCGCGAAGGCGACGATGATGAGGGTCGGAACCGCGGCAAGAAGCCGTTTGATGAAGTAAGCGAACATGTCGCGGTCCCCTTTCTTTCAGATGGTCTTCTGGTCAGGCCGGATCAGGCGTTCACGCCCATGTTCCAGTAGACCGGCACCGGCGACTCGACGATGTCGGTCAGGCTATCGGAATAGGCGTTCGGCTGCATGAACGTGCCACCGGGATAGTAAAAGCCCAGCTCAAGTGCGCGCACCTGAATCTGCTCGGCAATCGCCTTCTGCTCCTCAAGGTCGGTGGTGGCAAGGAAGTCGGCCCGCAGGGTCTCGATTTCTTCGTCCGTGGACCAGCCCAGATAGTCGCCCGCACCCGACAGCGCCCGCGAGGTGATCGGATCGGCCATGTCCGGCCCGATGTTCGCAAAGTGGATCAGGTGCCAGCCGTTCCCGTCGGCCACCGGCTCGTTCGCCAGCGCGCGGCCGAACATCGTACCGAAGTCCGAGCTTTCGACCTGCACGTTCAGACCCGCGCGGCGCAGCTGCTCGGCTGTAACGGTCGAAAAGATGCGGTTCGACGCGATGTTGGTCGCCTGCAGCACATAGATCGGCTCGCCATTGTAACCAGCTTCTTCAAGCAGCGCCTGCGCACCTTCGGGATCGTAGTGAATCGACCCGACTTCGGTGTTGAACGGCGTACCGAGCGGATAGACCGACCCGTCGATGGTGAAGAGTTCCGGATCGCCCAGATAGGTGAGCAGATGCTCTTCGGGGTTGATCATCTTCATGAACGCCTGACGGAACGTCGGGTTGTCGAACGGCGGTTGCGTGTGGTTCGGACGGATCACCATCTGCATGCCCACGGTGTTCTGCACGCCCACGGTCACGCCCGGCACGGCTTCGAGCACCGGCAGCAATTCCGGCGACGGCTCTTCGTAGAACTCGATCTCGCCCGACTGGATCGCCGAGGTGGCGGCCATGTCGTCCATGAACAGCCACTCGACGCGGTCGACGTTCACGACCTTGCCGCCAGCGGTGCCCGACGCGGGTTCAGAGCGCGGCACGTAAGCCTCGTTGCGCACATAGACGGCGCGCGCATCGGCGACGTACTCATCTGCTGCGAAACGGTAGGGGCCGGAGCCGACCATCTCGGTGATCTGCTCGGACGGGGGCGTCGCGGCCAGACGGGCCGGCATGATGAAGCAGACGTTCGAGCCGACTTTTGCCATCGCGGGGACGAGCTGCGCGAAGGGCTGGGTCAGGGTGATGACAAAGGTGGTGTCATCCACGGCTTCGTAGCCCGCGACGAGCGGCGCCACTTTGGAGGCGACCAGATCCTGCTGCATCCAGCGCTGGATCGACGCGATGCAATCCTCCGACGTCACCGGGGTCTCGTCGTGGAACGCCAGACCGTCACGCAGCGTGAAAGTATAGGTGAGACCATCTTCCGAGATGTCATAGATGTCGACCATCTGCGGCTGCACGTTCAGACCGGCGTCGAGACCGAAGAGCGTGTCAAAAACCATATAGCCGTGGTTCCGGGTGGAATAGGCGGTGGTGTAGATCGGGTCGAGCGACGTGAGGGTCGTGATGACCTTGGTGCGCACGACACTGCCTGCCGCCTGTGCCTGTGCGGGCGAAAGCAGATAGGGCGACAGGATGCCCGCGGCAGCAGTGGCCATAAAGGAGCGGCGTGTAACGTTCATGGTGAACTCCCTGAGTGTCCGTGGTGGTAAGCCGGGTTGAGTTTATAGACCGCATCGCGCTGGCATTGTGTCTGTTATTGCGCAACGATGTTTACAACTCAATGAAGCCGAGTTTTCCCACTCGATGTCAAGCGCCCGGCTCCAGTTTCTCTCGAAACCACGCTCACCAGACAGCGACCGCGTAAATTTTAATCGGTCTAAGTTAATAATGAAAACTCTGCGCCTACTAATCGCGCTCAGAGCCCCGATTTCGGCCAAACGCACCGTTTCTCCGCCCAACTTCTTGACCAGCACCAGCTTTCTCCCTCTAATAGTTTCAAGCAACAGTGTTGCGCATTACACAACAGCCCTACAGGTAAGAGATATGATCATAGGTGTCGATGTCGGCGGGACATTCACAGATATTGTGCTGGCCGATTCCGAAGGAAACCTGACTGTCGAGAAAGTCGTCTCGCGTCCGGACAACTATGCGGAAGGCATCGTCGATGCGATTCGCGCCGTTCTGGCGGATTCGGGGACCGATCCATCCGAGATCACCCGCTTCGCTCTGGGCACGACCGTCGGCCTCAACGCCGTCATCGAACGTCGAGGGGCCAAGACCGCTATCCTCACGACGGAAGGGTTCGAGGACGTCCTCGAAATCGGGCGTCAGAAGCGCTCGTCGCTCTATGATCTGTTCATAGACGCCGAAACGCCGATCTTCGTCTCGCCCCGCCGCCTGCGCCGCGGCGTGCGCGAGCGGGTCACCTCGACCGGCGAGGTTCTGACCGAACTGAACGAAGTGATGGTGCGCGAAACGCTGCGCCAGCTCGTCGAAGAAGAAAAGGTCGAGGCAATCGCGGTCAGCCTGCTCTTCTCCTTCCTCAACCCCGCGCATGAACAACGCATCCGCGACATCATCACCGAAACCTACCCTGACGTCGCCGTCTCGATCTCCTCCGAGGTCGACCCGGTGTTCCGCGAATACGAACGCCTTTGTGTGACCGCGCTCGACGCCTACCTGAAACCGGTCATGGGTCGTCACATCGAGCAACTGACCAAAGGCCTGCGCGACGCTGGCCTCACCGTCGAGCTCGAGGTCATGCAATCGCGCGGCGGCATCTCGTCGTTCCGCCGCATTCTCGAAGCCCCGGCGCGCACCCTCGTCTCCGGTCCGGCGGGCGGCGTGCGCGGCGCGCACCACGTGGCCAATGCGGCCGGCTTTGAACATATCATCACGCTCGACGTCGGCGGCACCTCGGCCGACATCGCGGTCGTGCGCGACGCCAAGATCATGACCACCACCGAAGGTCAGGTCACCGGCTATCCCGTGCGCCTGCCGATGATCGACTGTACCGCCATCGGCGCGGGCGGCGGGTCCATCGCATGGCTCGACAGCGCCGGTTCGCTGCATGTCGGCCCGCAGTCTGCCGGCGCGCAACCGGGCCCCGTCGCCTACGGGCGCGGCGGCACGGAACCGACCGTCACCGACGCGTCGCTCGCCCTCGGCTGGCTCGACGCCTCGAACTTCGGCGGCGGTCGCGTCAACATCGACATGAAAGCGTCGGAAGCATCCGTCGCCGCGCTGGCCACCAAGCTCGACCTGTCGGTCCCCGAAACCGCATGGGCCATCCACGCCATCGCAAACGCGAACATGGCCAACGAGATCCGGCTCTGGACCGTGAACCGTGGCTATGACCCGCGCGACTTCGCGCTCGTCGTGCTGGGCGGCGGCGGCGCCGTCCACGGCGGTCTTGTCGCGCAGCAATTGTCCGTCAAGAACGTCCTCGTCCCGGCCACCCCCGGCGTGCTCGCAGCCCTCGGCCTGCTGGTCGCGAACATCGAGCATGACAACGCGATCTCGTTCAATCGCCCCGCCGCGACGACCGACTTTGCCGATCTGCAATCGGCCTTCAACGACCTCGACACGCTGGGCTTTTCGCAACTCGAGGACGAACGCATCACACCGGAGATGGCTAAGGTCACGCGCTCTGCCGACCTGCGCTACATCGGCCAGTCGTTCGAGCTGAACGTCGAAGTCGAGGGCGACCTCGACGACAGCACCATCGCGCAGCTCGTCGCCGGGTTCCACGACCGCCACCAAGAGGTCTATGGCCAGTCCGACGCCAACGCACCGGTCGAAATCGTTTCGCTGCGCACGGTCCACTGGTCGCCCCAGACCAAGCCCAAACTCCCCGCCCCGGCCCAGACCGCTGGCTGGGACGATGCGCTCAAAACCGAACGGATCGCCCGGTTCTTCCCGGATCACGCAGATGGCGTGATGACCCCGGTCTACGACCGTCTGCGCGCCCCGCTGGGCGTGCCCCTGCCCGGCCCGGCGATCATCGATCAGCTGGACACCACCGTCGTTGTCTATCCGGGCTACACCGCCCGCGTACACGAGAGCGGCTCCATCATCATGACCGCCGAGGCTGCCGAACCGGCCGCCGCCCCGGTCGAGGCCGAACAGGAGATGGCCCAATGAACGCGCCCGTGAAACGTTTCGACCCGATTACGCTCGAGGTCATTCGCAACCGAATGGAAATCATCGCCGACGAAATGCAGTCGGCCATGATCCGGTCTGCCTTCTCGATGATCATCAAAGAAGGCGGCGACTGCGGAGTCGCGATCTTCGACGCGCAGGGCGGCCTGATCGCCCATGCCAACGGCCTGCCCGCCAACCTCGGCATCCTGAACTCCTGCGTTGCTCGCGTGCTGCAGGAGTTTCCGGCAGACGTGATGGAAGAGGGCGACGCCTATTGCTTCAACGACCCCTACGAAGGCGGCACCCACATCCCCGACGTGGCGATCATCGTGCCGATCCATCATGACGGCAAATGCGTCGCCCTGTCGGCGGTCATCGCACACCAGCAGGACTTCGGCGGTATGACCATCGGCTCGCTGCCGCCCGATTCCACCGAGATTTTCCAAGAGGGTCTGGTGCTCCCGCCCTCCCGCCTCGTCCACAAGGGCGAATGGAACCGGGAGCTTCTGAACCTGATCCTGCGCAACATCCGCATGCCCCAGCACACGCTGGGCGACTTCCGCGCTCAGCTTGCCGCAGGTGACGTGGGCCGCCGCCGGTTCCTCGAAACCGTGGGCGAGTACGGGCTCGACACGGTGCTGTCCTATCTCGACGAGTTGAACGACCGCGCCGAGAAACAGGCCCGCGCCAAGATCGAGGAAATCCCCGACGGCTCCTACCGGTTCGAGGATTATCTCGACAGCGACGGCATCGATCTGGACATCAAGCGCAAGATCGCCTGCACCGTGACCATCAAAGGGAGCGAGATGACCTTCGACTTCGAAGGCACCGATCCCCAGATGCGCGGCGCATCGAACTCGGCCGTGTCCGGCCCGATTTCCTGCTCTTACTATGTGGCGCATTGCATCTATGGCCATGACGTTCCGAACAACGAGGGCTGTTACCGCCCCCTGACGATCAATGTCCCCAAGGGCACGATCCTCAACCCGAACCGTCCGGCAGCACTGAACTCGCGCACCATGACGGTGCTGCGCGCGCTCGACACCGCGTTCGGATCGCTGATGAAGGTCATCCCCGACCGCCTGCGTGCCTCGTCCGGTGGCATGGAGGGTCTGACCTTCGCCGGTCGGCGCGAGGATGGCTCTGCCTATGTCTATATGGAGCTCTTCGCGGCCGGCATGGGCGCACGTCCGACCAAGGACGGTGTCGAATATATCGAGTGCGACACCACCAACATGCTCAACACGCCCACCGAGGCGCTCGAACTCGACTATCCGATCCGCATCCACCAGCTGCGGCTCAGACAGGACGGCGGCGGCGCGGGCGAGTTTCGCGGTGGCACCGGCATGATCAAGGAGTTCGAGATCCTCGCCGAGGGCACCGAGCTGTCTCACCGTGGCGACCGTTTCGTGACCCCGCCCTGGGGCCTCAAAGGCGGCATGCCGGGCGCATCGTGGAAAACCACCGTGATCCACGAGGATGGCGGCATCGATCAGATCCCGTCCCGCAAACGCTTCATGCTGCGTAAGGGCGACCGGATGATCTGCGAGACCGGCGGCGGCGGCGGCTACGGTGACCCGCTTCTGCGCAAGGCCGAGGCGGTCCAGATGGACGTGTTCGACGGCAAGGTGTCGGTCGAAGCGGCTGCGCGGGACTACGGCGTCGTGCTGACCGACACACTCGAAGTGAACCCCGCCGCGACCGAAGCGAAACGCGCCGAACTGAGTGCTGCACGGGGGTCGGTCGACTGGCTCTTCGACCGCGGCGCCGAGCTTGGCCGCGAATAAGACACCGCCCCGCCGCACCCCGGCGGGGCAATAGATTTCAGGAGACGAACATGGACATCAAAGACATCCCGCGCGTGTCGCTTGGCTTCGGCCCCACGCCGATCGAACGGCTGAACCGTCTAGGCAACGACCTTGGCATCGAGCTTTTCGTGAAGCGCGACGACTACACGGGCTTCGGTGGCGGCGGCAACAAGGTCCGCAAACTTGAATTCCTCATGGCCGACGCGGTCGCGCGCGGCGTGAAGGTGCTCATCACCACCGGCGGGCATCAGTCGAACCATGCCCGCATGACCGCCGCAGCGGCGCGTCACTTCGGCATGCATCCGGTGCTCGTCCTGCGCGGCAATGCCCCGGACACCTTTCAGGGCAACCTGCTTCTCGACAAGCTCTTCGGGGCCGAGTTGGAGTTCCTCGACCCCGACGCCTATTTCGACCAGATCAACCCCCGCATGCAGGCCCATGCCGACAAAGCGCGTGAGGCCGGGCTCGAGCCCTACATCATGCCCGTGGGCGGCGCGACGCCACTGGGCGCTCTGGGCTACGCGCTGGCGGTGCGCGAACTGGCCGCGCAATTCTCCCAACGAGGCGAACGCGCGCCGGATTACATCGTGACCGCCGTCGGCTCGGGCGGCACGCTCGCCGGGCTCGAAATCGGGCTCAAGCAATACTGGCCTGACACCCGCGCCATCGGTGTCGCGGTCTCCGGCTCGGCGATTCCGTTCCCGGAAAAGATATCGGGCATGGCCAATGACGGCGCCAAACTGATCGACATCGACGCGACATGGACCCCGGACGACATCCGCGTGGAAGACGCCTATGTGGGCGAGGCCTATTCGATCCCGTCCCAAGACGGCAACGCGGCGATCAAACGCCTTGCGATGGACGAGGGCCTGCTTCTCGATCCGGTCTATACCGGCAAGGGCATGGCCGGTCTCATCGATCTGGCGACGCGCGGCTCGATCGAGCCGGGTGCGCGGGTCGTGTTCCTGCACACCGGCGGCTCCCCTGCCCTGTTCCCGCATGCCGAGCTTCTGTCGGGCCTCTGACCCGCCGCACAGGCCAAACGAAAAGGCGCCCTCACCGGGGCGCCTTTTTTCCTGGCTCGCGCTGGGGTCAGGCGGCGTGGGTGCTGAAGCCCATGCGGCGCGACAACTCGGCGGCCTGCCGCACGATGAGCACGGCCATGTTCATCTGTTGGCGCGCCGAGAACCGGTGCTTTGGTGCCGCGACCGTAAGCGCACCGACGACGACCCCGTTCACGTCACGGATCGGCGCGGCCACGCCGCAGCTTTCCAATTCGTATTCCTGATCGTTCACCGCAAACCCGTTCTGCCGGATTTCCTCCAGCTCGGCCTGAAGCGCATCGCCGACATGGGTGAACTCGGTAAAGACTTCGAGCTCCGGTTCGGCCATGACCGAGCGATACGTGTCCGGGCGGAACGCCATGAACAGCTTGCCCGCCGCCGAGGCATGGGTCGGCATCGACGTGCCGGGGGCTGCGTAGTGCGCCACCGCGCGCTCCCCCTTTGCCTGTTCGATCATGATCGTGTCGCGTCCGCTCCAGACTGCGACATAGACCGTTTCTCCGGTCTCATCGGCCATCTGGCGCAGCACCGGGCGCGAGACCTTGACCACGTCCAGATCGGCGATCATCGGTCCCGCCAGCGCCACCAGTTCGACCCCCAGACCATAGCGGCCATCCGGGTCCTCGCGCTCGACGAAGCCATAGTTCTCCAGCGTGCTCATCAGACGCGAGACCGAGCTTTTGTGCAGGCTCACACGACGAGCGAGTTCGTTGACCCCGAGCGGCGTTTTCGACGCGCCAAGCTGGCGCAGCAACCCGATGGCATGGGCGACGGCCCCGATCTCGGACTTACGATCCGGCTTCTGTTTGCCGTCTTCCATTGAACCTCCCACTCAATACGCTGCCCGGCCTTTTGGCCGGGCATCTGAAAACATTCTGAATGTTTCCGATTTCATTGCAACCCCGTTGCGCAAAAGGCAACTGGGGGCTTTCCTGTCAGCGGTGGACGTATTCGCCCGTGCCCTCGACGATCGGCAGTGACGGATCGCCCGCCCATTCGTGCCAGCTTCCGGTGTAGACCTTGAGCTTTGTGTAGCCCGCCAGCGCCAGACCGTAGTTCGCCGTCGCGGCCCGCGCGCCCCGGTGACAGTACGAGATGATCTCGTCCTCGGGCTTGAACCCGGCCGCCTCGGCAATCGCGCGGATCGCCTCGGGGCTTTTGTACTGACCGCCTTCGATCAGGTCCTCGAAATACAGAAGCTGGGCCCCCTCGATACGGCCGGCCCGCCCGCAGCAGGCATGGACGTATGAGCCCTCCCATTCCGCAGGTCGCCGCGCATCCAGAATACGGACACGCCCCCGCGCGAGAACCTCGTCCGTGCTGGCCACCAGATCCCGCCGGAACGTCCCCGCCTGCGCCGGATCGCCGTGTTCGATGGTCGCCGGCTCGCCCACACCCGGCGCCGTCTCACCACCCGCCGCGCACCATGCCTGCCAGCCTCCGTCCAGGATCACGCCCCCGGACAGGTCGCACAGCTGGTGAAACCACAGCGCACGCGGCGACACCATGCCGGTCTGATCCTCGAAAAAGACCACCTTGGTCGCCTTGTCCACGCCCAGCGCCGCAAAGGCAGCCCGCGCACCCGCGACCATACCCCGGATGCCGTCTTCGCTGCTCTCGGGGATGAAATAGGAATAGACGTTCAGGCAAACCGCACCGGGGATGGTCGACTGCGCCCAAAGCTCGGGCGAACGGGTATCGACGAACAGCGTTCCCGCCTCATTGGCGGCGGCGATGGCGTCTTGGGCGTTCTCGGTAATCATAGCGGTCTCCTAGTAGACGTCTTCGACATCGTAATGCACGGGGATATCGGCGATCGACGCCGAGGGCGGGAGGTCGAGGACCGTGCGCACGATGCGGGCAAGGTCCTCGGGCTGGGTCAAGTGCGCCGTATCGTCCAGCACGCCCGCCGCCATGTCGGTCGCCACGAAACTGGGGCAGATCGCCGTGGTGCGCACCCGGTCGGCGCGACCTGATTGCCGCAATCCGTGGGCCAGCCCCATCAGAGCGAATTTCGACATGCCGTAGAGCCCGGACTTGGCCGATTTGATCCGCTTGCCGGACAGCGAGGCGATCAGCACGATCCGCCCCGGCTCGGCCTTGTCCGCTCCCGTCTCAGCCAGCGCGCCCCACGCTTTCTGCGCCAGCCGCATCGGCGACTTCACGTTCACGTCCATCAGACGGTCGAACTCATCCTCGCCCGCATCCAGAACCGTCGTCTTACTATGGATACCCGCGCTCAGAACCAACCCGTCCAAGCGTCCGAACCGCGCGCGCGTCTCATCGACCCAAGCGGCCTCGCTCTGAGGGTCGAGCGCGTCATAGCGGCTGCACAGCACATTCGGCCCCGTAAAGGGCGCGGCCGAAACATCGCGCAGGCCAAGGCTCACGGCCCAGCCTGCGTCCAACAACTCTGCGGCGATGGCCTTGCCGATCCCGCGTGAAGCCCCTGAAATCATAGCGAGTTTCATCACGCGGCCTCCGCAAATTTCGCGCGAAGGCGCGAAAACCGGAACGGCGCCGGATCGACCTTGGGCGTGTCGTTCGCCACCAAATCGGCGATCAACTCGCCCGCGCCCGGCCCGATGCCGAACCCGTGGCCGGAAAAGCCCGAGGCGACGAACAGCCCCGGATGCCCGGCGATCCGGTCGATCACCGGCACCCCGTCCGGCGTCGCATCCATCGCACCCGCCCATTCGCGCACCACCCGGCCTGTCGCGAACCGCGGCACATCGCGCACGAGGTTGGCCAGCCCCTTGCGGTTGAACGACCGATACGGCGCCGGGTCGAGGGTCCGCGCCGCTTCGAACGCGGTGGCCTGATCCGACGACCAGTGCCGTCTGGCGAACAACTCGGCAAAGAACTCGGCACTCGGGCGCAGCCGCAATTCACTGTAAGAGGTCATCAGTGTCGGCAGGTAATCGGCAAGCAGGCGGAAATTATCCGGCAACACCGGGGCGACGCTCGCATTGCGCCACGCCACCGTGAAATCCCCGTCGAGCCGCTTGCGGTAAGCCCAGTCCCCCGCCCCCGTCGGCATCTCGCTCGGGCTGTCGACACCCGTGACCTGCGCCACCGAGGCGATCACGCGAAGCTGGGGAAAGTCGATGTCGAGATTGCCAAGGAACTTGCGCGACCACATCCCGCCCGCGACCACGACGGCGCGGCAGGCAATCGGCCCCTGCTCGGTCACGACACCCGACACCGCGCCCGCTTCGGTCTCGACACTGCGCGCCGCACAGGATTCGAGCACCGTAACGCCCAAGGTGGCCGCGTATTCGGCCATGCGCGGCACGGCATAAAACGGCTCGGCGCGCCCATCGCCTGGCGTGTGCAGAACACCCTTGAGCGGGCGCGCCGTCCCGGGCACGAACCGGGCCGCTGCTTCGCCGTCATATCGGTGACAGGCCACGGCGTTGGTCGCGGCATCGGCGCTCCACGTCTCCCAACTGGCCATGTCGCGGTCTCGGTAGGCGGCATAGACGATCCCGGTCTCGCGAAATCCGGTCTCGGCCCCGATCCGCGCGTCCATCTCTTTCCACAGGCCCAACGAGCGGACCGTCAGCGGCATTTCCGCCCCGTCCCGGCCCATCTGCCGGACCCAGCCCCAGTTCCGGCTGGATTGCTCGCCCGCGATGACGCCCTTTTCGCACAGCACCACGCGCAAGCCCTTTTCTGCCAGCGACATGGCCGCCGTCACACCGATGATCCCGCCCCCGACGACGACGACGTCGCAGCTTTGCGGTTTGGACCCGGTGACTTGGATCGGCGAGACGGGGATCGAGAGCTGAGTCATGAGGACACACTTCCAGCGGATAAAGTCGGTCTGGTCGCAACCAGTCAGGCTCGTTATCCGTGCCCACCCCGGGCCCCTCAAGTTATTTCGGTTATCGCGAGATGATGCCGATACGAGTTCTTTTTATCGGAACAAGTAGCACCGGAAGCGCGCAACAAGGCCGAACATTATTCTATTAATCGGAATTCATATCTATTTCTATTCTGATAGTCGTTTCCCAAATTGACGCCCAACGCGGCAGCGCCCTACTCGACCGAAAGAGCGAGAAACAGAATGGAGGCCATCATGGGTTGGCGTTTGGGCGTGGATTCCGGCGGGACATTTACCGATGTCTGCATCTTCAACGAAGAGACCGGCGATGTCCGCATCTGGAAAGTCTCCTCGACACCTGCAGATCCCTCCGAAGGGATCACGCGCGGCTTCACCGAAGCGACCGAACAGGTCGGCGCGACGGCGGGTGACATCACCTTCTTCGGTCACGGCACCACCGTCGCGACCAACGCGCTGATCGAGGGCAAGGGCGTCAAGACCGGGCTCATCACCACCGAAGGGTTCCGCGATCTTCTGGAAATCGGACGGCAGAAGCGCCCCGATCTTTACGATCTCGACGCCGACAAGCCCGAAACCCTCGTCACCCGTGACCTGCGTCTGGGCGTGGCGGAACGTCTGCGCGCCAATGGCACCGCCGAGGTCGCGCTGGACGAAGACGCATTCCGCGAAGCTGCTCTGGCGCTGAAAGCCGAAGGGGTCGAGGCCGTCGCGGTCTGCTTTCTCTACGCCTTTCTGAACGACACGCACGAAGCCCGCGCAGCCGAGATCTTGGACGAGGTCTTTCCCGACGCCTTCACCGCGATCTCCAGCCGGATCGCACCGGAGTTTCGCGAATACGAACGCCTCTCGACCACCGTGGTGAACGCCTATCTCGGCCCGGTGATGCGGCACTACGTGCGCGCACTCTCGCGCAAGCTGACCGAGGCAGGCCTGAACGTCAGCCCGCAACTCACCCAATCCAACGGCGGCGTCACCTCTTTCGAAACCGCCGCCGAACTGCCGGTCCGCACCGTGCTTTCCGGCCCGTCCACCGGCGTTGTGGCCGCGCAGGCCATTGGCGAGATGACCGGCAATGCCAACATCATCACCTTCGACATGGGCGGCACCTCGTCCGACGTGGCGCTGCTCGCCGGCGGCCAGAGCCTGCTCGTGAACGAAGCGGTCGTGCAGGGCTACCCGATCAAGGCGCCGATGCTCGACATTCACACGGTCGGCGCGGGCGGCGGGTCGATCGCCTCGCTCGACAACGGCGGGATGCTTAAGGTCGGGCCGCGCTCGGCCGGGGCCAATCCGGGGCCCGCCTGCTACGGGCTGGGCAATGACGAACCCACCGTGACAGACGCCAACGTGCTGCTTCAGACCCAGAACCCCGTCGCGCTTTTGAACGGGCGCATGCCGATCGACCGGGAATTGTCACGCAAGGCCATCGCCAAACTCGCCGACCAACTGGGTCTGGGCGAGATGGAGACCGCCAACGGCATCCTCGACATCGTCACGGCGAACATGGCCAAGGCGATCCGGGTCATCTCGGTCCAGCGCGGCCATGACCCCCGCGACTACACGCTGATGGCCTTTGGCGGCGCGGGCCCCGTCCATGCCGCCCGCCTCGCCCGCGAGCTGCGCATGCCCCGCGTGCTGATCCCGCTCACGCCCGGTGTGCTCTGCGCGCTCGGCCTTCTGATGACCGACCTGCGCACCGACTTTTCCTCGACCCGCATCCAGCCCTTGGGCAGCGTCGAGGTCTCAGCGCTCGAAACGATCTATGCCGACCTCGCCACGCAGGCCGAGGCATGGTTCACCCGCGAAGGGATCGAGGCGGATCGTCAGGGCCTCTCGCGTGCCGTCGACCTGCGCTATGCGGGCCAGAACTACGAAATCTCCGTGCCGCTGCCCGATGGCCCGATCACGGACGAGACGCTCACCACCCTCGCCCGTGGGTTCGAGACCGCGCACGAACGGCTCTATGGTTTCATCGCCGAGGGCGAAGAGATCCAGATGGTCACTTATCGGATGCAGGCCACGGGCCGGGTCGAAAAGGCCCAGTTCGCCGCCCAGCCCGATGCCGGGCCGGACGCCAGCGCGGCGATCACCGGCAGCCGCGACGTCTGGATGCCCGAGGCAGGCGGCTTCGTCGATACGCCGCTGTATGACCGGGCGCTGCTCAAGGCCGGGAACCGTTTCACCGGCCCCGCCATCGTCGACCAGCTCGACACCACCACCATCGTGCCGCCGGGCGTCGCCGCCCATGTCGACCCCTACCTCAACCTGATCCTGGAGATGTCCGAATGACCGTCGATCCCACCCAGGCCCTGAACCCGATCACCGTCGAAGTCATCGGCTCGGCCTTTTCCTCCATCGTCGAGGAAATGGGCGAGGCCCTGATCCGGGCGTCCTATTCCACCAACATCAAAGAGCGGCGCGACTGCTCCACCGCGCTCACCGATGCCCAGGGGCAGATGCTCTGTCAGGCCGAGCACATTCCGATGCACATCGGCAGCTTCCTCAGCTTCGTGCCGCAGGTGCTCGCCCATTATGCGGTGCAGGACATTCGCCCCGGCGACGTGTTCATGGGCAACGACGCCTATGAGGGCGGCGGCACCCACCTGCCCGATATCGTCATCGCGGCCCCGATCTTTGTCGAGGACACGCTGGTCGCCTGGGCGATCAACACCGCCCACCACTCGGATTTCGCCGACCGGGGTCATGCCCATATCTGGCAGGAAGGTCTGCGCATCCCGCCGGTCCGTCTCTACCGCGAAGGCATCCTGCAAGAGGACGTGCAACGCTTGTTCCTCCTCAACTGTCAGGTGCCGGCCGAGCGTGTGTCGGACCTGCGCGCCCAGATCGCGGCGAACCGGATCGGCCTGCAACGCACCGAAGAGCTGTGCGCCAAATACGGGCGCGATATCGTGCAGCGCGCGGGCGAAGAGCTGATGGATTACGCCGAACGCAAGATGCGCGCGGGGATCGCGGCGATGCCCGACGGCACCTATGCCTTCAACGATCTCTACGACAGTGAAAGCCTCGTCGGTGAGATCGAACTCGGCGTTCAAGTGACCATCGCGGGCGACGAGATCACGCTTGCCTTCGACAGCCCGCCGCAGGTGCGCGCAGGCATCAACCTCGTCTACACCGCGCTTCTTGCCACGGTCTATTACGCGGTCAAGGCGGTGGTCGATCCGACCATCCTGCCCAACGCCGGGCTCGCGCGCCCGATCCACGTCGAGGCCGAAGAAGGCACGCTTCTGCGCTGTGTCCTGCCCGCCGCCGTGGACGCGCGCATCGGGGCCTGCCAACGGGTCGTCGATCTGGTCCACGGGGCCTTGTCGCAGGTGGTGCCCGCCCGCGTGCCCGCCGCCTCGAACGGCTCGGTCCATGTCGCGGCCTTCAACGGCGAACGCGCCGACCGTTCGCAATGGGTCTATCTCGAAACCATCGGGGGCGGCGCAGGCGCGCGCCCGACCAAGGACGGTCTCGATGGCGTACACATGCACATGACCAACACTTCGAACCTGCCTGTCGAGGCGCTCGAGAACGAGTACCCGATCACGCTCCTGCGCTACGAACTGGTCGACGGGTCCGGCGGGGCGGGCACCCATATCGGCGGCATGGGCCTGCGCCGGGTCTATCGGATCGACGCGCCCTGCCGGGTGAACATCATGGGCTCGCGCCTGATCTCGAAACCCTGGGGGCTCGCAGGTGGCCAGCCCGGTGCCTCCGGTGTGTTCCGCATCAACGGCAAAGAGGACGTGTTCGACATGGGCAACGCCAACCTCGAACCCGGCGACATCTTCGAAATCGTGTCGCCCGGTGCCGGAGGCTATGGCGCTCCGTCGGGCCGCAGCGCCGACCGCGTCAGCCGCGACATCCGCGAGGGCCGGATCGACGCCGGCACCGCCGCCGCGACCTACCCAACCCCAATCTGACGGTCTAGTTTGGTCCGACAGGGCAGACCCGAGCGAGGATGACCATGCGCCCCACCAAAGGTTCGAACAACGTCGCCCGCGCGACCCAGATCCTTCTGACCCTCGGGTCGGCCGAGCGCGATGGCCTCTCGCTCGGCGAACTGTCCGAAATCCTCGGCGATTCAAAGCCGAACCTGCACCGTGCCCTGACCTCGCTCGCCGAGACCGGGTTCGTCCTGCAAAAGGTGCGCCGGGGAAAATACCAGCTTGGTCCCGCGATCTACGGTCTCGCCACCCGGACCCCCACGGTGCCGGAACTGGTCAAACTCGCCCGCCCGCGTCTGGTCGAAATCACCGCCGCCACCGGCCTGTCCTCGTTCCTGATGCTGCGTGCCGGGCTCGATACGATCTGCGTCGACATGCAACTGGGCCGCATCAGCGCGCCTGCTATGGTCGACGGCATTGGCGGCCGTGTCCCGCTGGGTGCGGGCCTCTCGGGCATCGCGCTGCTGGGTCAGTTGGAAGCCGCGACCGTGCAGGAAATCCTATTGTCGAACGAGGCCGAGCTCACCGCCGTCGGCGTCACGCAAGCCCAGATCAAGGATGAGATCGAGGCGTTTCAGGCCAAAGGCTACGCCGTGGGCAAACGCGCGGGCGACGGGTTCTCGAACCTGACCCTCGCGTTCCCCGTCAGCGACCTCGCCCCGTCCGGCAGTCAGGCCTCTATCTCGGTCCTTGCGCCGATTGCGCTGGAAACCGGCCAATTGCTCGATGACCTGATCCAGAAAATTCAGGCCGTTCTGCAAAAGCTCCAGCTTCCCCCCTGGCAACTCTGAGACCCGGTCACCCCGGCACAGCGACCGTGAGCACCAGTGCCAGCCCGGCAACCGAGATGAACAGCCACCCGAACAGCCCGAGCAGCATCGGGCGCGGCCCCCGGCGTAGGATCGACCGCATTTCGGCCTTCAGCCCCATCGCGGCCAGTGCGACACTCAGGAACGCCACCGACACGGTGGCAAAGATGTCGTGCATCGCCTCGGGCACCGAAACCGCGCTGTTGACCGCGATGACACCGAGGAACGCCAGCACATAGACAGGGAAGGTCGCGACAAGGTTCTTGCGCGACGTCGTGCGCGCCCGCATCGACAGCGTCGCCAGAACTCCGACCAGCAGCGCCACCCGAAAGAGCTTGGCCAGCGTCCCCGTAAGCCCGGCACTCTCGCCCGCCTGAAACGCCGCGGCAGTGACCTGCCCCACCTCGTGGATCGTGGCCCCGGCCCACAGCCCGAACGTCTCGCCGTCGAGCCCGAGCATCGGTTGGAGCAACGGAAAGATGAGCATGGACAGGGTCCCGAAGATCGTCACCGTCGCCAGCGCATAGGCCACATCCTCTTCGTCGGCCTTCACCACCGAATTGGCCGCCATGATCGCCGAGGCGCCGCAGACCGAAGTGCCCGCCGCGATCAGCTCGGTCAGCGGGCGCGGCACGTTCAGCAGCCGCCCCACGACAAGGATCGCCGTAAAGGTGGCCGCGAGCGTCAGCGCGACCGCCACAAGGCTGGTGACACCGAGCGACAGAACCTGCGCCACGGTGATCTGAAACCCCAGAAGGACGATCCCGGTGCGCAACAGAAACCGGGTTGCGAAACTGATCCCGGGCCGCGCCCAATCGCCGATCTTGACCACGTTTCCGACGACGATCCCGATCATGATCGCCCCGATCATCGGGCTGATGACCGTCAGTCCCGTCACCTGTCGCAGCACCACGGCAGACAGCGCCACGAGCGCGCAGACGGCCAGTCCGGGGATCACGCCGGACAGCAAGGATTGGAGATGCAGGTTGGCGGCGGGGCGGAACAGTTTCGCAGATCGTACAAGCATGAAAGTCCTTTCGGTCCCTCCACGCCTAGCCCATTGAGAATATCGTTAATATCGAATAAAAATTGTAAAACCATTCGGAAAATACGAACGATCAAAAGATGACCCTCGACCAGCTTCGCGTCTTCGTCACCGTCGCCCGATTGCAGCACGTCACACAGGCCGCGCACAGCCTGAACAAGACGCAAAGTGCTGTCAGTGCTGCAATTTCCGCGCTGGAACAGCGCCACAACGTGCGCCTGTTCGACCGGATCGGGCGGTCGATCACACTGACCTCCGATGGCCAGAGGTTCCTCCCCGTGGCGCTCGCCGTGCTGGAAGAGGCCGACCATGCCGCCACCGTCCTCACCGACATCGCGGGTCTGCCCTCGGGGCCGCTGCGCGTGGTGGCCAGTCAGACGGTCGCGACCTATTGGCTGCCGCCCCGCATCGCGCGGTTTCACATGGATTTCCCGATGGTCGGGCTGGACCTCGAAACCCTGAACACTCGCGGTGCGCTCGATGCCGTGCTCGACGGCCGCGCCGACATCGCCATCGTCGAAGGCCGGGTCACCGGCGCGCAACTCGACACGCAGATCGTCGGCCATGACCAGCTCGTGGTGGTGGTGGACAAATCGCACCCTTGGGCGCGCCCGACGCCCCCGACACTGGACGAAATCAGATCGGCCAACTGGGTGTTTCGCGAAGAAGGCTCCGGCACCCGCGAAACCCTGTCAGAAGAGCTCGCAGACCGCGGGGTCAAGGTCTCGTCCCTGCGCAGCCTTCTGGTGCTCCCTTCGAACGAGGCCTGCCTTGCCGCCGTCAGATCGGGCCAGCACGTAACCGCCGTCTCCGCCTTTTCGGCGCGCTCGCAGATCGACTGCGGCACGCTCCACCTTGTGGACATGGAAATGCACGCCCGCAACTTTGCCACGGCCACACACAAGCAGCGTTACACCACGCGGGCGCTTGAGGAATTTCAGGCCTACATCGCCGAGGACGCGGACGCCTAGTGCCCGCACCCGAACCGGGTCTCAGTCCTTACGCGTGATGAACCGGGTCTGAAGATAGGCCTCGATCGCCTCCGATCCGCCCTCGGTCCCGATACCGGAATCCCCGATCCCACCGAACGGCAGTTCCGGCAACGCAAGACCGACATGGTTCACGCTCAACATGCCCGCCTGTACCTCGTCCTGCAGCCGCTGCTGTCGCGCCGAGGAAGTGGTCCAGGCATAGGACGCGAGCCCGAAGGGCAACCGGTTCGCCTCGGCAAACGCCTCGTCATCGGCATCGAACCGGTTGATGACGGCGATCGGCCCGAACGGCTCGTCGTTCATGATCCGGGCCTCGACAGGCACATCGGCGAGCACGGTCGGCGCGAAATAGAACCCGGCGTTCCCGATCCGCGCCCCGCCACACAAAACCCGCCCGCCGTGCTCGGTCGCATCCGCGACCATAGCTTCCATCGTGTTGACCGCCCGGTCGTTTATGAGCGGCCCCATGTCGACCGACGGCTCGGTCCCCGGCCCGACTTTGAGCGCCTTTGTGGCCTCGACGAATATCTCGATGAACCTGTCCGCAACCCCGCGCTGCACGAGAAACCGCGTGGGCGAGGTACAAATCTGGCCCGCATTGCGAAACTTCGTGGCCGCCAGCGTCTGCGCCGCAAGCTCGATATTCGCGTCGTCAAAGACGAGCACGGGCGCATGTCCGCCCAGTTCCATCGTCGCGCGCTTCATATGCTCGCCCGCAAGCCCAGCCAGTTTCTTGCCCACCGGCGTGGACCCGGTGAACGAGATTTTCTTGATGACCGGATGGGTGATGAGATGGGTCGAAATCATCGACGAGTCGCCCATCACGAGGTTCAGAACCCCAGCAGGCAACCCGGCATCGGCGAAACACCGGATCATGGCAGCAGGCGACGCCGGCGTCTCAGAGGGAGTTTTCACGATGATCGAACAGCCAGCCGCGAGCGCGGCTGCGACCTTGCGCACCACTTGGTTGATCGGGAAATTCCAAGGCGAAAACGCTGCGACCGGTCCCACACCGTCCTTCACGGTCAATTGGGTCACGCCCTTCATGCGCGCCGGAATGACTTGTCCGTAGGTACGGCGCGATTCCTCGGCGAACCAGTCGATCACATCCGCCGAGGCGAGGATTTCCAGGCGCGCCTGACCCAGCGGCTTGCCATGCTCCGCCGTCATGATCCCCGCGATCTCATCGGCACGCGCGCGCAGCAGGTCCGCCGCCTTGCGCATCAAGGCCGAGCGGTTCACGACCGGCGTATCGTTCCAGAGCGGATAGGCGATCCGCGCGGCCTCGAGCGCGGCATCTAGGTCGGAGAGATCGGCCTTGGCCATGCGCCCGATTTCGGCGCCCGTGGCCGGATCGAGCACCGGCAGGGTTTCTCCGGTCGCAGAGGGCCGCCAGGACCCGTCGATGAACAGGTCAGTGTTGGGATAAGTCATCCGTATTTCCGTCGTTCGTGTTGGAATTTGGCGCGCGGCCGGGCATCAGTGTGTCTTGGTCATCTCGCTGGCGAGTTCGACGCGCACCTCGTGGATCGTTCCGCCAAAGGTGAAGGGCGCGGTGTAATCCTCGCTCACCTCCTTGCCGACCTCGTGACCACAGGTGAGCGCGCCCTGAACCGCTTTCAGCGGCCAGATTTTCCGAACCGCGCCTGATCCCACAGGCGTCCCGTCGATCAGCAGCGTTCCGGTCCCCCCGCCCTTTCCGTCCGCGACGAAATCATAGGCGAGGGTGTGACGCCCCTCGGGCACCGGCTGGTCGGAGACGACGTTATAGGTCTCCCATTCCGAGTAGTTGTACTGATGTTTCAGCCGACCCTCGTGGATGTAGAAACTGTAACCCGCCATCGACGTGCCGAAGGCCAGAAGGATGCCGTCCGAGGCACCGTCGATCTCGACATCCGCCTCGATCCGGAACGACCGCGCATAGAGGTCCGGTGCCATGATCCGATCCACGCGCCCAAGCTGCGGATAGAAGGTGAACGAGGTTCTGAACTTCGCCCCCGGCGCACCCCCGGCCCGCGCCCCCCATTTGTCGTCCAGCGGCAGCGCACCGACGGCTTCGGCCTCCCGCCACCACATGTCGATCAGCTCCTGCAGCTTTTCGGGATGCGTTTCGGCAAGGTCGTGGCTCTCGGAAAAGTCCTCGTCGAGGAAGAAAAGCTCCCACTTGTCGTCGTCGAAACTGTCGCTGGCCGCGTGGTGCGTCACCGCTTTCCAGCCCTTGCTCCAGATCGCCCGGTCGCCCGCAAGCTCAAAGAACTGCATGTCCTTGGTCGTCGGCGCGTCGGGCTGCTCGAAGCTGTATTTCATGCTCACGCCCTGCACCGGCATCTGATCCACGCCGTTCAGCGTGGCGGGCGCGTCGATCCCCAGAACGTCGAGCACCGTGGGCACGATGTCGGTCACGTGGTGATACTGCGTCAGCCGCTGTCCCTCCGGCACCGATTTCGGCCAGTGAACCACCAGCGGCGAGCGCACACCGCCGCCATAGGTGTTCATCTTGTACCAGCGCAGCGGCGTGTTCGACGCCTGCGCCCAGCCAAACGAGTAATGCGGAAAGGTCTCGCGGTTGCCCAGCTTGTCGAGGGCGGCGGCCCGCTGCTCGGCGGTTTCGCCTTCGTGGTACATATGGCGGCGCGGGTTGTGCGAGATCACGCCCAGCGGCCCGCCCTCGGGGCTCGCCCCGTTGTCCGACATGAGCACGATCATCGTGTTGTCGAGCCGCCCGCGCGCTTCGAGGAAATCGATCAGCCGCCCGACCTGCTGGTCGGTATGCTCGACAAAGGCGGCATACACCTCCTGCCCGCGGCTGGTGAAAGCCTTCTCGTCCTGCGACAGCTCATCCCACGCCGGAACGCCTGGGTTCGCAGGCGGCAGCACGGTGTCTTCCGGCACCAACCCCATCTCCTTTTGCCGCTCATAGCGTTTCTGGCGAATGTCGTCCCAGCCGCAATCATAGGCGCCGCGATACTTTTCGATGAAGGTCTCGGGCACATGATGCGGCCAATGCGCCGCGCCGAAGGCCACGTAAAGAAAGTACGGCCGATCCGGGGACGAGGCTTTTTGATCCCCGACGAACCCCATCGCCTTGTCGATCAGGTCCTCGCTCAGGTGATAGTCGGGCGTGTCCGGGGTCTCGACCGGCTGATTGTCGCGGTACAGTTCCGGGTCCCACTGGTTGGTATAGGCGCCGTGGAAACCATACCAACGCTCAAACCCCTTCCCCAACGGCCAGTTGTGGAACGGGCCGGACGCGCCGACCTCTTTCATCGGCGTCAGATGCCATTTGCCGACCGTGAAGGTGTTGTAGTCGTGTTCTTTCAGAATCTCGGCAAGCGTCCCCGCGCCCGGCGTCACCATGCCCCGGTAGCCGGGAAACCCGGCCGCCCATTCCGAGATCACGCCCATGCCCACCGAATGCGAGTTGCGACCGGTCAAAAGGCTCGCGCGGGTGGGCGAGCACATGGCCGTCACGTGAAAGTTGGTGTAGTGGCTGCCGCCCTGCGCGAGACGGTCGAAATTCGGCGTCGAAATCTCAGAGCCGTAGCATCCGAAATCGGAAAACCCGACATCGTCGAGCAGGATGAAAATGACGTCCGGCGCGTCCTCGGGGATCGTTCTCGCCCGTTCGGGCCAATGCTCTCTGGACTCGCCGAAGCTGCGCCCTACCACACCGTTGGTTTCGGTTTCAGCCGTCTGTCCGGTC
This sequence comes from Pseudomonadota bacterium, assembly GCA_036154315.1. Taxonomy (GTDB): domain Bacteria; phylum Pseudomonadota; class Alphaproteobacteria; order Rhodobacterales; family Rhodobacteraceae; genus Maritimibacter. The sequence goes on from JAYZLL010000054.1 coordinate 81,000, forward strand.
ATTGCGACTTCCCTGTCTTTTTGTATTTTTCTTATCGCTCCGCGTCCGGCGAGAACGGAAGACCCGATCGCGGCAACGCGGGCATCGGCTTATACCCTCGCCGAGAGAGGGGGCTGGCCTGCCCGACCGCAGCCCATGCCAGAGGTCCGCGCCGCGACACGATGGTCGCAGCTTCGGACCCGGGGGGGGGGCCTCCCGTCAGTCGATGAGCCAGCTCAGATACGGGGCATCGTTCGCATTCGCCGCGAGCGGCCGCATGGACCTGCAGGCGGTCGGGCCGCAACTCTCATAGCTTTGGGGGGCCATCTGGGCGGCACGCTTGCACCCAGCGCACCGTTCGCTGGCAGGCTTGCTGCATCCGGTCTGCATGCTGCTCTGATTTTCTTTTCGAGCTTCCATGTCTCTTTCCTTTGTTGGACTGCCCCGCAGGCGACGATGCGCCTGCGGGATTTTCAAAGCGATCAGTGCTTGCCTTCGATCTCGGTAATGACCGGGATCGGCACGCCGTAGGGCTCCACGTCCTTGCGGATATCCTGAAGCGCCTTGACGATGATCTCGACCTCTTCGTCCGGGAAGGTGGCGCCAAGACCGTATTCCGCGGCGAGTTCACGGGCACGGGCCGCGCGCTTGCGCTCGTCGCTGGGCAGGTTCACGACCGCATAGACGCCATTCAAAAGGCTGCCGCGCAGCTTCTTTGCGAACTTGCTGCCGAGCATCACCTTTTCTTCTTCGCTCAGACCTTCGAAGAACCGCTTCATCAGGATGCGGCCGAACTGCACGTGGCGTGCTTCGTCGCGCAGGATCAGCTCACAGGCGAGCCGGATCTGCGACGGACGCGCGTTCTTGTAGCGTGCGGTCAGAAGCTCGCCCGACAGCTGTTCGAACAGAGTGTTCACCGCCATGCCGCCGTAGAACGACATCTGGGTTTCGTCGGCTTCGTCGTGGAATTTCGGGATCACCATCTTGAAATAGTCACTGCGCGGCAGCGGCTGATAGCCACCCAGCACATCGGCGATCCGCCAGGAGGCTTCGTGGTGACGCAGCTCTTCGAGGATGAAGTTTGTGACGTGCTGTTTGATCTCGAACGGCTGGTGCTCGAACACCGCTTGACGGAAACGCTCGGCGCCATAGGGCGTTGCGCCATGTTCCATCCACGCACGAAGGCTCCACCATTCGGCGCCCGCCTCTTTCACCTCGTCGGGAATGTCGGCGACTTCCTTTTTCATCAACTCCCAGTCCACGTCCCGGTCCGCTTCCCACGCAAGGTCGCGCGCTTGCGTGCACAGGTGCCAGATGTCCGGATACTCCAGCTCGCAGATGATCGGATACGGATTTGGGTTCTGAACCGTCTCTTCAAGCATTGAGGCGTCCATGGGTCTCTCTCCTGTTGGTTGTTGGTTAGGTGAAGATTCGAAATGACGATACAGTCTAGTAGTCTAGAATGCTAGACTTTTAAATAACTGACCTTGTGGTATGGTGAGCGAGTCAGGCCCGGTTCGCGGCCAACGAAGGGAATCGGAGACGCCGAATGTCAGAAAAATCAGATCGTCCTGATCAAGCTGCCGGGCAGGAATTCACTTGGAAACTTGACCGGGAAAGCCCTGTTCCGCTGTATCTTCAGATCCGGCAGCAGCTTGTCGTGATGATTTCTGAATGGCCCGACCCGAACCAGAAATTTCACTCGGACGAGTACCTGACCGAATATTTCGACGTGGCGAAGGCGACCGTCCGGCAGGCATTGAGCGATCTCACCCAGTCGGGGCTCTTGCGTCGCAGACGGGGCGCGGGAACCTTTGTCGTTCCACCACTGATTGAGCGCCTGCAGCCCTCACCCGATATCGAGAAGCACTACCAACTGTCCGGCGGTGCCGTGACCTTCCGCGTCCACGCGCTCGAAGAACGCCCCGCCACCCCGAGCGAGGCAAAGACACTTGGGATCGCGGAGGACGCCCCGGTCCTGTACCTGAAACGGGTCCGCTCGATCGCGCATATCCCGGTGGCGATCGACGAACGGGTCATGTCCAAAGACATCGCCGAGAAGCTGGGCATCAGCACCCGCACCGCAGCAAGCTCGATCATCGACCTCGTTCAAGACAAGCTAGACCTGTCGCGCGCAAGCTGGGAACTCAACGCCCGCCTTGCCGGGCAACAGGATTCCGCCCTGCTCCAGATCGCCCCGACCGACCCGATCCTCGTGCGCTCGCTCGTCTATTACGCATCGGACGACACGACGATCCTGATGGGCGACACCCGCCACCGCAGCGACATGCTGAGATGCGGGTTCGAGATGAACCTCTCGGACGAAACGCCCGGCGCAGACATCCACAGCTGGACCAGCGAGGCGCTACTGGATCACGAGTTCCGCTCGTCCACCTGAGGCGCCCCGCGCCACCCAGACCAAAACACGAAAAACAAGATCCGAACAGGGAACGTAAACGTGCAATATGACTTCATCGTCGTCGGAGGCGGCTCGGCAGGATGCGTGCTGGCCGCCCGACTTTCCGAAGACCCGAACACCAAGGTCGTCCTGCTGGAATCCGGCCGCAAGGACACGAACCCCTGGATTCACATCCCCGCCACGTTCTTCAAGGTGAACCGGGGCGACCGCGAGGTCATCAAGTACAAGGGCGAGGCCCAGAAAGAGCTGGGCGGTCGCGAGTTCCTCCTCCCGCAGGGCCATGTGATCGGCGGCGGCTCGTCGATCAACGCGATGCTCTATGTGCGCGGTCAGGCCGAAGATTACGACACGTGGTCCCAGATGGGATGCGCCGGCTGGTCCTACGAAGATGTCCTGCCGGTCTTTCGCAAGATGGAGCGCAACGACACCTTCGACGACCAGTTCCACGGCACCGACGGGGGCCTCAGCGTTTCGGCCCCGCGCCACCGGCATCCGATGTGCGACCAGTTCCTTGCCGCCTCGAAAGAGGCTGGCCTGCCGGACAACCCCGACTTCAACGGCGCCACGCAAGAGGGGATGGGCTACTACCAGACCACCACGCGCGACGGTCGGCGCAATTCCTCGGCGCGGGCCTTTCTGAAACCGGCCCTGAAGCGGCCGAACCTGACCGTGCTCACGAACACCTCCGTGGCGCAACTGACGCTGGACGGCAGGCGAGTGACCGGTGTCGAGTTGATGGACGGCCGCAGATTGCAGGCCACACGCGAAGTGCTCTTAACCGCTGGCGCGCTGGCGACGCCCGCGATCATGATGCGCTCGGGCTTGGGCCCGGCCGAGCATCTCAAGGACATGGGCATCGACGTTGTTCACGACATTCCCGGCGTCGGCGAGAACTTTCAGGATCACGTCGCCGTCCCGCTCGAAGCCCGGCTGAAAAACCCGGTTTCGATCTACGGACACGACAAGGGCCTGCGCGCGGTCGGCCATATGCTGCACTACCTCGCGACCCGCAACGGCCTGCTCTCGTCCAACATTCTGGAATGCGGTGGCTTCATCGACACCGGCGGCACCGGACGCCCCGATATACAGTACCACTTCATGCCCGCCTTCTCGCTCACCTCCGACGGATCGCGCGATACCGGGCACGGCGTGAGCTTTTCGGCCTGCGTGCTGCGCCCGCAATCGCGCGGGCAGACCCGGCTTCGCAGCAAGGACCCCAAGGAGAGGGCGATCCTGCACGCGAACATCCTCAAGGACCACGCCGATCTGGTGACCATGAAACGCGGGCTTCGCCTCGGCCTTTCGATCCTCGCCACCGACCGGATGCAGGAGGTGGTCGAAAAGATCACCCTGCCGCGCAAGGATGTGACCACGGACGAGGCGCTCGAAGAACACATCGCAACCCAGGCCAAGACGGTGTTTCACCCGGCGGGCACCTGCAAGATGGGAACCGACAGCGACAGAATGGCCGTGCTCGACAGCCAGTTGCGCGTCCGGGGGATCGAAGGGCTCAGGATCGCCGACGCCTCGGCCATGCCGAGCATCGTGTCCGGCAACACCAACGCGGCGACCATGATGATCGCCGAACGCGCCTCGAATTTCATACTCCAATAATCCGACCACCACTCACCAACGAAAAAACACCCCGCGCGAGCGGGGTGTTTTACTTTGCACGACCTGTGGCGTCCGGCGCGGGGACCGCCTCTTACAGCAGAACCTTGAGCAGCATGTTGCAGGCCACGAGGATCAGGAAACCACCGAAGATGCGCTTCAACGGCGTAGGGTTCGTGATGTGGGCGAGCTTCACGCCAAGCGGTGCCGTAAGCAGGGTCATCGCGATCACCACGAGGAAGCCGGGGATATTCACCGCCCCCAGCGTGTAGGGCGGGCGCGAGGCGGGATCGATGTCGAGAAACAGAAACCCGATGGCCGAGGGCAGCGCGATCAACAGACCGAACCCCGCCGCCGTCGCGACGGCGCGGTGGATCGGGACGTTGTGCAGCGACATGAGCGGCACCCCGAAGCTCCCCCCGCCGATCCCCATCAGGACCGACAGGAACCCCACGACGGGCGAGTAGATGTATTGCTTGATCCCCGCAGGCATCTTGTCCGCGATGCGCCATGTGCTCTTGCCGAACGCCATATAGGCCCCGACGACCATCGCGAGCACGCCAAAGATCAGCTGAAGGCTCGCCGACCGCAGGGCCGAGGCGGCGAACACACCGATGATCGCGCCGATCACGATACCCGGCGCCCACCCCCGGATGATGTCCCAGTCCACCGCCCCGCGCTTGTTGTGGCTGACGACCGAACGAATAGAGGTCACCACGATGGTGGCAAGCGACGTCGCTAGGCACACCTGCATCACCTGCGGGCCGTCATAGCCCATCGAGTTGAGCGTGTAGAACAGCGCAGGAACCAGAACGATCCCGCCTCCCACGCCGAGAAGCCCCGCCAGAACACCGGCGACGCCGCCGATGACCAGAAGGAAAATCAATAGCTCCACGAGTTGGATCGTATCCGGCATCGCAGCCTCATCTTGCTTGAGAACGTGTGGCGGGCTTCGACAGGTCGAAACCCGAAAGGATCAGTCTGCGGCAGCCGCGACGATATCAACTTCGACCTTCCAGTCCGGCTTGGCCAGAGCGGACACGAAGACCAGCGTCGAGCACGGGCGATGCTCACCCAGAACCGCATTGCGCACCTCGCCATAGGCGGCCATGTCGGCTGTGTCCGTCAGGTAGGCGTTCACCTTGACGACGTTCGACAGATCCATCTGCGCTTCAGCGAGGATTTTGAGGATGTTGTCCCATACGAGGCGCGACTGCTCTTTCGCGTCCGCACCGAGCACGCCGTCCGCGTCTACGCCGATCTGGCCGGACACCTGAAGCGTGCGGGCCCCGGCCGGAATTTCGACAGCATGCGAATAGGTCGAAACCGGCGCGGCGATCGAAGCGGGATTGAGATGTTTCATCTGGGTCATTCCAATGTGGTGGGCATTTCTGTTTCGTCAGGCAGCAACAGATCGGACGGCTCACGAAAAGCCGTCGATCTCTTGTCTGTACCGATGTTGGAAAGGCGCGTGCCGTCTGGCGGATCAGTCGTCCGCCGAGCGGCGCCCGTTCTCGAGGTCGGCCATCAGCTCCAACACGATGGGGAGCGGGCGGCAGTCCTTGAGGTACTCGATCATCACGTCGCGGTGCTCGGGCTTGGTCCAGATCGAATCCTTGCTGACATCCGGGTGGCCCTGCCGGTTGGCGGCTTCGACCGACATCACGATGATCTCGTGCCGCATGGGACCGTCACGCAGGAAATCCTCTTCGGGGAAGCTTTCCGGCAGGTCGTACATCGCCTTGCGTTCGTTCATCATTTTTCGCTCCTTTGGTCTTCGGCCACTTGGCCTCTTGCGGTAAATTCGACCACCGGACCCGGTCTGAACCGGCCCCGGTGGCCCTAGTTTGGATCTTACTCGACCGCGACGATCTGGTTGATGCGCTCGACACCACCCGGAATCTTTTCGCCGTAGCTTTCCCAGAACGGCTGCATCGCTGCACGCCATTCTTCCAGATCGGTGTTCACCACTTCAGCGCCTTGTTCCAGCGTCGCACCCAGCGACTCGGCGTCTTCGGCTGCAATGAGCTCATTGAAATACGCGGTCGCTTCCGGCGCGACCTCGGTGAACACGGCCTGCTGCTCTTCGGTCAGGCTGTCGAAGAAGTTGTTGCCGAAGTACAGCACACCGATCGACCAGATATGGTCGGTCGCGGTCACTTCCGGCGCGACTTCGTAGAGCTTGAGGTTTTCATAGCCCGAACGCGTCATGTCCATCAGATCGACGATGCCGGTTTCGAGCGCGTTATACGCCTCGGTGATCGGAATGGCGGTCGGGTTCGCGCCGAGGAACGACCAGAGCGCGACGTGCAGCTCGCCGGGCAGGACGCGCATGGTCTTGCCTTCGATATCGGCGACCGAGGCAATCGGTCTCTTCGCCATCACGACGCGCGAGCCATAGGTCACGTAACCGAGCACGGTGAACCCCTGCGCTTTGTAGAGCGCCTTCATATCCTCACCGACGGGCGAGGCCATCGCGGCGTCGATATGCGCCTGATCGCGGAACATGAACGGCATGTCGAACACCTGCCCCTCGGGCACCCACGACGTGAGGTTCGCGATGGTCGACAGGCTGCCGTTGATCGAGCCCAGAAGAATGCCTTCGGCCTCTTCCTTTTCGCCACCCAGCGCCGCATCGGTAATGATCTTGAAGTTGAACTGGCCCGGCAGTTGCTCTTCGACCAGCTCGCCGAACTTGTTCCAGATCAGCGAGGCGGGTTTGTCGGCCCCATAAAGCGACGTGATCGTCACGGTACGCGCCTCAGCAGATGCGGTCTGCATCCCCATCAGCATCGAGGTGGTCATTGCGGTGGCGGCCACGATGGCCTTCCACCCGAAATTCTTGGTCCAATGTGTCCTAAGCATTGAAGGGTCCTTCCTTGTTGGGTTGATTTTGTTTTTTGGGTTAGTCGGCTTCTTGTGGCCGAGTTCAGAGTTTTTCGAGCAGATGCCCGATCCCGATCGAGATCCACGGGATGTAGGTGATGAGCATGAGCGCGACGGTCAGCACCGCGAGGAACGGAAGCAGCGCCCGGAAGATCTGGTGAACCGGCGTTCGCGATACCGAACTGGTGATGAAGGCCAGCATGCCCACCGGCGGCGTCAGACCACCGATCATCAGGTTCACCACGATCACCACACCAAAGTGGATCGGATCGACACCCGCAGACACCATCGCAGGCATCAGAAGCGGCGTGAGAACGAGGATCGAGGCGCCCGTGTCCAGCAGCATGCCAAAGATCAACAGGATGACGTTGGCCATCAGAAGCAGCAGGATCTTGTTGTCCGTGATCCCCGGCAGCGAGTCCGCGATCGACTGCGGCACCTGTTCAGCGATCAGAACAAAGGCAAAGGGGCTGGCCGCACCGATCAGGAAACCGATCAGCGCCGCTTCCTGCGCGGCGACCCGCACCGTCTGATACAGACTGCGTCCGGTCCACGACCGATAGACGAAAGTGCCCAGCAGGAACGAGAACACGACGGCCAGCACACCCGCCTCGGTCGGCGTCACGATGCCAAAGCGGATGCCGCCGATGATGACGAAGGCCAGCGAAAGCACCGGAAGCGAATAGACGAACGCCCCCATCTTCTGGCGCAGACCCGCGCGCTCGGTGTCGGCCGCATAGCCGCGCTTGATCGAGATGAAGTAGATCAGACTCATCATCATAACCGCCATCAGCGCACCGGGCATCAGCCCTGCCAGCCAAAGCTGTCCGACCGAAAGGTTCCCCGTCGCGGCCAGCAGCAGGAGCGCGATGGACGGCGGAATGATGTTGGGCAATGTGGCCCCCGCCGCTGTCACGGCGCAGGAGAATGGCGCCGAATAACCCCGCTTCACCATCTGCGGGACGAGCAGCTTGGTCCCCATCGCCGCATCGGAATAGCTCGAGCCCGAGACCCCGGCGTACAGCGCACTCGACAGGATGTTCACCTGCGCCATACCGCCCCGGAAGTGACCGACGAGCGCATAGGCAAAATCCATCAACCGGCTGGTAAGCCCCCCGGCGTTCATCAGGGCACCCGCGAGGATGAAGAACGGGATCGCGAGCATAAGGAACTTGCTCGACCCGTTGACGACGTTCTGCACCACGGCAGGCGCAGGCAGCATGTCGCCCGCAAAGTTCGCGATGAAGGCCGCGAACAGCATCGCAAAGGATACCGGCGTCCCGATGGCCAGCGCGATCGCAAAGGTCACGCCCATCGCCCAGACCGGGTTGAAGCTGTGGAACACGCGAAACACGTCTTCCTGGAACAGCCCGTAGATGACGGCCGCCGCGGCAATGACGATCACGCCTTCCCAGCGGCGCTTGCCCTCGTCGAAACCGCGCAGGGCGAGATAGACGAACGTCAGCGCACAGGAGATCGGCAGGCCGAGGTAGGGCGTCCATTGCGGCAGACCCAGCGACACGTTCATGCCCCCGATCATCCGCATGAGGTCGGCGCCCGCGAACATCAGCATGAGGGTCGTGTAGGCGATGATGAAATTGGTCACGACCTGCAAGACGTGCCGCGCCTTTTCCGGCAGCGAGTCGACGAGAAGCGAAACCGCGACATGGGCGTAATTGCGATGCGCCATCGGGATGCCGAGCAGGATCACCGTGATGAACAGCCAGCGCGCCAGATCCAGTGCGCCGATATAGGACGCTCCAAACCCGTAGCGTGCCACGACGTTCGCAAAGATCACCAGCACCAGCGCCGTCAACGCCGTCGTCAGGACGATGCCCAGCACCGTATCAAGCACATTGAGGATCAGCCGCGCGGCCCTCTGCAGGCCATCCGCGCTTGGGGCGTCGGTCGCATCCGGGTGCATTCTGGCTTGCCGGAGCTGTATCCCATCGCGCTTCGATGGGATGGGTGTGGAAGTGTCAGCGGGCGACGGCAATGGCTTGTCCTCCTCTTTGGGTTACTGCGGCTCGGCGCTCTCCGGTCGCATCCGCCTGCACAGCGGCAAGTCGACTTTCAATCCAGTCACCGACGACCGAGACCGTGTGGCCCCGCGCGCGCAGCGCCTCGATTTCCTCGGGCTCGAAACGACGCTCCAGCACGAGCGATCCAGCGATCGAACCGCGCGGGAAGAACGAGTTGAGGACGTGATTGGTGTGAAATCCGGGCGCGTCGAGCGCCTCCTGCAAGGACATTCCGTGGACCAGATAGCGCACCAGAAACGTCATTTGCCATTGGTCCTGCTGATCGCCGCCCGGCGTCCCGACCGCAAGGGTCGCGCCGTCCTTGGTGCGCACGATCGTCGGTGTGAGCGTGGTCCGGGGCGTCGCACCGGGGCTGACGCGCGACGGCGCATCCTCGTCCAACCACAGCGACTGGCCACGGGTGCCAAGCGCAAAGCCAAGCGCGGGGATCACCGGCGACGATTGCAGCCAGCCCCCTGACGGCGTTGCCGAGACGACATTGCCCTCGCGGTCCGTGACACAGAGATAGCTCGTATCCCCGACCGAATTCGCGACATATGTGCGCTCTTCGTGGGCCGTGAGTTTCGCCTGCCGGGCCGGGCGCCGCTCTTCGGCCTCTTCGTAAACGATAGTCGGCTCTCCGCCGCCATACGCCGCCAGAATCCCCGCTTCGCGCTGACGCTCGGCCGAAGCCGCATAATCCGGCATCCAGCTCGCAACATCGAGCCCCCCCAGATCGACCGCGCCGGGGCGAAAGTCGCGGCTCGCCGTCGCATCCAAAAGCGCGCGCCGGGCCTGAGCGTATTCGGGCGACAGCAGGCGTTGCAGGCGCAGCTCGACCGCCTCTTTGCCACCCGGACCGGACACGCCGTAGTGAACGTCACGGTCGGCGAGGGCCAGCTTGGCGATCTCGGCCAGTTCGTGAACGAATTCCGCGCTCTCCGGCGACAGCGCCGCGATCCGTTCGGCATCGACCAGATTGAGCGCCTGAAGCAGCACCGCACCCTGCGACCACATTCCGCATTTATAGACGGTGTTCCCGGCGAACTCGGCACTGACCACCGGCTCGAACCGCGCGCGCCAGCCCGACAGATCGTCGGCGGTCAGAAGCGCGCCATGCACGCGGCCCGACACATCCATCACTTCGCTCTCAGCGCAGAAATCGGCAATCGCCTGCGCCACGAACCCGTCGGACCAGATCGCCCGCGCCGCCTCGATCCGCCCCAGACGATCCGTCGAAGCCGCCTCGGCCTCGGCCACGATCCGCTTCCAGACCGCCGCGAGCGCCGGGTTGCGAAGCGTGTCACCGATGGCGGGGGGCGTTTTGCCGTCCGGGAAATAATAGCTGGCCGAAGCCGTCCAGTAGCGCGTGAACATCGGAACCGCAGCCTGCAGCATGTCGTGCATCTGCTTGTCGACCGGAACGCCCTTTTCCGCGATCTCGATGGCGGGTGCCAGCACCTCGGCCAATTCGAGCCGCCCGTAGTCGGCAAGAAGCAAGAGCCACGCGTCGAACGCGCCCGGCACCACCGCAGGCAACAGCCCCGTGCCCGGCACCATCGTCAGGTCGAGTTCACGGAACGTCTCAATGGACGCGGCAGCGGGAAGCGGCCCTTGCCCGCAGATGCTGCGCGTCTCTCCCGCCTCGGCGTCGTACAGAAGGATGGCCACATCCCCGGCTGGACCGTTGTAATGAGGCTGGGCGACCTGCATCGCGAACCCCGCCGCCGCGGCGGCGTCATAGGCATTGCCCCCACGCTCGAGCATCGCCATTGCGGATTGGGTCGAAAGCCAATGCGTCGATGCCGCAGCGCCAAACCAACCCGATACTTCCAGCCTACTGAGTGTCACCCTGCACCTTCTCTCTCGTCGAACTACGAGAAGGCTTGCATGTATCCCGAGGCATATCAACTCCAATTTAAACCATTGTTACTTATTGGTTCAAATTGGTTTCTATTGGATCACGTTTTGACCAACGCTGCTTAAATGTTTGACGATTGCTGAACGCGCGGCGTCGGCATCGCGGGCGCGCAGCGCCTTCACGATCTCCTCGTGTTCAGCCGCATAGGCCTTTTGTCTATCGGAATTTAGCCCTCGCCGCCGCATCGAAATCCACTCGGGTGATTCTCTCACCGCCTGAATCCGCCGCATGATCAGCGCGAGATAATCGTTCTTCGCCGCCAGCGTCAGGGCCATATGAAAGCGATGATCGAGCTCTTCAAAGTCGCTCATGGTCGTCGCGCGCTTACCAAGCTCGACCAATTCCTTCAAATGGGCAAGTTCCGAGATCGAAGCCCGCTTGACGATCAGGTCGGCTAACTGGGGTTCGATCAGCAACCGGACCTCCATAAGCTCCTGCGGGCTGACCACTTCGATGTCTTCCGAAATGCTGTGCGACTGCTTGGTGACAAAGGTCCCGCTGCCGACCGTGCGGCTGATCCGACCTTCGCGTTCGAACTGGTTCAGGATGCGACGCACCTTGGCACGCGAGACGCCGTAAGCCTCTGACAAAGCACGTTCTGTCGGAAGCTTCGTCCCCTCCCGCCATTCGCCTGACCGGAGGTTGTCCTCGATATCGTCGCGCAGACGCTCTTCCCCGGCCTGCGGGGCACCGATCATGTTGTTCGCGGGCGTGTCCATAGATTCTTTCTGGCATTTTTGGGCGTTACGCTAAGATGGACCAATTGGTCGAGCAATTGCAACCAATCGTGAAATGAGCCCAGCCAAAGGCTTTGCCGCCCCTCTGGACCACGCGGCACGCCACAAGACCAAAACCAAACGCTCAGACCAATCCGACCACCGCCCACGCCGGACTTTCACTCTGTCCCCGCATGGCCCCTTGCCGACGCAAATCGCCTAAGTGGGCGCTGTGTATTGGCAAGACTGGTGGGGGAACCATTTTTCCCACCGCTGGGATTCGAGAAACAGGGCCTGTAGAACCTCCGACTTCTTTCGTTGACGAGCATAGGCTCAGACCTTATCTTCCATGGAAGATAAAGGGAGGATCACCATTGCTTTCACATGAACAGAACGAAATGATGTGCCGGGTCGGCGCGGGCACCCCGATGGGCGAGGCGTTCCGACGCTACTGGATACCGATCTGCCAGACCTCGGACATCCCGACCCCCGACAGCCCGCCTTTCCCGCTGGAAATCCTTGGCCAGAAACTGGTGGTCTGGCGCAACGCGGACGGACAGCTTGGCGTGCTCGACCAGTTCTGCCCGCACCGCCGGTCTTCGCTGGCCATCGGGCGCTGCGAGGGTGACGGTATTCGCTGCCTGTACCACGGTTGGAAATTCGCACCCGACGGGACGGTTCTGGAAACGCCGAACGTGAACGACCCCGACTTCAAGAACCGGTTCAAGGCCGAAGCCTTTCCTGTGCGCGAGGCCGGCGGGCTGGTGTGGTCCTACCTCGGGCCCAAGCTGCTTCAGCCCGAGTTTCCGCATTTCCCGTGGTTCGATGCCGACGACAAACACCGCAACAACGCCTATGCACTGAACCACTGCAACTACGTGCAGGCGCTTGAGGCTTTGGTGGACAGTTCGCACCTGAACATCCTGCACGCCGATGGCCTTGTCGCCTCGGGCCAACTTGAGAACCTGAACTTCTCCGCCGCCGCCGAGATGACGTTTGACGCGGCCCCCACCATCGAAGTGGACGACACCGATTTCGGTTTCCACTACGCCGCCCTTCGCCGGGGCGAGAACGTGTCCGGCAAGGGCGAGGTCCACGTGCGCGTGACTGCCTTCTCACTGCCCTGCTTCATTGCAAACCCGAACGAAGACCTCTTCATGTGCGTGGTCCCGATCAACGACGAACAGTGCATCCATTTCCACGTCTGGTGGCATGCCGAGCGCGAAATGGGGAAAGAGCCGCTGCGGTCCAACATGCTGAAACACGTCGGTCTCGATCCCGAGGCGCTGGCGAACTACAACATGACCTACGAGACGTTCAACGCCGACGACCGCCCGTCGCTGCGCAACCGCTACAAGCAGGACCGCTCGCGCATTCAGGCGGGATCGTTCTCGGGTTTCCACAGCTTCACGCAAGAAGACAGCGCGGTGAATATCTCACCCGGTGCGATCAAGGATCGGTCCAAGGAAATCCTCGCCCCCGTCGATATGGCGGTCTCGCGCCTCTACCGCTCGCTGATCTCTGCGGCGCAGGCGGTCGAGAACGATCAAGAGCCGCAGGGCGTGCATGCGGATCAGACGAAAATCATCGGGCGCAACGGCACCGTGCCGGAGGATGAGGATTGGCGGCAGCTTGTCCCGTCACACACGATCACCCGGCGCTATCGCTCGGTGAAACTGGGACGCGGAACGCCGGAACAGGTTCACTAGTAGCGGCTTTAACGGTGCAAAGGCCGGCGACAGGTTCGCCGGTCTTTTTGCGTGGGAGACGCGGTTGTTCGTGATGGACCGCGCAGCCTAAGGCTTGCATCTCGACTTCGGCGACCCCTTCGGACCGGGCCGGGTCCGACTGAACGATGGAGGCCATATCCGCGAGCCGCGCGCCCATGTCGATCACGATGGAAAGGGCCGAGGACAGTTCGGCAATCCCCTGCCCCAGCGCCTGCACGTCGACGATGCCTTGTCGCGACGTCGTGCGACCAAGCGCACAATCCTTTCAGTCCCTTCGGTCGCCAGCACGTTCCCGTTGGCGGGAATGGCGCAACTGGGACTGTGCGAATTGGCAATCGTGCCGGACTAGGCGTCGGTCAGGCCCACGAGTTCAGCGAGATTTTCGGTGCGGTCGAGCTCTTCGATCTGGCCTTGGTGCACGATCGCGCCCCGGTCCATCACGACGAAACGGTCGGCCAGATCGCGCGCGATGTCGATGCGTTGCTCGACCAACAGGATGCCCAGCGACTTGTCCACCGTCAGCGCGCGCATCGCCCCCACGAGTTGTTCGATGACCACGGGCGCAAGCCCCTCGGACGGCTCGTCCATGAGCAGCACTTGCGGGTTCCCGACCAGCGCCCGCGCAATGGCGAGCATCTGTTGTTCGCCACCCGACAGCTGCCCGCCAAGGCTCCCGATCCGCGCGGCGAGGCCGGGAAAAAGGTCGAGCACTTTGTCGCGGGTCCAGACCCCGCGGCGCCGCGAAATCAGCAGATGCTCGTCCACCGTCAGGCTGTTGAACACCTCCCGCTCCTGAGGCACATGGCCGATCCCATGCGCCACGCGCCGGTGCAGTTTGGCTGCGACAAGATCGGTGTCACCCAGACGAACCGATCCGCTGATCCGCCGCGCGCGACCGCTGAGGAGTTCGAGCAGGGTCGATTTGCCGACACCGTTGCGCCCGATGATGGCGAGCGTCTCACCCTTAGCGAGATCGAGGGACAGATCCTGCACCACAACGGTCGGACCCCATCCCCCGGTCAGGTTGCGTACTTCAAGCATTCTGGGCCTCCACTTCGCCACCGCCAAGATAGACGCGTTTGACCTCATCCGACGACATTACCTCACGCAGGGGGCCGTCGATCAGGACGGTGCCGTGGACAAGGACGGTCACATCGGTCGCGACCCGGCGCACAAGCTCCATATCGTGTTCGATGATGAGGAGCGCGAGAGACGGGTCGAGCTCTTCGATCACCCGAAGGAGCAGGTCGAGTTCGCCGGTCGGGATGCCCGCCGCCGGTTCGTCGAGCAGCAGGATTTTCGGGTCGAGGGCGAGCGCGATGGCGATCTCGATCAGGCGCTGTTGGCCGTAGGCAAGCTCCGAGACCAGCCGATCCGCATGCGGTTCAAGCCGGACCTTGCGGATCAGGTCCATGGCGCGGTCGATGCTGCCCTTGTCGCGGCCTGCCGCGCGGAACGGGTTCACCCCCATGCGGCGGTTCTGGCTGACGGCGAGATAGACATTTTCAAGCACCGTCATGTCGGTGAACAGGTTCGAAATCTGGAATGTCCGCACCAGCCCCATACGGGTGCGTTTGGCCGGCGCAAGCCGCGTGACGTCCTCCCCCCCGATGAACACCTGCCCGGAGGTGGGGGCGATCACGCCCGACAACTGCCCGACGAGCGTGGTCTTGCCCGCGCCGTTCGGGCCGATCAGCGCATGGCGGGCGCCGGGGGGCAGTTTCAGGGTCACGCCGTTGGTGACGTGCAGTGCGCCGAAGTATTTGTGCAGGTCGCGTGCTTCGAGCATGTAGGTCATTCGCCCGGCTCCAATTTTTCTCGTTTGGCGGGGGTGTAATCGGGGCGTGCGGGGCGCAGACGGAGCCATGCCTTCTCGCCGATCCCCAAAAGACCGCCTTTGCCGAACCGGACGACGAGCACCAGCAGGACACCGATGGCGAGCATCCAGAAATACGGATCCCATTGCTGGGCGAGGTATTGCACGATCATATAGACCGCCGCGCCGATGATCGCGCCGTAGATGCGACCAAGGCCGCCAAGCACGATCATCGCCAGCGCAAAGACGCCAAGGTCCACCGTCAGCGTCTCGAGCGAGACGAAGTTGTTGGTCTGGGCGTAAAGCGCACCCGCGATCCCGGCCAGAAAGGCGCTGTAGGTGTAGATGATCACCTGTTGTTTCAGCACGGGCGCGCCCATGACACGCATCCTGAGTTCGTTCTGGCGGATGCCCTGCAGCGCCATGCCGAAGGACGACGAGACGACGATGCGCGAGATGATCACCAGAAGGACGAGCCAGGCGAGGACGTAGAGATAGCTCGTCGTGCCCCAGATCGACCAGTTGAACAGACCCAGCACCGGCTCGAACGCAAGGTTCGGCAGGCCGTCGTGACCACCCGTGAGCCATGACATCTTGTTCGCAGCCTCATGCGCGATGGCGGCGATGGCGACCGTGACCATGATAAGCGGCAGGTGTTTGAGCCGCAGGACGAACGGCCCGGTCAGGACGGCGAGCACAGCCGCCATGGCCCCGGCGATCAGGGCGGCGGCGATCGGCGTGTCGATCCCGGCGATGGACAGCTTCGCGGCTCCGTAAGCCCCCACCCCGAAGAACACGGAATGGCCCAGCGTGACGATGCCCGCGTATCCGATCACGAGGTCGAGCGAGACGGCAAAGATTGCCATCACCAGCACCGCCGCGCCGAGCGTCAGGTAGCCGGGGAAAAGGTAGTAGCACCCGATGGCCACGATCAGCGGCACCAGTTCCCACAGCGAGAAGCGGTGACGATTGAGGAAGCGTGCGTTTGGCATATCCATCAGGCGGCCCTCTTCGTGAACAGACCCTCGGGGCGCAGCACCATGAGCACGACGAGGACGATGTAGATGATAAACCCGCCGAAGCTGGGCACGAGGAACCGGCCTGCGGTGTCGACGATGCCGACCAGCACCGCGACAGCGAGCGAGGCGCGCATGTTGCCAAAGCCCGACAGTGCCACGACGACCAGCACGAGGACGAGGTATTTCATCGGGTAATAGGGCTCGAGCGGCAGCATGCCCGCGCCGATGGCCCCACCGAGGGCAGCCAGTCCGCTCCCGATTCCGAAGGCGATGATGAACACGCGGTTCACGTTGATCCCGATCACACGGGTCATCGACGGGTTGTCCACGGCCGCGCGCAGCTTGGCCCCGAACGAAGTCTTCTCGAACATGACCCACAGGCCCACCACGACGATCAGGCCCATGACGATGACGAACAGGCGGTAGACCTCGAAGTTGCGGATGCCGAGATCGATATTGCCGGTCAGGTAGTCCGGCAGGCTGATCGGGTAGACATTCGGCCCGAAGAAGATGGTCAGACCGCCGATGACGATGAAGTTGATACCGATGGTCATCAGCACCTGATCGAGCTCCGGCGCGCCGTACAGGTTCACGAAGACCAGACGCTCGAGCACCACGGACAACGCGACGACTCCCGCAACGGCGGCCACCACGGCCAATGGGAAAGGTATTCCGAAGTTGGTCATCACGCTCACCGCGATATAGCCGCCGATGGCCGCGAAGGCGCCGTGGGCAAGGTTCATCACCCGCATCAGGCCCATCGTGATGACGAGGCCGATGGAAATGATGAACAGGACAAGTCCGTAGGACACGCCATAGAGCAGAATGAAGGTAAGAGATGAGGCGGCGCTGGCCATGAAGGTGCTCCCCGTTTCGTCAGGACCGTCAAAGCGAAGGTCCGCGGCACATCCAACGATGCCCCGCGGACGATCCTATGACGAGGGCGTTCAGCTTCCCGAGATCGGGTGAACCTGCTGGATCGTATCGACCACGACGTTGCGCAGTTGGCCGTCGACGTCTTCGACCCGGCGGATCACGAAATCCTGGATCGGCTCGCGGCTTTCGGCGTCGAGCGTGATTTTTCCGCGCGGACTGGCCCAGGAATATCCTGCGAGCTCGGCCATCACGGCGTCACCGTCAAAGTCGGCACCCATGTCAGTGGCCAGCGCATAGATCAGCGCCATGGCGTCATAGGCGCCCAGCGTAAAGGTGCTGGGCAGGACGTCTTCGCCGAACTTGGCCTGAAGCCCTTCGAGGAATGCCTCGTTCTCGGGATTGTCGAGCGATTCCGAGTAGTAGATCGCGGAGTGGAAGTTCTTGATGGTGCCGTCGAAAAGCTGGATGTCGCTATCCTCGGCCTCGCCCTGCCCCATGATGAGCGTGTTCTCCATGAGACCGCGCGCCGCCATCGCCTTGACCATCGATACGGCCTGCGCGCCGGGCGGAATGAACAGTTGGACCATGTCCGGCTGCGCCTCGGCGATCCGTTCGGCGAATGGTGAGAAATCGACCGTGGACAGCGGGATGTTGTCAGACCCGGTGACGGTGCCGCCCGCGCCTTCGAATGCCGGTTTGAACGCGTTGGCGACATCATGGCCGGGGGCATAGTCGGCGACGGCGACATAGGCGCTTTCCATCCCGTTCTCGCGTGCCCATTTGGCGGCGACTTCGGCGTTGGTGGCGATGTTCTGACCCAGTCGGACGAAATAGGGCGACGCTTCCATCAGTGCGGGCGATGCGACATGCGGCAGGAACGTCGGGATCTTGACCTCGTTGATCACCGGCGCAGCGGCGGCGGCCGACGGCGAGATGCCGAAACCCACAAGTGCCTGCACCCGTTCGCGCACGATCAACTCCTGCGCCATCTGCTTGGCGTTGGCCGGGTTACCGGTCGTGTCGCGATAGACGACCTCGATCTTGGTGTCGCCGGCCGTGTCGCCGTTCAGTTCCATGAACGTCTCGATGCCCTGACGCCACTGTTCGCCCATCACCGCGAGCGGCCCGGTCATCGGGCCAACCACACCCACCTTGAGCGTATCGGCCATCGCCGCTGTGCTGAGCATCAGGCCAGCCGCGACCGTTATCGTCCCAAGACGATTTCTTTGAGTAACCATGATTTCCTCCCTGTTCGCGCAGATTCCGTCGCCTTGCGACCCCGGTCACGCACATCTGACAGGCCAGTTTTCCTTGCTCCCGCGACGGCCTGAACTCTCGTTCATCATCGCCTCGGATAATCTGACCTTCCATGGATGATGAAATGGATGCGCGCTCAGGTCAAGAAGATTCTTGATTATCTTCCATGGATGATGATGCTGCGTCCGAAAATGACCTCCAGCTTCCGGAGATCGCGAACCGGCGACCGATGCGGTGGCGGCTTGCGAATTCACCGCCGCCCGGCAATGCTTGTCGGAACGCGGTTTGGGGGATGGATGGTCAAAGAAAACCGAACGGCAAAGACATCAGTCTAGCAATGGGTGAAACGGGATTGGCGCGCACTTTGAACGAAATGACAAACGCCTGGCGCAAGGAACGGCCAGACCTCGATCTGGACCCATTCATTGTGGCCGCCGCGATCAAGCAGATCGACACGTCGATGGAAAGCGCGTTTCGGGAACTAAGCCAGAATGGCTATGCCATCGGTCCCGGCGACATGCGCATTCTGCTGGCCCTTCGAAGAAACGGCCCGGATGGCGCGATGCGCCCCACGGACCTGTTCCAGTCGCTCTTCATCACGTCGGGTGCAGTGACCAAACAGGTCGACCGCCTGATCCGCAGCAAGCTCGTCTCGCGGAAAGTGGACCCGACCTACAAACGTGGTCGCATCATCTACCTGACCGACGAAGGGCGGCGTGTGGCGGATGAGGCGATCGGCCTTATCTGTTCGCCGGACACGGCCTTCGGTCGTGTGGTCGACAGCATGCCCCCCGATGAACTCGCCAAGGGCGTGGAGTTTCTCTTTAAGATGCTCGCCCATTTCGAGAACGTCGAGGGCCTGCCCCAAGTCGAAAACGCGGCGGACTGACCCCCTAGCGTTCAAAGCGGAACCCGTCGCGCGGAAGGCTCGGGTCGGCGTCCAGGAACATGCCAAGCAGGATCAGCGGAAACCCGTTCGCGATTTCGTCGCGCCGGATATCCGAGATGCTATCGAAGATCACCGGATGAACGAACATCCGCGTCGGCAGGCGCCCTTGGCGTTCGGCCTGCACCGCTGCCGGGCAGGCTTTGTCGATGATGTCGTTAAAACTGATCACGGGATACCCTTTTCGTTCAACCTTGGACGGCGCGGCGCACTTCGTCGGCCATCTGGCGCTGCGCGACGACTGCCGCTTCGATGGCCGGACGCATCTGGACGAAGGTGTGGATCATGCCCGCGTATCGCGCATGGACCACGCCGACGCCCTCGGCCATCAGACGATGGGTCAGCGCCTCGGAATCGTCGCGGATCGCGTCGCATTCCGCCGAGACCAGAAAGACCGGTGGAAGGCCCTTGAACGTCTCGGCCTTGAGCGGCGACAACCGCCAGTCGGACGGATCGACACCGTGGTTCAGTGCATAAGTGCTCAGCGCGTGTTTCACGTCGCGGCGGGTCTGAAGATGGTTTTCGGCGAATAGGTCCATCGAGGGGCGCTCGGCGCTCGCGTCCACCGCCGGATAGGCCAGCACCTGTTTGGCGATCTCGGGGCCGCCCGCATCCCGCGCCATCAGCGCTACGACGAGGGCAAGGTTCGCACCAGCGGATTCGCCCATCACGACGATGGGGCCGTCCGGGAGGCCAAGGCCCGCGCGGTCCCGATCCACGGCAACGAGCGCGGCGAAGGCGTCGTCGACCGCAGCGGGGAACACATGCTCGGGCGCTAGGCGGTAGTCGACCGACACGACCGCCGCGCCGGACTCGGCCGCCATGAAGCGGCAGACCGGGTCAAAGCTGTCGCGGCTGCCCGTGATCCAGCCGCCACCGTGGTAGGCAAGAACGACGCCGCGCGCCTGCTCGGGCACGTAAAGCCGCACCGGAATGTCGCCCGCCGGGCCGGACACGACCGCGTCGCACACGGTTGCGACGTCCGGGCCCGGCCGGGATTTGGCGCGGTCTTCCATCATCTGGCGCACATCGGGGAGCGCCCCATCGGCGAGCACGGATTTGCCCCGGCTATGGCCGAGGATCGGCGCGAAGGCGGGATCTGTCGGCGCGCTCATGTCGTCGCCCCCGTGGCTTTTCGCTTGAGCGGGATCTTCGGCATGTGGGCCTGCGTGCTGGTGCCGCCGTCCACAGTCAGCGTCTGGCCCGAGATGCAGGCGGCGAGGTCCGAGCACAGGAACATGAGCGGCCCGGCGATGTCGGCAGGCTCGCATGGGCGGCCCACCGGGATATAGCCGTTGAGCTCGGCCCAGAAGTCATCGCCAAGTGCCGCGACGAGACGCGGGGTGCGCACGAAACCGGGCGACACCGCGTTCACGCGGATGCCCTTTGGCCCAAGCTCGCAAGCCGCGCCCGCGACGAACTGGTTGAGCGCAGCCTTGGACGCGCCATAGACGGTCTGGTTCTCGACCGCCCGCGTGCTCGACATCGAACTGACAAACGCGAGCGCGCCACCGTCCGGCATGTGGCGGGGGGCGATCTGCACGGTCAGGAAGGCATGGCGGAGCGTAAGGTCGAACTGCTCGTTCCAGCCCTCGTCGTCCAT
Source organism: Pseudomonadota bacterium (assembly GCA_036154315.1). GTDB lineage: Bacteria > Pseudomonadota > Alphaproteobacteria > Rhodobacterales > Rhodobacteraceae > Maritimibacter. The sequence continues at coordinate 101,800 of JAYZLL010000054.1, forward strand.
GTCGGCAATCGCCCGGACGTCCGCGATCCCCACGATGTCCACGACCCCGCCAAGGCCGCCACCCGCCCAATCGGCAGCGTCCTGAAACATCCGCTCCATGTCGCCGCGCCGAGTTACGTCACCCGACAGGGCAAGGCCACCAACGGCACCCGCCACGGTCTGCGCCAGCCCTTCGTCGCGATCCACGCAGGCGACGCGCGCACCGGCTGCGGCCAATGCCTTCACCGTTGCGCGACCGATCCCTTGGCCTGCGCCCAGCACCACGAATGCTTTGCCGGAAATGCCCGGCACGTTCTCAAGCGTCATTGCGCCTGCTCCTCCCTCAGATATCCAGCACCAGTTTCGGGCTGCGGCTGCCAGAACAGCAGACCATCATCACCTTGTTTGCGGCCAGTTCCCCGTCCGACAGCACCATGTCCCGGTGGTCCGGCGTGCCCTCGACCACCCCGACACGGCACGATCCGCAGACACCGTCCATGCAGGAAAACGGAATATCGATCCCGTTGTCGAGAAGCGCGTCCAGAATGGTCGTCTCGGGCGTGATCGTCAGGTTCAGCCCGCTTTGCACGCACTCCACCTCAAACGTCTCGAGTGCATCGTCCGAGACGGGAAGCGGCTCGCCCCCGAACCGTTCGAGATGCGCGTGACCCTCTGGCAGTGAAGCCGTTGCCGCTTCGAACGCATCGAGCATCGGCGCGGGACCGCAGGCATAGAAATGCACCCCGTCGCCCTGCTCGGCCCCGATGATCTCGGCCAGATTCAGCATTGCGCCGCCCGGCTCGTCGTCGAAATTCAGGTTCACACAGCGCGCCTTGTCCAACAGGTCGAGCCGGTCGAGGAACGCCGCATCCGCGCGGGTGCGGCAGGAATAATAAAGCGTCCATTCGGCGCCCGTCGCCTCCATCCGGTCGATCATCGACATCATCGGGGTGATCCCGATCCCGCCCGCGATCAGCACGGATTTCGCCGCCGACTCATCAAGCGGGAAGTTGTTCTTGGGGGCCGAGACCTTCATCGCCTGCCCCACACGCAGCGTGTCGTGGATATAGGACGAGGCGCCCCGGCTCGGGTCCGCCTTTTTCACGCCGACGACGTAACGCCCGGTGTCCCCCGGCGCATTGCACAGCGAATAGGACCGCCGGATGCCGTTGGGCAGCAAAAGATCGACATGCGCGCCAGCGTCGAACGGCGGCAGCGTCACGCCGTCCTGCGGCGTGAATTCGACCGCGAGGGTATCACGCGCCAGAAGGGTCATCGAACGGACGACCACCGGCAGGGTCACGTCCTGACCGGGGAGCGAGGGCTGCATCATCATCGCAGGCTCCTTTTGAAGTAAGATCGACCTGACGCCCGGCCACGCAAGCGGCCGGGCACGGCCTTATTCGGCGGCTTGCGGCGGGATTTCGTAGTGATGCCCCACGGCCTGCCATGGCCGGTCGAGCGGCGCGTCGGACGTGACACTCACCTGCGTGAGATCCTCCATCGTCGCGCCCAACGGCTCTTCGCCCTCTTCGACCGCCTTGATGCTGTCCAGAAGGCAGCGGCGCAGGCGCACGACGGCCCCGTCGGCAGCCACCAGATGCTCCATTGTCCGGTCAAAAATCTGACCCATGGACAGCGCCATCGCGGCGTCTTCGTGTTCGACGCCTTTCATGCCGCTCCAGTGTTCGTCCATCTGATCGCGCTTTTGCCCAAGCCCCATGCCCCAGTCGACGGTGAGGTTATAGGTCTCGGGATCGTAGACCGCCGGATCGTCCATGCCGAGCAGTTCCAGCATCTCTTCGCGGTCCGGCTTGGAATAGCCGTGCTGCACGATGAAGGTCGAGGTGTGGCCATCGTTGTCCGGCGTCTCGAACACCGTCAGGAACGAGTTCGGCGCGGGGATGATCCGGCCCGTGGGCATGATGAGCGGCACGACGCGCACATTCACAACCTCCGGCTCGCCCTGCGCATTCGGCGCACGGCGCATCGCGGCGTAGTGGAACCCATAGTCGGTGTTCTCGATCTCGAACGTCGGCGCATTGTCGGCCACGGCAAGGTTCGCGGGGTTCGACGCCCGGCTGTCACGCGTCGGCTGATCGTGGAGCCATCCGGGCGTGGCGCTTTCGGCGTGCAGGATCCCGACGTGGGAGCTATCGGCCCCGCCTTCCCACAATTGCAGGTAGTTGCATTTCACGTTGATGCGCAGGGCCAGACGGTGCTCGGCGGGCGCGTCCATAAAGGAATAGCGGCGGAACGGCGGCTCTTCGCCCTTCTTCGCGCCCACCACGGTCCAGATCAGCCCGCCCTCTTCGCGCACAGGGAAACAAGGCTGCTTGAGCCGCTGCTTCACACGCGGATCGGGGTTGTTCGGGGTGTCGAGGATCGTGCCGTCGACCGCGAATTTCCAGCCGTGATAGAGGCAACGCACACCGCCATCCTCGACCCGGCCAAGCGCCAGCGAGGCACCCCGGTGCATGCAGTTTTCCTGAAGCACGCCGACCTTGCCCTCGCTGTCCCGGAACACGACGAGCTTTTCACCCAAAAGCTCTGCGCGGATCGGTTTGCAATCCGGTTCAGGCAGTTCATCGGACAACGCGATGGGGTGCCAGTAACGGCGCATGACCTTGCCCATAGGCGTGCCGCGACCGACGCGGCAAAGGGCTTCGTTTTCCTCATGTGACAGCATTGCAGTTCCTCCTCCTGGTCCGCAGTCGCCCGGTTCCGGTCGCCACGGCTTTTCATCTTCCATGGAAGATAAACATCATCGGGAAGCCCCGTCAACTCCCCCCCTGCCACCGCCGTATCGGGAGGCCGTCCAAAGCGATCGCTGCGTTCTACGCGCTTGACATCCCTATCATCTTCCATGGAAGATAATGAGCAAACGGGAGGAAATCATGCTTTCACACGACGACAATATGCGGATGTGTTTGACCGGGGCCGACACGCCGATGGGCCGCGCGCTGCGACGCTATTGGGTGCCCGCACTGCTCGAATCAGAGGTCGGCGAGCGCGACGGAGACCCGGTGCGAATCGAGATCATGGGCGAAAAACTGGTCGCCTTTCGCGATACCGAGGGCAACATCGGCATCCTGAACGAGTTCTGCTGTCACCGGGGCGCGTCGCTGTCTTTGGGCCGGAACGAGGACTGCGGTCTGCGCTGTATCTACCACGGCTGGAAGTTCGCGCATGACGGCACGGTGCTCGACACCCCCAACGTGAAAGACCCCGAGTTCAAGACGCGGTTCAAGATCAAGTCTTATCCTGCGGTCGCGGCGGGCGGGATCGTCTGGATCTACATGGGCGCGCCCGAGGATAAGCCTGCGTTCAAGCGGTATCCGTGGATGGACCTGCCTGCCTCGCACCTCCTGACCACGATCCACTTCGAGGATTGCAACTATGTGCAGGTGACCGAGGGGCTTCTCGACACGACGCATCTGGGCTTCCTGCATTCGGACGGGCTGTCGCGTGCGGGCGACGTGCAGATCGACTATGCCGCCAAGGTCGGCAAGATGGCCGACGATCTGGCGCCGGAGCTCGCCGCCGAGGACACCGAGTTCGGGTTTCACTATGCGGCCCTGCGCAAAGGCGACAACGACGGCAGTCACAACGTGCGGATCACATCCTTTGTGGCGCCCTTCACCGTGCTGAACCCGAACGGGGATATTGCGACGCTGATGGTCCCGGTCAACGATACGACGTCGCTGTTCATCCATGTGTTCTGGGACACCGAAAAAGAGATTGGCACGGAACCGCTGCGCTCACAGCAGCTCGAATTCGTCGGGCTGACCGATCAGCATATGGACAGCTACGGCATCTCGCGCCGCACCTTCGGCACCCCAGCGACGGCAGGACATCACAACCGCTTTGGGCAGGACCGCGCCGCGATGCGGGCGGGCAAGACGTTTTCCGGTCTGCCCGGTCTGATCGAGGAAGACGTCGCAGTGGTGGTATCGAGCGGCCCTATACGCGACCGTTCGGGCGAGCGGCTGTCGTCGGCGGACATCGGTATCCAGCGGCTTTACCGCACGCTGCTCAACATCGCGAAACAGGTGGACGAGGGGCGCGAACCGACCGGGCTGGGATCGTCGGTGGACTACGGCGGGATCGTCGGCACAGCGGGCGTTGTAGACGCAGGCGAGCCTTGGCAGAGCCTCGTTCCCGGTCACAAGAAAGCACAGCCGAACCGCAAGCCGGGCGTGCCTGCGGAATGACCGGAGGCGAACCGGCGCGCGGGCTGGATCGCCCGCGCGTACTTTTGTGCTGCACGTTGCCGGACCCGGTCGTCTCGGCGCTGGCAGAAGGGCTGGACCTGACCGCCAAGCCGCTGTCCGAGGTAACGGCCAAAGACGCGGCGGATGGGCTGATCCTGTCGGTCGAGACGCCTTTGGACGGCGCGGCGGTCGCTCGGCTCCCGTCGGGGATGGCGGCGGTCGGCACCTATTCGGTCGGGACCGACCACATCGACCGCGCCGCCCTTGCCGGGCGCGGGATTGCACTTTTGTCGACGCCGGATGTGCTGTCGGCCTCGGTCGCGGAAATCGCTGTCTTCCTTACACTGGGCGCGATGCGGCGGGCGACGGAGAGCATCGCGCTCGTGCAGTCGGGCGCATGGACCGGGTGGACGCCCGGTCAGCTTCTGGGCCACGAGCTTGCAGGACGCACGGCTGGGATCTTCGGCATGGGCCGCATTGGGCGCGAGATCGCCGCGCGCCTGTCGGGCATGGGCATGCGCATCGCCTATCACAACCGGTCGCGGCTGAACCCCGATGATGAACGCGGCGCGATGTTCCACCCGACTCTACAAGGCCTCGCGGCGGCCTGCGACGTGCTGGTCATCGCCTGCCCTGCCAATGCCGCGACCGAGGGCGCGGTGAACACACAAACTCTCGCCGCCATGCGTCCCGGCAGCTATATCGTGAACGTCGCTCGGGGGACCGTGGTGAACGATGCGGCGCTGATTGCGGCGCTGTCCAGCGGGCAGATCGCAGGGGCCGGACTGGACGTGATGGCGGGCGAGCCGAACTTCGATGCGCGCTATCTGGATTTGCCAAACGCGTTTCTCCTGCCGCATATCGGAAGCTCGACCGTCGAGGCGCGGGTGCGGATGGGCGCGATCCTCCGCGACGGCCTCATCGCCCTCGCGCGCGGCGAGACGCCATCAAACCTCGTGCCGGAGCCTGTCTGATGCCCGATCTGTCCACCGTGTCGAACGTCGACGACCTACGCAGCCGCGCCCGGCGCGCCCTGCCCCGCGCGCTGTTCGACTTCGTCGACGGCGCAGCGGGCGACGAGACGACCGCCCGTCACAACCGCGCGGATTTCGACCGTTACGGGTTTCGCCCGCGTGTGGGTCGGAACGTGTCCACCATCGACCTCACGGCAACGATGGCGGGCCGCCCCGCCGCGCTTCCCATGGCGCTCAGCCCCATCGGCTTTGCCGGGCTCTGCTGGCCGGAGGGCGAGGTTCTGGCGGCCCGCGCCGCCGCCCGCACGGGCATTCCAGCCTGCCTGTCCACCAATTCGATTGCGTCTATCGAAGACGTGGCGCGCGCCGTGCCCGAGGGTGAGAACTGGTTCCAGCTCTATTTCCTCAAGGATCGTGACTGGATGATGGGGCTGTTGCGCCGCGCCAAGGATGCGGGCTACCGGGCGCTGGTTCTGACACTCGATCTGCCCGTGGCGGGGCGGCGCGAGCGCGATGTGCGCAACGCCTTCACCGTTCCGATCCGCCCCCGGCTCGCAACGATCGCCGACACGGCCCTGCGCCTGCCGTTTCTCGTCCGGTCGACCCGCACCCGGTTCCGGTTCGGCAATTTCGAGGGCAATCCACATGCCGACGGCTTCGTGAGCATCGGCAAACACGTCTCGTCGCTCTTCGATCCCTCAGCAACCTGGGAGGACGTGGCGCGTGTGCGTGAGGCTTGGGACGGGCCGATGATCGTCAAAGGGCTCTTGCAACCCGATGACGTCGAGGCCGCGCGCCGGATCGGCGTGCAGGGAATTTCAGTCTCGAACCACGGCGGCAGGCAGTTGGACGGATCGTTGTCCGCCGTCGCCGCATTGCCCGACATGGTCGCGGCGGCGGGTAGCGACATGGAGGTGCTGCTCGACAGCGGCGTCCGGCGCGGCACCGACATCCTCAAGGCCCACGCGCTTGGCGCATCCGGGGTGCTGATCGGTCGGGCCTGGGCTTATGGCCTTGCCGCCGCAGGCGAGGCGGGCGTGGACAAGACGATCGAACTCCTGCGCGACGAGATGACGAATGGCATGATGCTCTTGGGCGAACGCGAGCTTGCCGCGCTCGGCCCCAGCCACCTGACGGACATGACACGATGAGTTTTGCCCTGCGCTATGCCCCGCACCTTGGGTTTCGCGGCTTCGACACGCCGCTGTTCGCCCACGCCGCACCGTCACGCGATCCGGTGGACCAGATATCCTTCGCCGCTGCCCAAGGGTTCGCGGGCCTCCAAGACCCGTGGTTCACGTCCCGGCCAGAGGTGGACAAGGCGCGTATCGCCGAGGCGCTGGCCGCATCCGGCCTTGCCGCAGGAACGCTTGGCATCGGCTCGCTCGCTGACCTGCGCCAGCCGCTCTGGTTTCCCGACAATGCGTCCGGTGAAAGCGCCTTGAAGGCCGCCTGCGACCGCGCCTTTCGGGACGCGGCCCGGATCGGGGCGCGCGACCTTGCCATCGTGCCCGCTGGAGCGACCGCGCTCGGTCAGGAAGACGCCGAGACCGTCTTTGCAACCCGTCTGACCGAACTTGCAGAGATCGCTTCGCGCGGCGGCTTTACCCTGAACCTCGAAGTTGTGGACCCGGCAGCGATCCCCGGCCAGCTGTTCACAAGCTTTGCGCAGGCCGCCCGCGTGGTTCGCCGGATCGGCCACCCCGCCGTGCGGCTGATCTACGACACCGGGCACCTGATCGCGACGGACGGCGACATTATGACCCCGCTAACCCGTGACGCCGACATCATCGGCCCGATCCAGATCGCAGGTCAGCCGGGACGATGCGAACCTGCGGCGGACCCTCGTATCCTCCCGGTGCTTAAAGTGCTGGCCGCTCAAGACTTCCGGGGTCTCGTGGAACTCGAACACCTCTGGGCAGACCCGACTGCCGCAAGCGAAACGGCCGGAATCGACTGGCTCCACGCCATCGACGCCGATCTGACACAGGCCAAAAGGACAGGATCATGAGCTTCGAAGGAAAGACCGCAATCGTGACCGGCGCAGGCACCGGGCTGGGCCTCGACATGGCGGCACGGCTCGCGCAGTCAGGCGCGAACATCGTCTCCGCCGACATTCTAGACGCAGACGCCGGGGCGGACGCTGCTCGTGCTGCGGGCGCGCAAGCCATCGCAACCACCACCGATGTCTCGGATCAGGCCGCGGTCGATGCCATGGTCGCCCGCACGATCGAAACCTTCGGTCAGGTCGACATCCTGATCAACAACGCCGCGATTTCACGGGGCATGGTGCTGAAACCGTTCGAAGAGGTCTCTGTCGACGAATTTCGCCGGATGATCGACGTGAACACGCTGAGCGTTCTTCTGTGTTGTCAGGCAGTGTCGCCGCACATGCGCGCGCGGCGATATGGTCGGATCGTCAACGTCGTCTCGGGGACCGCTTTCAAAGGTGCGCCGAACCTCTGTGCCTATACCGCGTCCAAGGGCGCGGTGATCACCATGACCCGGTCGCTCGCAAACGAGTTCGGCGCCGACAATATCACCGTGAATGCAGTTTCGCCGGGCTACACGCTAACGCAAAGCAACCTTGAAAACACCGATTTCGACGGCGTCTATCGCGGTGTTGCCCGCGACACCCGCGCCCTCAAACGCGACGCCCAGCCCGAAGACGTGTCTCGCGTGGGCCTGTTCCTCGCCAGCGACGACGCCGGGTTCGTCACCGGACAGGTGATCGCGGCAGACGGTGGCTCTGTCTATCATTGAGCGAAACCAGATGCTGAACGCTTCGCTCCCGGTGTCCGGCAGATGGCCAATCAGGGCTCACGTCACCCCGGGATTGTCGGGGGTGGGGAGCGGGTTGGCACAGCGTCTGTCTCTCTGCATCGCCGCCACTCGGGCGGGGTGCGGCACTTGACCTCGTTGGATGACCACATGGCGAGACCTGGACGCGCGACTAGCTGGATTTCAAACTAAGCCGGATATCGGCAGCGCAGTGCTCGCCCTTACGTGCTCCAAAGCGAACACCGAATTCACGCTCCGCAGTTTAACCTTGGATGTCAGGCTCTCATAAAACGCGTCGAACGCCGGCATGTCGGCAACCACCACCCGCAACATGAAGTCGTGGGTTCCCGCCAGACGATACGTGTCGCGCACTGGTTCAAGGGTCTCGACGATGGAAAGGAAGCCCGCGCGCCAGTCCGCCGTATGCTCCATCGCTTCGACCGTCACAAAGGCCGTCAGCGACAATCCGAAGGCATCCGGGTCCAGCAACGCAACGCGCGCGCGAATGACACCAGCCTCTTCGTGCTTCTGGATGCGTTTCCAGCAAGGCGTCTGCGACAGTCCGACCTGCTCGCCGATGCGAGCGACCGGGACGGTCGCGTCCCGCTGCAGGATGTCGAGGATCTTCAGGTCGATCCGGTCGAATTTCATCGCGCCCCCTTTGCGCCAGTGACGGCCGCGTCTGACGAGTCGGTTCCAGTCTGCCACATTTCTACTTAATGTCGATCATGTTTATCGTCTTTTTGGCGAGGCGCTCGCTTTTGGCCCTGATCCTGATAATGTCGATCTTGTTACTCGCACTTTTCGGGGCCACCTTCGGCGTATGATCACACACAAGACCAAGTATGCGCTCAAAGCGCTCGTCGTGCTCGCTGACGAAAAGGCCGGAGACGCGAAAGCGCTGCGCATCGAGGAGATCGCAGAGCTGTCCGGCGCGCCGAAGCGGTTTCTCGAACACATCTTGCTTGACCTCAAGCGTGCCGCCCTGATCAGCAGTCGTCGTGGCCGCAAGGGGGGCTACGAACTGATCAAGGAGCCCAGGACCATTTCTCTCGCGCAGGTTCTGCGCCTGATAGATGGGCCGATGGCGCCGCTGCCGTGCCTGTCGCGCAGGGCCTACCAACGATGCGAGGATTGTGAGGATGAACAGACCTGCCGGGTGCGCGCCGTTTTTCACGACTTTTATTCAACATACATCCTCATGATCGAATCGCTGACCCTTGCCGACCTCCAGCGGGATGTCCGACCCCTTGAAAGTTTCCCGCTTTCGGATGCCTCTTCCGGAGACTGATCTTCCAAATTGATCGCCGAAAAGAACATGGATCTTCCTTTGATAAACACGAGTAAGTCTGTCGTTATTATGGTGTTAGGCGGCGCTGGCGGCTAGCTTTCCTGAGGGATGCCCCTTCCGGTCTCGCTGCTCCGCCGACCTGACACGACAGTTCGACAGGTTTCACCAGAGGAAAGACCATGTATTACAGCAGCAAGAACGGCGCGCGCGCCCTCGCTCAGGGGACCGACTTCCGAAGACTTGGCGACAATCGGATCAAGTTCGGCGCAGGACATGAGAGGTCCGCTGAGCGTCTGGACACGGCCACCCGGATGTATGAGCCGCGCAGTTTCCACAGCGCGCTGCGCGGCGGGCTGATGGCAACTGTCACCGCCATTGGCGTCGCGATCGGGGGCCCGAGCCCCGCGATCGCGCAGGACAGCGTCGAGATCCTCAACGTTTCTTACGATCCGACGCGGGAATTTTATCGGGAGTACAACGCGCTCTTCGCCGATTGGTGGACGGGCCAAGGCAACGAGGCCGTTACCATCCAGCAATCTCATGGCGGCGCCGGAGCGCAGGCCCGCGCGGTGATTGACGGTCTGGAGGCGCAGGTTGTTACGCTGGCTCTATCGGCCGACATCGACCAGATCGCCGAACGAACCGGCAAGATACCGGCGGACTGGCAGGCCCGGCTCGAGCACAATTCCTCGCCCTACACCTCGACCATCGTGTTCCTCGTGCGCGACGGCAACCCCAAGGGCATCGAGGACTGGGGCGACCTTGTGAGCGGAGATGTTCAGGTGATCACGCCCAACCCCAAGACCTCTGGGGGCGCGCGGTGGAATTTCCTCGCCGCTTGGGCCTATGCCGAACGCAACGGGCTCGATCCGGCCGAGTTCGTCGGCGCGCTCTATCGCAACGTGCCGGTGCTCGACACCGGTGCGCGTGGCTCGACAACGACTTTTACCCAGCGTGGTGTCGGTGACGTGCTGCTGGCGTGGGAGAACGAAGCGTTTCTAGCGCTTGAAAGCCTCGGAGAGGACGCCTTCGACATCGTCGTGCCGTCAGTCTCGATCCTCGCAGAGCCCCCGGTGACGCTGGTCGACGGCAACATCACATCGGACGCGCAGCGTGTGGTCGCCGAGGCCTATCTGGCGCACCTCTACAGCCCCGAAGCACAGGCGCTCGCGCTCAGCCACTACTACCGCGCTTGGGATACGTCGCAGGCGTCGGCTGAGGACATCGCGCGCTTTCCCGATCTGGACCTTGTCACCATCGAGGATTTTGGCGGCTGGCCCGTCGTGCAGCCCGAATATTTCGGCGACGGCGGCATCTTCGACCAGATTTACGAGGAGTAGGATATGAGGGCGAGTATTCTTCGCTCGCCCTCACCCCTTCCGGGGTTTGGGCTGAGCTTCGGGATCATGATGGCGGTGCTGTCGATTGTGGTCCTGCTTCCCATTGGGGCCCTCTTGGGCCGTGGTCTGATGATAGGTCCGGCCGAGCTGTGGGAAATGATCAATGTGCGCCGCGTCTGGTCGGCGCTGGAGCTTTCCTTCCGCGCGGCGGTGATCGCATCGCTCTTCAACCTCGTCTTCGGGCTGCTGCTGGCGTGGATTTTGGTGCGTTACCGGTTCTGGGGCCGTCGTTTCATCGACGCGGCCGTGGACTTGCCCTTCGCTTTGCCCACGGCGGTCGCCGGGATTGCGTTGACCGCGCTATACGCGCCGAACGGCGTTTTCGGTCAGGCGCTGGCGCCGCTCGGACTCAAAATCGCCTATACCGAACTCGGCATCTGGGTCGCGCTTGTCTTTATCGGGCTTCCCTTCGTGGTGCGCACCGTTCAGCCGGTGATCGAGGATCTGGAGGTTGATCTCGAGGAGGTCAGCGCCACGCTCGGGGCCCGCCGCATCTACACACTCCGCCGGGTCATCCTGCCGACGCTGACACCCGCGTTGTTGACCGGCTTTGCCCTCGCCCTGGCCCGATCGGTCGGGGAATACGGCTCGGTTATCTTCATTGCGGGCAACATCCCGAGCCTGACCGAGATCGCGCCGCTGCTAATCGTGATCCGGCTCGAGGAATACAACTACGACGCGGCTGCCGCGATCGGGATCGCCATGCTGGTCATCTCCTTTGCCATGCTGCTTGTCATCAACGCCATCCAGACCTGGAGCAGACGGAGGATTGGTCATGCCTGACAGTGTTCTCTCGCGTCCGGTGCCCGTCACCACCGAGCCGCGGCTGATCCGCAGACTGCTGATCGGTCTTGCCCTGACCTTCGTGGCACTGTTCCTCTTTGCGCCGCTCGCAACCGTGTTCGTCGAAGCGCTGAAGCAAGGCTGGGCCGGTGCTTTGGACGCGCTGCGTCTGCCCGATGCGCAGGCGGCGATCCGCATGACGCTGACCATCGCCGCCATTGCCGTTCCGATCAACGCGATCTTCGGCATCGCGGCGGCCTGGGCGATCACCAAGTTCGACTTTTCAGGAAAGGCGTTCCTCATCACCCTGATCGACCTGCCCTTTGCGGTGTCTCCGGTCGTTGCAGGCCTGATGCTGGTGCTGCTGTTCGGAGCGAACTCCACGCTCGGGGGCTGGTTGATCGCCAACGACATGCCCATCGTCTTCGCCTTTCCCGGCATCATCATGGCCACATTGTTCGTGACCTTCCCCTTCGTCGCCCGCGAGATCATCCCGGTGATGATCGAACAGGGCCGTGCCGAGGAAGAAGCAGCACTGACGCTCGGGGCGAGCGGTTGGCGCACCTTCTTTACGGTGACGCTCCCGAACATCCGCTGGGCGCTGCTCTACGGCGTGCTTCTGTGCAACGCGCGCGCCATGGGCGAGTTCGGCGCCGTCGCCGTCGTCTCGGGCAAGATCCGGGGCGAGACGGCAACCATGCCGACCATGGTCGAGATGTTCTACAACGAATACCTCGCCGTCGCGGCCTTCACGCTGGCCGCCGTGCTGGCGATGCTGGCGCTTCTCACACTCCTCCTGAAATCCCTGCTCGAATGGCGCCATGCGGATTTTCTGGCTGCCACGCGGCGTCATTGAAAAAGGAAAAGATATGAATATCGAGATCGAAGAGCTGGCCAAGGTCTTTGGAACCACTCGCGCACTGCACCCGGTGTCACTGTCCATCCCTTCAGGTGCCTTGGTCGCTCTGCTCGGGCCATCGGGTTCAGGCAAGACCACGCTGTTGCGTATCCTCGGCGGGCTGGAGTTCCCGACTTCGGGTCGTGTGCTCTTTGGCGGACAGGACGCCACGGGCCTTAGTGTGCAGGAACGCCGCGCGGGCTTCGTCTTCCAGTCCTACGCGCTTTTCAAGCACATGACGGTGTCAGAGAATATCGCTTACGGCCTGCGCGCTCGCAAACGCCGCGAACGCCCGGCCGAGGCAGAAGTCGGTCGCAGGGTCGCGAAGCTGCTGGACCTAATCCAGCTGCCCGACATCGGCACCCGTTATCCCAACCAGCTCTCGGGCGGTCAACGGCAGCGCGTGGCGCTGGCGCGTGCGCTGGCCATCGAGCCACGGATGCTGCTGCTCGACGAACCTTTCGGTGCGCTTGATGCCAAAGTCCGCAAAGAACTGCGTCAGGGACTTCGGGAAATCCACGACCGCACCGGACTGACGACCGTCTTCGTGACCCACGACCAGGAGGAAGCGATGGAGCTCGCCGACCTCGTCGTCGTCATGTCGATGGGGCGCCTCGAACAGGTGGGCAAACCCGACGACATCCGCGCAAAACCCGCGAGCGATTTCGTGCGGGTGTTCACCGCAGCGTGACCTCACCATGACCCGTATTGGATGGAAGAGCCTTTGGACGATCCGGGTTCTCGCCCGGATCGCCATGACGGCACCGAACCCCGCGGATCAGCCCCTGCTCCGCCAGTGCGGGCTTCACGAAGCAGACGCCTCGGGATGGCAGGTCCGCCTCGCCAAGCCCCCGAAACTTTGTCCTGCGTCATGACCGTGCATGAGACTGGCGCGGCCCAATGCCCGTTGTTCACTGGATCTTGTCCACGACCCGCTCGACCGCGGACGACGGTTCCTCAGCTCGAACGTCGTTGATGATGTGACCCGGGAATGCCTCAGGCAATCCCGGACAAATCGATCTTCGGACATCGCGAATGCCGCACCCACGACCGAGGACGGCGCCGGCGTGCTGCGATGCGACGCAATAGGCCCGGAAAGGGGGATATCTGCAAATCAGAGCCCCCCTCCTACTGACCGGTGGGGGGACCAGTTTACTGACGTCAGGCAAACTGATGAGAAAAGCCCACGAAATGGAAACCAAGATGATCTGCGAACGCGCCGCTTAGCTTCCGAGTTTCATCACGACTATACCCCCGACGATCATGCAGCCCGCCAGAACACGGGTGAAGGTCAGGGCTTCGTCTAAGAAGATAACCCCCGCGATGAACGTACCGACCGCACCCACCCCGGCCCAGACCATGTAAGACGTGCCAAGAGGCAGGCTCTTGACCGCTATGGACAGAAGCCAGAACGACAGCAGCAGCGTGCTGACGGTCAGCACGCTCGGCCAGAACTTCGTAAAGCCGTCCGAGGCTTTCATCGACGTGGCCCAGACGATCTCCAAAAGACCTGCGATGGCGAGAATGACCCAAGGCATTCGCGTCAGTCCGGGAAGATGCCGGGCGATGTCGGCGCGCCGTCGTCGAACTGCGACAGGTAATCCACGATGGTCGCTTGGTTGACCGCGAACCCTTTGTAGTCGGCAAGGTCCGGGTCGATTTCGCGCAGAATCCGGTGCAGGCGACGGCCCCATTTCGGAACCGTGGCGAGGTCTTCGAGACTGCACAGGTAGCACCGGATCGGAAACGCGATGGCGTTGGAGCGCGGCAAGCGCCAGAACGTCTGAAGCTCGACGCGCAGGAATTGCTTCTGACCGACGTTCTTGGGCGTGATGGTGCGCTTTTCCGGGCCCCATTTGTGGTAGTTTTCGGGGCTGGTATCGAGGCGCGGGTTCACCGTCATCGTCCAGTTGAGGCGGCGATAGGGTTGGTCTTGCTCGACGGCGAGCAGGAATTTCAGCGCCTTGTCGAAAACCCCCATCTTCTTCGCTTTCGGAACCGGGGCATGCCATTCGAAAAAGTTCATGCCCACGTCGAAATCCAGCGACCAGTCCGCCTGCGACGTGACCATGCCCGCGTCGAGCCAGAGGTTGCCCTCGCGTTCGTGCAAGAGCGCGTAGTCGCCTTGGGCCTGCCGGGTGATATATTCCATCGGACCACAGGGCAGCGTCGTGGGGTCGAGGAAGGTGAATGTCTTGTCTATGTCCAGCGGCTTGTTGATCCAGTGCCACTGGTTGCCGTCGCGGTGCAGCTTGAACAGGTCCGGGTAGTCGCGCGCCTTGGACACCATGATCAGTTCCAAAAGGTCCCAGCCCGCAAGCTCCATATGCGGCAGCGACTGGCAGCGCATCGGATCACCGGCGAGCGTGATCTCGCGGTCCTTCATCTCGGCGACATAGTGTTCATCCACGTCGAAGGCGAATTCGAACGGCGTGCCTTTGGGGCCGCCCGGATGCCGTTCGATATTCACCGAATACATGTAGCTGTCTTGGTCGAAGGGGAACGGAAACCGCTGAACGGCGGCGGGCGTATTGAAATAGGTGTAGTCGCCGCGAAAGGTCTCGTCGTTGAATTGCATGGTCATCGGGGGCCTCCTCAGAGATCGAGTTCGAGCGTCGCACCCCTAAAGCGCGACATGCAGGGCATGATTTTGGTCTGGGCGGCGCGTTCGTCTTCGCTCAACCAATGATCGTTGTGGAGAATGCGGCCATCGCAGGACGAAACATGCGTCTCGCAGCGCCCGCAGGCGCCACCGCGACAGGAATAGTCGATCTCGACCTTGGCCTCTTCGAGCGCTTCCAGCAGGCTTTGGTTCGCCTTGACGGTGATCGCCTGCCCCGTCGACGCGATCGTCACGGTAAAGGGCTCGCCCGGCGGGGGGGAGGTGAAGGCCTCGGAATGAACCGACGACACCGGCCAGTTGAGCCGCGCCGCCTGATCCGCGACGGCCTTGATCAGCCCTTCGGGACCGCAGGTGTAGACATGGGTGCCAAGCGGCTGACCATCGAGGATGTCGCCCAGATCCATGCGCGCCCCTTCGTCCGAGATATGGACGTGGACATGCGCGGCTTCAGGTAGCAGGGCCAGACCCGCCGCCTCTTTGCGCGACCGGGCGGCGTAATGCAGTTCGAACGGCTTTTGCTCCATGTCGAGTTGGCGAAGCTGGGACAGAAACGGCGTGATCCCGATGCCGCCCGCGATCAGCACGTGCTTTCTGGCCCGCAGATCGAGTTGAAACATATTCTTGGGCGCAGAAATCGTGATGAGGTCGCCTTCGGACACCTTCTCATGCATGTACCGCGACCCGCCGCGCCCAGTGTCCTCGCGCCGCACGGCGATCTCATACCCCGTCCCGTCATAGGGATCGGACACGAGCGAATAGGAATTGCGGCGTATGATCTCGCCCTCCGGCATCTCGACGGTGATATGCGCGCCACCGGAGAAGACCGGCAGCCCCGCACCGTTCGGGTCTTCGAAGCGGAAGCGTTTGACGAGCGGCGAGAGCGGTTCGACCTTGGTGACCTGAAGCGTGAGTTTGTTCATGGACGGATCTCCACGGTATCGGGAATTTCACCCGGCGTTTCTGCGTCGACGCAGACCCCTTGGAACGCGCCCAGACGGCGCGAAAAATGGTCGCGGACGAAAAGCGTCAGCCCGCAATGCGAGCAGGTGAAGGGATCGGTCGTCACATTGTCCGTGACACCCTTGCAATGAACGCACTGCATCCGGCGCGCGACGGTGCCGCGATGCTCCATTTGCATGGCATCGAGCGGCAGGCCCTCGGCCACAGCCAAAGCGCTGAGCGCGCCCATGAGGCCCTCGGAGCCCGCAAGGAAAAGCTGCGTGCCCATGCGCGCCGTCCCCAGAAGTTGACGGAAAAGCGGTCCAGCGGCGTCGAGGTCGGGCGCGATGTGCAGCCCGCGTGGCTGGAGCGACTTCATCCGCGCCTCCGCGTCAGCCTCGGGCGCGACGAGCAGGACCTGCGCCTGATCCATCACGGAACTGTCCTTTTCCGCGAGATCGTAAAGCGCCCCACATCCGGCGGCGTCTGCCACCATGATCGACGGGGCCGACCCGTTCGAGGTCAAGGTGCCATAGGTTGGCCGACTGTCGATAGACGGTGAAAATTCAGTCTTGGATACTTGGGGGGGCATAACGAATGGGTCTTCCTGTTGGTCCTGTCAGGCGGGCACGCGAACGCCCCCGCCTCGCTATCGTCGGGATTTTAGCCCTTGGCGGTGCGCCGCTTTTTATCGACGTCGTAGAAGGGCATCGGATGCGCGATGGCGGGAACCTCGCAGTCCGCGAACTTGACCGAGAGCTTCGTGCCTTCCACGGCGCAATAGACCGGCATGCGGGCGATGCCCACGTTGTGTCCGTTGAGCTCGGAATACATGCCGATGGTGACCACACCGACTTCCTCGCCGTCTTTCAGAAGCGGCGCGCCTTCGGGGGCCGGATCGGTGCCTTCGAGTTTCACCCCGTAAATCTTGAAGCGCTCCTTGCCCTTCAGGCGATAATGCTCCTCGGCCCCCCGGAACCCCGTCTTGCCGGGCGACACGGTGAAATCGAGGCCAAGCTCCCACAGCGTATCGCCGCCCGCTTCGTCCTCGAACGGATACATTTCCGAGTTGTCGTAGGGGAAAAACAGCAGATAGCTTTCCGCCCGCAGCCAATCGAGCGTTGTAAAGCGCGACGGGATGATCCCCATCTCGGCCCCGTCGGCCACGATGGTGTCCCAGATCTCGACCGCATCCTGACGGCGGCAGAAAATCTCATACCCGCGTTCGCCAGTGTAGCCGGTGCGCGAGATCATGACGGGCTTGCCGAAAAGCGTCGTCTGCATGTGGCTGAAGTAGACAAGCTCGCGAATGCCCGGCACGTGCTTTTCAAGGAAGTCGACCGCGATCGGCCCCTGCAACGAAATGTCATGCAGTTCGTCGTCAAAAAGCACGGCCACATTACGACCAGCGGCGTATTTGGTGATCTGCTCGTGACCCGCGCCGGTGCCGTGAACCAGCATGAAGCTTTGCGGCCCCATGCGGTAGATCACGCAGTCGTCGATGAACTTGCCCGCGTCATTGAGCATCGTGGCATAGGTCGAGCGACCCGGTTTCAGCTTCTCGATATTGCGGGTCGTGGCCTTGTCGATCACGAATTGGGCGTGCGGGCCGACGATGTGAATTTTCTTGAGCCCCGAGACATCCATCACGCCCGCTTTGGTGCGGATCGCGAGATACTCCTCGGTCTGGTCCTTGTCATAGCTCCAGGCGGTGCCCATGCCGCCCCAATCCTCGAGATCGGAGCCCAAGGCGCGGTGCCGTTCGGCCAGCGCGGAAAATCTCCAAGATGCGATCATTGTGTTCGTCCTTCGGGTCTTTGTTTGTTTTGTGTGCTGGGGTCGGCGACGCGATGCCGCCGACCCTGCGTTTCTGATGAGCCCTGCGTTGGCAGGCCCGGCTCAGTCCTTCTTCTCGAACTTGCGGTAGGCGTGGCTTTCGTGGCGCCAGCCAAAGACCACCGCAGCGACGACCATGGCGAGGCAAAGCAGCAGCCAGAGACCTTCGACAGACCCGTAGCCCGCATAGATAGCGCCGGTGATGCCGTCCCAGGTGGTCGATTCAAATGGAGCTTCCATTGTTCTTTCCTTTCACGTGATGAGGGATCACTCAGCCGGGCTGACCGACGGATGAAGCGCTTCGGGATAGGCCGTCGCGGGCACTTTGACCGCGTCGAGCCCGACGATTTCGGCCTCGGCAGGCACACGTAGCTGACCCGTCACCTTGAGGATGAAGGACATGACGTAGCCCGGAACGAAGCCCAGAAGACCCATGACGACCGCACCGACGAGCTGACCGGTGAAGGAGGTCGTGATGACATCTTCGCCGAAAAGCGCCGGGTAGCCTTGGGCGGCGATACCGACGGCGAGCAGACCCCACATGCCGAGGAAACCGTGCACCGCGAAGGCACCCACGGCATCGTCGATCCCGCGACGCTCCACGAAGGACGCGACGAAGGGCATGGCAGCGGCACCGATGAAGCCGATGGCAAAGGCCATGGGCGGATACCACAGGTCAAGACCAGCGGCACAGGAGATGATCCCACCAAGCGCACCGGACATCATCCAGAACGGATCGCGCGTCACCATCCACGCACCGATGATACCACCGGCAAAGCCCATGAGGGTGTTGAAGGTCATGCCCGAGATGGTCATCGGCGTGCCATAGATCGTGGCTTCGATCGTGGTGCCCCAGGACCAGGCCTCGCCCGGAACGATCACGCAGCCCATGAGGAAGCCCCAGAAACCCGCGATGATGAGCATCAGACCGATGAGCGTCATCGGCATGGAGTGCCCGGCGATGGAATTCGCGCTTCCATCAGGGTTGAACTTGCCAATCCGCGGCCCGAGGTTGATCAGAACGCCAAGCGTGAAGAAGCCGGCAATCATGTGCACGACGCCTGCGGCACCGAAGTCGTGGTAGCCGAACTTGGTCACGAGCCAGCCATCCGCATGCCAGCCCCATGCTGCGCCGAGGATCCAGACGAAGGCGCCCAGAAGGATGGCGAGGACGACAAAGCCGGTCAGCTTGATCCGTTCGATGACACCGCCCGACATGATCGACGCCGTTGTGGCTGCAAAGAGCACGAAGGCCCCCCAGAACACGCCGCTCGACCGGTCATCGAGGTTCGGCCCCATAAAGGCGCTCCACGGTGCCGCCACGTCGTTGGCGTAGGCGAGCCCCGAGATGCCCATCGCACCTTCGGAGAGATCGAGCCCCGTCGGGAAGGCCCAGTAGATCCACCACCCCACGAAGAAGAAGAACGGAACGATCATCGCGAAAGCGAGGATGTTCTTGATGCCGGAGGCCAGCGCGTTCTTGGAGCGCGAGGCGCCCATCTCGTAGGCAAGGAACCCGGCATGGATCAGAACCATGAGCGGGATCGTCAGATAGTAGAAGGTTTCGGCAAACGTCCCGTTCGTGGCGGCGATGTTTGCCCTTAGCTCCGCGACGACGGTAGCCAATTCAGCAAGATCTTGTTCCAAAGCGTTCTCCTCGTCCTGATAGACTTGCTAGTGCAACGAGAGGACCGCGATTTGGATTATACCAATTTTGGAAACTGGCCCCTCGACGCCACCAGTAGAGGACCAAACATCACTACGAGACAAACTTTTTTCATTGTAGGAAAATTTTTGAGCGTGACTTTCGTGCGTTTTCTGGGGCGAATTGACGCAAGTGACGCAAATTTGTGCATCCGAGGAACTTGAAAAATCGCTTGTGTTTGCAGGGTTCGAAGCATGCGAATCGGTGGCCCGCCCTGATTCTCAGAGCAGTGGCAGGACGCAAGCTCGACCGATTTTCACAGAGCTGAGAGCCGAAGAACCGGTTTGGACCAATTACTCTTCTTGCATCAGAAGGCGCTGGTCTTCGATGAGTGAGAGCTTCATGAACTCGCTCGCTTCTTCGATGTCACGCGCGGCGATGGCGTTGAACAGGCCGTTGTAACCACGCTGATAGGTGGCGATCCGCGCGGGCGTGAGGTGGCGCTGATACATCGCCGTCCGAAAGGACTGGCGCCGGGCATCAAGCACGAGGTTGTAGCAGGCGATCAGCAGCGGGTTCCCCGTGCCCTCGGCGATGAGCCGATGAAACTCCTCTTCGAGCCGGACAAAGCCCGTGGCGTCGGTTTGCACCGCCTCCATTTTCGACAGAACCTGAGACAATTCCTCGATCTGCCGGGGCGACATGTTGACCACGGCGAGCCGCACCATTTCGGGTTCCACGATACCGCGCATCACCTGAAGCTGAAGCGGCCCGGTTTCAGCCGCGACCGGCGACAGCGTTTCGCCCTCGGCAGTCGGATCGTAGGTGACGAAGGACCCCGACCCCGCACGCCGCCGGATCATGCCCTTGCTTTCAAGGTGATCCAACGCCTCGCGCACCGTATTGCGGGCAACGCCGAGGTCCTGAGCCAATTGACGCTCGGACGGCAAGCGTTCTTCCGTCGCGTATTCCTGGGTCGCGATCCGGGTCGACAGGGTCTCGATCACGTATTTGACAGTCGCCCCAGGGAGATAGGTGCTGTCGGTCGACGAAGAGGGGTTGGGCACGCTCGGTCCTTTGAACACAGTCGATACTCTGGACCATTAGCGTATTGGTTCACAACTGGTCCAGTGCCCCGGCTGCGACAAATGGAAAGAGGCGCGGGTTTCGCCGCGCCTCTTTCGGTCAGGTCTGACCCGGATCAGCCCATTTTTTCGGACGAATAGGCCCCCGGCGACGCCGCGACCACCACGGTTTTGTTTCCGTTCAGGAAAACGCGGTGGTTGGCGTGGGCGTGGATCGCGCGGGCCAGCACCTGCGCTTCCACATCACGGCCCAAGGACACGTAATCCGACGGCGATTGGGCATGGCTGATCCGCACCACGTCCTGTTCGATGATCGGGCCTTCGTCGAGATCGGCGGTCACGTAATGGGACGTTGCACCGATAAGTTTCACGCCACGGGCAAAGGCCTGCTTATAAGGGTTCGCGCCTTTGAACGACGGCAGGAAAGAGTGGTGAATGTTGATGATCCGTCCCGACATCTTCTCGCAAAGCGCGTCCGAGAGGATCTGCATATAGCGCGCGAGAACCACCAGTTCCGCGCCGGTGTCTTCGACCACGCGCAGGATCTCGGCCTCGGCTTCGGGCTTGTTCTGCTTGGTCACCTTGATGCAATGGAACGGAATATCCGCGTTCACGACCGCCTTCTGGTAATCCATATGGTTGGACACCACCGCCACGATCTCGATCGGAAGCGCGCCGATTTTCACGCGGTAGAGCAGGTCGTTCAGGCAATGGCCAAAGCGGCTCACCATGATGACGACCTTCATCTTGCGAGCTTCGTCGTGGAAAGCGGCCTGCATGTCGAACTTGGTCGCGATCTCGGCGAAATCGGCTTCGAGCGTGGCAAGCTCCGCCCCCTCCTGCGAGTCAAAGGCGATCCGCATGAAGAACATCCCGGTGTCCTGATCGTCGAATTGCGACGAGTCCGTGATGTTGCAGCCATGGTCGGCGAGAAAGGCCGAAACCGCCGCGACGATACCGCGGGTGGTTTGGCAGGTGACGGTAAGACAGTATTTGGTCATCGTTTTCTCCAATAATGGGCCGGACCGCGCGCTGCGCGACCTGACTGATCGTGTGGATGGGTTGGATGGATTAGGCCGTCAGCCCCTCAGGCTCCGGCAGATCGTTCGCGCGGCAACAGGCCGTCACGGTATTGGCAAGAAGGCAGGCGATGGTCATGGGACCGACGCCACCGGGCACGGGGGTGATGGCACCGGCCACGGCGGCGGCACCGTCGAAGTCCACATCCCCGACAAGGCGGGTTTTGACCGTCCCATCTTCGCGGGTGCCAAGCTCCGGCGCGTCGATGCGGTTGATGCCTACGTCGATGACGGTCGCACCGGGTTTGACCCAATCGCCCTTTATCATCTCTGGCCGCCCGACCGCGGCGACGACGATATCGGCACCACGGCAAACCGCCTCGATATCCTTGGTCCGCGAATGCGCGATGGTCACCGTGCAGCTATCGCCAAGCAGCAGTTGCGCCATCGGCTTGCCCACAATGTTCGAGCGCCCGACGACGACGGCGTTCAGGCCGGACAGGCTCCCAAGGTGATCGCGCAGCATCATGAGACAACCGAGCGGCGTGCAGGGCACCATGCTTTTCTGCCCCGTGCCCAGAAGCCCGACGTTCGAGATATGGAACCCGTCCACGTCCTTGGCCGGGTCAATCGCGTTGATCACCAAGTCGCTGTCGAGGTGCTCCGGCAGAGGAAGCTGCACGAGAATGCCGTGCACCTGCGGGTCGGCGTTCAACTGGCTGATCAGGGCGAGCAACTCAGCCTCGCTCGTTGACGCGTCCAGCTTATGCTCGAAGGACGCCATGCCGACCTCGACCGTTTGCTTGGCCTTGTTGCGGACATAGACCTCGCTCGCCGGGTCCTCGCCCACAAGCACGACGGCCAGACCGGGCGTGATCCCATGGTCGTCGCGAAGGCGGCTGACGTGGCCCGCGACCTGCGCGCGGACATTGGCGGCAAAGGCCTTACCGTCGATGATTGTGGCCGTCATGGTCAAACCTCCAGTCTTTTGGCGGCGTCGCTCAGCGCATGCCACACTGCATCCGCAAGCGTCCGCATTCCGATCACGGCGAGCCGGGTGTCGGCGCGGCGGATGATGAAAACGGTCATGTGGTGCAGGCCGGTGCGCGTGGCATGGCCCATGGTGAACCGCGACAGATCGACGTTCACGAGCTTCGCCATCAACGCGTCGATCTGATCGCTGGTGGCCGCAACGACGTCGAAGGCGGTGAAGCCGTCGGTCTGTTCGGTCACGGACGCCTCCGGCGCCTCTGCCTTCACGCGCGCGGCGAAGTCGCTGTCACCCTGCCCCGGCCCTTCGATCATCCACTGACCCGGCCCGGTCCAGAAGGCAGACGCCGTGTCGCCCGTGACCGCCTTGCCCGGTTCAGGAAGCGAAAGGCCAAAGACCGTCGGCGCGCTCTGCCTTTTGCGCAGGGCGAGGGAGGCCAAGCCCAGATCTGCGACCTCGGTGATCGTCAGCGGGCCGAAGGTCCGGGCCCGCGGAGCCTCGGCGCCCAAGGCGGTTATGGGGGTCAGATCAGTCACGCAGACGTCCTCCTTCGGGGTCGACGAAATGGGCTAAGACCACTTCGACCTGCACCTCTTGGCCTTCGAGCGGGTTTGCGGCGGTGATGACCTCGCCCAGACGCGCATCACCGTTTTCGAGGTAGCCAAGGGCGATGTAGCCTTCGACATGTGGCGAGTAGCAGGACGATGTGATCCAGCCTTGATCGGTCGCCATCGTCTGCGCCGCGCCCGTGTCGAACAGATGCGACCCAGCCATCGCCTGAACCTTCGGATTGACGGACTTAAGGCCGACCAGACGCCGGGTGTCTTCGCCCAAGCCACCACGTCGCGACATGATCGCCCCGATGCTGTCCTTCTTGGACGACACCATCTTTCCCAGCCCCAGCATCTGCGCCGTGGTCTGACCGTTCAGCTCGTTGCCCGCCGCGTGGCCCTTTTCGATGCGCAGGACACCCAAAGCTTCGGTGCCGTATGGTGTGACGCCAAGGTCCTGTCCCAGCTCATCCAGCCGCGCCATGAGCGCCTGCCCATAGCGCGCAGGCACTGCGATTTCATAGGCCAGTTCCCCCGAGAACGAGATCCGGAAAAGCCGCGCCCGCAGGCCATTGCACACCGTCAGATCGGCACAGGCCATGAAGGGAAACGCCTCGTTCGACAGGTCGAACCCATCCACGATCCGCGTCAGAAGCTCGCGCGACTTCGGACCGGCCACGGCGATCTGCGCCCAAGCATCGGTCGTGGAAATCAGTTGAACATCCAGCTCCGGCCACAGACATTGCCGCGCAAACTCCATGTTGCGATAGACGGCGCCAGCGTTCGCCGTGGTCGTGGTGACCACGTAGTGATCCTCGGCCATCCGCGCACAGGTGCCATCGTCGCAAAGGTGCCCGTCCTCGCGCAGCATGAGCCCGTAGCGCACCATGCCGACCTTCAGCGTGCCCATCATGTTGGCGTAGATGCGGTTCAGAAATGCGCCCGCATCCGCGCCCTGCACGTCGATCTTGCCCAGCGTGGTCACGTCGCAGATCCCGACGCCGGAGCGAACCGCCAGAACCTCGCGGTCCACAGTTTCGCGCCACGTCGTCTCGCCGTCCTTCGTAAAGTATTGCGCACGCATCCATTGCCCGACTTCCACAAAGGTGGCCCCTTTGGCCGCGGCCCAATGGTGCGTCGGCGTCAGGCGGCTGGGGCGGAAATGCTTGCCCGTGTCGCCCCCGCCCAACACGGCGAGGCTCACCCCGGTGTAAGGCGGGCGGAACATGGTCGTGCCGGTTTGCGGAATGGTCGCGCCGGAAAGCTCCGCCATCACGGCAAGCGCCGAAATGTTCGAGGTCTTGCCCTGATCCGTCGCCATGCCCAGCGTCGTCCAACGCTTCAGGTGCTCGACCGAGCGCATGTTTTCCTTATGAGCAAGCGAGATGTCCTTGACGGTCACATCGTTCTGGAAATCGACCCAGGCCCGTTTCTTGCCCGGCACATGCCAGAACGCCTCTTGGGCTTGCGAGAAATCGGTGGTCACGGGCAGCGCCACCTCTGGCGCGGTCAGTTCGAGATCGGCCAAGGCCTCCGCCGCCGCGCGCACCCCGTCGGACAAGGCCTGCGCCGTGCCGCCAAGCCCCTTGGCCGCCCCTGCCGGGATCAGGCCGGACGGGCCGTTGTCACTCGGCACGAAGGCAAGGATGTCGTCATTCCACACAGGCCGCCCGCGATGGTGCGCGGCGAGATGCACGTTCGGGTTCCATCCGCCTGCAACGCCAAGCGCGCCGACCCGGTGCCACGACGATTTTCCGCCTTGTGCGATCTCGATCTGCTGCAGACCCAGACGCCCTTTCGTCCCGGTCACGCGACCGCCCGCAAAGACCTTGTAGTCGCCAAAGGCTTTGGCCTGCGGACGGGTGTCGATGACGCCGAGAACCTCGACCCCCTTGGCGATCAGGTCCAGCGCGGTGCGGTGCCCGTCGTCACCATTGGTGAACACGGCCACGGGGTCGCCCGCCTTGCGCACCGGGGCCGCGCCCCAACGGTTCGCAAAGGCCCGCATGGCACCGGCGAGCATGACGCCGGGCCGGTCGTTGTCGGCAAAGGGCATGTGCCGTTCGATGGCACCCGCCGCCAGAACCGCGCGTTTCGCGGTGATCCGCCACAGGGTCTGGCGCACCTTGTCACCGGGGGTCGGCAGGTGATCGGCCACCCGTTCGACGGCACCATAGATGCCGTGGTCATAGACGCCGAAGACCGTGGTGCGGGTCATGATCCGAACGTTGGGCAGGCTTTCCAACTCGGCCCGCGCGCCTGCGACCCAGTCGCTCGCCGCTGCACCATCGAGCAGATCGCTCTCGGCCAACAAACGGCCACCCAGACGGAAATCCTCGTCCGCCAGAATAACGCGGGCACCTGCCCGACCAGCGGTCAGCGCGGCCATCAGACCCACCGCACCGGCCCCGATGACGAGCACATCGCAATGCAGGAACCCTTTGTCATAGGCGTCCGGGTCCGGCAGCATCGACAAGGCACCAAGCCCCGCCGCTTTGCGGATGATCGGCTCATAGAGCTTCTCCCAGAACGCGCGCGGCCACATGAAGGTCTTGTAGTAAAAGCCCGCCGCGAAGACCGGCGACAGAAGGTCGTTCACCGCGAGGAAATCGCGATCCAGCGGACCGACATGGTTCTGCGACCGCGCCGAAAGCCCGTTGAACAGCTCGGCCACCGTGGCCCGCGTGTTGGGTTCCGCCCATGCGCCGTCGCGCAGCGTGACCATCGCGTTGGGTTCCTCGGACCCCGCCGCCACGACGCCACGCGGGCGGTGGTATTTGAAACTCCGGCCCACGAGCTGCACGCCATTGGCCAGCAGTGCCGAGGCGAGCGTATCGCCCTCGAACCCCTGATAGGGTTTGCCGTTGAAGGTGAAGTTGAGTGGAGCGTTGCGGTCGATCAGACCACCTGACAGACGGGTCATTCTGCGGCTCCCATCTTCACGTCAGAGGCCAGTTCTGCCCCCAGAATTTCATGGGTCGTGGTGTCGCGCGTGACGACCAGCCAAGAGCGGTCGCCTTGTTCGTGGAACCACAGTTCCCGATGCACGCCCGCCGGGTTGTCCCGCAGGAAGACGTAGTCGCAGAACGCCTGTTCGGCACCCTCCGCAGCGGGGTCCGGACGGTTCAGCAAAGCCGCGCCGCCCAGATAGGTGAACTCCTGACTGTCGCGCAGGCCGAGAAGCGGGTGAGGGATCAGCATCTGTCGCTCCTCAATGCAGGTTGGGTTGGGCGCCAGCGCCCTTTTCGTCGATCACATGACCGCGTGCGAAGCGATCCAGCCGGTAGGCGGTCGCGGTTTCATGTGGGGTGTCGGTGGCGAGAAGGTGCGCGTAGGTAAAGCCCGACGCAGGCGTCGCCTTGAACCCTCCGTAACACCAGCCGCCGTTGAAATAGAGCCCGTCGATAGGGGTGCGGTCGATGATCGGCGAGCCGTCCATCGACATATCCATGATCCCGCCCCACGACCGCAAAAGCCGCGCGCGACCGATCATCGGCATCAGGGCCATCCCGCCCTCCAGCACGTCCTCGACCACGGGCAGGTTTCCGCGTTGGGCGTAGGAGTTGTAGCCGTCGATGTCGCCGCCAAAGACGAGGCCGCCCTTGTCCGACTGGCTCACGTAGAAATGCCCCGCGCCAAAAGTGATGACGCCCGGGATCGTCGGCTTCAGCCCTTCGGACACGAAGGCCTGCAACGCGTGGCTTTCGATTGGGAGCCGCATCCCGGCCATCGCCATGACCCGCGAGGACGACCCCGCCACCGCGACGCCGACCTTCTTCGCACCGATATAGCCGCGCGAAGTTTCGACGCCCAAGACCTTGCCGTCCTCGATCCTGAAGCCGGTGACCTCGCAATTCTGGATCAGGTCCACCCCGCGCATGTCGGCGGCCCGCGCATAGCCCCAGGCGACGCCGTCATGGCGCGCGGTGCCGGCCCGTTTCTGCATCAGACCGCCCTTGATCGGAAAGCGCGCGTTGTCGAAGTTCAGGAACGGCACCATGTCGCGCAGTTGTTCTCGCGACAAAAGCGTGCCGCCCGCCCCGGTGATCTGCATCGCATTGCCGCGCCGCCGATAGGCGTCACGCTGTCCATCGCTGTGGATCAGGTTGATGATCGAGCGCTGGCTGACCATCGAGTTGAAGTTGAGGTCCTGCTCTTGGCTTTCCCACAGCTTCATCGAAAATTCGTAGAACGGCTGGTTGCCCGGCAGCAGGTAATTCGACCGAATGATCGTCGTGTTGCGCCCGATATTGCCCGACCCCAGCCAGCTTTTCTCCAGCACCGCGACATTGGTGATCCCATAGGTCGCGGCGAGGTGATAGGCGGTCGCGAGACCATGCCCACCGCCCCCGACGATGATCACGTCGTAGGACTTTTTCGGCTCTGGATTGCGCCAGAGAGGTGCCCATCCCTTGTGCCCGGTCAGGGCCTCTTTCAGCACTTTGAAGCCAGAGAATTTCATGCGGTCTCTCCGTTGTCTTGCACCCGTTGTATCGGCTGGAATTGCGCCAATCTTCTTGAAATTGGCCGTATACTTTCCGAAAGTGGCCGCGATTGAGACTCTCCAAGAGGGCCCTGACCATGCGGCGAATCGGCTTTCTTCTGGTCGATGGATTTGCGCTTCTGTCGACGGCGGCAGCGCTTGAACCCCTGCGTGCGGCGAACATGTTTTCGCCCACTCTCGCCTATGATGTGACCATGCTCACGACGGCGACGGAGGGGGCGGTTTCGTCCATCGGGGCGACGTTTGCGGCGCGCCATTACCGTGGCGTGACCCCGCTCTTCGACATCCTCTTCGTGGTCGCGGGCGGCGACCCGGCGCGCATCAACGACCCGACGCTTTTCGCTTGGCTCAGGCAGGCGGATCGCAACGGCGTGGCCTTGGGTGGCATTTCGGGGGGCGCGGTTCTGCTCGCCAAAGCCGATCTTCTGGCCGGGCGTCGCTTCACCGTTCACTGGCATCACTACGACGACTTCGACGCGCTGCCGGGGCCGTGGCTCTTGGAGCGTCGTCTGTTCGTCATCGACCGCGACAGATACACCTGCGCGGGTGGTTCGGCCCCGCTCGACATGATGCACGCGATCGTTGCCCGCGACCACGGGACGCGCTTTGCCCAGCGCATTTCGGACTGGTTCATCCAGACCGAAATCCGTGGCTCCGACGCCCCGCAACAGGCGTCGCTTTCCTCGCGCTACGGGGTCCTGCCCGACGGGGTCATGGCGGCGCTCGACCTTATGGAGAGCCATATCGCCGACCCGCTCGACAAAGATCAGATCGCGGCCCTGACCGGGTATTCAGACCGACAGCTCCGACGGCAGTTTTCCGAAGCGCTGGGGCATTCGATGATGGAGGAGTATCGGCGTATCCGGCTTGAAACCGCGCGGGAGATGATCGCGAACACACCTATGCCGCTCGCCGATATCGCGCAGGTGACGGGGTTTGCGAGCCAGACCCATTTCTCGGACGCCTATAGGCGGGTCTATGACGAAGCACCCTCCGCCCTTCGGCGCAAAAAAGGGCCCGGCGAAAACCGAGCCCTTGGGGAGTGACCGGAGGAAGGGAACCCCCGGCAGGGGAGCTTGTCAGATATCGAGCGTGTTCTCTTTTTCCCACCGCGAGAAATGGGACACGAAGCTGTTCCATTCGCGATGTTTCATCTTGATGTAGGACGCCGAGAAATCGTTGCCCATCATGGCCTTGAGCTCGTCGTCGCTGTCAAAGGCGCGGATCGCGTCGAGCATGTTGAGCGGCAGTTTCGGCGCGTCCTTGACCATATGGCCCTCGGCATACATGTCGATGTCCCAACGCTTGCCCGGGTTCGCCTTGGACTTGATGCCCGACAGACCCGCCGCGACGATCACGGCCTGCAACAGATAGGGGTTCACCGCACCGTCGGGCAGGCGAAGTTCGAAGCGGCCCGGCCCCGGAACGCGGACCATATGGGTGCGGTTGTTGCCGGTCCACGTCACCGTGTTCGGCGCCCAAGTGGCCCCCGACATGGTGCGCGGCGCGTTGATGCGTTTGTAGCTGTTCACCGTCGGGTTGGTGATCGCGGCCAGCGCCTCGGCGTGCTTCATGATCCCGCCAAGGAAGAAGCCGCCTTGCTCGGACAGGCCGACCTCGCCGATCTGGCCACCGGCGTCGCCCGCAAAGGCGTTGGTCTTGCCGTCCAGATCCCAGACCGAGATATGGGCATGACAGCCGTTCCCGGTCAGACCCTCGATGGGTTTCGGCATGAAGGTCGCCCGCAGCCCGTGCTTTTCGGCCACCGATTTGACCATGAACTTGAAGAAGGAGTGGCGGTCGGCGGTGACCAGCGCGTCGTCGAAGTCCCAGTTCATCTCGAACTGCCCGTTCGCGTCCTCGTGGTCGTTCTGATACGGGCCCCAGCCAAGCTCCAGCATGTAGTCGCAGATCTCGGCGATCACGTCATAGCGGCGCATGACGGCCTGCTGGTCGTAGCAGGGCTTTTCAGCCGTATCGAAGGGGTCGGAAATCTTGTCGCCCTCGGGCGTCAGGATAAAGAACTCGGCCTCGATCCCGGTCTTGACCCGCAGGCCCGCCTCGGCGGCCTCGGCCACCAGCTTTTTCAGCACATTGCGCGGGGCCTGTTCGACCGCTTTGCCTTCCATGATGCAGTCGGCGGGCACCCAAGCCACGTCCTTCTTCCACGGCAGTTGGATCACGCCATCCGGGTCCGGCACGGCCAGCATGTCGGGGTGCGCGGGGGTCAGGTCGAGCCATGTTGCAAAGCCCGCAAAGCCCGCGCCGTCCTCTTCCATATCCGCGATGGCACTGGCCGGAACCAGTTTCGCCCGCTGGCCGCCGAAGAGGTCGGTGTAGGACACCATGAAGTATTTCACGCCATTCTTTTCGGCGAAGTCTGTGAGCTTGCTCATCGTTCTATTCCTTAATCCCTGTTGGAGTGGAGGGGTCCACGACCCCTCCGTCCTTGGTTCAGAAGCCCGGCTTGCCCGGATACCAATTGGTGCCTGCGAGCGGCACTTGGGCCATGGCGGCGGCTTCCATCGTGAGGGCGCAAAGGTCCTCGGGTTCGAGGTTGTGGACGTGATTGTGGCCACAGGCGCGCGCGATGGTCTGGGTCTCCAGCGTCATCACGTTGAGGTAGTTGCGCAGGCGACGACCAGCGGCGACCGGGTCGAGGCGGCTGGCCAGTTCCGGGTCCTGCGTGGTGATGCCCGCCGGATCGCGGCCCTCGTGCCAGTCGTCATAAGCGCCGGTCGTGGTACCGAGTTTGTTGTATTCGGCCTCCCACTTCGGGTCGTTGTCACCAAGGGCGATCAGTGCCGCTGTCCCGATGGCGACCGCGTCGGCCCCAAGGGCCAATGCCTTGGCCACATCCGCGCCATTCCGGATACCGCCGGAGACGACGAGTTGCACTTCGCGGTGCATGCCAAGGTCTTGCAAGGCCTGCACAGCGGGGCGAATACAGGCGAGCGTCGGCTGACCGACGTTTTCGATGAACACGTCCTGCGTCGCCGCCGTGCCACCCTGCATCCCGTCGAGGACGACCACATCGGCCCCGGCTTTCACGGCGAGCGCGGTGTCGTAATAGGGCCGTGCGCCCCCGATCTTGATGTAGATCGGCTTTTCCCAGCCGGTGATTTCGCGCAGTTCGAGGATCTTGATCTCCAGATCGTCGGGCCCGGTCCAATCCGGGTGACGACAGGCCGACCGCTGGTCGATCCCGACCGGAAGGTCACGCATCCCGGCCACACGCTCGGTGATCTTCTGACCCAGAAGCATGCCGCCACCGCCGGGCTTCGCGCCCTGACCGACCACGACCTCGATCGCATCGGCGCGGCGCAGATCGTCCGGGTTCATGCCATAGCGCGAGGGCAGGTATTGATAGACGAGCTTTTCGGAATGCCCGCGCTCTTCCTCGGTCATGCCGCCGTCGCCCGTGGTGGTGGAGGTGCCGACCAGCGACGCCCCACGGCCCAGCGCTTCCTTCGCGTTGCCCGACAGTGCGCCAAAGGACATGCCCGCGATGGTGATCGGGATTTTCAGCTCAATCGGCTTTTTCGCGAACCGCGTGCCGAGCGTGACCGAGGTATCGCATTTCTCGCGGTAGCCTTCGAGCGGGTAGCGGCTCATGGACGCGCCCAAGAACAGCAGATCGTCGAAATGCGGCACCCGCCGTTTCGCGCCACCGCCCCGGATGTCGTAAATGCCGGTTTCGGCGGCACGGCGGATTTCCGAGTTGATATCGTTGGAGAAGGTCCAGGACTGACGCGGCATCGTTTGGTAGGTCATGGAGGTCTCCTCAGTACGAACCGACATTGTCGGGTTTGAAGTTGTAAAGCTGGCGGGCCGAACCGTAGCGCTTGAACTCTTCCGGCTTGGCATCGGCACCGGCACGTTCGAGAAGCTCTTTCAGGATCTCGATATGCTCGTCGCGCATTTCCTTTTCGATGCAGTCGGCACCCAGGCTTTTGACTTTGCCGCGCACGAAGAGCCGGGCTTCGTAAAGCGAGTCGCCCAGCGCATCGCCCGCGTCGCCCAGCACCACGAGGTTGCCCTTCTGCGCCATGAAGGCGGACATGTGGCCGATGTTGCCATGCACCACGATGTCGATCCCCTTCATGGAAATCCCACATCGCGACGAAGCGTTGCCTTTGATGTTCAAAAGCCCGCCATGCCCGGTCGCGCCCGCATATTGCGACGCGTCGCCTTCGATGGTGACAGAGCCGGACATCATGTTTTCGGCAACACCCGGACCAGCCGAGCCTTCGACACGGATCGTGGCCGCCTTGTTCATGCCGGCGCAGTAGTAGCCGGTCGATCCTTTGACGGTCACGTCGAGCGGGCCATCCAGCCCGACCGCGACCGCATGCGAGCCGCGCGGGTTGGCGATTTCATAGGTCGCATTCGCTTGCGACTTTGCGGCGGCTTGCAAGGTTTCGTTGACCTCGCGAAGCTCCATGGAGGACATATCAAGCGTCGGCATCTCAGCGCTCCCAGAAATAAACGGTGGCGGGTTCGGGTTCCCAGACTTTGGCGGCGTCGATCCCCGGCAGATCGGCAAAGGCGCGGTATTCCGAGGCAAAGGCCACGTAGTCGTCGGTTTCGGCCAGAACGGCGGGCTTACAGGCGATGGGGTCGCGCACGACGCCGAAGCCGTTCTTGGTGCCGGTCACGAAGGTGAAAAAGCCGTCGAGGTCGTCAATCGTGCCCTCAAGCGCCTCGCCCAGCGTGGCCCCGTCTGCGATGCGCGACGAGATATAGGCGGCCCCCACTTCGGTGTCGTTTTCCGATCGGGTGAAGACGCCCTTCTTGGCGAGCTTGCGGCGCATCTGGTTGTGGTTGGACAGCGACCCGTTGTGAACGAGGCACTGGTCGTCCGCGGTGGAAAACGGGTGCGCGCCCAGCGTGGTCACGGCGCTTTCGGTCGCCATGCGGGTGTGACCGATGCCATGGCTCCCGCCCATCTCGCGCAGGCCGAAGCGGGCCGCGACGTCCTTGGGCAGACCCACTTCCTTGTAAATCTCCATCGACGCGCCAACGCCCATGATGCGCAGGCCTTGCTCTTCGAGCGCCGCGACGGCCGCGTCCTCATGCGTGGCGTCGGTCACGATCACGGCGTGGGTGTCGATCGCCTTGACGCTGACGGGCGCGCCGAGCGTTTCGGTGAGCGTGCTTTCCAGCCCGGCAAAGGCGGTCTCGGGCGTGTCCGACTGCACGGTGATCTTGATCTTGCCGCCGACCTCATCGCCGTAAATCGCGATGCCGGCGCTGTCAGGGCCGCGATCCGTCATCGTGATGAGCATATCGGTAAGCATATCGCCCAGCTTCGGGCGCAGCTCTTCCTTCTTCAGGAAAAGGCCAACAATGCCGCACATGGGGGTCTCCTTGTGATTGAAACGGGACGCGGTGCGCGTCGTCACAAGTTCATTAGCGGGAAATTCATTTTCTTTTCAAGAAAGTTATCAACCCCGCAGGAAAGACCCCGTGGAAACGGGACGTTTGCACACGGAATGGGCAGAAATGCCCTCCCAACGCGGCGGGCGGCGCATTTTTGTGCGAAAAATGTGAGGCTCAGGCGCCGATCAGCGCGATTGCGGGTAGGTGATGATCGACAAATAGCGCAGCGGCAGGCCCAGAATTTCCTCTGGTCCATGCGGCGCGTCCGAATCGAAAAACAGCGAGTCGCCGGGTTCGAGAAGGTAGCGCTGATCGCCGTGGCGGTAGTTCACGCTGCCTTCGAGGATATAGAGAAACTCGATGCCCTCGTGCTGGAACGCCTGAAAATGCGAGTTCTCGTCGAGGGTGATCAGATAGGGCTCGACCACGACACCCGAATTGTTCGACCCGATGTGTCCGAGAAGGTTGTACTGATGCCCGGCCCGCGTGCCCGCGCGCTCGATCTCGGCCCCCTCGCCCGCCTTTACATGCATGCAGCCGCGGGTTTCCTCGTAGCCCACGAAAAGCTGCACCAGCGGCACCTTCAGCGCATTCGCCAAAGCCGAAATCGTGTTGAGCGACGGTGAAATCACCCCGTTCTCGATTTTGGAGAGCATCCCGACCGACAGCCCCGTCATCCCCGCAAGATCCGCGCCGGTCAGCCGTTGACGTTTGCGCAGATCGCGTACCTGCCGTCCGATTGCGACTTCGAGGTTCTTCTCGCGCGGCTCTTTTACGGCATGGGGGTTCTGGGTCAGGGCGGCGGGTTCGGTTTTCTTGGCCAACGGCTCGGGTATCCTTGTTACTTACTGCCTCAGGCTTCGAGAGCCTGTCTGAGGTCGGGCTTTACGCGCTGGTGCCACAGCTGCCCCACCTGTCCCAATTCTTTGATCAGGATGTCCTTATGCGTTTCGAGCCAGTCGAGCACCGATCCGAATTCTTCGATCACGGCTTTGCCGTTCCTGATCGACACGACGGGCCAGTCGCCGACCAGTGCATTGTCGATGCCATAGACCTCGGTCCCCCACCATTTGGCGATGCCGAAGGTATGGGGCATATGGCGCCCGCGTTTGAGCGCGGCGAGAACGGAGGATGTCGCAAGGCTGTCCGCCGTTTCGACCGCGTCGTGCCACATGTCGAGGATCGCGGCATATTCCCAACTGACCGCCGACCAGACACCGGGAAACCGCGCATTATAGGTGTCGAAGAACGCCTTCGGTTGACGGAAAAAGAACTCCGCCTCTTCGAGTGCGGGATCGTCGAAGTCGGGAAATTGAAATGTGAACCGCTCCATAAAGTCGTTCGAGGTGCGCGCGACGAGCGTCTGATAATTGTCGCAGGTGCAGGCGAGGATGCGACCCCTGAACCCGGCGCGGAAGGCGGCTTCGGTCAAGGCGTCGACGGTCAGGGGCGGCGATGAACACCAACAGAGCACGTCGGGGTCCTGCGCCATCATCTCGGCCACGATCGCCTCGGCATCGACCGTGTCATTGTCATAAAGGACTTCGGACACGATGGTCCGGTCCGCAACCTTGAACGCCGCGCGATAGGTCGCGAGGGACGGCAGGCCAAGGGGATCGGTCTGTGAACACAGCGCGATCCGCTCGGCACCGGGATGGGTGCGCGCGAGCCAATCGACGCCCGTCACGTTAAAGAAGGGATGCACTTCGGCAGGGGCGATCAGCGTCGGATGATCCGGCGAAAGGTCTGATGGAAGCAGCGTCGCGGTCAGCACCCGCCGCTCCATGAGATAGGCAAACGCCAGCGCCATGTTCGGACCGCCCAGCGCCATGACGAGCCGCACCTTGTGAATTTCGACCATCTGCCGCGCGGCGTCGAGCGCTGCTTCCTCGCCCAGCGCGCTGTCCTCGACAACCAATTCGACCGTGTGACGACGCCCCGCGACCATCATCCCGCCGCGCTCATTGATCCAATCCGCCCAGATCCGACAGCCTTCCAGCCCCGGACGGCCCCATGATTCTTCGGACCCCGTCATGGGCACGAGCACCCCGATACGGATCGGCGCACGCCCCTGAACGCTCAAACGGGGCAAGGACCCCGCAACATTGAGCCTCTGAGCCAGAGAGACGGCGCTCATCTATTAATCTCCTGCACAAAAATTCCCCAAAACAGGGTGAAATCCACGTCCCGACATATTCCTCCAAAGAAAATTCGTTGACCACTAGAAAATTTTTGGCCCATACCAAAATGAACCAAAAGAGCCAATTTAAAGAAATGGCCTATACCAATCTAAAGCCAACAAGGAGACAGCCATGTCCAAACGTATCGCCGTGATCGGTGCAGGTCCCTCCGGCCTCGCGCAACTTCGCGCCTTCCAATCCGCCGCGCAGCAAGGTGCAGAGATCCCGGAAGTCGTCTGTTTCGAAAAGCAGTCGAACTGGGGCGGTCTTTGGAACTACACGTGGCGCACCGGCGTCGATGAATACGGCGAGCCGGTTCATGGGTCGATGTATCGCTACCTGTGGTCGAACGGCCCCAAAGAGGGTCTCGAATTCGCCGACTACTCGTTCGAAGAGCACTTCGGCAAACAGATCGCCTCCTACCCGCCGCGCGCCGTCCTGTTCGACTATATCGAGGGCCGCGTGCTCAAGGCCAACGTCCGCGACTGGATCCGCTTCTCGTCCGTCATCCGCTGGGTCGAATACGACGCCGAGAAGGGCGACTTCGAAGTCACCGTCCACGATCAGGAAAACGACACCATATACCGCGAACGCTTCGACAACGTGATCGTCGCCTCCGGCCACTTCTCCTCCCCGAACGTGCCGGAATACGAAGGCTTCGACAAATTCAACGGGCGCATCGTCCACGCCCACGATTTCCGCGACGCGCGTGAATTCGAAGGCAAGGACGTGCTTCTCATGGGCGCCTCCTACTCCGCCGAAGACATCGGGTCGCAGTGCTGGAAATACGGCGCGAACTCGGTCACGACCTGTTACCGATCAGCTCCGATGGGCTTCAACTGGCCAGATAACTGGGAAGAAAAGCCCGCACTGGAGCGGGTCGAGGGCAGAACCGCCTATTTCTCCGACGGCACATCGAAGGATGTCGACGCGATCATTCTGTGCACCGGATACCGTCACTACTTCCCGTTCCTGCCCGACGATCTGCGCCTGAAGACCAAGAACCGTCTGGCGACCGCCGACCTTTATAAAGGCGTGGCCTATGTCCATAACCCCAAGCTGTTCTACCTTGGGATGCAGGACCAGTGGTTCACCTTCAACATGTTCGACGCCCAGGCTTGGTATGTCCGCGATATCATCATGGATCGGATCGAAGTGCCCGCCGACAAACAGGTCCTCATGGCCGATGTCGCCGAGCGTGAAGCGCGCGAAGAGGCGTCTGACGACGTGAAATACGCGATCAACTATCAGGCCGACTATATCAAGGAGCTGATCGCGGACACGGACTATCCGTCCTTCAACGTCGACGGTGCCTGCGAGGCGTTCTTCCAGTGGAAAAAGCACAAGGCCAAGGACATCATGTCCTTCCGCAACAACTCCTATGTGTCCGTCATCACCGGCACCGAGGCCCCCGTTCACCACACCCCGTGGAAGGACGCTCTGGACGATAGCATGGAAGTCTACCTCCAGAACTGAACCCTGCTTGGGACCGGCGGGCATCGCGAACCGCCGGTCTCTTTTTCTCTTTGAGAGGGAGCCACCATGATCCTCGACCAGATCGGCCAGCCGTTTCGCCCCGGCCCGCCGCGCGCATCGCAACCCCGTCGCCCCGCGCCCTTCGGCCTCGGGCCGCGAGAGGAGCGTTATACGGTCCAAGGTGGCGGTGCGGCGCTGATCGAGGTGAAGACCGGCGACACGCTTCTCATCACGAATGCCGAGGGCGGCCAGACGGGTGAAATGCTCGCGGCCCATGCGGATGGGCGCGTCGATGCGGGGCTTCTAGGCGCGCGCGGGGATTGTCCCGGTGACGGCCTGCGGTCGATGCTTACAGGCAACGCGTCGGGCATGGCGCGCCTGCGGGCAGGACTTTTGAGTCGTGGCATCGAGTTTGGCGCGAACCGCGTCATTGGCTTGTTCTCCGACACCTCGCCGGCTGGCGAGAGCGCGCGGTTTACCGCCTCGGCCGATGGCTGGGTGCTCGTCGCCGCCCCAGCCCCCACACCCGATTTCGAGGCGCAGACGACCGCCTCCCCGCTCATCGCCACGGTCACGCGGGCCAAAGCGCGCGCGCCGGGGCATTTCGCGCTGCCCGATCCGCTGGCCGACCCGGTGCTCGACCTGCGCGTCGCTTCGGCCACCGCGCGCGCCTATCGGGTAAAGAAGGGCGACTACATTCAGATCATGGATGTGGACGGCCGCCAGTGCACCGACTTTCAATGTTTCGATGCCCGCAAGCTCGACAAGGGCATCCTGCGCCCCTTGGACGTGACGACCACGCGCACGATCCAAGGGCACAGCTACCCGATGCCCGGACTTCGCGGGAAATACTTCGACCACGACCTGACCCCGCTGGTCGAAGTGGTGCAGGACACCTGCGGACGTCACGACGCCTTCGCTCTGGCCTGCAACGCGAAATACTACGACGACATCGGCTATCCCGGCCACGCGAACTGCTCGGACAATTTCAACGGCGCGCTGGCCGACTATGGGGTCGAAGGACGCCCCGGCTGGATGGCGGCGAACTTCTTCTTCAACACCGCCGTTGATGACCATGGGCTTCTGGTCTCGGACGAACCCTGGTCGCGGCCCGGAGACTACGTGCTCCTGCGCGCTTTGACGGATCTCGTTTGCGTGTCGTCGGCCTGCCCGGACGACACCTCGCCCGCGAACGGCTGGTTCCTGACCGACATCCACGTGCGCACCTACGATGGCGCCGAACGCTTTTCCCGCGCGACCGCTTGGCGCCCGACCCCCGATGAGGACCCGATCATGACCCGCGAGACCGCCTTTCACGACAGCTTTGCCGCGATGACCGAGGATTTCGCGGACTACAACGGCTTCTGGCTGCCCAACAGCTTTCCGCAATGCGACCCCGTCGAAAGCTACTGGGCCTGCCGCGAGGCCGTGGTCGTGACCGACCTCTCGGCGCTGCGCAAGTTCGAGGTCACAGGTCCCGACGCCGAGGCGCTGATGAACTGGGTGCTCACCCGCAATGTCGAAAAGCTCGCCGTGGGCCAAGTCGTCTATTCCGCCATGTGCTATCCGCACGGCGGGATGATCGACGACGGCACGCTCTTTCGGCTGGGCGCGCATAACTTCCGCTGGATCGGGGGTTCTGACGAAGGTGGCGTCTGGATGCGCGAAGAGGCCGCGCGGCTTGGCCTCAACGTGATGATCCGGTCCTCCACGGATCAGATGCACAACCTCGCCGTCCAAGGCCCGAAATCGCGCCAACTGATCACAGACCTGTTTTGGACCG
Organism: Pseudomonadota bacterium; assembly: GCA_036154315.1. Classification (GTDB taxonomy): domain Bacteria; phylum Pseudomonadota; class Alphaproteobacteria; order Rhodobacterales; family Rhodobacteraceae; genus Maritimibacter. The sequence goes on from JAYZLL010000054.1 coordinate 140,134, forward strand.
CGCCACACCAGACGCCTCTGGCCGAAATGGACTGGTTCCGCTTCACGCCCGCGCGCCTTGCTGGCCCCGAGGGCGTCCCGGTCGTCGTGTCGCGCACGGGCTATACCGGCGAGCTTGGCTACGAGGTCTTCGTCCATCCGAAGGACGGCAAGGCCGTCTTTGACGCCGTCTGGGCCGCGGGCCAGCCGCTTGGCATGAAACCCATGGGGCTTGCCGCGCTGAACCTCGTCCGGATCGAGGCCGGGCTGGTCTTTGCAGGCTACGACTTTTCCGACCAGACCGACCCCTTCGAGGCGGGCGTCGGCTTTACCGTGCCGCTCAAGACCAAGACGGCGGATTTCGTGGGCCGCGAGGCGCTGTTGCGCCGAAAGGAGCACCCGTCGCGCAAATTCGTCGGGCTCGAAATCGACGGCCAGAACGCTGTGGCGCATGGCGACTGCATTCGGATCGGGCGCGCGCAGGTGGGCGAAGTCTGCTCGGCCATGCGCTCTCCGCGCACAGGGCAATGGATCGCGCTGGCCCGTGTTGATGTGGCCCATGCAGAGATTGGCACTGAGGTCGAGGTCGGCCAATTGGACGGCCATCTTAAGCGCTACGCGGCCAAGGTCACCGCCTTCCCGCACTACGACCCGACGAAATCCCGGCCCCGCAGCTGATCACTCAATGAGCGGCGTGGTGTCGGAAAGGTCCTTCAGCCCCACGCCGGTCTGCCCAAGTTTGCGGGCATAACGGACGAGCCAGTTGATCTTATGCGTGGCCGCCGCGACCGACAGTCCGCCGTTTCCGTGGATGTTGGACACGCAATTGCGCGCGCTGTCCGGCGTTCCGATCTTGGGCGCATGGGTGATGTAGGCCCCGATACTATTGGTGACCGACAGCCCCGGACGTTCGCCGATCAGCACGACGACAATCCCGGCGCGCATGTGCGCCCCGATCTCATCCCCGATCCCCACCCGCCCTTGTTCGGCAAAGACAACGGGCGCGACGGTAAGGTCGCCAAAGACAGACAGCAACGAAGCGACCAAGGCCCCGCCCGTGTCATTGACGGCAAAGGCAGACAGCCCATCCGCTACGACAATCGCAACATCGAACGGCCCTGTGGGAAGACGCGCGAGGTCGTCCTCACGCACCCGCCGACCGAAATCGGGACGCCGCAGATAGGTTGCCCGATCCTCCGCCCGGCTGCGCACTCGAAGGCTGGCCTGCGCGCCCATCGCGGCATCGACGCGGTCCCAATCGACCGGAAAGTTGATCGCATCGCGGGCCTTGGCGTGGCTCGCTTGGAAATCGAGAACCGAGGACAGGCGCGCGACACCCGCCCGCGCCTCCAGCCGAAGCCGTGCAGGCGTCAGGCGGCGCAGGCCATCCAAGGGCATCTTGTCCGTCATTGCGCGGCGAGCCCCATGCGTCCGGCCAGCGCCGACAGATCGGGCAGCGCGCCCTGCCCGCCTGCGCCAAGCCCCATGCGCCCAAGCCAATCGTCGAATTCCGGCGCGGGCCGCGTGCCAAAGGTGCGATGCATCCACGCGGCATCTTCGAAGGCGAGCGACTGATAGCTCAGCATCACGTCGTCCGACCCCGGCACGCAGATGACAAAGTTCACGCCCGCCGCCCCAAGCAGACACATGAGCGTATCCATATCGTCCTGATCGGCGTCGACGTGGTTCGTGTAGCAGACATCCACGCCCATCGGCAGACCAAGGAGCTTGCCGCAGAAATGATCCTCAAGCCCGGCGCGGATCACCTCTTTCCCGTTGAAAAGATACTCCGGCCCGATGAAGCCCACGACCGTATTGACCAGCAGCGGATCGAAGGCGCGCGCGACGCCGTAGGCGCGGGCCTCGAGCGTCTGTTGATCGACACCATGGTGCGCACCCGCAGACAAGGGCGCGCCTTGGCCGGTTTCGAAATACATGACGTTCTGCCCGATGGTGCCACGCTTCAGCGACAGCGCGGCCTCCTGCGCTTCGCGTAGGATCTCCAATGTCACACCGAAGCCATCGTTGGCCGCTTCAGTCCCGGCAATGGACTGGAAAACGAGGTCGACGGGACCACCCGCCTCGATGATCTGGAGGGAATTCGTCACATGGGTCAGAACGCAGCTTTGCGTCGGAATGTCGAACTCCTGCCGAAGCCCGTCGAGCGCCAGCAGAAGGTCCGTGCAATTTTTGACACTATCTGACGCCGGGTTGATCCCGATCACGGCATCCCCCGTGCCCTGCAAAAGCCCGTCGAGGATCGCCGCCGCAATCCCGCGCAGATCGTCCGACGGGTGGTTCGGCTGGAGACGCGTCGCGAGATGCCCTTTGAGACCGAGCGTATTTCGGAACGCCGTCACAACCTCGACTTTCGCGGCCACCGCAATCAGGTCCTGATTGCGCATCAGCTTGGAAACGGCGGCGACCATTTCGGGTGTGAGGCCGGGGCTGGCGTTGAGGATCGCTTTGCCATCGGTGGTCTCGGCCAGCAACCAATCGCGCAGGTCCCCGACCGTCATAGAACGCAACGGACCGAATGCCTGGGCGTCATGACCATCAATAATCAGCCGCGTCACTTCATCAGTTTCGTATGGCACGATCATCTCGTTGAGGAACACCCGGAGCGGAAGGTCCGCCAAAATGTATCGCGCAGCCACCCGCTCAGCTTCTGTACCGGCCGCAAGGCCCGCCAACTCGTCCCCGGATCGTTTCGCAGACGCAGCCGCCAGAACTTGCACCAGCGTGTCAAAGCGAAAGCGTTCGCCCGCAATTGTATGAGAATACGGCACTGGATCACCTACTGATCTGCCACTGAACATTCATCCAGCCGCGACCGGATGCCGTGTGGTATTGGTCCGACCTCGAACCTTCTACCGCTTTTGGCGAGAGTTTTCCCGCGTCGATCGGAGTAACAGGCTGGTCGTGTCCCCCGAATCCGTGAGCATGTTCGGAACCTTGGTGCCGATCGCGCTGTGTGCCCGTTCTGCGTTGTGGTATCTACGCCAAGTCTCCACCTTCTCAGCCACATCCGCAAGCGTCAGGATCCAGTGGGCATTCAGGCACTCTGCCCGAAATCTGTTATTGAACGCTTCAAAGTCGTCATTGTCTGTCGGTTGCGCCGACCCGGAAAAGTCGAGCGATCAAACCCCAATGCCCGACGGGCCTTTCGGATCGAGACCGCCCAATCGCCGCATTTACCACGATCCAGTTCGCGCATCCGATCAGGTCTCAGATTCTTCGCCGGATGACATCTTGCAGCAGCTCCCGGTCAAGGGTCAGGTCGGCGACGATCTACTTCAGCCGCCGGTTCTCATCTTCCAACTGCTCCGACCGCTTCATCTCAATCGGCAAAAGCCCCGCATAAGTCCTCTTCCAATTGAAATAGGGGGCCTCGCTGATCCCGGACTTTCGGCACATCCCGGCGTCCGGGTTGCCTCCCCCGCGCTGCTTGATGATAAACGCCTTCTGCGCGTCCGAGAACTTCGACGCCTTCATGTGTTTCCATTCCTATCCTAGCCAAGACATCGTAGCAGAGACCTCCAGCCCAAAGCGGTCCGGATTATGGAGACGAGATCAAGGTCCGCGCAGGCCTAACGAGGGTACCTTGACCACTTTTTCAACATGACTTAGGTAGGTGGAACTCGGCGCGGGCGTTGTGTAATGGTAAGACCTCAGCCTTCCAAGCTGATGATACGGGTTCGATTCCCGTCGCCCGCTCCAGAGCTCTCCCTACCGACCTGACAAACGCCCAGACGCCCGTCCTGCGTCTTCCCCCGCCCCTCAGACACAAAAAAGCCGGGCACCCGGCCCGGCCATTTCGTCACGCTCTGATGTGGGATCAGAGGTAGTAGGTGTCGGCGAAAACGTGACGCACGATCGTGTCGCGGGTCAGGCCGCGTTCGGACAGTTCTTCGTCGGTCAGCGACTCGAGCGCGGCGATTTCAGCCTGACGCGAGCGGGCTTCGACGTAAGCCGTGCCGAAGGATTTCAGAGCGCCGAGAACGCGGGCAAATACCGGATGCGAAGCGGCGAGTTCATTGTTCGTTGCAGTGTAGGCCATCTTGGGAACCTCAGATCAGTTTGTGTTGCTCAGGGTTTCCCCCCTTGAGCTTCAAACTAGGTCACAGAAGCTGTCCTGAACACAGACAATGGGGCAATGCCGCTATGCAGCATTTGCAGACCCCGCCGAGGCCAACACCAAACCTCCAATATTTTCAATGTGTTCCACGATATCCGACACGCCCTCACCATGCCGCAATGCAGAAAATACAAAGGGTTTTCCGGCTCTCATGCGAGTCGCATCGCGCTCCATCACCCCCAGATCGGCCCCCACATAGGGTGCCAGATCGCGTTTGTTGATGACCAAAAGGTCGCTGCGGGTGATCGCCGGACCACCTTTGCGGGGAATCTCTTCGCCCGCCGCCACGTCGATGACGTAAAGCGTGATGTCCGCCAGTTCCGGGCTGAACGTGGCCGACAGGTTGTCGCCGCCGCTCTCGATCAGGATCAGGTCCAGATCGGGGTGGCGGGCGGTCAGGTCGGCAACGGCGGCGAGGTTGATCGACGCATCCTCGCGGATCGCCGTATGCGGGCAGCCCCCGGTTTCGACCCCGACCACGCGGTCGGCGGGCAGGATCTGCATCCGCATCAGCGCCTCGGCGTCTTCCTGCGTGTAGATGTCGTTGGTGATGACCGCCATCGAACAACGGTCCTTCAGCGCCTTGGCCAGTTCTGCGGTCAGGGTGGTCTTGCCGGCGCCCACGGGGCCACCGATGCCGACTCTCAGGGGTCCATTCATGTGCGGAAAATCCTCGAGCGTTGGGTTTCGTGTTTCATCGCCGCGATGTCGGACAGGAAGGACGCGGATGCAATATGCGTCAACTCGCCATCCGCCGCCTCGCGCGCGGTTTCCTCGCAGATCGGCGACAGCGTGCGGATCACCCGCTGGGCTTCGGTCTGACCGATCGGGCCAAGCCGCTGCGCCGCCGAGACGAGGTTCGAGATGAAAGCCTGCAGATAGAGCGTGAGCGACAGCTCCAGCGGCAGCCCCTCGATCGCCACGGCGCGGCCCAGCGCGACCGGATAGGTCAGGCCCGCGAGATCGGCGTCCCACACATGCCCCACCACGTCACAGAACGCCCGCCCCTGCGCCTCGGCCTCCAGCAGCCGCTCCCGGCAGGGCGCAAAGGCGCGCGCGGCCCGGTCGACCTCGGCCAGCGGCACCTTGGCGTGATAGGCGGCGGCGACGAAATGCGCATCCGCATGGGCCGAGCCGAGCGTGAGCAGATCGGTCAGCCACATCTCCAGATCGGCCGCCGACTTGATCCACTCCGCCTGAAACGCAGCCTCCAGCCCGTGCGAATAGGTAAACGCGCCGACCGGAAAGGCGGGCGAGAGCCATTGGGTCAGCGTCAGAACGGCATCAGTGCGCATGGCTGTGGTCCCCGTGTTCGTGCTCGTGTTCATGTTCTTGTCCGTGCTCATGATCGTGCCCCCCGGGACCGTGAGAATGGGAATGGTCGTGACCGTGAGTCCGACCGTGCCCATAGGCTCCGCCCTCAGGTGTGAAGGGTGCAACCACTTCCCGCACCGTGGCCCCCAACCGCGACAGCATGTCCCGCATGACATGGTCGCGTTGGATGAAAATAGAGGCAGGTGCCAGTTGCGCAGGCGTGTGGCGATTGCCGATGTGCCAGGCCAGACGCACCATGTCGTCGCCCGTCACCTCGTAAAGCGCCTCCTCGGCCGGCACGACACCGACGCTGCGCCCATCGTCGAGGACAAAGGCGTCATGCACCCCGACGCTCGTGGTCTGGGGCAGATCGACCAGAAACCGCGCGCCCGTCTCACTGGTCAGGACCTTGCGACGCAGGAACCGCTCGTCATAGGTCAGCACCACCGTGTCGTCCGGGTGGTGGATGTGTTTCACGGTTTGCGCGACAGGCAGGCTCATCTCAACCCCATGACTGTTTCAAAGCGATAATCGGTCCGCGTCCCGTCCTGCGCGATGCTCTCGGCAAGGTAGGACAGGCCGTATTCCGGCAGGTAGTGAAAGATGTCCCGCTCCTGCCCATAGGACAGCTCGACCGGGATCATGGCGAAGGTGCAGGAACCGATGGTCAGGATGGAGGCTGGCCCGAACGTATAGGACTCTTCCGACTTGAACTTGCCCTGCCCGTCGTTGCCCTCGACGATCATGGTCAGGGCGCCTTGGGGGAAGGGTTCGGGCAAATTGGCAAGCGGCGTGGGATAGGTGTAGACGGTTTCGTTCTGCGCCGTGCCGTCGACCAGATCAAAGATCCGGGTGAGATAGACACCCTTGGCCAGAACCGCGCGCACCGTCGGGCCGGTCTCGCTCTCGACCGTCGACTCGATGGTGCCGTCGGCATAACGGGCGAAGGTCTCGACATCTCCGGTCGACGAGGTGAAGCGCACTCCATTGCCCGCCATATCGTCCGGGCGCGGGCATTCGGCCAGCGCCGGGGCGGCGAGCAGCGTGAGTGCGAGGGCCAGTCTCATCGCGCCCGCACCCCCGTGATCCCATAGGTCCGCTGCCCTCCCGAGGCCAGTTCGGTCCATTGCGTCTGCACCGCCATCCCGAGGTCGATGAAATAGACATAGCGTTCGAGAAAGCCGGTCGTCCCTTCGCGGTGCTCGGCGGTCACGCCCATCACGCGGTAATCGCAGCCGCTCACCCGCACGCTCTTTTCTTCGAGGAAGGTATAGGTGACCTGCCAGCGCGTGCGCCCCGACTGATCGTCCAGCCCGTTGGTAGAGGTCCACGCTTCGGTCACCGTCCGTGTCGCACGGGTCAATGGGTCGAGCCGGGGCCGCGCCCCGCTCATCCGCCACTCCGACGACCACCATGTGTTGAAGTCGAGCGGCGCCAGACCGTCGGCCGCCACGGCAGCGGTCGACCCGCTCTCACGGATCAGAAACGGCCCGTCGCGCAGAATGTCGACCGAACGATCCACCGCGAACCCGTCGCCCGCATCGGGATCGAACCGCCGGGTATACTGATAGCGCATCCCCTGCCCCGTGCGCGTCACCGTGGTCGGCCCGGTGGCCTGCCGCGTGACCACGATCCCGCGGTCGAGGTTCGCCGCCGTCAGGCATTGCGCGACACCCGGCCCCGCCAGCACGGTGAGCCCGGCTGAAAGGATCGCAGCCCCCCTCATCGCGTCACCATTCGGGTGATCCCGTAGCGCACGGTGCGTCCCGACAGGTTGTCGGTGTATTGCGTCAGCAGCCCATAGCCCAGATCGGGGAAATAGGCGTAGCGGTCGGTCCAGTCGCGCCCTTCGCCCTGAAACCGCGCGGTCACGCCCATAACGGTATAGGTGCAGCCCGACAGCGTGGCCTGCCGCGCCTCTTCGAACACGTAACGCGTGGTGTAGCGGTAGGTTTCATTGAAGGCGCCAGACTGATCGCTCCCCGTCGACTTGACGTTGAGCGTCGAGGTCCAGACCCGGCCCGACTGCGGCTTGGGCGGCGTGCCCCCGAACTGATATTTCGAGGTCTGGTCCAGCCAGACCCCGATCACATCGGACGGCGCATCCGAGAAATGACCCTGCACCGGAAAGATACCGTAACGCGCGACCACCGCATCGCCCGGACCATAGTTCACCTGCACATACTGGCCATTGGGCTGGGCAGACCCCTGCCCCTTGATCTCGCGGGTAAAGGCGATGCCACGCGCCAGATCGCCGGGGGCGACACAGGCGGCACTGGCGGTAAGCGGGAGGGCAGCAGCGAGGGCTGCGAAAAGCAAAGTCTTCATAAGGGCAATCCTTCTGTCTGTAATGGGCAAGTGGCCCATCCTAGCAGAAGCGTCTTGCCCCCCGGCAATCCCCGGTTCAGAGCAGCCCCCGGTTCCGAGACGTTTGTGACCGCATTAGGCATACTGCGCCGCCCTCTTAGAAAGTAAGTAGCGTTCACTAAGCCGCTGACTGATTACCCCAAAAGTTTCGACGAGGAACGTGGGTAGTGGAACAGTCTCATTCGGTCTTGAAACATACCGAAGTGCATAGTCCGATTTTCGCGAATGAAGTCGGTCTAGAGCGTCAACCTGTTCGGCGAGCAGCAGCTTGGGGTCATCGCTGAAGGTATCGACGTACTTACCGCTAGCTCTCGCCGTCTCCCAGTTTTTCCTCGCAAGTATTTCAATCTCATGGCGGAGTTCTGCCAGGTCAGGCGACTGCCACATCTTTAAAAGCTCGTGACCGTATTCATTCCGGATGCTTGCGTATTCTTCTCCGACCATAATCAGCGCATGCTTCAACAGTACCTCAATGGCATGTGATATTAAATGCGTGACTGGTGCACGTATGTCCGAGTCACTCGCCCACTCGCCCATTACGAGTTCAGCCGCGCGCAAATAACCCGTGGCGCGATGAATAAGCTGATATGCGGGATCGTCTTGGAGCAATTCGGCCTCAGAACAGGAAATACCGCTGCGCCATCGGAAGCACGCTCGCCGGTTCGCAGGTCAGAAGCTCGCCGTTCGCCCGCACCTCGTAGGTCTCGGGATGCACTTCGATCTCCGGCGTCGCGTTGTTCAGGACGAGGTCCTTCTTGCCGATGTTGCGCGTGTTGCGCACCGCGACCGTGTTCTTCATCAGACCCAGCGTCTTGGCGATGGAGCTGTCGTGCGCCGCCGCGCTGACGAAGGTCACCGCCGAGTTCTCGACCGCGCGGCCCATCGCGCCGAACATGGGCCGGGAATAGACCGGCTGCGGCGTCGGGATCGACGCGTTCGGATCGCCCATCTGCGCCATTGCGATCATGCCGCCGATCAGCACCATCTCGGGCTTCACCCCGAACATGGCCGTGTTCCACAGAACGAGGTCCGCGCGCTTGCCCACTTCGATCGACCCGATCTCGTGGCTCATACCGTGGGCCACCGCCGGGTTCATCGTGTATTTCGCGATGTAACGCCGGACGCGGAAGTTGTCGTTGTCGCCGGTTTCCTCGGCCAGACGCCCGCGCTGCTTCTTCATCTTGTCGGCAGTCTGCCAGGTGCGGATCAGCACCTCGCCCACACGCCCCATCGCCTGACTGTCCGACGCGATGATGCTGAACGCACCCATATCGTGCAGAATGTCCTCCGCCGCGATGGTCTCGCGCCGGATACGGCTTTCAGCAAAGGCCACATCCTCGGGGATCGACTTGTCGAGGTGGTGACAGACCATGAGCATGTCCAGATGCTCTTCCAGCGTGTTCACCGTGAAGGGCCGCGTCGGGTTGGTCGACGAGGGCAGCACAAAGTCCTCACCACAGATCTTGATGATGTCCGGCGCGTGACCGCCACCCGCACCCTCGGTGTGGAAGGCGTGGATCGTCCGGCCCTTCATCGCCGCCACTGTGTTCTCGACGAAGCCGGACTCGTTCAGCGTGTCGGTGTGGATCATCACCTGCACGTCGAGGTCATCGGCCACGCTCAGGCAGCAATCAATCGCCCCCGGCGTCGTCCCCCAGTCCTCATGCAGCTTCAGGCTACACGCCCCGGCCATGACCTGCTCTTCCAGCGCAGCGGGGAGCGAGGCATTGCCTTTCCCCGCAAACCCAATGTTCATCGGCACGCCATCGACCGCCTGCAGCATCCGCGCGATGTTCCACGGTCCCGGCGTGCAGGTGGTGGCGAGCGTGCCATGCGCGGGGCCAGTGCCGCCGCCCAGCATCGTGGTCAGCCCGGAATGCAGCGCATCCTCGATCTGCTGCGGCGCGATAAAGTGGATGTGGCTGTCCATCCCGCCTGCGGTCAGGATCTTGCCCTCGCCCGCGATCGCCTCGGTCCCCGGCCCCACGATGATGTTCACCCCGTCCTGCGTGTCCGGGTTGCCCGCCTTGCCGATGGCCGCGATGCGCCCGTCCTTCAGACCCACATCCGCCTTGTAGATGCCGGTGTAATCCACGATCAGCGCATTGGTGATGACGCAGTCGACAGCCCCATCCGCGCGCGGCGACTGGCTCTGCCCCATCCCGTCGCGGATCACCTTGCCGCCGCCGAATTTCACCTGATCGCCATAGAGCGGCTTGTTCTCGCCCCCCGCAGGCATCGCGGTCAGGTCGCGCTCGACCTCGATGATAAGATCCGTATCCGCCAGCCGCACCTTGTCGCCGGTGGTCGGGCCGAACATCGCGGCATAGTCGGATCGTTTGATACGGGCTGGCATGTCTTACCTCACCTTCGGGCCGCGTTTCGCAAGCCGCCTTACGTTAGAATTTGTTTTCTGGCGCACCGGGCGCAGCGCCGCCTTGACCGGGTCTCGCCCGGTCAGCGCGGCGGTCCCTGCGTCCATCGCCGCGCGGGTCAGGGCGGTGGCCTTTTCATCCATCATCCGGCGCGTCTCAGATGGCGGGACGGCCCACATTCCGGCCATGCCCCACATCCGCATCGCGATCACCGCCTGCGCTTCGGCCACGATCATCGTGGCCTGAAGCCAGTTCGACCAGATATCCGCAGGTGTCGGAGTAATCTGTTTCATTCCACCCAGACCCCATTCGCCCGGTGCCACTCTTCCAGCGACAACTCCGGGTAGCCGTCAAAGCTGCGGTCGCCCTTGCCGATCTCGGCCTCGACCCAGTCGGGCTTGTCCGACAGCCAGATATGCGTGATCTCGGCCGGGACCGGCAGCTTGGTGTCGATGACGCTCGCCAGCGGATGCACCAGCTCCGGCCAGCGTTCGTCAAACAGCCACAACTGGCTCCCGCAGGCCTTGCAGAAGAACCGCTCACCATGCGACGCGCGCCCGTTGTCGTGGACGGCGTGATAGCTCCCCAACCCTTCCCAGTTGTCGCAACTCAAGCTGTCGGCGATCGCCCCGATGTTGACTGCAAAGCCACCGCCCCCTGCCGAATGCCGGCAGATCGAGCAATAGCACCGCTGATAGGGCACAGGCGTGCGGCTCTGGACGGTGAAATGCACCGCCCCGCACTGACACGACCCTTCCAGCGTCATCGGCATCAGAGTTCTCCCATGACCTTCTGGTTGAAGCCATAGATTTTGCGTGCGCCCCCGATGGGGACGAGGTTCACCTCACGGCTCTGCCCCGGCTCGAACCGCACGGCGGTGCCGGGCGCGATGTCCAGACGCAGACCACGCGTCGCCTCGCGGTCGAAATCGAGCGCCGGGTTCGTCTCGTAGAAATGGTAATGGCTGCCGACCTGCACCGGACGGTCGCCGGTGTTGGCGACCATCACCGTCGTGACCGGCGCACCCTCGTTCAGGACGAGTTCGCCGGGGGCCGCCATGATCTCGCCGGGGATCATTTCTTGGCCTTCGCCGCTTTGATGACCGCGACCGCCGACAGGCTCACCCCGATGACGAACGCGATGCCCGCGATCAGGAACCCGTCCTTTTCATGCAGGTGCAGCGCGGCACCGTGACCGGGATGGGCCAGCGCAGGGGCGGTGGTGGCCACGGTGGCCAGAAGGGCAACGAGATAACGCATGTGAGTTCTCCTTAGCGAATGGGGTTGTGAACGGTGACGAGCTTGGTGCCGTCCGGGAAGGTGGCTTCGACCTGAACCTCGTGGATCATCTCCGGCACGCCCTCCATGCATTGGTCGCGGGTGATGACCGCCGCGCCCGCCTGCATCATCTCGGCGACCGAGCGTCCGTCGCGCGCGCCCTCGACCACCGTGTCGGTGATAAGCGCGATGGCCTCGGGGTGATTGAGCTTCACCCCACGCTCCAGCCGCTTGCGCGCGACGATGGCCGCCATAGCGATCAGCAGTTTGTCTTTTTCTCTCGGGGTCAGGTTCATGTCACAGCATCCAGGGTCTTGGGATTTCGTCGTCGTTGAGCAGGCGGATCGCGGGAACCAGCGCGCGGCGCAGCGCAAAGCCATCGGCGGCCACGATCCGGCAGGTCAGTAGGTCGGGGGATTGCAGGCTCACCCCCCCGGTTTCGGGCATCAGGCGGCGCATCGGCTCAAGCCACGCCTCGGCATCGGCGCCCACATAGACCAGCGCGGCCATCGCCCGCGCGCCATTCAGGGTCGAGGCGGTCGCCATCTGCGCGTCGACGTCACCGGTCAGGGCCACACCGTCGAGATAGACCGCCTGCCCTGCGACCCGGATCGCCACCCGGTCGCGGAACCGGCCATCGTGAATGCGCTCGCCCATCGCGACCCGGCCCAGAATGATCGGCTCGACCATCAGAAACCGCGCGCCGGGCTCCAGATCGACCGTCAGACTGCGCTCGAAATTCATATGCTCGAAGAGGATGGTTTCCTGCGGCAGCCAGTTGAGCCGTGCATCGCCTGCCACCCGCAGATGCGTCTCGATCCGCCCCGCCGTCTCGCCCCGCGCCGCATAGGCGCGCTCGGCAGCCTGCGTCGTCACGGTCAGGGTGGTGCCCGGCCCGGCAGCGGCTTCGATGAAAAACCGGTCGCCCCCGGTGACGCCGCCTGCGGTGTTGATGAGCATGGTGTCGAGCGCGGTGCTGTCGGTGCGCGGAAACAGCGCCTTCATCGACCCCGCCATTGCCAGACCGTCGATCACCGACCGCCCGTCGCGCAGCTTTGAACTCACCCGCACCTGTCCGCGCGCGCGCGGCTGGCTGGCCTCGTGCTCCAAAGTGGCCCCCGGCTGGTGGGTCATGATTCCTCCGGCTGTCCGAAGGACATCTGAAACCCGGGTGCCGGGAATGTCAGGTGGGGGTCTGGATCACGGGCGGGAATCCACCGGGCAAGCACGGCATTTGATCAATAAATGAGCCATACGATCAATTTTTAGGCAAATATGAATCGCACCCTTTTCAGGCGCCAAACCCCACCCGGCCCGCTCAATCAATCCTCGGGCGGCGCGTCGTCGTAGATGCCCGACAGGATGCGCTGCGCATCCCCCGCCGGATCGTCGTACTGGCGCGACCGCATCGTCCACAGGAAAAACACGAGCCCCAGAAGACCCAGAAAGATCGACACCGGGATCAGGAAAACGAGAACGTTCATTTGCCCACTTTCAGCCGAAGCGCATTCAGCGTGACCATAATAGACGAGGCCGACATCGCCAAGGCCGCCGCCAGCGGCGTCGCAAAGCCAAGCAGCGCAATGGGAATGGCGATGGCGTTGTAAGTCGCTGCGATCCCGAAGTTTTCCTTGATCCGCCGCGTCGCCTTGCGCGAGGTCAGAAGCGCGTCACCAAGGGGTGCGAGGCTCTTGCCCAACAGCACGATATCCGACACCACCCGCGCCGCCTCCAGCGCCGAGGCCGGGCTGATCGACACATGCGCAGCCGCCAGCGCGGCGGTGTCGTTGAGCCCGTCACCGACCATCAGCACCCGCTTGCCCGACGCCGCGAGCGCCTCCACCTCGGCGACCTTGCCGTCCGGCAGCATGCCCGCGCGGAAATCATCGATGCCCAGCCGGAACGCCACGTCGCGCACGGCCTCCTCGGCATCGCCGGAGATCAGCGTCACGCCGCAGCCCCCCGCCTTCAGCGCCGTCACGGCCTCTTTCGCGCCGTCGCGCAGCGCATCGGTAAAGGTGAACGCCACCGCAGGCCGTTTGCCGATCTTGAGGTAGGTCGCCGTGCGCCCGAGCACATGCGCGCCCACCCATTCCGCGCGCCCAAGCCGCACCTGCTGGCCGTTCCACAGCGCCTCGACGCCGTGCCCCGGCACTTCCCGCACCTCGGTCAGCACCGCAGGCACCATGCCTTCGCCCCGAGCCGCGAATGCGATCGCCTGAGCCAGCGGATGGGCCGACCCCTGCGCCAGACCTAGCGCCACCGACAGATCGGCCTCGGCATGATCGCCAAGGTTTTCCAGCTTCGGCGCACCCTCGGTCAGCGTCCCGGTCTTGTCGAAGACCACGTGATCCACATCCGCAAGCCGCTCCATCGCCGTGGCGGATTTCAGAAGCATGCCCTTTTTGAACAACCGCCCGCTCGCCGCCGTCGTCACCGCAGGCACGGCAAGGCCGAGCGCACAGGGGCAGGTGATGATGAGCACGGCGACCGCGATGTTCAGCGCGTGGCGCACGTCGCCGCCTGTGATGACCAGCCACGCCACGAACGCCCCCAGCGCCAGCAGATGCACCACCGGCGCATAGATCGCGGCGGCCTTGTCGGCGAGGCCCGTGTACTTGTTGCGCGCGGTCTCGGCGATGGCGACCAGATCGGCCATGCGGTGCAGCGCCGTATCCTTGCCCGCCGCCGCGACCCGCAGGGTCAAAGGCCCCGTCAGGTTCACCTCGCCCGCGTTCAGCATGTCGCCGGGGCCCGCAAAGACCGGCAGCGACTCGCCGGTCAGGAACGACCGGTCCACCTCGCTCTCGCCGGTCTCGACCATCCCGTCCACCGGCACCCGGTTGCCCGGCGTGACCCGCACGACATCGCCGATAGCAAGGTCCGCGACGCTCACCACCTCTTCGCCGTCCCCCACGATCCGATGCGCACGCGGCACTTCGAGCGCGGCCAATTCCTCGGCCGCCGACCGCGCCACCGCGCGGGTGCGATGATCCAGATAACGGCCCGCGAGCAGAAAGAACGTGAGCGACAGCGCCGCGTCGAAATAAGCGTGTTCGCCCGAATGCATGGTCTCATAGACCGACATGCCCGCTGCCAGCAGGATGGCGAGCGAGATCGGCACATCCATATTCAGCCGCTTGACCCTGAGCGCACTCCACGCGCTCTTGAAAAACGGCTGGGCCGAGAACGCCACGATGGGCAGCGCGATCCCCGCGCTCACCCAGTGGAACAGATCTCGCGTCGCGTCGGAGGCGCCGGACCAGACCGCGACCGACAGAAGCATCACGTTCATCATGCCGAAGAACGCCACGCCCAGCCGCATCAGAAGCTCGCGCGAGCGTTTGTCGGTCTCGGTCGCCATCAGCGCGCCCGCGTCCAGCTCGTAAGCCTCGAACCCGATGCCGGTCAGATAGTCGGCGAGCGCCTCGGGCTCGACGTCCTGATCGACCTCCACCGTCGCCCGCTTGAGCGTCAGGTTCACCCGCGCCGAGCGCACGCCGGGCTGGGTCGAAAGCCCCTTTTCCACCCCCACGATGCAGGCCGCGCAATAGACCTGCGGCAGCGACAACATGATGCGCTTGGCCTCACCCCCATTGCCGGCATAGCCCTTACCGGCCGTGCTCTCGGCAAGCGCGGCAGCATCACATGCGGGACAGGCGGAAACAGGGGCGGCCATTGGTCAGTACTTCGGAATATAGAGTTCGATGAGTTGGCGGAACGGCGTGCCGTCCTCGGCCACAGCTTCAAGCCGCAGCTCCCACTTGCCGAAATCGAGCGCGCCGACCTCGGCCACATAGGTGCCATTCATCGTGCGCTTGAACGTCAGCGTCTGGTCGTCGGCCACATGGGTCGCGCGGCCAAGGATACCGCCCGCCTCACGCACCATGACCGGCATACCGCTCGCCTGATCGGTGATCATCAGCATCAGCGTCTCGCCCGACATGGTCGGTGCCACGTCCCAACCCAGCGCCTCCTGCGCCGCGCGGTCGGTGTCGAACTTCTGGCTCGCGACATAGGAGTTGTGCGTCTCCAGCCCCGGGAATGTGCCGACGGCTTTCACCGCCATGAACACGTTGACCGAAATGATGACGGCAAAGGCGCCAACGAAAATGGCGAGCACATGCCAGCCGGTGAGTTTCTTGCCCGTGTCGGGGGCGTCATAGGTCATGCTCATTGCCCTCTCCCGTTGAAGACGGTGTCGTGGAACGCGCGGTCGCCCGTCACGCCATCGATCACCCAGATGCGGATTTCGGTCCGGTCGTCGCGCGCAGGCTCGCTGCCCGCAGGCGCCGTGATGTAAAGCCGGGTCTTGCCTTCCGTATCCGGGTCGACGACCAGCATCGTCTCCACCGACCCTTCCACGTTTACCGTGAACGGGCTGTTCACGCCCAGCGAGAAGTAGAACGGACGGCTTTCCCCGTTCTTGTTGCGGATGCCCACCTCGTAGGTGTTGCGCACCGATCCGTCGGACAGGGTCACGAAGGTCGGGTTGCGCACCGGATGCACCGTCATCTGCAGATCGGGCCGGATGAACAGCGCAACCGTCAGCGCGATCCCGACAGCGGCCCAGAGCGTCGTGTACATGATCGTGCGCGGGCGCAGGATGTGCTTCATGATCGGGCGCTTGTGGCCGCCCGCACGTTCATGCGTCTCGTCCTTCAGCGCCATGTAGTCGATCAGACCGCGCGGCTTGCCGACCTTGTCCATCATCTCGTTGCACGCATCGATGCAGAGCGCGCAGGTGATGCATTCGAGCTGTTGGCCGTCGCGAATGTCGATCCCCATCGGGCAGACGTTCACGCAGGCCATGCAGTCGATGCAATCGCCCAGCGCCTCGGCCTCGGGCCCCTTGCGGTGCTTGCCCCGCGGCTCGCCCCGCCAGTCGCGATAGGCCACGACCAGCGTGTCCTCGTCGATCATCGCGGCCTGAATGCGCGGCCACGGGCAGGCGTAGATACAGATCTGCTCGCGCGCGATCCCGCCGAAGAAGAACGTGGTGAAGGTGAGGATGCCCATCGTCGTATAGGCGACCGGATGCGCATTCAGGGTGACGAGGTCACGCGCCAGCGTCGGCGCATCGACAAAGTAGAACACCCACGCCCCCCCGGTGGCCAGACCGATGAGCAGCCAGACGAACCACTTGGACAGGCGCAGCCGCCATTTCTTGAGGTCCCATTTGGATTTCCACAGCCGCACCCGCGCGTTGCGGTCGCCCTCGATCCAGCGCTCGGTCAGGATGAACAGGTCGGTCCAGACCGTCTGCGGGCAGGCATAGCCGCACCACACCCGGCCCAGCGCCGAGGTGAACAGAAAGAGGCCCAGCCCCGCCATGATGAGCAGACCCGCGATGAAGTAGAACTCATGCGGCCAGATCTCGATCCAGAAGAAAAAGAACCGCCGCCCGGCAAGGTCCACGAGAACCGCCTGATCCGGCAGGTTCGGCCCCCGGTCCCAGCGGATCCACGGCGTCAGGTAATAGACGCCGAGCGTCAGCGCCATGATCCACCATTTGAGCGCACGGAAATGACCGCGCACCCGGCGCGGGAACACAGGCTCGCGCGCGGCATAGAGTTTCTGCGGTGCCTCGGGGGTTTCACTGCTGGACATGGGAATCCGATCCTGGGTTTCGCGTTTGTCCGGTTCTAGTGTCCGATGCCTCTGCCGAGCCTTGACTTGGATCAACAATTCCCGCCGCACGCCCCAAGTTGACGCAACGTAACCTAACTTTTTGGTTCATCTTATAAGGGCTAGAAAAACAAGGGCTTGCGCGGCAAATCGCGCGCCTCATTTGACCTGCGACAGGCTGACGCGCGACACGAAAGCCACCCACAGCGCTTTACCCAACGTCCACCTGCATGTGATACCGTCGGTACCGACCCGGAGATGCGAACAGGTCTTTGGTCGGTTTGTCCCTAAGACGGTTGCGGCGGACCCCCCTCGGGTTCGTCGCACTCCGCTCCCGGCACCGCCACTCGCACCATCGGCAGATAACGACCGTATGGCCCGTCCTGCGGCTGCCCGGCAGGCTGGAACCCGGCCTTGGCAAAGGCCGCGACCCCGCGCGCGTTGGCCGGGTGCGGGTCCACCCCGACACAGGGCGCGCCCTCTGCGATCAGCCGGTCCGAGAAGGCACGTACAAACGCCGGGCCATGCCCCTGCCCCGCCATATCGTCGGGCCCGATGAACAGGTCGATGCCCCGCGACCCCTGGGGCAGGAAACTGAACGGATGCCCCTCCCAGCCGTGCACGTCATAGTCCTGAATGTAGGCGAACGGCCTCTGCCCCACGCTCACGATCCACGCCCGGAACCGCGGATCGGCCAGGTCCTCGGCATCGTAGGGATCCCAATCCTCCCACCACCGCGCGACATGCGGCGCGTCGAGCCAGATGGCCAGCATCGGCAGATCGTCCAGCGTCGCGGGGCGGAACTCATAGGTCATCACTCATCCATGACACGAAAAAGGGCCGGAGGCAGCCCTCCGACCCTTCGTAAGGTTGGCACCGACCCCGGAGAAACGCGCGAACAGGATCAGGGGTCGGTGCCGTGTACCGGGGAGTGAGGCCCCGGAACTCGTGCCAGTCGGCGGTTACTGACCGCCGCCCAGCTGGTGTACATAGGCCGCAACGGCCTTGATCTCGGCTTCGTCCAGACGGGCGTTCCAGTTCGGCATCACACCGAAGGGGCCACGCCGGACCGAGGATTCGATCGCAGCTTCGCTCGAGCCGTGCAGCCAGATTGCATCAGAGAGATTCGGCGCGCCTTGATCTATGTCACCTTGCGCATTTTCTCCGTGGCAGGCGGTGCAGTTGTCCGCGAACACGATCTCGCCCTCGGCCACATTGCCCGAGCCCTGAAGCCCCGATAGCGACATGACATAGGCCACCACGTTGGTGATCTCGTCATCGGTGAGGAAGTCGTCGCCGAACGCGGGCATCTGCGAAAAGCGCGCATCGGGATCGTCTTCGTTCCGAATGCCGTGGGTCACCGTATAGGTGATGGCTGCGATGTCGCCGCCCCAGAGCCAGTCGTCATCCAGTAGGTTCGGATATCCGTTGCCCTCTTCGATGCCGTTGGCGCCGGAACCGTGGCACTGCGAACAGTAGGTCGAGAACGTCGCGCGGCCCGATTGGATCGCATAGTTCTGAACCGCCTCGTTCGACGCGATCTCGGTCACGTCCATCGCCGCCAGTTCCGCCTTCACGCCCGCGTTCATCTCTTCGAACCGGTCGATCTCGGCGGCGACCTCGGTGCGGGTCGAATAGCCTAGCACACCCCGCGTCGCCCCGTTGATCAGCGGCCATGCCGGATAGGCGATGGTATAGCCGATGCCCCAGATGATCGTGGCGTAGAAGATATAGATCCACCACTTGGGAAGCGGGTTGTTGAACTCCTGAATGCCGTCCCACTCGTGTCCGGTGGTCTCGACCTCTTGCTTCTTGTCGCTCATTGCCGGGCCTCCTTCATATCAGCGCCGGGTTCATCGTTGCGGAACGGGGCCTGCGCCGCGTCCTTGTGCAGGTCGCCCGAGCCGGGGCGGAACACCCACAGCACGGTCAGCACGAAGAACGCAAACATGGCGAGAAGCACCCAGCTGTCCGCGATTTCACGGAAGATCGAATAGGTATCCATCATACGTCTCCCTTACCGGATCCAGTCTTCGGGGGTCTGCTCGAAGGTCGAGAAGTCCACGAGCGTGCCCAGCATCTGCATGTAGGCAATCAGCGCGTCCATCTCGGTCACTTCGGGCTGACCATCGAAATTGCGGATCTGTGCGCCCGGATAGCGTTCGACCACGGCATCCGGATCGCTGTCGTCAAAGACCATCCCATCCGGGTCGGCCTGCGATTTGAAATCCGCGACGGCGTTTTCGAGCTGCTCGTCCGTATAGGGCACACCGACGAAGGCATTGGTGCGCAGCACGTCCTCGATGTAGCGCCCGTCGAGGGGCCGATCGAGAAGGTAGGCGTATTTCGGCATCACCGATTCCGGCACCACCGACTGCGGGTTGACCAGGTGGTCGACGTGCCACTCGTCCGAGTAGCGGCCGCCCACGCGGGCCAGATCCGGCCCCGTCCGCTTGGAGCCCCACTGGAACGGGTGGTCGTATTTCGACTCCGCGGCCAGCGAGTAATGCCCGTAGCGTTCGACCTCGTCCCGCATCGGCCGGATCATCTGCGAGTGGCAGACATAGCAGCCCTCGCGGATATAGATGTTCCGACCTTCCATCTCGAGCGGGGAGTAGGGGCGCACGCCCTCCACATCCTCGATCGTGTTCTCGAGATAGAACAGCGGGGCGATTTCGACGATGCCACCGACGGTGACGACCAGGAGAGATCCGACCAGCAGAAGCGTGGCGTTTTTCTCGAGGACGGCGTGTTTATCAAGAATTCCCATGTCTATGGTCCTCCTTATTCAGCCGGTGCCGCAGCAGGCGTCGCGGCTTCAGCCAGCGGTGCTTTGCGAACGGTCATCCAGAGGTTGTAGGCCATGATCAGCGCACCGGAGAGGTACAGGATCCCCCCGAAGCCACGGACCAGATACATCGGGAACTTGGCGGCCACCGTGTCGGCGAAGGAGTTCACGAGGAAACCCTGCGCATCGACTTCGCGCCACATCAGACCTTCCATGATCCCCGTGACCCACATCGACGCGGCGTAGAGCACGATGCCGATGGTGGCGAGCCAGAAGTGCCAGCTCACGAGTTTCAGGGAATAGAGCCCCGTCTTGTTCCACAGTTTCGGGAACAGGAAGTAGAGCATCCCGAAGGTGATCATCCCGTTCCAGCCCAGCGCACCGGAGTGCACGTGACCGATGGTCCAGTCGGTGTAGTGGCTGAGCGAGTTCACAGCCTTGATCGACATCATCGGGCCTTCGAACGTGGACATGCCGTAGAAGCCGACCGAGATGACCATCATGCGGATGATCGGATCGGTGCGCAGCTTGTCCCAGGCGCCCGAGAGCGTCATCAGGCCGTTGATCATGCCACCCCAGCTGGGCATCCACAGGATCACCGAGAACACCATACCGAGGGTCGAGGCCCAGTCCGGCAGAGCGGTGTAGTGCAGGTGGTGCGGACCGGCCCAGATGTAGAGGAAGATCAGCGCCCAGAAGTGGATGATCGACAGCTTGTAGCTGAACACGGGCCGCTCGGCCTGTTTCGGGATGAAGTAGTACATCATGCCGAGGAAGCCCGCGGTCAGGAAAAAGCCCACGGCGTTATGGCCGTACCACCACTGCGTCATGGCGTCCTGCACACCCGCAAAGACCTGCACGGATTTGGAGCCGAAGATCGACACCGGGATCGACAGGTTGTTCACGACGTGCAGCATCGCGATGGTGATGATGAACGACAGATAGAACCAGTTGGCGACGTAGATGTGCGGCTCTTTGCGCTTCATCAGCGTGCCGAGGAACAGGATCAGGTAGCCGACCCAGACGATGGTCAGCCAGATGTCCGTGTACCACTCGGGCTCGGCGTATTCCTTGCCCTGCGTCGAGCCGAGGATATAGCCGGTCGCGGCCAAGAGGATGACGATCTGGTAGCCCCAGAACACGAACCACGCCAGCCCGTCCGACCAGAGCCGCGCACCCGAGGTGCGCTGCACGACATAGAACGACGACGTGATGAGCGCGGTGCCACCGAAGGCGAAAATCACCGCCGAGGTGTGCAGGGGACGCAGGCGCCCGAAGTTGAGAAAGCCCTCAGCCCAGGCAAAGTTGAGCTGCGGGAAGGCCAGCATGAAGGCGATGTAGGTCCCGACGAGGAACCCCACGACACCCCAAAAGGCGGTAAGCGCGACACCGATCTTGATCGGTGCGTCCAGATACCCGGTTTTCGGTGCCTTCTCATACCCCATCTGGCGCAGGGTGATGATGAAGCCGACCGCCGCGATCGCCACGACCAGCAAGGCGTGGACCAGGTAAGCGAGATCGCGGGCATAGGTGGTGGCAATCGCGGCCAGCAATCCAATCAGGCCGAAGATCACCAGTTTGAGGTAATCCCACATGTTACGTCCCTTCGTGTCTGTCACTACGCAGAGCGGCCACGGGACGAATCCCATCCAGTCCGCGCTTTTCGACTGATTGGGG
Organism: Pseudomonadota bacterium; assembly: GCA_036154315.1. GTDB lineage: Bacteria > Pseudomonadota > Alphaproteobacteria > Rhodobacterales > Rhodobacteraceae > Maritimibacter. The sequence goes on from JAYZLL010000054.1 coordinate 161,676, forward strand.
GTTTGGACTGTTGGGGGACCAGTAACCTTGATCCATGTCAAAACTTTCGCGGGCTTGGGTAAATTAGCCATTTGACACATATCAAAGCGCGGCCCCGCGCGACGCTTCACCCTGCCCTCAGACACATTCCCGGCCGGACGCCCCGGCCCCTGACTGCATGAGGCAAACATGAAGGCCTATCGCACCATCACAACGGTCGTCACCGATCCGGCGGACCTGACCGCCGCCTTCGACGCCGCCACCCGGATCACCGCCGCGAACGAGGCGCATCTCGACGTGATCTGTCTCGGTCTCGACCGGACCCAGCCCGGTTTTTACTACGCCGGGGCCACGGCGGTCGTGATGCAGGACAGCCTCGATCAGGCCCGCGAAGATGCGGTCGCGCTGGAAAATCAGGTCCGCGCCAAACTCGAAGGCTCGACCTTCAACTGGTCCGTCACCGGGCTCTCGGCCCAGATGGTCGCGGTCAATCACCTGATCGCGCTGCGCACCCGGTTCTCCGATCTCGTGGTGTTGTCGCAGCCCTATGCCAAAGGGCGCGGGCAGGATCTCGAATTGATTTCCGAGGCCGCGATGTTCGAGGGCGACGTCCCGGTGCTGATCCAGCCCGACACTCACGACCTGCCCGAGCGCGCCGACCGCATCCTGATCGGCTGGAACGAAAGCCGCGAGGCGCTGCGCGCGGTCAAAGCCGCCCTGCCCTTCCTCAAAGCCGCCTCCACCGTGAACATCGCGATCATCGACCCGCCGAAACACGGCCCCGAACGCTCCGATCCCGGCGGGCCACTCAGCCAGTTCCTCGCCCGCCACGGCGTCAAAGCCGAGCTGTCGGTGCTGTCCAAGACCATGCCCCGCGTCGCCGATGTCCTGTCGCGCCATGCAAACGACATCGACGCCGACATGATCGTCATGGGCGCCTACAGCCACTCCCGCTTCCGCGAGTCGATCCTCGGCGGCGCGACCAGAAATATGCTCGAGCTCACGGAACGACCGCTGCTGCTCACGCATTGACGATGTGACGAGTACGTTATTTCTTCCCTGAAAACTGGACCGGTGGCATCCCCACCGGTCTTTTTTCAGTCGGCGCGTCTCAGATGATCATCCCACCGTCGACGTCGTCGCCGGTTTCCGCGATCAGTTCTTCCAGATCAGGCACGATCACCCGGCGTTTACCTTCAAGCTGGATGACGCCCGATTTGCGCAGCGCCGAAATCTGGCGGCTCACCGTTTCCAGCGTCAGACCCAGATAATCCGACATCGCCTCGCGCGTCAGCGGCAGGTCGAACACCATTCCGTCGCCGGGCAACTGCTTGCGCAGCGACGCATCGCGCCGCGCGACGATCATCAGCAGGCTCGCGATCTTCTCACGCGCCGTCTTACGCCCCAGCACCGTCATCCACTCGCGCGCACTGTCCAACTCGTCCAGGGTCATCTCCAGCAGACGCTGACCGATGTGCGGCGTCTTCAGCATCAGATCCTCGAACGGGCGACGACGGAAACAGCACAGCGTCACATCCGTCACCGCGACCACGTCAAAGGCGGCGGTCTCGCGCCCTGGACGGCCGATGAAATCCGACGGCAGGAGCAGACCCACCATCTGGGTGCGCCCGTCTTCCATCGTCTGGCTCAGGGTCGAAATGCCGGTGACGATCGAGGCCACGAATTCCATATGGTCGCCGGACCACAGGATCGGCTGCCCCGCTTCGTAGCTGCGATAATACTTGATGTCTTCCAGCACCTCGAGCTCATCGGGCTCGCACCGGGAACACACGGCGCGGTGTCGGATCGGGCAATTGCCGCAATCTTTGAGGTCGAGGTGAAGTGAGCCCATAGCAGAGGCCATTTTGATCCGTATCAATGTCGCGCGTCAAAGTTGGCCTTAGGTGTACGCGAATGGACAATCTGACGCAACTTCGCAAGCTCGGTCTATTTGACGCGCGTGTGCCCCGCTACACAAGCTATCCGACCGCTCCCCACTTCGCCGGCGGTGTCGGCGGGTCACAGGTAAGTGATTGGATCAAAACGATTCCCACGGGGTCGCAGATCTCGCTCTATCTGCATGTCCCGTTCTGCCGCCGGTTGTGCTGGTTCTGTGCCTGCCGCACGCAGGGGACGAGCACTCTGAGCCCGGTCGAGGCCTATGTTGATTCGCTCATACAGGAATTAGAGACTCTGAAGTCTCACCTTTCGCCGGGCATTTCGATCAGCCACCTGCACTGGGGTGGCGGCACGCCGACCCTGCTCTCGCCCGAGATGATCGAACGGCTCTCCGCCGCGATCTTCGCCACCGCCCCGCTGGGCGACGGCGCGCAGTTCTCGGTCGAAATCGACCCCAACGAGATCGACGAGGCGCGGATGGACGCGCTGGTCGCCGCAGGTCTCAACCGCGCCTCGCTCGGCGTGCAGGACTTCGACCCGATGATACAAGAGGTCATCGGCCGCCCCCAGACCTTCGAGGTGACGAAAGCCGCCGTCGACGGGCTGCGCGCGCGCGGCGTCAAATCGCTGAACGTCGATCTCCTCTATGGCCTGCCGCACCAGACCCCGGCCCGCATGCGGGACTCGGTGAACAAGGTGCTGTCACTCGGCCCCGACCGGATCGCGCTGTTCGGTTATGCCCATGTGCCGTGGATGGCCCGGCGTCAGGGCCTCATCCCGACCGAGGCATTGCCCTCGCCCGAGGCCCGGCTCGAACTCTACACCATCGCGCGCGACCTCTTCGTCGCCGACGGGTTCGACGAGATCGGCATCGACCACTTCGCCCGCCCTGACGATGGCCTCGCCATCGCCCACCGCGCGGGCACCATGCACCGCAACTTTCAAGGCTATACCGAGGACACGGCTCAGGCCCTCATCGGCATCGGCGCGTCCTCGATCTCGCGCTACCCGCAGGGCTACGCGCAGAACGCCCCCGCCACCTCGGCCTATCAGGAACGGGTGCGCGCGGGCCAGCTCCCGATCACGCGCGGCCATGCCTTTGCGGGCGACGACATCCTGCGCGGCCGGGTGATCGAGCAGATCCTTTGCGATTTCGCCGTCGATCTCCCCGCCATCGCGCGCGAGGTCGGCGCGGATGCCGCGACAGCGGTTGCGCTGGCCGACGGCTTGGCCGAAACTCTGCCCGGCACGGTGTCTATGACGGACGGTGTCCTGACGATCGAACCGCATGCGCGGCCCCTCGCCCGGATCATCGCCCGCTATTTCGACGCCTACGAGATGAACGAAGCCGGGCACAGTCAGGCGGTCTAAGGGCCTCCTCACCCGGTTGGGGAGGAGAACATGGATTTCATCGAAACGGCCGCCGCCATCGTCGGCGGCGCCCAGGTTCTGACGGGTGCCGACATGGCCCGCTATGTCGACGACCCGACCGGCGCCTATCACTCCACGCCCCTCTGCGTGGTGCGCCCCGGCTCGACCGCCGAAGTGTCGTCGCTCATGGCCGCGGCGCATGAGGCAGGCCAGATCGTCGTGCCCGTCTCCGGCAACACCGGCGTGAACGGCGGCACCTTCAACGAGGGCGCCGTCATGCTCTCGGTCGAACGTCTGAACGCCGTGCGCGACATGAACCCGGCGGCCCGCACCGTCACCGTCGAGGCGGGCGTCATCCTCGACCGCCTGCGCGAGGTGGCGGACGAGGCGAACCTCGTCTTTCCCGTGGTCTTCGGCGCACGCGGCTCGGCAATGGTCGGCGGCATCCTGTCCACGAACGCGGGCGGATCGAACGTCCTGCGCTACGGCAACACCCGCGCGCAATGTCTGGGGATCGAAGTGGTGCTGGCCGATGGCCGCGTGCTCGACCTGATGACCGCGCTGCACAAGGACAACTCCGGCTACGACCTGCGCGACCTCATCATCGGGGCCGAGGGCACGCTGGGCATCGTCACCGCCGCCGTGATGAAACTCGCCCCGAAGCCCGCCCATACCGTCACCGCCATGATCGCGCCCCCGTCGCTCGACGCGGCGCTCACCGTGCTGAACCGGCTGCAAACCGCCTCGGGCGGCGCGGTGGAAGCCTGCGAATACATGCCGCGCAGCTATGTCGAGCGGCAGATCGCGATGATCGACGGCGCGCACGAACCTTTCGACGACCCGCATGAGGTGAACGTATTGGTCGAACTCGCGGGGGATGCCGGGCTATCGAACCTGCTCGAAGAGGTGCTGGGACAGGCGATGGAGGACGGTCTGATCACCGACGCGGTCATCGCCCAGAACGACACCCAGCGCATCGCCATGTGGGAACGGCGCGAAAGCGCGGCCAAGGTCACGCTCGCGATCACGCCGACGCTGATGGGCGACATCTCCCTCCCCGTCGACAGGTTGAGCGACTTCTTCGACGCGATGACCGCGCGGGTCGCACAGATCGAACCCAACGCACAGGAAACCTGCGTGGCCCACCTCGGCGACGGCACCATCCATTACGTCCTCTACAGCGAAGCGAACGACCCGGACCTCAAGGATCGGCTGTCCGAAGCGATGGAGGGGCTGATCGCCGAGATGCGCGGATCGTTCTCGGCCGAACACGGCGTCGGGCTCTACAAGCTCGGCGCGATGGAGCGGCACAAGAACCCGGTCGCGCTCGACGTCATGCGCACGATCAAGACCGCGCTCGACCCCAAGGGCATCCTGAACCCCGGCAAGGTGGTGCCCGCCTGACCCCCGATTTCGCGCCGAGGCCCGACCTGTGCTATCAAGGGCGCGAACCTTGGAGGGAGCGATCATGTTCAGACCCATCCTGCCCGCACTCTTGGCCCTGTCCGTCGCCACCGCCGCACAGGGCGAAGAGGCTGGAACCCTAACCCTGAACTTGGGCGGCGAAAGCCACGCCTACACCCTCTGGGCCGACCAAAGCGACTGGTCCGGGTCCGCGCGCTACGCCAGCGTCAACATCTACGCGCTGCCACAGAACGACGCGACCCGCGCCAGTTACGGCGCCCTCACATTGGGGTTCGAGGTCTCAGGCGGCAGCACCCGCGCGCCCGAGGTCAGCCTGACCCGCATCGACGGCGACGACAGGGTAAAGCTCTATGCTAAGGATGACGCGGGTGACCTGTCCATCACCGCCGACACCGCCAGCGTGACGGGCGAAGAACTGACCCTCTCCGGCAGCTTCTCAGGCGACATGGGCATCAGCGAAACCTACGGCCGCGACATCGACCTCACCGATCCCGTCGCCGTCAACGGCACCTTCGACGTGGTGCTCGGCCCGGTCCAGTAACCGCGCCTATTTCCAGTCGAAGAAATCCGAACCGGCCCGCGACAGAAGCTTCTGCGCCAGCGCGCGCCCCATGTCCGGCCCATCCTCCACAGCCCCGGTCGCCTCGTCCGACAGCGCCTCGGACCCGTCCGTGCGCAGGATTTCGCCCCGCAGACGCAATGTGCCGCCATCGATCTCAGAGAGCCCCGCAATCGGCGTCTCGCAGGACCCGTCGAGGGTGGCGAGAAAACTGCGCTCCGCCGCCAGCCGCCGCTCGGTCGCGCCGTGATGGATCGCCTCCAGCATCTCGGCAGCGTTGCTGTCGTGCGAGCGCCGCTCGATCCCGATGGCACCCTGCGCGATGGCGGGCAGCATATCCTCGGGCGCGATGGCGTCATGCGGCACCTCGTCCAGCATCCCCAGCCGGGTGATCCCGGCCATCGCAAGGAATGTGGCTTCGGCCACCCCGTCGCGCAGCTTGGTCAGCCGCGTCTGCACGTTGCCCCGGAACTCCACGACCTTGAGGTCAGGCCGCCGGTTCAGAAGCTGGGCCTTGCGCCTGAGCGAAGACGTCCCCACCACGGCCCCCTCGGCCAGCCCATGAATGCCGCCGCCACCCAACGAGATGAACGCATCTCGCGTATCCTCGCGCGGCAGATAGCAGTCGAGCGTCAGCCCCGGCGGCTGCTCGGTCGGCATGTCCTTCATCGAGTGGACCGCGATGTCGATCCCGCCATTGAGCAGCTGATCCTCGATCTCGCGCGTGAACAGCCCCTTGTTCCCGATCTCTTTGAGCGGCCGATCCGCCGCGATCATCGCCCGGTCGTCGCCGGTGGTCTTGATGACCACGATCTCGAACGCGGTCTCGGGCAGGTCAAAGGCCGCCGCCAGCCGATCACGGGTTTCATAGGCCTGCGCCAGCGCCAGAGGCGAGCCTCGGGTGCCGATCTTGAGCGGTTTGGTCGGGTCGGGAAGCATCAACGTCATGCGTTTCGTTTAGACGTGGCAAATGGCCCTGTCCATGCCCCCGCCGCTTGACATGAGGCCGCAGACGGTGGACCCACGCGGGGCCGAGCGAAAGGACAAGGAATGACCAAGCTTCTCATGCGCGCACTGGCGGGCGAAACCCTGCCGACGCCCCCGATCTGGATGATGCGTCAGGCGGGCCGCTACCTGCCGGAATACCGCGCCACCCGCGAGAAAGCGGGCGATTTCCTGTCGCTGTGCTACAACCCCGAGCTGGCCGCCGAGGTGACGCTGCAACCGATCCGCCGCTTCGGCTTCGACGCCGCGATCCTGTTTGCCGACATCCTTCTGGTGCCGCAGGCTCTGGGCGCCGACCTCTGGTTCGTCACCGGCGAGGGCCCGCGTCTGTCCACCATCGAGGGCGAGGAGGACTTCGCCAAGCTGGGCGGCAAGGACGATATTCACGACACGCTCGCCCCGGTCTATGAGACCGTGCGCATCCTGTCTAAGGAGCTCCCCGCCGAGACCACGCTCATTGGCTTTGCGGGCGCGCCGTGGACCGTGGCCACCTACATGGTCGCCGGGCGCGGCACCCCGGACCAAGGCCCGGCCCATGCGCTCAAGGACACGAACCGCGACCTCTTCATCCGGCTCATCGACAAGATCACCGACGCGACCATCGAATACCTGTCGAAACAGGTCGAGGCGGGCGCGGAAACGGTCAAGATCTTCGACAGCTGGGCCGGTTCGCTCAAGGGTCAGGACTTCGACGACTTCGCGCTCGAACCCACCAAGCGCATCATCGCCGAACTCAAAGCCCGCCACCCCGGCCTGCCGATCATCGCCTTCCCGCGCGAGGCGGGCGAACGCTACATCGGCTTCCACAAGGCGACCGGGGCCGACTGCGTGGCAATCGACAACTCGGTCTCGGCCGACTGGGTCGCCAAACACGTCCAGCCCGACGGCTGCGTACAGGGCAACCTCGCCTCCAGCCACATGGTCACCGGCGGTCAGGCACTGGTGGACGAGGCTCAGGCCATCACCCGCGCGCTGCGTGGCGGCCCGCACATCTTCAACCTTGGCCACGGCATCACACCGGACGCGGACCCCGACAACGTCGCCAAGATGATCGAAGCGGTGCGCACCGCCTGATGCCCGCTCTTCTGACCTATCGCGGAGTCGTGGCCCCGTCCGACTGCGACATCCTCGGCCATATGAACGTCGCGCGCTATTTCGACGCCGCCTCGGACGCAGGCTTCACCATGCAGGCCAATCTGGGTCTGACGGCTGCCGACATGACCGGCGGGCGGCGCATCTCGGGCGCAGTGGTTCACGCCGACTCGAACTTCATTCAGGAGGTTCTGGCGGGCGAGACCATTCACGTTCTCACCGACATTCCCGCGATCGGAACCAAGTCGATAACCTATCGCCACCGCCTGTTCCGCTCCACGACCGACGAGCTTGCCTTCGTCAGCGTGTTCAAGAACGCCATGCTGTCGCTCGAGACGCGCAAGGCAGTGCCGATCCCCGACGACATGCGGGCAGCCGCACAGGCGTATCTGACCGAAGCGCGAGGGGAATAAGGTGAGAGGCTGGACAACGACCCAAGCGGGACTCGTTACGGCTGCTTCCTTCCGGACCTGACCGGGTTGGCGAGGCACTTGCCCGCGCCAACCTCTCAAGCGGCGATATAGGTGACTCGGGGGCACGGATCAACCCCCGCGACAGCGAGGGTTTGACACACGCCGCCCCCCCGCATACCCGTTTCACACCCAACGGACGGAGGACACGATGGACCTGAGCGAACTGGCTTTCGGGGGCGGCGGTCTCGACCGTGCCGCGCATCTGCGCTCCGAGGCCGATGCGCTGCGTGCCTCCGGCTCCGCAAAGGTGCTGACCATCTGGCGCGGGCGTCCGCTCATGGCGGGGACCGCCGGGCCGGGGGGTGATCTGCACCTCGAACTGCTCGGGCCCGACCATCCGCTGATCGTGGATCACGACCCCGAATGGATTTTCCTCGGGCAGCAGGACGAAACGCCGCTCTTTGCCGCCGACATATCCTCCATGCCCGCCTATTCCCACGCCGCCGATGGTGGTCCGGGCGACCCCGGCATGGACATGCCCGCGCCCCCGCTGGGCGATCTGCCCCAAGACGCCCGCTTTCCCGATCTGCGCGCCGCGCTCGCAGGCCTCACCCCGTTTGAAAGCGAACTCGCCGCCACCGCGCGCGGCATTCTGGAATGGCACCGCTCGCACGGCTTCTGCGCGGCCTGCGGCGCGAAATCCGAGATGGATCAGGCCGGGTGGCGCCGGTCCTGCCCGTCCTGCGGGCGCTTCCACTTCCCGCGCACCGACCCCGTGGTCATCATGCTGGTGACCTGCGGCAATTCCGTCCTCCTGGGCCGCTCGCCCGGCTGGCCCGAAGGCATGTATTCCCTTCTCGCAGGCTTCATGGAACCGGGCGAAACCGTCTCCGGCGCCGTCGCGCGAGAGGTGCATGAGGAAACCGGCGTCCGCGTCGGCCCCTCCCGCATTCTGGCCACCCAGCCGTGGCCCTTCCCCGCCTCGCTGATGATCGGCTGCTGGGCTGAGGCGACCAGCACCGAGATCATTCTCGACCCCGCCGAGATCGAAGATGCGCACTGGGTCAGCCGCGAGGACCTCGTCGACGTCTTCGCAGGCACCCACCCCTTCATCCGCCGCCCGCGCCGCGGCGCCATCGCGCAGGTGTTGATGAAAAACTGGCTTGCCGGAACGCTTTAACTGCCTCAGAATCGCCGCGAACCATGCATAGGGGGGACAACCCCCCGGGGTACGAGCAGACAATACGCGGCTAGAGAGCGGATAAGGGACAGGCATGAAACTCACCACGCGCGAAGATATCGCAGCGCCGATCGAGGCGGTCTTCGCCAATATCGCTGACTTCGGCTGGTTCGAACGGGCCGCCATGCGCCGCGGGGCCGAGGTTGTGCGCACCGACACGCTGGAACAGCCCGGCGTCGGCATGTCATGGCACACGGAATTCGAGTTTCGCGGGCGCGAGCGCAAGGCGGACGTCGACCTCACCAAATACGACCCGCCCGAGGGGATGACGCTGCTGATGCGGGCCGCCGGGCTCGAGATCGAAGCGGTGATCGAACTCGTCGCCATGTCGCGCACCCGCACCCGGATGAACGTCACGATGGAGGCGACGCCGCGCACCATCCCGGCGCGTCTGATGATCCAGTCGGCAAAACTCGCCAAGACCAACATCCAGAACCGCTATCGCCGCCGGATCGCCGAATTCTGCGCCGAACTCGAAGAGCGGTGCCAGTCGCGCGGCTTCTAGGCCGCGCGCGCCTTACCCGTCGCGGCGCGGGTCGGCGGGATAGACGCCCAGAATATCGAGATTGCGGGTGAAATACGCCAGCTCCTCAAGCGCCAGCTTGACGTTGGCGTCCTCGGGGTGGCCTTCGATATCCGAATAGAACCGGGTCGCGGTGAACGAGCCGTCGATCATGTAGCTTTCCAGCTTGGTCATGTTGACGCCATTGGTCGCGAACCCGCCCATCGCCTTGTAAAGCGCCGCCGGAATGTTGCGCACCTCGAAAACGAAAGTGGTCATCATCACCTCGGCGCGGCGCGTCAGGTCCGGCTCGCGCCCCATGATGACGAAGCGCGTGGTGTTGTGCCCGTGGTCCTCGATGTTCTCGGCCAGCACGTCGAGCCCATAGGTCTCGGCGGCGAGCGTCGAGGCCAGAACCCCCTCGCCCGGCTTGGCGCGCTCGGCCAGTTCCGCCGCCGCCCCTGCACTGTCCGCCGCCGCGTGACCCCGGATGCCGTGGCTGCGCAGAAACGCTGCCGACTGCGGCAACAGCACCAGATGGGCCCGCACGTCGGTGATGTCTTCAAGCTTGGTGCCGGGCAGCGCCATCAGCGAAATCCGCACCCGGACAAAGGCTTCGTCAAGGATGTGGAGCCCGCTCTCCGGCAGCAGCCGATGGATGTCCGCGACCCGGCCATAGGTCGAGTTTTCGACCGGCAGCATCGCCAATTCGGCCCGTCCTTCGCGCACGGCGGCGATCACGTCTTCGAAAGTCGCGCAGGGCAGCGCCTCCATCTCGGGGCGGGCCTGTTGGCAGGCTTCGTGCGAATACGCACCCAGTTCCCCTTGAAACGCTATGATCCCGGCCATGGTCGTCCCTTTCCCGTCCCTTTCGGTGACATGCGACGCGGCTGACACCATGTCGCATTTCGTCGCGCCTCATACCGCTTGAAACGCCGGGGTTAAAGCGTGTAGACACCCGCGAGACTTGGCTTCAGATGGAACGCGACATGTTCGACACAATGACCTTCACCAAGGCCGGCGCGGCAGTGTGCGCGGCTCTTCTGATCTACCTGTTCGCTTCGTGGGGTGCGGATGCACTCTATTCGACGGCCGAGGGCGGCCACGGCGAAGAAGGCGAGGAGCATAGCCAGGGCTACGTGATCGCGAACCTCGAAGAGGGCGGCGACGGCGCAGCCGAAGATGTGGTCGAGGTCAGCTTCGAAGAAGTTTACGCCAGTGCCGACGCTGGCGCGGGCGAGCGCGTCTACAACCGCTGCCAGTCCTGCCACAAGCTCGACGGCTCCAACGGCACCGGCCCGCACCTCGACGGTGTGGTCGGTCGTGCGGTCGCCTCGGTCGATGGCTTCAGCTACACCGACGCGATGGTTGGCCACGGCGGCGACTGGACCCCGGAAGCGCTGAGCGAGTTCCTCGAAAACCCGCGTGGCGTCGTCAACGGCACCAAGATGACCTTCTCGGGTCTGCCGGACGTCGAAGATCGCGCAAACCTGATCGCGTTCCTCGCAGAAAACTCCTGATCCACGCAGGACACCAGAATTCCAAAGGCCGCTTCGGGGAACCGAGGCGGCCTTTTTGCTGTTCCGATGTAACGTAACCGCAATCTATCTCACGAATTCGCGCCTTGAATCTCTGCGCTCTGCCCGCGTAGCCTTTCCAGGACTTACCCTGTCCCGTGTGACCTGAGGAGACGCCATGACGCCCCGCCCCGCGCGCGCCACCGCCCGAGCCGAAACCACCCGTCCGATGCTTCCCCGTTTGACCGCGATCCTGCTGTCAGGTGCCGCGATCATCGGCGGCGCCACCGTCGCCCGCGGGCAGGACATGACCGAGACGCACGCGTTCTCGAACTTCGGCGAGGTCAAGTACGGCCCGGATATGGAGCATCTGGACTACGTGAACCCGGACGCCCCCAAGGGCGGCGAGATTTCGATCTCGGCAATGGGCACCTTCGACAGCTTCAACCAATACTCGCGCAAGGGCGTGCCCGCCGCGCTCAACACCATCGGCTCCGAGTCGATCCTGGCCTCGACCGCCGACGATCCCTATGGCCTCTATTGCTTCCTCTGCACGACGATGGAGTATCCCGAGGATCTCAAAACGATCACCTTCAACCTGCGCGATGACGTGACCTTTTCCGACGGTACGCCGATGACGGCCGAGGACGTGCTGTACTCGTTCAACCTGTTCCTCGAACAGGGCATCACCGAATACCGACGCATCGTCGAAGGCTTCATCGAGAACGTGGAAATCGTCGACGACCACACGATCACCTTCACCTTCACCGACGAAGCCCCGATCCGCGAGCGGGTGGGCTTTGCCGGCGGCACGCCGGTGTTCTCGCAGGCGTGGTTCGAGGAAACCGGCCAGCGGCTCGACGACAGCTCGGACACGCCCTTCATGTCGACCGGCGCCTACGTGCTGGAATCCAAGGACTTCAACCGTCAGGTCGTCTACGCCAAGAACCCCGACTACTGGGGCGCCGACCACCCGATGCAGATCGGGCGCAACAATTTCGAGCGCATCCGCGTCGAATATTTCGCCGACAGTCAGGCCGCGTTCGAGGCGTTCAAGGCGGGGGCCTTCACCTACCGGGTCGAAAACTCCTCGCTGATCTGGGCCACGGGCTATGACTTCCCGAACCTCAACAACGGCTACGTCATCAAGGAAGAGATCCCCGACGGCACCGTCGGCTCGGCGCAAAGCTTCATCTTCAACCTCGACCGCGAGACATGGCAAGACAAGCGCGTGCGCGACGCCATCGGCATGGTCTTCAACTTCGAATGGTCGAACGAGGCGCTGTTCTACGGCCTTTACGAACGTGTCTATTCCTTCTGGCCGGGCACCGATCTCGCCGCCGAGGGCACGCCGTCCGAAGGCGAGCTGGAAATCCTCCAGCCGCTGGTCGACGAAGGCCTGATCGACGAAGCGATCCTGACGGAAGAGGCGGTCATGCCCCCGGTGAACGAGGCCAGCGGCAACCGCCCCTCGCGCGGCACCTACCGCGCCGCCGGTGCGCTGCTCGAAGAGGCCGGCTGGGTGCCCGGTGCCGACGGCATCCGTCGCAACGAGGCGGGCGACGTCCTGTCGATGGAAATCCTCTCCTACGACCCGAACTTCGACCGCATCCTCAACCCCTATATCGAGAACCTGCAGCAGTTGGGCGTGCGCGCCACGCTCGAACGCGTGGACACGGCCCAATATGTCGAAAACCGCCGCGCCGGTGACTTTGACATGACCAGCCACGGCTTCTCGATGCCCTTCGAGCCGGGCATCGGTCTGGAACAGTGGTTCGCCTCGAAAACCGCCGACGACAGCTCGCGCAACCTCATGCGCCTGCGCAACGAAGGGGTCGACCGGATCATCCCGACCATCGTGGCCGCCGATACGCTCGAAACGCTGCGAACCTCGGTCCATGCGCTCGACCGGACCCTGCGCCACATCGGCTTCATGGTGCCCCAGTGGTACAAGCCGGTCCACACGGTCGCCTATTTCGACATGTACGGCAAACCCGAGACGATCCCGCCGCTCGACATGGGCTATCTCGATTTCTGGTGGTATGACGAAGCCAAACATCAGGCCCTGATCGACGCAGGCGTCCTGCGCCGCTAAGAAGACCGCAACATGGGCGCTTATATCCTCCGCAGGCTGCTGCTCATCATTCCGACGCTGTTCGGGATAATGGTCATCAACTTCACCCTCACTCAGTTCGTCCCCGGCGGGCCGATCGAACAGATCATCGCGCGCATCGACGGCGAGGGTGACGTCTTTGGCGCGATCTCCGGCGGCGCGGGCGAGTTTGCCGCCGACACCCAGAGATCGACCGCACAAGGGTCGTCGGAATACGCAGGCGCCCGTGGCCTGCCCCCGGAATTCATCGAAGAACTGGAGCGTGAATTCGGCTTCGACAAACCCCCGGTCGAACGCTTCTTTACGATGATCTGGAACTACATGCGCCTCGACTTCGGGCAGAGTTACTTCCGCTCGATCGGCGTTTTCGAACTGGTGATCGAGAAATTGCCGGTGTCGATCACGCTCGGCCTGTGGTCGACGCTCATCGCCTATCTCGTGTCGATCCCGCTGGGCATCCGCAAAGCGGTGAGCGATGGATCGACCTTCGACACATGGACCTCCGGCCTCATCATCGTGGCCTATGCCATCCCCGGCTTCCTCGTCGCCATCCTGCTCCTCGTCCTGTTCGCAGGCGGGACCTACTGGCAGATTTTCCCGCTTCGGGGCCTGACCTCAGACAACTGGGATCAGTTGTCGCTGGTGGGCAAGGTGCTCGACTACTTCTGGCACATCGCCTTGCCCGTCTTCGCCTCGACAATCGCGAGCTTTGCGACCCTGACGCTCCTGACCAAGAACAGCTTCCTCGACGAGATCAAGAAGCAGTACGTGGTCACCGCCCGCGCCAAGGGCGTGTCCGAGCGCCGCGTGCTCTACGGTCACGTCTTTCGCAACGCCATGCTGATCGTGATCGCGGGCTTTCCCGGTCTCTTCATCTCGGTGTTCTTCGGCGGCTCGCTCATCATCGAGACGATCTTCTCGCTCGACGGGCTCGGTCGTCTCGGGTTCGAGGCCGCGGTGGCGCGTGACTATCCGGTGATCTTCGGGACGCTCTTCGTCTTCGGCCTCGTCGGCCTCGTCATCGGCATCCTGTCCGATCTCATGTATGTCTTCGTCGATCCCCGCATCGACTTTGAGAAGCGGGAAGCCTGATGACCGAGATCGACCGCGCAAACGACCGCGCGCCGGGCCAGACCGCCCCCGCCCCGGTGACCCGCCGCAAGAAACCGTTCCTGTCGCCGCTGAACCAGCGCCGCTGGCGCAACTTCACCCGCAACCGCCGGGCCTATTGGTCGCTCATCATCTTTGCCGTGGTGTTCGGCCTGTCGCTGTTTGCCGAGTTCATCGCGAACGACAAACCGATCCTCGTGTCCTATCAGGGCAAGCTTCACGCGCCGGTGTTCAAGTTCTACCCCGAGACGGCCTTTGGCGGCGATTTCCGCACCGAAGCGGTCTATGCCGACATCGAGGTCGAATGCCTGATCGTCGCCGCCGGGTCCGAACTGTGCTGGGACGACCCCCAAGGCACCATCGACGACGCGCAGGACGGCGAGATCGCGGGCGAGCAGATCACCAAAGGCTGGATGATCTGGCCCCCGATCCCCTACAGCTACGACACGATCAACGACATCGGCACCTCGGCCCCTTCGGCCCCCGATGCCAACCACTGGCTCGGCACCGACGACACCGCGCGCGACGTGCTGGCGCGGGTGATCTACGGCTTCCGCCTGTCCGTGTTCTTCACCATCATCGTGACCGCCGCGACCGCCCTCATCGGCATCGCCGCCGGGGCCATTCAGGGCTTTTTCGGTGGCTGGATCGACCTCATCTTCCAGCGCATTCTGGAAATCTGGGCCTCGACCCCGTCGCTCTACGTCATCATCATCCTGTTCGCCATTCTGGGGCGAAGTTTCTGGCTCCTCGTCTTCGTGACGATCCTCTTCGGCTGGCCTGCCCTCGTGGGTGTGGTGCGCGCCGAATTCCTGCGCGCGCGCAACTTCGAATACGTCCGCGCCGCCCGCGCACTGGGCGTTTCGAACCGCACCATCATGTTCCGCCACATGCTGCCCAACGCGATGGTCGCCACGCTCACCATGCTGCCCTTCATCATCACCGGCACCATCGGCACGCTGGCCGCGCTCGACTTTCTGGGCTACGGCCTGCCCTCGTCCGCGCCATCGCTCGGTGAACTCACCCGACAGGCGAAACAGAACCTTCAGGCCCCGTGGCTCGCCTTCACCTCCTTCGTGACCTTCACCGTGCTCCTGTCGCTCCTCGTCTTCATCTTCGAAGGCGTGCGCGATGCCTTCGACCCGCGGAAGACCTTCCAATGACGCTGCTCGACGTCCGCAACCTCAAGATTTCGTTCAAGCAGGACGGGCAACGCCACCTCGCGGTCAGAGGCGTGTCCTTCGACGTGGCCAAGGGCGAAACCGTCGCGCTGGTGGGCGAATCCGGGTCAGGCAAATCCGTGACCGCGCTCTCCACCGTCTCGCTCCTGCCCGACAGCGCCGAGATCGAAGGCTCGATCCGCTACGACGGGCGCGAGATGGTCGGCGCCTCGTGGAAAGAGCTGCGCCAGACCCGCGGCAACGACATCAGCTTCATCTTTCAGGAGCCGATGACCTCGCTCAACCCGCTCCACACGCTGGAAAAGCAACTCAAGGAATCGATCGAGCTTCATCAGGGGCTCGAGGGCAAGGCGCTGCACGCCCGCATGGTCGAACTGCTCGACAAGGTCGGCATTCCCGACCCCAAGACCCGACTGAAAAGCTATCCCCACCAACTCTCCGGCGGTCAGCGGCAACGCGTGATGATCGCGATGGCGCTCGCCAACGGGCCGGAACTCCTGATCGCGGACGAACCTACGACCGCGCTCGACGTCACCATTCAGGCCCAGATCCTCGACCTCTTGGCCGATCTCATCAAATCCGAGGGGATGAGCCTTCTGTTCATCACCCACGACCTCACCATCGTGCGCAAATTCGCCGACCGGGTGAACGTGATGAAAGACGGCGAAATCGTCGAAGCGGGCCGCACCGACGAAATCTTCTCGAACCCCCGCCACGACTACACCCGCAAGCTGTTGTCGGCCGAGGCGACCGGCAAACCGCTCCCCGTTCCCGCCGACGCCAAGGAAATCGCGCGCGCGCAGGATCTGCGCATCTGGTTCCCGATCGAACGCGGGCTCCTGCGCAAGACCGTGGGCCACATCAAGGCGGTGAATGCCGCGAGCTTTTCGGTGCGCGAGGGCGAGACGGTGGGCATCGTCGGCGAATCCGGCTCAGGAAAAACCACCCTCGCGCTGGCCGTCATGCGCCTGATCTCGTCTCAGGGACCGGTGGTGTTTCTGGGCGACGACATTCAGGGCTGGAAGTCCAAGCAGATGCGCGCCCTGCGCCGCGACATGCAGATCGTGTTCCAAGACCCCTACGGCTCGCTCTCCCCGCGCATGACCTGTGAAGAGATCATCGCCGAGGGCCTCGCCGTCCACGGGCTCGAACCGGGGCGCAACAAACGCGAGATGGTGGCCGAGATCATGACCGAAGTGGGGCTCGACCCCGCGATGATGCACCGCTACCCGCACGAGTTCTCCGGCGGCCAGCGCCAGCGCATCGCCATCGCCCGCGCCATGATCCTGCGCCCCCGTCTGGTGGTGCTGGACGAACCGACCTCGGCGCTCGACATGACGGTGCAGGTGCAGATCGTCGACCTTCTGCGCCGCCTGCAACAGAAATACCGGCTCGCCTATCTGTTCATCTCGCACGACCTCAAGGTGGTGCGCGCGCTGAGCCACAAGGTGCTGGTGATGAAATCCGGCGACGTGGTCGAACAGGGCGACGCCGACCAGATTTTCGACGCCCCCGCCACCGACTACACCCGCGCGCTCATGGCCGCGGCGTTCGAGATCAAGGCGGCAGACGGCGCGGCAATGTAGCCCGCGCGCCCCGCGTTTCACACCCAAAACGACAAACGCCCCGACGCCCTGACCGGGCTTCGGGGCGTTTCTATCTCATGGACGACGGATCAGCTCGCGCCAGCCTCGATCACGGTGCAGGAGGTGTCGCGCACCGACAGCCGCCGACAGGCCAGTTCCGCGCTTTCCTTGGTCATGCCGACGAAGTTCGCGTTGAACCCCTGCCGGGACTTGCCGACCTTGCGCAGCGCCTCGCCAAGGGTGGCGAGTTCCGACAGCGCCGTGCGCAAAAGCACCTTCTCGGCCTCGTACTGCGTCGTGTAGATGCCCACGTTGATCCCGAAATGACGCCCGCCCGAGGTCGACATCCGCGTCACCAGTTCCGGGGCCGCCGGGGCCGAACCGCCCGAGCTTTCCACACTGACGAGGATCATGTCGTCGGGCCGCGCGGGCGGCGCAGGCGCAATCTCCGGGGCCGCGAGCGAGGCATTCACGATCGGGGCCTCGGCCTCCTGCGTGACGAGCGCGGTCTCGATGCTGGCCGTTTCCTCTTCGGCAGGGGTTGCCTCGGGCGTCAGAACCGCTTGGGCCACCTCTTCTGCCGCCTCGACCGTCGCAGCCTCGTCGGCCTGAGCCACCTTGGTGGCCGCGTCAGGGGCAGCCGCTTCGACCTCTTCCACCGCCTCGACCACTTCGGCCAGCGTCTCTTCCGGCACCTCCGGCGCAGCGAGGATGCCTGCAATCACGTCCTCGACGGCCTCGGACGTCGCGGGATCAAAAGACGAGCCCGGACGCGGACGCGGCCGGATCGACTTGGCGGGCGCACCGACGACGCGGATGGTCTTGCCCGCCCCGCCCGGCTCGTCGAATTCGCCGTTCGCGACCTGCATGGTGGCCCCCAGACCGGCATTGCCCAGATAAGGCGGCCTCGACGTGGCGCGCACCGCGACGTTGTTGCCTGCCTGACGGAAACCCAGATCGAGCAGCTCATACATCTGCGCATCGCGCGCCGGGCCCGAAGTGCCGCCAAAGATCGTCGCGATGATCCGCTTGTTGCCGCGATGGGCGCTCGCCGTCAGGTTCGACCCCGAGGCCCGGGTGTAGCCTGTCTTGATCCCGTCCGCGCCCTCATAGGTGTTGAGAAACCGGCGATTGGTGCTCGGCACCGTCTTGCCGCCAACATCGGCCGAGGTGCGCGAGAACAGGTTGTAATACTGCGGATAGTCGTAAAACAGATGCCGCCCGAGCGTGGTCATGTCCCGTGCCGTGGACAAGTGCCCCTCGGCGGTCAGCCCGTGCATGTTGACGAAATGCGTGCGCGACATGCCCAGCGCCTTGGCCGTGCGGTTCATCCGGGCGGCAAACGCCTCTTCCGACCCCGACACGGCCTCGCCCAGCGCCGTGGCCGCATCGTTCGCGGATTTGACCGCAGCGGCGCGGATCAGATGCCGCAGACGCACCTGCGACCCTTCGCGAAACCCGATCTTCGACGGCGGCTCGGAGGCCGCGTTGCGCGAGATGGTGATGAGACTGTCGAGTGATAGTTCGCCATTCTCGACCGCCTCGAACACCACGTAGAGCGTCATCATCTTGGTGAGCGATGCCGGATGCAGCCTGGCATCCGCGTTGCGTTCATGAAGAACTTGTCCGGATCGCGCATCCACCACGATCGCGGCATAGGGCGCTGCGACCACAGGCGCACCGGCCAGGATCAGCGTCAGAGCCACCACGATGAATGCCAGAAGGGTGCGGGCCATCTGCCCGACACGACGAAGAGCGTCGCTTGCCATCACTGCCTCATTCCCCGGACGTTTGTTTTTTTGTGTCCGGATTTTTCTGCTTAACGAGAAGCGTAACACGACCTCGGAAACGAGAAAACAGTTAAGTCTCAGATGCTTTGGCGAAAGTCGGAAACCGCTTCCCTACATCTAGCGTGTCCCATTTGGTGCACCGCGAGATGCTGGAATGTGGCGACAATGTGTCAGACAGGCGGGCTTATGGACGGGCCGGAAAGGCGCGAGCGGCGGGGCCGCTCGCACAGGATATGCGCCGCGCCGACTGCGTCGGCCCGTCGCGGTGGCGAGGGGACCAGTCCCCTCGCGCTCCCCTGAAGTATTTTTGGAACAGTGAAGGGGTCAGTCGAGGCTTGCGAGGATGGCAGGCAGGTCGCCCAAGCGGGGAATTTCGCGAAAGCGCGGATGGTCCGTCGGCGGCTCGGCATGCTCGAAAGCCCAGGTCAGATCATGCGGCACATGGGTGCCCCAGGCCCCGGCTTCGATCACCGGCAGCACATCGGATTTGAGCGAATTGCCGACCATCATCGCGGCCTCCGGCGCGACGTCACGACGCCGGAAGATCTCGGCATAGACCGGGGGGGTCTTGTCCGACACGATCTCGACCCCATCGAACAGATCGCCCAGCCCCGACTGGGCGAGCTTGCGTTCCTGATCCAGAAGATCGCCCTTGGTGATGAGCAGGATGTGGTGGCTTTCGGCCAGCGCGCCCACGGTGTCCCGGACATCGGGCAAGAGTTCGATCGGGTGAACCAGCATCTCCTGCCCTGCCGCGATGATCTCGGCGATCACCGTTGCAGGCACCCGCGCCTCGGTCACTTCGATGGCGGTTTCGATCATCGACAGGACGAAGCCCTTGATGCCGAATCCGTAGTGCCCGAGATTGCGCCGCTCCGCCGCCGTCAGCCGCTCTGCCAGATGCCCGCGCTCGGCGTGATCGGCCAGAAGCTCGGCGAATCGCTCCTGCGTCAGGCGGAAGAATTGCTCGTTCTGCCACAGCGTATCGTCCGCATCGAATGCGATTGTCTTTATTTTTCCTGCCATTGTGACGCCTCCCCCGAACAGGCCCCCTTTATTTGCACAGCCCACGCATTATATTGTCGGCCTCATGCGAGCAAATTGCGATCACAGGGAGAGCGGATTGGCGAGTGACCTGATCCTCATGGCCGACGACCCCGAGGGGCCGCCGGGCGGCGACGTCCAGCTAGCGACCCGGCCCAAGGCCAAGTCCAAACGACCGCCGCTCTACAAGGTGCTTCTCATCAACGACGATTTCACGCCGATGGAGTTCGTCGTCATGGTGCTCGAACGGTTCTTCGGCATGAACCACGCGCAGGCGTTCGAAATCATGCTCACCGTGCATAAAAAGGGGCTCGCGGTGGTCGGGGTGTTCTCTTACGAGATCGCCGAGACCAAGGTGAACCAGGTCATGGAGATGGCCCGGCAGTACCAGCACCCCCTGCAATGCACGATGGAGCGGGAATAACCCCCGATGACATCCGCACGACTGACCTACGCGCTGGAGACCGGCGCGCTTGTGCTGCCCGAGGGCCGCATCGCCGTCTTTGCGCCGCCTGCCGGGGCTGACCTCACGCCGCTCGACCGCGACCGGGTCGAGATCGTCAGCCGGTTCTACCCCGACGCCGCCTATTGGCAGGGGCTGGGCTACAAGGTTCTGCAGGCACCTGAGGGCGATTATGCCGCCGCGCTCGTCTTTCTGCCCCGCGCCAAGGATGCCGCGCGCGCCCTGATCGCGCAGGCTGCCGGGTGCGCCACCTTCCTGATGGTGGACGGGCAAAAGACCGACGGTGTGGATTCGATCCTCAAGGCCGTGAAAAAGATCGCCCCCGACGTCACCGTCACCTCCAAGTCGCATGGCAAGATGTTCTGGCTCGCCGCGAACGACTTTCCCGGCTGGGCCGGTCAGGTGCGCGAGGTCGAGGGCTTCGTCACCCGCCCCGGCGTGTTTTCCGCCGATGGGCCCGACAAGGGCTCGCGCGCGCTGGTCGACGCGCTGCCGCCCCTTGCGGGCCATGTCGTCGATCTCGGTGCGGGCTGGGGTTATCTCTCGCGCGCGATCCTGAGTTCCGACAAAGTCACCGCGCTCGATCTGGTCGAGGCCGATCTGACCGCACTCGACTGCGCGCGAGACAACGTCACCGATCCGCGCGCCGTGTTCCACTGGGCCGACGCCACCGCGTTCCGCCCCGCCACGCCCGCCGACGTGGTCGTATCGAACCCGCCGTTCCACACCAGCCGCGCGGGCGATCCCGGCCTCGGGCGCGCCTTCATCAAAGCCGCCGCCGCGATGCTCAAGCCCACCGGCGCGTTCTGGATGGTCGCCAACCGCCACCTGCCCTACGAAGACGCGCTCACCGCCGCCTTTCGCGAGGTCGAGGAAATGGGCGGCACCCCCGGCTTCAAAGTGGTGCGCGCCGCGAAACCCCATCGCGCGGGCCGGTAATTCGCCCTAGGCTCGCACCGGACGAATCAGGAGACCTGAATGTCTTTCACCATCACCGGCAAGACCGTGATCGTCACGGGTGCCGCGAACGGCGTCGGCCTCGCCATCGCCCGCCACCTTGCCGACTCCGGCGCGAACGTGATGTGCGCCGATATGGACGAGGTCAAACTCGCGGGCGAATTCGGCTCGAACCCCGATATGGACGTGCTGCCGGGATCCGAGGCGGTGGACGAGGACGCCTCGAACGTGCGCATCTTCGCGGGCGATCTGCGGGAAAAGCTGACCATCGCCAACCTGCTCTCGGCCACCATCGACGCCTTTGACCGGGTCGACATTCTGGTCAACGCCTCGCGTCAGGTGATGGCGATGGACCCGCTGGACAGCGACGACAAGACCGTCGAGATGCTGATCGACCAGAACCTGATGACCGCGCTCAAGCTCAGTCAGGCGGTCGCCAAGCGCATGATCCAGCAGGCGAAAGACGAAGATGCCGACGAGCCGCCGCAATCCATCGGTGCGATCGTCAACCTCACCTCGATTGCTGCGTCCCGGACCCGCCCCGCGCTCATGGGCTTTTCCATCGCCTCGGCCGCGCTCGAACAGATGACCCGCTCGCTCGCCGTCGCGCTGGCGCCGCACAAGATCCGGGTGAACGCCGTCGGCTTCGGTTCGGTCATGTCCACCAGCCTGCGCGAAGCCTGCGCCGCAGACCCCGGACTGCGCGACGAGGTCATTCACGGCACCCCTCTGGGCCGGATCGCGGAGGCGAGCGAGGTGGCCGAAGCCGTCCACTTCCTCGCCGCAGATGCCTCGCGCTTCATGACCGGACAGGTCGTGATGGTCGATGGCGGGCGCACCGTGATCGACGTGGTCGACAGCGACCGGCACTGATCCTGCCAAAGTCCTTTGGGATTTCCCTATCACAGGTTATAATTTCCTCACATAGGAGGCGAACTGCTCTTACGTGACGGATTTTACGTGTCGAGGTCTGCGTCAGCAGCCGACTGCGGTCATTTCATGACCTGATGATTTTGCCGGATGTCCCCGGCGCTGTTCCGATTGCGACGCGACCCGAGCGTGCCCCCTGCCAGGGGTCTGCATGCGGTCTTCGAAACGCGCTGCATGTGAGGGGGAACAGATGAACCATACGCAGTTTCTAAGAACATTTGCCACGGCAGGTGTGGCTCTGGTGGCCGTGTCTGCCTGCACGCCCAAGGCCGGCATGAACGGGCTGACCGATATGCAGACCGTCTCGCTCGACTCTTTCGTTGCACTGGCCGTGGCGGCCAAGACGGAATTTCAGGACAATATCGCCGAGTCTACGGTCGCGCTGCCGACCACGGGAACGGGGACGTTTCAGGGGTTCGGCCGCGTCGACATCTCCGACACGCCCGCCGACACGACGGGCACGCAACTCTTTGGGGCCGCTGAACTGACGGCAGCCTTCTCGCCCACCGGTGCCAATATCGCCGGGACCGTCGACAATTTCTATTCGGCCGATGCCATCTTGTTCACCGACCTCCAACTTGCATTGGAGAGCGGCAATCCGGACCAAGTCAAAGCCCTGATAGAAGTGTCCGAGCCCGCCCTGTCCGGCAGTCTCGACGTCAGCGCGCCCAACGCGACCGGCCCATTGTTCACGGCGGACATATCCGGCGAAGTCGACACCGGAACCACCGCCTTCGACTTCTCCGGCACGGCCAATGGTGAATTCTATGGAAACCCGGCGACCGTTATCCGGGTCACCGGCGACAGCTCTGGCGGCCTGTTCGTGAACGAGGGCCCCGGCACCCGCAACGCCACCCTGGTCATCATCGGCTCTCAATAGGGCCTAGGACCCCACCGGTGGCGTCCGCCCCCATCGCGCAAGCAATGTTGGGCGAATCGCCGCCTTGCGCTACCGTCAGACCATGCCCTTGGGGGGTGTTCGCGTGCCGTGGCGCTGTTCGCCACGTCCCGGCGGGGTGTGGCGTCAGCCCTTTCCCACCGCCAAACTTTGTCTTGTTCCCCTGACCCGATTTCCCGCAACCGCCCGTTCGGCGGACCGATTTGAGACATTGATCGAAAGGAACCGATTATGAGAAATGCGTTTTTCCGGGGCGCGCTGTGCTGCTCAGCCGCCCTCGCCCTGACCGGATGTGACCTCGCCCTCGCGTTGGCCAATACCGACAGCAGGTTCGTCACAGAAGAATTCAAACGCGATGCGGCCCGCGCCAAAGCCGCGTTCCAGGCGAGCACGCCCACCCCATCCCTGCCCACGATGGGCAACGGCATCTACGTCGGCTTCGGGCGCATCGACATCGCCGAAGCGCTTTATGGCCCCGAAGGCACCCAGTTGATCGGACAGGCCAACCTCAACGCGGCTTTCTCATCCTCCGGCGCCACCTTGGATGGGACGGTGAACAACTTCTTCTACCGCAACGACACCGTGTTCGCCGGACTGCGCGAGGCGCTGGAAAGCGAAGACCCCGATCAGGTCGGCGCCGCGCTCGAAGGTTTCGAAAGCGCCAGCGGCGAACTCACCGTCACCGCCAACAGCATCTCGAGCCCCCTGTTCGAAGCGGATGTTGCAGGCTCCATCGACACCGGCAGCAGGTCCTTCCTGTTCGGCGGCGCGACCGCGGGCCAGTTCTTCGGCGACGATGCCGAGGTCGTGCGCCTCACCGGCAACACGGTCGGCGCCCTGACCGTGACCGACGGCAGCACCGCTCAGAACGCGGACCTCATCATCATCGGCACACAGTAACGTGTGTGAATTTCCCCCTATTCAGGGGGATGCGCGATCTTCCGATACCGCCCTATCCATTTGGCGTAGGCATTGCGCATTCTTCGCGATGCGAAGGGGGATTTCATGAACCACACGACACGCATTATCTCACTCGCGACCGCGCTCGTCGCGACCACCGCTCTCACCGGCTGCCTGCGCGGCGGCGCCTCGACCGCAGACCCGGCGGCCCTCGCCGAAGCGTTCCTGAGCGCACGCGCCGAAGCCAACACCATGCTGATGGAAAACACGACCCTGCCCGACACCGGTGGCGGCACCTATTCCGGCACTGCGCTCGGCATGATCAAACAGTCCTCGAACTCCGAACAGGTCGGCACCCACTGGGCCGGCGACGCGAGCTTCGAAGTGGCCTTCGCCACCAACGACGCCACGTTCGACGGCTCGATCACCGGCATCATCGCCCGCGCAGACACCGACCAGCGCGACGCCTACACGCTGTATTACAACGGCACGCAGGAAGAGATCACCGAGTATCTCGAAGGCTTCGACAGCACCACCGGCTCGATCCAGATCACCAACGGCCGCCTGTCGCCGCAGTCCTTCAACGCGAACTACGTGTCGAGCGAGATCAGCGGCGGCTTCAACCACAACGGCTCCGACTATCAGTTCGGCGGCACCGGGCGCGGCTATTTCTTCGGCTCGAATGCCGACGGCCTGAACGTGAATGCCGAAACCAACGATGGCCTGACCATTACCGAGAACGGCACGACCCGCGCGGGCGACTTCGGCGCGACCACCATCCGCGAATAATCCACCACAGCCGGGGCCAGACACCAACCGCGCCTCCGCCCTCAGGGCGGGGGCGCTTTCGTTTGCCCCGGCACGCGTCGGATGTGGACAACCCGCATTCAGCAGCCTAAGGTTGCATCGGGGATACATGCTTGCCGCATGGGATGAGGGCCGAACTCCGAAAGGGGAAGCCATGTCCCTCCTGCGCGCCCTGCCCGCCCTACTCTTGCTCACCGCCTGCGACGCCCAATCCGGCGGCACCAGCAACGCCTCACCCGAAGTCATCGCCGACAGCGTGGCCGAGGTCATCGCCGACCTCACCACCATCGGCGCTGCCCCGGCCACCATGCCGCTCTCCGGCCGCGCCACCTATTCCGGCTACGCCACCGCCTTCGTGAAAGAGACGATCACCGACCAGATCGGCCGCCAGCTCGTCGGCACGGCGACGCTCGACGCCACCTTCACGGCAGCGGGCGGCACGATCGACGGCACGATCCGCGACATGCTGGGCAAGACAGGCGTGAACCAGACCGAGCTGTTCTCGGCGATCCAGAACGGGCGCGCCAGCGACATCGAAGACATCCTTGCCGACTACACGCAGGCCACCGGACAGATCGCGCTCGCCGACAGCCCGATCTCCGGCGCGGGTTTCACCGTGCCCATCGACGGCACCATCACCCACGAGGGCGACACCCTGCGCTTCGACGGGCGTGGCACCGGCAACTTCTCGGGCGACGGCGCCACCGGCGTGCAGGTCACGGGCATCGCAGGCGGCGCAGGCGACATGACCCTGACCGAAAACAACGCCCTGCGCGCAGGCACCCTCGCCGTGGTTGCGGCACAGTAGTCCATTTACCTGCGCCGGTGCTTGGCATAGGCAAGGCCCGTTGCAGGAGGACCGCCGATGCCCGACACGATGGACAACCAGAAAGCCCGCGCCAGCGCATGGTTCCGCGACCTGCGCGACCAGATCGTCGCCGCCTTCGAGGCGCTCGAAGACAGCCAGACCACCGGCCCCTTCGCCGAAACATCCCCGGGCCGGTTCGAGGTCAAATCGACCACCCGCACCTCCGACGACGGCTCCGACGCGGGCGGCGGCCTCATGTCGGTGATGCGCGGCGGTCGTGTGTTCGAAAAGGTCGGCGTGAACATCTCGACGGTCTACGGCTCACTCGGTGAAGCCGCGCAGAAAAGCATGGCTGCGCGCGGCGTGCCGGGGATCGAGGCCGACCCCAGCTTCTGGGCCTCCGGCATCTCGCTCGTCGCCCACATGCAGAACCCGCACACCCCGGCGGTCCACATGAACACCCGGATGTTCTGGACCCCCGGCGCATGGTGGTTCGGCGGCGGCGCGGACCTCAACCCCTGCATCGAATACGACGAAGACACCGCGCATTTCCACGCCGCGATGAAGGCGGGCTGCGACCCGCACGATCCGGCCTATTACGACCGCTACAAAGCCTGGGCCGACGAGTATTTCTACATCCCGCACCGCAAACGCGCCCGCGGCGTCGGCGGCATCTTCTACGACGACCACAACACCGGCGATTGGGAGGCCGACTTTGCCTTCACCCAGGACGTGGGCCGCGCCTTCCTCCCCGCCTTCGTGCCGGTGACGGAAAAACGCCGCGACACCGCATGGGACGAAGCCGACAAGGACACCCAACTGGTCCACCGCGGGCTCTACGCCGAATACAACCTCGTCTACGACCGCGGCACCAAATTCGGCCTCGCCACCAGCCACGACCCGGACGCCGTCCTGATGAGCCTGCCCCCACTCGCCAAGTGGGTGTGAGACGGCAGAGGGGGGCTGTCTGCCCCCCACGGCGGCAAGCCGCCGTTCCCCCCGAAGGTTTCCGGAAACAGAGAAGGGGCGGCCGTTAACCTTAATGCGCCCGCCCCCTCTTCTCTGTTTCAAAAAACCTCGGGGGAGTCGGCCAGCTTGCTGGACGACGGGGGCAGCGCCCCCTGATGGCGAAAGCGTAGGATCGGGCGGCAAGGTCCGGTAGACGCCCGACCGGCCAGCCACTAAATTCGACCAGACTCACCCGGAGGCCAAATGTCCGACAGCACCGAATATCAGGTTCTCGCCCGCAAATACCGGCCCGAGACCTTCGCCGACCTGATCGGGCAGGAGGCGATGGTGCGCACGCTGCGCAATGCCTTTGCGGCGGATCGGATCGCGCAGGCTTTCGTGATGACCGGCATCCGGGGGATCGGCAAGACGACCACGGCGCGGATCATCGCCAAGGGCATGAACTGCATCGGGCCGGACGGGACCGGGGGCCCTACTGTCGAGCCCTGCGGCCAGTGCGAACACTGCGTGGCCATCGCCGAAGGCCGCCATGTCGACGTGATGGAGATGGACGCGGCCTCGCGCACCGGCGTGGGCGACATTCGCGAGATCATCGACAGCGTTCACTACCGGGCCGCCTCCGCGCGCTACAAGATCTACATCATCGACGAGGTTCACATGCTGTCGACGAGCGCGTTCAACGCGCTTCTGAAGACGCTCGAGGAACCGCCGGCGCATGTGAAGTTCATCTTCGCCACCACCGAGATCCGCAAGGTGCCGGTTACGGTTCTGTCGCGCTGCCAGCGCTTCGACCTGCGACGCATCGAGCCCGAGGACATGATCGGCCTGTTACGCAAGATCGCCGCCAAGGAAAACGCCGAGATCGCGGACGACGCCCTCGCGCTCATCACCCGGGCCGCCGAAGGCTCGGCGCGCGATGCCACCTCGCTGCTGGATCAGGCGATCAGCCACGGCGCGGGCGAGACGACGGCGGATCAGGTGCGCGCCATGCTGGGGCTTGCCGACCGGGGCCGCGTCCTCGACCTCATCGACATGATCCTGCGCGGTGACGCCGCCGGGGCGTTGGCTGAGCTGTCTGCGCAATATGCCGACGGGGCCGACCCGATGGCGGTCCTGCGCGATCTGGCCGAGGTCACCCATTGGGTCAGCGTCATCAAGATCACGCCCGAGGCCGCCGAGGATCCGACCGTATCCCCCGACGAGCGCGCGCGCGGTCAGGCGATGGCCGAGGCGCTGTCGCAACGGGTTCTGGCCCGCATGTGGCAGATGCTGCTCAAGGCGACCGAAGAGGTCGGCATGGCCCCCAACGCCATGATGGCCGCCGAGATGGCGGTGATCCGTCTGACCCATGTGTCGGACCTGCCCTCGCCTGAGGAACTCCTGAAAAAGCTTCAGGACACGCCGCCCCCGCCCCCCACCGCGCCCGCAGGTGGCCCGGCGCCCGGCGGCGGTTCGACCAATGGCTATGCGACCAGCCGCGCGCCGTCGGGTGGTGGTGGGACCGTGACCGCGCTCGCCCCGCAGGCAGAGAACGCGCTGGCCCGCTATCCGACATTTGAGAGCGTCGTGCGCCTGATCCGCGCCAACCGGGACGTGAAGCTTCTGGTCGAGGTCGAAACCTGCCTGCGGCTCGGCGCCTATCAGCCGGGCCGGATCGAATTCACGCCCACGCAGGACGCCCCCCGCGACCTAGCCGCGCGTCTGGCGCAGCGGCTTCAGGGTTGGACCGGCGCGCGCTGGGGCGTTTCGCTCGTCAATGACGCCGACGCCCCGACCATCGCCGAGACCCGCGATGCCGAGGAAAACGAGATCAAGGCCAAGGCGACCGAGCACCCGCTGGTGCAAGCCGTCCTCGCCGCCTTTCCCAAGGCCCGCATCACCGACATCCGCACCCCGGACGAGCTCGAGGCCGAAGCGCAGGTCGAGGCGCTGCCCGAGGTCGAGGACGAATGGGACCCGTTTGAGGATGGGTGAACCCTTGTGGCCCCGCCCGGCCATTGCGATATAGAGACCGACACCCGAAACATCAGGGAGACACCCATGCTCAAAGGACTTGGCGGTCTTGGCGATATGACCAAGATGATGAAGGCCGCACAGGAAATGCAGACCAAGATGGGCGAGATGCAGGAGCGTCTCGACACCATGACCGTGGTCGGCGAAAGCGGTGCGGGGCTGGTCAAGGCGACCTCCACGGCCAAGGGCGAACTGGTCGGGCTCGACATCGACCCGTCGATCTTCGACCCGAACGAGAAAGAAGTGGTCGAGGACCTGATCCTCGCCGCGATCAAGGATGCGCAGGTGAAAGCTTCGGAACGCTCCAGCCAGGAAATGCAGAAGATCACCGAAGAGCTCGGCCTGCCTGCGGGCATGGGCAACCCCTTCGGCGGCATGGGCGGCTGACGAAACCTTGAGCGAAGCGCCGCGCGACATCGAGAACCTGATCGAGCTGATGGCCAAGCTGCCGGGGCTCGGCCCGCGCTCGGCCCGTCGCGCCGTGCTGCACCTGATCCGCAAGCGCGGCCTGCTGCTCGCCCCCTTGGCCGATGCGATGCATGCGGTGGCCGTCTCG
The DNA here is from genome assembly GCA_036154315.1 of Pseudomonadota bacterium. Classification (GTDB taxonomy): domain Bacteria; phylum Pseudomonadota; class Alphaproteobacteria; order Rhodobacterales; family Rhodobacteraceae; genus Maritimibacter. Next base: position 190,803 of record JAYZLL010000054.1, read on the forward strand.
GCGCGCGAATGCATCACCTGCGGCAATGTCGGCACCACCGAGGTCTGCGACATCTGCACCTCGGAAAAGCGCGCGACCGGCGAGTTGTGCGTGGTCGAGGATGTGGCGGACCTCTGGGCGATGGAACGGTCGGGCGTCTTCAAGGGCCGCTACCACGTTCTGGGCGGCACGCTGTCCGCCCTCGACGCCATCGGCCCGGACGAGTTGCGCATCCCGCGACTGGTGAGCCGTGTCAGGGACGAGAACATCACCGAAGTGATCCTTGCGTTGAACGCCACCGTCGACGGCCAGACCACGGCGCATTACATCGCGGAAGAGTTGGAGGGGCGCTGCGAGGTCACATCGCTCGCCCAAGGCGTCCCCATCGGCGGTGAACTCGACTACCTCGACGACGGTACCATCACCGCCGCGCTCAGAGCCAGAAAACGCGTCTAACGCTCCAGCGGCACCTGCTTGTGACAGGTCAGGAGCCAGTCGCCGCCGATTTTCACGTAAACGCTCTCGCATTTGGCCACATAAGACGCCACGCCGTCGCGTTTGCCCTCGGCGCGGTAGGTCAGCCGGACCTTGTTGCCGAGCGTCTCCATATCCCGGTCGAAGAACGACACGCTGTCCCAGCGCGGCGCATTCTCAAGTGCGTTCAACACCTGCTCGCCCTTCAGGATTCCGGTCGGTTCGGGAAAGGTCATCACCACGTCCGGCACCATATGGGCCCGGTAGAAATCGGGCCCTTCGAGCCAGAAGTTCTCTTCATCGGCCCAGAAGCTTTCGGTCGCGTTCATCTCATCCAACATCGTCATGGGGACGTAACGCGACACAGTGAACATCGTTCCAAACCCGATCCGTGCGCGACGTCTATCCGGGCTGTGCGCGAGGAAAGGGTGGCGGGCCCCGAGCAAAGTCTTTAGGTTCCGCTAGCGCAAACAGGAGGGGCCCCCAAATGGCACCGATTATTTCCATCAAGAACCTGCAAAAGACCTACGACAACGGGTTTCAGGCGCTCAAGGGCGTCGACCTCGACATTCAGGAAGGCGAAGTTCTGGCCCTGCTCGGCCCCAACGGCGCGGGCAAGACGACGCTGATTTCCATCATCTGCGGGCTGGCCAAGGCGACCGGCGGGTCCGTCACCGTGGGCGGCCACGACATCGCCCGCGACTTCCGCGAAGCCCGCAAGATGATCGGCCTCGTGCCGCAGGAAATGTCGATCGAGATCTTTGAAAAGGTCTGGCCGAACGTGCGCCACTCGCGCCGCCTGTTCGGCAAACCCAACAACGACGCCTATGTCGAGAGCATCCTCAAGGACCTCACGCTGTGGGACAAGAAAGACAACCGCATCCGCGAATTATCCGGCGGCATGAAACGCCGGGTGATGATCGCCAAGGCGCTCAGCCATGAGCCGCGCATCCTGTTCCTCGATGAACCCACCGCGGGCGTCGATGTCGAACTGCGCAAGGAGATGTGGGAGGTCATGAGCGAACTCAAAAAGTCCGGCGTGACCATCATCCTCACCACCCACTACATCGAAGAGGCCGAGGCGATGGCGGATCGCGTCGGCGTCATCTCGAAGGGCGAGCTTCTGCTGGTCGAAGAGACCGAGACGCTGATGAAATCCTTCGGGAAAAAGATGCTCGAGATCGAACTCGACAAGCCCGTCGACACCGTACCCCCGGCACTGGCCGAACGCGGCGTGACGTTGGCCGACGACGGGCGCACGCTTTACTATTCCTACGACACGGCGGCCGAAAAGACCGGGATCACGTCGCTGCTCGCGGACCTGCGCAATGCCGGGCTGACCATGTCCGACCTGTCGACCCGCCAAAGCTCGCTCGAAGACATCTTCGTCGACCTCGTCGCCAAGCAACAAAACAAAGAACAGGAGGACGCGGCATGAACTGGCTCGCCATCACAGCGATCTATCGGTTCGAAATGGCGCGGACGTTCCGCTCCATCGGCCAGTCGATCATCAGCCCCGTGGTCTCGACCTCGCTTTATTTCGTCGTGTTCGGCACCGCCATCGGCAGCCGGATCGACACGGTCGAAGGCATCGAATACGGCGCCTTCATCGTGCCGGGCCTCATGATGCTCCAGATGCTCATGCAGTCGGTATCGAACGCCGCGCTCGGCATCTATTTCCCGAAGTTCGTGGGCACGATTTACGAGGTTCTGTCGGCCCCCGTCTCGGTCCCCGAGATCGTGATGGGCTATGTCGGGGCGGCCGCGACCAAGGCCCTGATGATCGGGCTCATCATCTTGGCGACGGCGGCGTTCTTCGTCGATCTTCAGATCGCGCATCCGCTGGCGATGCTCGCCTTCATGGTCCTGACCTGCGTGACCTTCGCGCTCTTCGGGTTCATCATCGGCATCTGGGCGGACAACTTCGAACAGGTGAACCTGATCCCGATGCTGGTCATCACCCCGCTCGTGTTCCTTGGCGGCGCGTTCTACTCGATCTCGATGCTGCCCGAGGCATGGCAGACGGTCGCGATGTTCAACCCTGTCGTCTATCTGGTGTCCGGCTTCCGCTGGTCGTTCTTCGCCATGTCCGACGTGCCGGTGGGCATCTCGCTCGTCGCCATCGGGGTCGTGCTGGTCGCCTGTTTGTCGGTCATCACGATGATCTTCCGCACCGGCTGGAAACTCAGGGCCTGACCGACCCCACGTCATTGCAACAGGGGGGCGACAATCGTGGCCCGCTGGCCTTGTAGCCCCCCTGTCGCGCCTCTACATCGACCCGTATGAAGCGCTTTATTCCATTCATGAAGCCCGACCCGACGGTCGCGGTCATCCGCCTGCATGGCGCGATTTCCACGGGCACCCGTGGTCAGTTGAACGACGCCGCGATGGCCGGTCCGATCGAACGGGCCTTCCGCCGCAAGCCCAAGGCGGTCGCCCTGTCGATCAACTCGCCCGGTGGCAGCCCCGTCCAATCCTCGCTCATCGCAGCTCGCATCCGGCGGCTCGCCGATGAGAACAAGGTGCCGGTCTACGCCTTTGTCGAAGATGCCGCGGCCTCGGGCGGGTACTGGCTCGCCTGCGCGGCGGATGAAATCTACGCCGACCGCTCGTCCATCCTCGGCTCCATCGGCGTCATCATGGCGAGCTTCGGCGCGCATGAATTCATCGCCAAGCACGGCATCGAACGCCGGGTTTACACCTCGGGCGAAAGCAAGTCGCAACTCGACCCGTTCAAGCCCGAAGACCCCAAGGATGTGGTCCGCATCAAAGCCGTGGGCACCGAAATCCACGAGGCGTTCATCGAGCACGTCAAAGGCGCGCGCAAAGACAAGCTGGCGGACGATCCCGCGCTCTTCACCGGTGAATTCTGGGTCGGGCAAAAAGCGGTGGACCTCGGGCTCGCCGACGGCATCGCCCACCTCGTCCCGTTCCTGAAAGAGAAGTTCGGCAAGGATGTGAAGTTCAACGTCCTCGGCCCGAAAAAGTCGCTCTTCAAACGCTTCGGGGCGCAGATCGCCGAAGACGCCATCGCCTCGGTCGAAGACCGGGCGGCCTGGGCGCGGTTCGGCCTCTGACATGATCAAGATCGTCTCGCTCTTCCTCATCGTGATGCTGGTGCTCGCCATGTTCGGCCGCCTGCGCATCCCCGGCGCGAACAAACTGACACGCGCCAAATGCCCGAACTGCGGCCGCCCGCGTCTGGGCAAAGGCCCCTGCGAGTGTGGTCATTCATGATCGTCGATCTTCTTTACGCGGCCCTCGGTCTGGTCATCCTGCTTCTCGCCGGTGACAGCCTCGTCAAAGGTGCTGTGAACCTCGCCCTCCGGCTGGGCATCCCCGCCCTCGTCGTGTCGCTCACCGTGGTCGCCTTCGGCACCTCCGCGCCCGAGCTTCTGATCTCGGTGCAGGCGATCCTGCGCGACGTGCCGGGCCTCGCCCTCGGCAACGTCGTCGGCTCCAACACCGCGAATATCCTTCTGGTTCTGGGCGTCCCTGCGCTCATCACCGGCATTGCCACCAAAGACTGCGACACGCGCTACAACTACGTCATGATGCTCGCAGGCACGGTGCTCTTCATGGCCGTCGCCACCACGCGTGAGTTCGGCTGGTGGGAGGGTCTGATCCTCCTCGCCGGCCTCGCCTTCATGCTGTTCCACGCGGGCCGCACCGCGATGAACCACCGCCGCGACGTGATCGCCGCCGCCGCCGCCAAGGGTCAGACCGTCGACGAAAGCCAGTTCGACGAAGACGAAGACCTCGAAGGCGCCGACCCCGACATGCCCAAGTGGAAGATCGCGCTCTACCTGATCCTCGGCCTCGTCGGCCTGCCCTTGGGCGCCGACCTTCTGGTCGACAGCTCCACCAGCATCGCACGCTCCATCGGCGTGTCGGAAACCGTGATCGGCCTCACCCTCGTCGCGGTCGGCACCTCGCTCCCCGAACTGGCCACCACCGTCATGGCCGCGATCCGCAAACAGGCCGACGTGGCGCTTGGCAACGTCATCGGCTCGAACATGTTCAACCTTCTGGGCATCATCGGCATCGCCTCGCTCGTCGGCCCGATCCCGGTCGAACCGTCGATGCTGCGCTTCGACATGTGGGTCATGTTCGCTGCCTCGGTCCTGCTCGCCCCCTTCGTGTTCAAGGGCTGGTACATGGGCCGCATCTGGGGCGCCGCCTTCTGCGTGCTCTACGCGCTCTACGTCTTCGTGGTGCTGGGGGCATGAGCGGCGCATTGGTGACCGGCGCAGGCACCCGTCTGGGCCGCGCCATGGCGATCTATCTGGCCGAACGCGGCTATGACGTCGTCGTCCACTACGCAGGCTCCGAAGAGGGCGCACTGGACACGGTCGAAGCCTGCCGCGCCAAAGGCGTGCGCGCCGAAGCGGTGCAGGCCGACCTCCTCGACTCTGACGCGGTCGAAGCGCTCGTCCCCACCGCCGCCCGCGCCGTGGGCCAACTCACCGTGCTGGTGAACAACGCCTCGATTTTCGAAGACGACGACATCGAAACCGCCACGCCGGACAGCTGGGACAAACACATCGGCTCCAACCTGCGCGCGCCCTTCTTCCTCACACAGGCCTTCGCCGCCCAAGCGCCCGAGGCCGGAACGGACGAGAATGGCGAACCCATCGCCACCGGCCTCGTCGTCAACATGATCGACCAGCGGGTGAAAAAGCTCACCCCGTATTTCATGACCTACACCATCGCCAAGATGGGCCTGTGGTCCTTCACCCAGACCGCCGCCCGCGCCCTCGCCCCGCGCATCCGCGTGAACGGCATCGGCCCCGGCCCGACGCTCCAAGGCGCCAACCAGAGCGACGAAGCCTTCGCCCACCAGCGCGCCAACACCGTGCTCGGCCGCGGCGCGAACCCCTCGGACATCACCGGCGCGCTCGGCTATTTCCTCGACGCGCCCGCCGTCTCGGGGCAGATGATCGCGGTGGATGGCGGGCAACATCTGGGCTGGAAAACACCCGAAGTTCAGGGCCGGGATTGACTTCGATCAAGGCCCTTCGCGCCCAGACCCACGGAAGTTGTACACCCCCGGTGTGACTTGCATAAATTACACATGGAAAATTGTGTGTTTTCATGGATTTACAATTTCTTAACAATTTTTCCATTTAAAAACAGCACGTTAAATTCACGCCCAAAAATTAAGCACCTCAATGTAACGCCTGTGAATTAAGGAAATTTTCCGCCGGAACGCTTTTCTTCCACCGACTTATCCCCAGATTCTGTGGACGTGTTTCCTCTTGTCGCCGCCACGCTATCATTGCAGCTAAAACGAGAATCAGAGAGCAGGCCGTATGACTGAGTCAGCACAAACCGAGATGGGCATCGACGGGCTTCGCAGCCACGCGCTGATCGCACGTTACGTCAAGCAACTCGACAATTCCCCCGGCGTCTACCGCATGCTGGATGAGACGGGGCGCGTGCTCTACGTCGGCAAGGCCAAGAGCCTCAAGAATCGGGTCTCGAACTACGCCAACCCCAACGGCCACTCCGCCCGGATCGCGCGCATGATCTCGCAGACCGCGAGCATGATGTTCCTCACGACCCGGACCGAGACCGAGGCGCTGCTCCTCGAACAGAACCTCATCAAACAACTCAAGCCGCACTTCAACGTGCTCCTGCGTGACGACAAGTCCTTTCCGAACATTCTCGTCACCAAGGACCACGCCTATCCGCAGATCAGAAAGCACCGCGGCGCCAAGAAAACCAAGGGCGCCTATTATGGCCCCTTCGCCAGCGCAGATGCGGTCAACCGCACCCTGAACCAGCTGCAAAAGGTGTTCCTGCTGCGCAACTGCTCGGACTCGATGTTCGAAAGCCGCACCCGGCCCTGCCTGCTCTACCAGATCAAACGCTGCGCCGGGCCCTGCGTCGGCAAGATTTCGGAAGAGGGCTACGGCGAACTGGTGGGCGACGCCGAACGCTTTCTCTCCGGCAAGACCACCAAAGTGCAGTCGGAACTCGCCGCCGAGATGCAGGCGGCTTCTGAGGCGATGGAGTTTGAACGCGCCGCCGTTCTGCGCGACCGGATTCAGGCCCTGACCAAGGTGCAAAGCTCGCAAGGCATCAACCCGCGCGGCGTGACCGAGGCCGACGTGATCGCGCTCCATATGGAGGGCGGGCAGGCCTGTGTGCAGGTGTTCTTCATCCGCGCGAACCAGAACTGGGGCAACCGCGACTTCTACCCCCGCACCGGCGCGGGCGCGGACGAGGCCGAGGTACTGCAAGCCTTCATTGGCCAGTTCTACGACCAAAAGGAACCCGCGCGCCTCTTGCTTCTGTCCCACGACATCGAGGAGCGTGATCTAATGGCCGAAGCGCTGGCCGAGAAACTGGGCCGCAAAGTCGCGATCGAGGTGCCCCAGCGCGGCGAAAAGATGGAGCTGGTGTCCAACGCCGCCCGCAACGCGCGCGAGTCGCTCGGGCGCAAGATGGCCGAGACGGCGACACAGGCCAGACTTCTCGCAGGTCTCGCCGAAGCTTTCGATCTCGACGAGGCCCCCAAACGGATCGAGGTCTACGACCACTCCCACATTCAGGGCAGCAATGCGGTGGGGGGAATGATTGTGGCCGGCCCTGAGGGGCTGATGAAGAACGCCTATCGCAAGTTCAACATCAGGGGCGATGACCTGACCCCTGGCGATGACTTCGGGATGATGAAAGAGGTGTTGAACCGCCGCTTCTCGCGCCTTTTGAAAGAGGATCCCGACCGCGAAAAGGGCATGTGGCCGGATCTTCTGCTGATCGATGGTGGCGCAGGGCAGGTCTCGGCCGTGGCAGAGATCATGGAAGAACACGGCGTGCAGGACATTCCCATGGTGGGTGTCGCCAAGGGCGTCGACCGCGATCACGGCAAGGAAGAGTTCTATCGTCTGGGCGAGAATGCCTTTGCCCTGCAGCGCAACGATCCGGTGCTCTATTTCATCCAGCGGCTGCGGGACGAGGCGCATAGGTTCGCCATCGGCACCCACCGGGCCAAGCGGGCCAAGGCGATGGGGGCAACGCCGCTGGATGAAATCGCAGGGGTTGGAGCCAGCCGGAAACGGGCCCTGCTGGCGCATTTTGGCAGCGCCAAGGCGGTGAGCCGCGCCAACCTGTCGGACCTCAAGGCGGTCGAGGGGGTTTCAGCAGCCCTGGCCGAGCGGATCTACGATCACTTCCACGGCCAGGGCTGACGCCGGGTTCAGGGGCGGCCCTGCGGGGTGAGATCCTCAAAGGCCTTGCCCGTGACCTCTTTGTATTCCGCCTCATCCCAAAATCCGATCAGGATGCCGGTTTCAGCCGCCAGTTTCTGCCGCGCCAGCACGGTCTGGGTTGCGGTGATCCGCGTGTGATGGCGCGTCGCCCAATCCAAGAGGGCCGCCTCCATCCGTGCGCGCACTGCGACATGTTCGGGCAGATCCGAGCCGCCGATATCCGTGATCTCCTGCGGGTCTGTCTCAAGATCGAACAGCACCGGGCGGAAGCCTTCGCAGCGGATGTACTTCCAGCGTCCGTCAAAGATCATCGTGGTATGGGCATCTTCCTGCGGCTGCTCCAGCGTGCGGGCCATGTCGGACCAGTGGTAATCGTGTTCGCTGATCACATAGCGGCGTGAAAACCCGTCCGTGCCATGCAGGATTGGCGTCAAGTCGCGCCCTTCGATCACATGGGGTTTGGCGGGGCAGCCGACAGCATTCATGAAGGTGGGAGCGAGGTCGATCATCTCGACCAGCTCATCCGTGACCAACCCGCGCGTGCCATCGGCATCCTTGCGCGGGTCGGCGATGATCAGCGGCACCTTCACCGCCATCTCGTGATAGAAATCCTTGTCGCCCATCCAGTGATCGCCCATGTAATCGCCATGGTCCGAAGTGAAGGCGACGATGGTGTTCTCGCTGAAGCCCTTTTTATCCATCCAGGCGAACAGGCGGCCAAGGTTGTCATCCAGCTGCTTGATCAGCCCCATATAGGCCGGGATCACATGTTCGCGCACATGATCACGGGCAAAGCTGCGGCAGACCCGGGCATCGAGATAGGCCTGCATCAGGGGATGATCCGTCTGCCGCTCTGCCTCGGATCGCACGGGATCGACGATGTGCCGCTCGTCATACATGTCGTGATAGGGCGCGGGCACGATATAGGGCCAGTGCGGCTTGATATAGGACAGATGGCAGACCCAGGGGCGCCCGTCAGCTGCCGCCTCTTCCATAAAGGCCATGGCGCGGTCGGTCATATAGGCGGTTTCCGAGTGTTCCTCTGGCACGTTGGCGGCAAGGCGCGAGTTCTTCAAGAGCCAGGCCGACAGCAGCTCGCC